>JANPKJ010000085.1:0-92445 GCA_031425955.1 Akkermansiaceae bacterium | reverse complement strand
TCGGAGAAGTCGTCGCGGGTTTTGAAGCCCAGCGCGGGAAGATCCAGGCTGTCGACGAAGGCATCGATGGCACGGACCGGGCTGGCGGGTGAGATGTAGTCATCGACTGCGGCGGGCAACAGCATCGGCTGGTAACGGTCGATTCCTTCGATGTATTGGGCCATGCCGCGAGTCTGGATCTCCTAACAAAAGCCGCAAGGAGGGAGTTTCCCGACAGCCTCTAAAGCGCGAACTCCTGCAGTCTTGAGGAAATTCGGCTAGATCTTCCGCAGGGAGCCGGTCGAGTCGCCGAAGCGTTTTTCCTTCACGCCGAATTCCTCCAGCATGCGGAGGTAGAGGTTGGAGAGCGGGACATCCTCGCCGAGCTCCACGTGGCGGCCGGGACTGAAGGCTCCGCCGGCATTTCCCGCGACGACGATGGGAAGATCGTCGTGGTTGTGGCGGTCTCCGTCGGAGATGCAGCCGCCGTAAACGATCATCGAGTTGTGAAGCAGCGACTTGCCATCGACGTCAGGCGTGTTTTTGAGCCGGTCGAGGAAATAGGCGAACTGGTCCATGTAGAACTGGTCGATTTTCGCGAGTTTTTCGAGATTCTCCTTACGCCCCTGGTGGTGGGAAATGTTGTGGTGGCCGTCCGAGACGCCGATTTCCTGGAAGTTCCGGGTGCTGCCGTCGTGGGCCATCAGGAAACTGGAAATGCGGGTGGAGTCGGTTTTGAAGGCGAGCACCATCATGTCCATCATCAGGCGGAGGTGCTCCTTGAAGGATTCCGGGCTGCCATCCGGAGCCGGGACGCCGGGATCCCGGGGCAGGCCCATGGACTCGGCTTTTTCGATCTGGCGCTCGATTTCTCGGACGCCGGTCAGGTATTCGTCGAGTTTATGGCGGTCGCTGCGGCCCAGGTATTTTTGGAGCGCCTTCGCGTCCGCCTCGACGAAATCGAGCACGGATTTTTTTGAGGCATAGCGTTGGCCGAGGCTGGCGGCGCGTTCTTTGGAATCACCCGCACCGAAAAGACGTTCGAAAACCGCGCGGGGATTGGATTCCGGCGGCATTGGCTGGGTTTCCGAGCGCCAGGAGAGATTGAACTGATAAGCACAGGAATAGCCGGAATCACAGTTGCCCGAGACACGCACCTTGTCGGTGCCGAGTTCAAGGGACGGCATCCGGGTAAGTGACTGCGCGGCGAGAGCTGCCACTTGGTCAGCAGAGATGCCGAGCTCAATGTCCGATCCGGACGTCTTGCGGGCCCTCGCCGAGGTGAGAAAGGTGGCGACTCCACGGGCGTGGTCCCCGGCTCCATCGGCACCGCCGCGGGCGTTTTGTTGTTCGAAACCGGTAAAGATCTGGAAGTCCTGTCGCAGCGGCTCCATGGACTTGAACGTCTCGCCGAGTTTGTAGCTGCCGGTCGTCCCTTTGGCCCGCCAGTGCTCCAGATTCACCCCGTTGGGAATGTAGAGGTAAGCCATCCGCAGTGGTGCGCCGCTGGCGGTGGTGCCGATGGCTTTTTCCAATCCGGCCGCCATGAGCGGGCGAAAGGATTCCATGGCTGGCAGCGCGACGAACGCGCCAAGTCCGCGTAGAAATCCGCGGCGGTTGGTTCCGGGTAGTTGAAGACTCATGGCGTGAAAGGGGACGGATATTGCGGGATGATCGCACAATAGACTCCGGGGGCCTGGGAAATCTGTCGTCTTCCCAGGATTTTTTCCAGAGCCCTACGGCCCGGATCACAAGGCTCCGTGCTTTTTCAGGAAGGGGACCAGCTCGTCGAGGCCGAAATCTGCGAGAACATCGCCGTGCCAGTCCATCGTGGGAGCCTTCGTCTGGCCGGAAAGTGCGACCATTTCCTGCATCGCCTCGCGGTCGCCGGAGACGACGCGTGTCCGGACCTCGATGTTTCTGCGTTCGAGGAAATCGACAGCTTCGTCGCACCAAGGGCAACCGGGTTTGATGTAAAGAATGGGAAGTGACATGAGGGAAAATTTGAAGGGCGGAGACCTATTTCCATCCGCCGCCGAGCGCGCGGTAGGCCTGCACGACAGCGCGGAGGCGGTTACTGCGGGAATCGGCGAGGTCGAGCTCGCCGCTGAAGAGTTCGCGCTCGGCGTCGAGCACTTCGAGATAACTGGAGGCACCGCCTTGGAAGCGGTCCAGTGCGATGGAGGAAACGCTTATCTGAGAGTTCACCAGCCGGGTGCCCTCGGCGATGATCTCGCCGGTTTTCTGGTAGGCGACGAGCGAATCCGCAATTTCACGGAATGCTTGCTGCACGGCCTTCTCGTAGGAAGTGAGGGCGATCTTGGCATTCGCTTGGGCGGCTTTCACCCGGAAACCGGCACGGCCAGCGTCGAAAATGGGGCCGGCGAGCTGCGGCCCGACGGAGTAGGCGGCTGCTCCGCCTTCGAGAAGTTTGCCAAGGTCTCCGCTGATCAAGCCACCCTGCCCGGTGAGAATCAGGCGGGGAAAGCGCAGGGCCTCGGCCACGCCGATGTCCGCGGTGGCGGCTTGGAAGGATTGGTCTGCGGCGGCGATGTCCGGGCGGCGGGCCATGAGCGAGGAAGGAAGACCGGCGGAAATGCGGAAGGCCGCGTCGAGTTGGTCAAGGGAACCACCACGGATGATATTGCCCGGATATTCACCCAGGAGGGCCTTGAGCTCATTTTCCTTTTCGGAAATGGCCCGCTCGGTTGCAGGGATCAGGATTTGTGCCTGCGAGAGCAAAGCCGCAGCTTGGCCTACTTCGAGATCCGAGCTGACTCCACCGTCCCGACGGGCGGTCACGAGATCAAGCGAACCTCTGCGGCTTTCCACCGTGCGCCGGGAGATGGCGAGACGTTCGTCGAGGTTCTGGAGGTCGATGTAAGCGATGGCGACAGCGGCGATCAGCGAGGTCTGGACGGCGTCGCGCTGGTATTCGGACTGCAGGAATCGGGCGCGGGCAGCCTGATTGTCGCGGGCGATGCCGCCCCAGAGGTCCAGTTCCCAACTGAGCAATCCAGTCAAATCGTAGGATTCGGAAGTCCGGTCGCCGCCGGAAGTGGAGCCGGCAGTGTTTCTTGATCGTCCGCTCGCCGCCGCGGAAGAGCTGCCGTCGAGCGTGGGAAACCAGCTGGCACGGGCGGTCCCGGCACGGGCGCGGGCCTCTTCGATGCGGTAGCTGGCGGCGACCAGGTCCGGATTATTCCTGAGCGCCCGGTCGATTAAATTCTTCAGGGTCGAGTCGGAGAAGACCTTCCGCCAGGACTTGTCGCCAAAAGAAGTGCCATGAGGCGGAGTGTCACCACGGAAGGAAGCGGGGATTTTCACGTCGGGCGATCCCGGTTCCGGGCCGAGAATGCATGAGCTGAACAGGACCATACTGGGGAGGAGGAGGATCGGTCGCATTTAAGATCGGATTGATGAAAATCTGTGCAAAGCCGTCAAGGCACGGAATGAAGCAGTCATCTTGCTTCCGCTTGCAGGCTAGTGAAAGCTCGCTGCCAAGCGCGAGAAAGATTTTTTGTTTTTGAATAGGGAATCCTTCTTTTTCAAGACAAAGGCAGTGGAGTTCACCTGCAACCCGATTGCGATGAGCCACACGATTGCTTCTCTGCCCGAAATAGATTTGTCGCAACCCTCCGCCCCTTACGCGATGTCCGATTTTGAGACCAATTGGCCGGAATCGGGACTTCAAATTCCTTTCGTTTTCCTGAATTTCAGGTAATTTGAATTCGTTCTGAGCGAGGTCCGCCTCCTCAAAACTCCAGCCTCAGAACGCTGGGTCACTTGTTCGAATTGAATTCCGGGGGGAAATTAACCGAACACGGCCCGAGCGAGTGGTTGAGAAAAAAGCGCGCGTTGTGAGATCCGGGGGGATATCCAACGCGCGCTTTTCCTTTCCACTTCCATGAAAATTTCACGCCGCGTTTCCGCGGTCAGCCGCGATGGCTCAAGCCCTGCGGCGGCGCAGCAAAACAAGACCGGAAAGCGCGGCCAGTCCTGCGGTCGCCGGTTCCGGCACCACATTCCAGGTCACCACGTCCTGATAGGTTGAGTTGGATAGATAGGTGAGAGCGACTGGAGAATAATTCATCACGTTCGCCAGATAATGGTTCGCCAAATCAGCGGTAGCTTCACCGGCGGGCTCGATGATCCTGACACTGCCGTTGAGCAATGATTCGACTGATGTGGTCTCGGTGGTCACTTCCCAGATCGCCCACTGCACGGCGGCTGCGGTCTGATCCGAAGGGGGCGACGAAAGATAAGCTCCGACGAGGCGGGCGATGATGTCCGAGTTCGCCAGCGAAAGCGGACTCTGAATTTCGTAAACAAGCGTCTGGTTGTAGGAGATGTCCTGCAGCGGCTCCACGCAGAACGCCGCGAAATCAGTTTGGGTTCCGACATCGGTGAAATTCATCACTCCAGCGGGATAGGGGAAGCCGATCACTTGGTTATCCGAATCTCGCCAAGTAGCATTATAGGTCAGACCCGGATTGATTCCGTTTAATGTTGCCGTCAAGCTCTGTCCTTGAGCGCTCACCGCCGCAAAGGCAGTCGAGACGGCTACTGCACAAATCAGTAGTTTCGTAGTTTTCATGGGGGGATGCGGGAAACTACCCAGCCCTCGCCGTGACTTCAAGAAATCTGAAGGATTTCACGTCTTTCAATTTCCAACTTGGAATCAATCGCCTGATTTCAAGCGACTTAAACCAAGATTAATTTTAGTTTCAGCGGACTGGGTTGGAGTGCGATTTATAAATAAATCCTAATCAAGTGGAAATTCCATCCATTCAAAGACGCAATGGACACCTCTTCCAGTGTTCACTTTGCTTGCTAAAACGGCTCGTCGTCATTCCAAGCGTCTGCCTCACCCACCTGCCATTCCTCGACGAGCTCCGCCGGGAAATCTTCGAGAAATCTCGACGGCCGGCAGATGACATCGCCGCTGTAGGATTTCGGGTTCATCATCGGGAAGGTGAGGTAGAGATCGTCTTTGGCCCGGGTGAGGGCGACGTAGAACAGGCGCCGCTCCTCCTCGAGCATCGGCTGGTCGTCCGCTTCGAGGATACGACCGTTAGGAAACTGGCCGTCTACCAGCCAGATCAGGAAGACCACCTTCCACTCAAGGCCCTTGGCTTGATGGATGGAGGAGAGGGTGACTTTTTCCTCGTCGATCTCGCTCTTGTCGCCGGTCGGCTCGCCATCCACCGAACTCATCAGCGAGAGCTGCGCGAGGAACTCCAGGATATCGTCGAAGCTGCCGCCGTATTGCGAGAGCTGCTCGATGTCGGCCCGGCGGTTCTCGAAGTTTTCGAAACTCGCCTGCAGATACTCGTCATAAACACCCTCCAGAATGCTGAAAATCATGTCGGACGGCCTGGCGAACTCCCCATTCGGCGTGAGTTCGTCCAACACATAACAGAGTTGCTCCCAGTGCTTCTCCGCCTTTTTAGGGATCTTGAATTTCAGAAACAGCTCCGACCACTTCGCCGGCAGCTCCTCCTTCGTCGCCCATCCGCTTTTCAGCCACTCGTTCCACAACTTCTGAGCCGCGACCGGTCCGCAGCCGGGCAGCAGGTTGACCATCCGCATGAAACTCACCTCGTCGCGGCGGTTCACCACGAAGCGCATGAACGCGGCGATGTCCTTGATGTGCGCCTGCTCGAAAAACCTAAGACCGCTGGTGATCGCGAACGGGATGCCGCGCACCGTGAGTTCCATCTGGATTTCCAGGCTCTGGAAGTGCGCGCGATAGAGCACCGCCATCTGCTCCAGCGGAATCCCCTCGTCCCGCAATTCCAGCATCCGCTGCGCAACAAACGCCGCCTGGCTGCGCGGATCGTCCAGTGCGACAAGCGCAGGTCTGGCCCCCGCGGCTTCCCGTGACGAGCGCAGGTCTTTTTCAAATCGTCCGGAGTTCGCCCGGATCGCCGCGTTGGATAGATCGAGGATTTCCGGCACGCTGCGGTAGTTCGTCTCGATGGTAAACACCTTGGAACCGGCGTAACGCACGGGAAATCCGAGGATGTGCTCCATGTCCGCACCGCGCCACGAGTAGATCGACTGCGCGTCGTCGCCCACGGCCATCAGGCTGTTGGACTTGCCGACGAGCAGATCGATCATGCGGCCCTGCACCGAGTTCGTGTCCTGGTATTCGTCCACGAGCACGTGTTTGAACTTCATTTGATAGAGTTCCAGCACGTCGGGGTGCTCCTCGAAAAGACGCACGGTCATCACTAGCAGGTCGTCAAAATCCATCGAGTTCGTCGCCAGCTTTTTCGCGATGTAGCCGGTGCGGACGAGTTCGATTTTCTCCGACCAGTCGTAAAAATGGTCGTATCTGGCAGCGATGACCTCCTCCAGCGTCGCCCCGGTGTTTTCGACCAGGCTGAACATCGACGCCAGCACGTCCGCCTTCGGAAACCGCCGCAGTTTGGTGTCGATGTCGCAGTTCGCGATGACCGAGGTGAGCAACGATTTTTGATCGTCGCGATCGAGGATCGAGAACGACCGGTTGTATCCGAGATCCTCGGCGTGGCGGCGCAGGATCCGGCTGCCGATCGAGTGGAAGGTCCCCGCCCACAAGTCGGACGTGTCATGCGGCACCAATTCGCGGACGCGCTCGATCATTTCCCGCGCGGCTTTGTTGGTGAAGGTGAGCAGCAGGATTTGCTTCGAGTCGATCCCGTGATCCAGCAGCCAAGCCACCCGGTAGGTGAGCGTGCGGGTTTTTCCGGAACCGGCCCCCGCGATCACCAGCGCTTTTCCCGGTGGCGAGGAAACCGCCTCGTATTGCTCCGCATTCAGCGCCGCCACATAGTCGATGCCGGACGCCGCAGCGGCTTGCGGGCGGTGAAGGGTGTATTGACGGGCCATGCGCGGCGGCACCTTGGCAGTGGATTCGCCGCCCGGCAACCCACATCCGTCTGCCACGGATGCTCCCGGTCACCAGGAAACCACGTCGTCCGAACCCGCGTAGGGAACGACGGCTCCCGGACTGGCGGCGCTCCGTCCCTTTTTCCCGTCCTTGCCGTAGGACCAGAATACGTAGGCTTGATCCTTCGGCTTGGTGTCGGTGTATTCCGCAAGTTTCCACGTGTGCAGGCGGCGATCACTTTTCCCCTCCCGGAAATCTACCAGGTCGAGGTTCCTGCCTTGGAAACCATTCACCGCCACGATGACTTCTCGGCCCCAAGGATCGTAGAGAATTCCATCCTTGCCCACCCCACCCTTTTTATCGGCCTTGAAGGGAAACTGCACGTAAGACTGCTTGAGGCGGTTCACGTCATCCACCCGGAAGGTCTCGCCAGCGTAGGCGAACTCCTTGCTCTCACCAACCAGAGTCGCGATCAGAAACCCATTGTGGTAGAGCGGATTGGGATTTCCATAAATCGTGTCGTAGCCGTCCCACTGCTTGGAATCCGGGATCGGCGGCTTCTGGTAATCCACCTCGAACAGCGCCAACCCCAGTTGGAAATCCCGAAACTGCGCCATTGCCTGAATCTTTTTGCCTTTTTCCCCAAATCGTGCGAATCCGAGAAACCCCAGCACGGCGAGCACCGCCACGATGGCAATTACGACTAGCAACTCGACCAAGGTGAATCCCAAGGCGGTGGATCTGGCGGGTAGTTGGGTTTTGATCGTTCTCATTCTGACACTTAAATGTCGGATGATCCGGCAACGGTTGAAAAAATTTCGCCCGTTTTCGTAGGATTCAAATCAATCCACGTCCGCCGTGGACCAGCCCTTTTTCTCCTCTTCCTCCGCCGGATCCGGCAGTTTTCGGAAATAAACCTGCCCCACGCGGCGGCCGTCGGTGCTGGTGACCTTCGCTTCGTAGCCGAGGACTTCGACCGTTTCCCCGACTTCCGGGAACCGCTGGAGCTGCTGGGTCAGATAGCCGCCAATAGTGGTGACTTCCCCGCTTTCAAGAAAAAGTTCGGGCACGTGTCCAGCCAAGTCGTTGAGGGTCATCGAACCCTCGATGACGAATTCCTCCTCGTTGATGCGGGTGATCGACGTGCGCTCGTTGTCGAACTCGTCCTGAATGTCGCCGACGAGCTCCTCCATCACGTTGTCGAGGAAAACGATCCCGACGGGCGTACCGAACTCATCGACCGCCATCGCCAAGTGGGCGTGCTCACGGAGGAAAAACTGCAGCAGCGTGTCCAACGGCATGGTATCCGGCACGATTTTCAATTCGCGCTTGATCCGCATCAGGTCCGGGTCGGGATCGTTGATCAGCTTGAACAAATCCTTGATGTGGATGAGCCCGATGGCGTGGTCGAGATGCCCTTTCACCAGTGGGAAGCGCGTGTGCTTGCTGCGCATCGCGATTTCCAGCACTTTTTCAAACGGCTGGTCCGCGTCGAGAATGACCACCTTGTTGCGCGGCGTCATCACGTCGCGCACCCACAGTTCGTTGAGACCGAGGGCGTTGATCAGGATTTCCCGCTCGGTTTCCGTGACTTCCTGGGTTTTCCCGCTCTGGGTCACCAGCAATGCCAGTTCCGCAGCGGAGTGGCTGTGCTCGCTCTCGCTGACTGGGTCGATGTTGAAAAAGATCTTGAGCAGCTTGTTCGCCGTGCCGTTGAGCACGATGATCGCCCAATGCGCCGTCCGATAGAATGCATGTAGCGGACCGGAAAGCGCCATCGTCGTCGCGACCGAATAACGGATGGCAATCGACTTGGGCATCAGCTCGCCGATGACCACATGCAGGAAGGTGAATGAAATGATCGCCAGCGCGAACGAGATGAACTTCACCCACCAGACCGAGATCCCGGTCATCAGCAGCAACGGGGCGACCAGTGCCTCGACGAAGGGCTCGCCGAGAAAGCCAAGGGCCAGCGAAGCAATGGTGATACCGAGTTGGTTGGCAGAAAGGTAGCCGTCCAGGTGGTTGACGACATGCAGCGCAGTCTTGAGTTTAGCCGGATTCGCCGATCCCTCAGCTTCCAACTGGCTAGGGCGGACCTTGACGATCGCGAACTCGGAAGCGACGAAGAAGGCATTGAGGAACAGGAAAAATCCGATTCCAGCAAGGTAGAGAATTGACTTCCCGAGGGAAGGAAACTCCGTCGGCGGAGTGGGCGAAACGGATGCGAGGAGATCCAGACCGATATGCAAAATCATCATCAGGGGGGATCAGAGTTTTTCGTAAACGCCCTGGTCGCGCCGCTGGAGGATGGTGAATCCAGCTTTCTTGGCATCGCTCACGGAGAGCGGTTTAGTGATCGTCGGCGTGTTAATCCGAGAGATCACTTTTTTCACTGGATTCTTGCAGAGCGGGCAGACCATCAGGGGGGCCCGGTCAATTGGGCGTCTGAGCTCGAATCCTCGGGCACAGACGCGGCAACTATGCTCCGGGTCATCCGAGGCTTCAGAAACGTATTCGTAGATAGGCATAGGAAAAACGTGGGAACGGGTAATTTCCGTCCCACGTCAATAAAGCGTAAGTCGTGCCAGTTTACCAGCTCGACTTGGTCACGCCCGGAAGCATCCCGGCGGAAGCAAGCTCGCGGAAGGTAATCCGGGAGAGGCGGAAGCGGCGCAAGAAAGCACGACGGCGGCCGGTGATCTCGCAGCGGTTGACCAAACGGGTCGGGCTCGCATCACGCGGGAGCATGGAAAGGCCGACGTAGTCCTTCTCAGCCTTCAGCTTGAGACGGAGTTCAGCGTATTTCTCGACAGTTATTTTTTTACGCGCATTGCGTGCGATCCAACTTTTCTTAGCCATAATTCGGGGCGCAGGTGTTACGGGATGAGCGGGAGCTTGCAAGCCCAAAGTCGCCGATTTCGGGATTTTTCAGGGAATCGGGGGAAATTCAAAGTTTCGCACAAGCGGGTCTGCGGGCTGCAGGTTACTCAAACGGGTTACGGGTCGACCTGAAAAAAGCATTAATCCACGAGCGTTTCAAGAAGCCGCTTCCCATTCTTATGTTTGCTCGACGGCGTGCGGGACCCCGCCATGATCTCCTGCGAACTCAACAGTTTCAAAAATCCAATCCTCCAACACATCCCATTATGAATCGTCGTGAAATCCTGCGCACCGGCTCCTTGAGCACCCTCGGCCTGCTCGCCTCCCAAACTTTCCAAACCGCTCGCGCCCAAGGCCGGACCGTCGGCGCGAACGACCGCATTCGCATCGGCATCGTCGGCTTTTCAGATCGACTGAGAAGCGCCCTACTACCCGCATACAAAGCCGTCGCCGCGGAGTTCAATTGTGACATCGTCGGGGTTTCGGACATCTGGAGCGTCCGCCGCGAGGAAGCGAAGGCCTTTTTTAAGAAAAACTTCGACCAGGACATCGAGACCTACCGCAACAACGAGGAAATGTATGAAAAGGCGAAACTCGACGCCGTCATCATCTCCACCGCGGATTTCCAGCACGCACTTCATACCATCGAGGCCATCGAAGCGGGATGCGACGTCTATTGTGAGAAACCCTTCGCCGAGACTATGCAGGACGCCCGCGCTGCCCTCAAAGCCGTGAAGGCCTCCGACCGTATCGTGCAAATCGGCTCGCAGCGCCGCTCAGGCCCGACCTACCACGCCGCCCTCGAATATCTGAAAAGCGGCCAATTCGGCCCCATCGTCGCGGCGGAAATGACATGGAACGTCAACCAACCCGGCCGCTGGCGCCGGGCCGCCTTGGTCGCCTCAATCCAGGAGCAGGACACCGATTGGAAACGCTTCCTCCTCAATCGCCCGGAGGCAAAATGGAATCCGCGCGCCTATCTCGAATACCGCCTCTTCTGGCCCTACTCGTCCGGGATCCCCGGACAGTGGATGTGCCATCAGATCGACACCATCCACTGGTTCACCGGTCTTCCCCACCCCCGCTCGGTCGCCGCGAACGGCGGAATCTACCAGTGGCAGGACGGTCGCACCAACTTCGACACGCTCACCGCCGTCTTCGACTACGGCCCGCTCGACGACCCGTCCAAGGGCTTCCAAGTGACCTACGGCTCCCGCTTCAGCAACTCCGCCGGCGGCACCAAGGAAATCTATTATTCCAATGGCGGGGAACTCAACCTCGCCATCGGCAAAGTCACCTCCAACGGCGGACTCGACAAGAAAAGCGCCGCCGACATGAAAATGGAGCCCAACCTGCTTCCCGATTTCAGCCTAGAAGGTGCCACCGCCCCCGTCACCGCTGCGAACACCGGTGCCGACGACCTGACCACCGCCCACGTGAAGAACTGGCTGGAATGCCTGCGCTCACGCAAGCAACCGCACGCCCCGGTCGAAGCCGGCTATCAGCACTCGATCGCCACCATCATGGCCAATGCCGCCGCCCGCACCGGCGAGCGCGTCACCTTCGACGAGAAAACCCAGGAAGTCATGGCCGGCGGCAAGGTCTTCCATCTCTGATCCAACCCAGCCATGCAAACCCGCCGAAATTTCCTCCGCACCGGATCACTCACGCTCTGTGCGACCGCCCTCGCTCCCCGCCTGACGGCCGCCACCGACTTACCCGCGAAAAAACTCTTCTCCTCCATGGGCATCGCCGCCCCGCTCGACAAGGCGGCTGCGCTTAAAGCCGACGGCGCGGAATTCCTCACCGAGAGCGTGGGTAACTTTCTCGTCCCGGACAAGCCCGAGGAGGAGTTCGAAAAAAACCTCGCGAAACTCGCCGCCAGCCCGCTCCCGATCCTCGCCTGCAACGGCTTCATCCGCCCCGCGAACCTTCACTGCACCGGCCCCGAGGCGAATCACGACCCGATCTGCGAGTGGGCGGACACAGCCTTCCGCCGCCTGAAAAAAGCCGGTGGAAAATTCATCGTCTTCGGCAGCGGCAACTCGCGCAAACTGCCCGACGGCTGGCCCAAGGAAAAGGCGGACGAACAATTCGTCGCCCTGCTCAAACGCCTCGGCCCGCTCGCCCAGGCCCACGGCGTCATCGTCGCCGTCGAGCAACTCCAGGCCAAGGAGTGCAATTACATAAACCGCATTGCTGAGGGAGCCGCGCTCATCCGTGCCACCGGCCACCCGAGCATCCGGCTGCTGGCGGATCTCTATCACATGGCCGTCATGGGCGACACCCCGGCCGACCTCAAGGCGGCAATGGACGTCATCGTCCATGTCGAAATCGCGGAAAAAGAAGGCCGCACCGTTCCCGGCGTCCATGGTGACGATTTCCGCCCCTTTTTCCGCGTGCTGAGGGAAGCCGGCTATCAGGGAGCCATCAGCATCGAGGGGAAATCCACGGAAGACCAGATCAAGGCCGCCTTCGCGGAAATCGCGAAACAGGCGGCGGAAGCCTGACCGGATCGGAATCACACCCGGCGGCGGAGCGGTGACTGTTTGTCGCGCGGCCCATCTTTTGGCTTGCCGTGGTCCCGGTGTTAGCCAGTCTGTGCCCTTGCGATTTTTTACCGCAAGCCACCTCCCCGATCCATCCATGAAATTAAAACACCACCAGGGTCTTGCCACCCTGCTCGCCGCCGCCATTGGTTCATCCGCCCTTTTCGCCCAGGAAACCGCCAAGCCACCGGCGGCCAAGCTCAGCCTGGAAGAGATGAAGGATTCCACCCTGATCATCCCCTCGCCCGGCGAGATCCTCACCACCCTCAAGGATGCCAAGGACACTGACTGGGCCGCCGCCGCGGATACCGCCGCCAAGGCGATGACTCCGGTCAAGGACATGGACACCACCCGGGCCGCCGTCATCCTCGGACAAAGCACCGCCTACGCCTTCCTCGCCCTGCAGGCGAAAAACTCCGACCTGTTGGAAAAATGCAGCGCCCGCATCCTCGACTCCGCCAAGAAGCTCGGCGCCAGCGAGGAAGTGCTCGCCAAGGGCAAAACGATTTCTGAACTCGCCGCCGCCGGCCAATGGGCGGATGCCTATCCGCTGCTAGACGGGGTTTTCCTCGCCGCCCAGTCCGCGCTCAAGGAGATCGAGGATGAGGACTCGCTCGCCATCGCCAGCGCCTCGGGCTGGCTCACCGGCATCTCCATTTTCGCCAACCAGGTCGCCGCCGGTTATTCCGAATCCGGTGGCAAGGCACTCCGTCAGGGAGACATCGTCAAAACCCTGCTCGGGAAACTCAACGCGCTTCCCGAAGCTACCAAACAGGAAGACTCCGTCAAATCCCTGATCGCTGCGTTCACCCAACTCCAACCACTTGTCACGGTGGACAAGGATGCAGCCGTCACGGAGGCCGCCGTCAAAACCATCTCCGAAATCACCGACAAGGCCATGGTGTCCCTCAAATAACCCTCACACCCAGCGATTCATGAAAACAACATCACTCTCCATTTTAAAAGCTCCGGTCGCCCTCGCGCTCGCCTTGTGGATGGCCCTGTTCCCCACCACCGCCACCGCCTCCTTCGCCGGTGCCCGCGGGAATTCCGCCGTCTTGTTCCGCGCCCTCCAGAATCGCGGCTGGGATGTCCGCGACTGCTTCAGCGTCGGACTTCTGAGCAAGGGCCGCTCCACCATCATCAGCACCACGCTGCTCGCCGGAAACAACTACAAGATCGCCGCCGCAGGCTGTGAGGACGCCTACGACGTGGACATCGCGGTCTACGATGAAAACGGCAACCTCATCGACTCCGACAAGGACGCCCAGGTGCTCGCCGTCGCCGACATCACTCCACGCTGGTCCGGCACCTATTTCATCAAGATCACGATGTATAACAGCACCCGCAACGGCGCCCACTACGTCGTTCAGTATGCCTATCAGTAAATCCACCGCCATCGGGCGGGCGGCCAAGGCAGGCCTGGAGGATCCCGTCCTCGAGGCCTGCCTTTCCGCTTTTATCTATCTGGCCCGGGGCGATGCGGAGATGCTAGGCGTCTTCACCCGCTATGTGGAGGATAGCATCGGCGTCTTCCTGCCACCGGAGCGGACCCGACTTCTCATCCGCGTTTTCCTAACCGAGGCAACTCCGCCCGACCGCGTCGATCCGCCGGAACAACCCGCCCAGCGGGCCTATCTGTTCATCACGCTGCGCGAGGCGGTTCTCAAACTTTCACCCGCCCACCATTCCGCCGCCCTCGCGGAAATCGACTCCTGGCCATGGTGCGCCGACATCCTGGCGAGCACCCGCGCCTTCCTGGATGAGAGCGACCACCCGGCGATCCTCGATTTCGCACCATGGCCGTGTGCCACCCATCAGATCGGCCTCATCCATCTTCCGGCCGGACTGCTGCGCCTGCTCCACCACGAGGGGCACTATTTCGCCAGGCACAGCGCCACCTCCACCACGATCTCCGTCAACAAGACACCGTGGCCGCCCGCCCAGACGCTGTGGCTCAAGCCGTCCGATCAGATCACCGTTGGCAGCCACCTGCTGGGCATCGCCACCGCCCGGTTCTTCCGCAACAGCGCGGGCGAAACGGGTTTCTCCTGTCTGCATCTCCATGAGCAGCAAATCATCCTCAACGCCAGCCCCGAAGGCTCTGTCGCCCGCATCGAAAACCACAGCGGCAGCGTGTTGACTCCAACAGCTTCCGGAAATCCCATCCTCCTCAACGGCCAGCCCGTCGATTCCCCCGTCCCGCTTCTGCCCGGTGACCGGCTTGCGATCGGCGATGTCACGGTCCCGCTCGCCAAGCTGCTCCAGCAATCGCGCTCCCCGGACACCAAGCACCGCTGGACCATCCAGCTCGACGACATCACGCTCGTCTTCCCCGACGGCTCCACCGGTATTGACGGGCTCACGCTCGCCCTCCAGTCCGGCGACCTCGTCGCCGTCATGGGCCCCAGCGGCTGTGGTAAATCCACCCTCATGAGCCTGCTCGCCGGGGAAATTTCGGCCACTCGCGGAAAAATCCGCTTCACCTCCTCCCACAACCGCCGGCCGTCCTTCGCGCTGGTCCCGCAGGACGACATCGTCTTCCCCGAGCTCACCGTCATGGAAAACCTGCGCTACGCCGCCGCCCTTCGCGGCAGGCCGTTTTCCAGCGCCACGGACGCGGAGCTCCTCCCCATCCTCCAATCCATCGGCCTGGCAGAAAAAAAGGACCTGCGCGTCGGCAGCATCGTCGACAAGGTCCTCAGCGGCGGCCAGCGCAAGCGCCTCAACATCGGCCTCGAACTCACCGCCACGCCCGACGGCCTTCTGCTGGACGAGCCCACCTCCGGCCTCTCCAGCGCCGACGCCACCGAGATCATGCGCCTGCTCCGCGCCCGCGCCGATGAGAACATCCTCGCCCTCGCCGTCATCCACCAACCCTCGCAGGAAGTCTTCGATCTGTTCGACAAGGTCATCATCCTCGACGTCGGCGGGCGACTCGCGTTTTTCGGCCCGCCGTCCGAAGCCATCCGGTTTTTCCAACAGCACAGCGCCCACCGCCAGTCCGGCCCTGAATCCATCCTCGAAACCCTCGGCGGCAAGCGTACCACTCTCGACGGCGGCACCGCCCGCCGCGTCTATGATCCGGACTTCTGGAAAATGCGGTTCTCCCACATCCGCGGGCGCTACGCCCCGCCACTTGTCACCGGAGAGTTTCCCGAGACCACCCGCCAGGCCGACGCCCGGCGCACCCCGCTGCGCAATCTCGCGCTCATCACTCACCGCGAGTTCAAGCGCAAGCTCAAGGAATGGCGGTCCTTCCTCGCCTCCACCTCGTTCTCCGTCCTGCTCGCCCTCATCATCGGCTGGGTCGGCCGCAGCACCCGCATCGGCGAGTCCTATTCCTACGCAAACAACCAGAACCTCCCCGCCAGCCTCTTCCTCGCCGTCGTCCTCGTTTCCTTCCTCGCCCTCTCCGCCTCAGTCCAGGAAGTCGTGAAGGACAACGCCTTCCGCCTGCGTGAGCGGCTGCTAGGCATTTCCCCCGTCATCTGGCTGCTAGGAAAAATCCCGTGGCTCGCCCTCAGCCTCGCCTTCCAGACCGCGCTCGTCACCGTCTGCATCTTCGGGCTCATCCAGCTGCCCGTCGCCTGGTTCGGGCTGTGGGTGGTGCTCACCCTCACCGCCTGGTGCTCCGCCTCGCTCGGCCTGCTCGTCTCGTCGATGCCCCGCATGAACGAGCGTGTCGCCCTCGCCTCCGTCCCGCTCTTGTTAGTCCCCCAGCTCATCCTCTGCGGTGCGGATCCGTTCCATTTCAAGTCCGTCGCCCACCTCCACTGGCCGTTCAGGATCCCGGTGGAAACCGCGGAATACGAATCCGCCACCGCGCCGTGGCCGTCCCGCTTCATGCCGTCCCGCTGGGCTTATCAGGCAGCCGTCTGCACTCTGCGCGACGTCCCGGAACTCGACGGTGCCTTCGACGAGAAAACCCTGCTCAAGACCTACAACGTCGCGAAGAAAAACGCCGCGCTCTGGCAACAGGACCCACCCTCGTTCCTCGCCCTCATGAGCGGGAAACTCGGCCGACCGGTCGACGAGGATTCACTCCGCCACAGCCTCCTGCTCACGATCCGCGCCGGTTACCGCGGCCCCGCCGAAGCCGCCGCCGCACTCGGCGGGATCCTGCCCGACGCCGCTAACACCCGGCCCGACCTCCTCCCGAAAATGAACATCACCTTTCAGGACTACGCCCGACGGAGCTTCCCCCACACCCAGTATTTCATGGGCCGTGAACTTCCTATCCGGCAGAGCTCGCTGCGCATCGTGCTTTTCATGAGCGGCGTCCTCATCATCCTCGCGGCCTTCTCCCTCACCTTCAACCGGCACCTTTTCAACAAGCCGTGAACCCCGCCATGTCCGAGCCTGCATCCACCGAGAAATACGCCACCGCCTGGCATTGGGGACCACTCAAGTTCGACGGGCTCTTCGGTTATCACGGCTTGCACCTCTGTTTCCACCGCCACCCGGATCCGTCCTGCCCGGATGCCATCGTCGATCCGGCCAAAGACATCATTCCCCTTAATACCCAATTAGAAAAATCCCGTTCATGAACTTCGACCAAGGCGAACTCGACCTGTCAGGAAACGGCTCCGAAGACGGGCACCGGAAATGGCAGCAGGAACTCGAAACGAAAAAACGAGCTTTCGAAACCCGCTACGGCGTCATCCTCGGCCGCCGCGTCCGCGTGCAACTCGCCGGCGAGCTGAACCCGCTGGAGGGAATGATCTATCTGGTTTCGAAAGACTTCAAACAACCCGGCAACAAACTCCGCTTCCAACTCGGCACCCGTGAATTCATCGCCAGCGAAATTGCAAGCATCATTCGCCTCGACGAACCGGCATCGTCATCCAGCGTAACGGCGATCACCGGTCGCCCCGCGCTACAGTTCTGTCAGCAGCCACGCGGGAATGCCACCGAGGTCCCACTCCGCGCAGACATACGGGCCGGGGCGGACGATCGCCTGCATCTCTTCTTCCCCGCTCAGGTTCATCAGTATCAAACCTCCGCGGCCCTTCATCTCCAATCCAAAATCAACAATCAACAATCATCAATCAACAATCATCAATCAACAATCAACAATCAACAATCATCAATCAACAATCAAACACCAATCGCGTCCGCCCATTCCGCCGAGTCTCCGCTTCCATCCGCATCCGGGATTCCCTTTCACGATCAAGGCGTGAGTGGCAACCGGCGATAACGTCCTCCCTGGAATCGGAGCTTGATCTCGCTGGTGCCACCACATCACCGTTGGGCAAAGGTAAATATTCCGTGCCCACGTCCAAATACCTACCATTGATTCATCCAAGTGAGATTTTACTGGAAGAATTCATCAAGCCGATGGGACTGAGTCTGGCATCGGTATCTCGTTCTACCTCCGGCTTCGCGACTTACTGAGATTACGAAGTGCAGAAGAAGTTTATCAGCAGAGACGGCATTACGCCTTGCGAAGTTTTTCGGAACTTCTGCGGCATTCTGGATCGGGTTGCAATCCGAGCATGACCTTGAAGTGGCAGAAAGATCAATGGGGGCTGGGATCAAGCGGGAGGTCACCACAATCGCATCATAGAAGCAAATGAAGGCCCCCCCGCGGAAACCCATCCCCCCCAGAAACCACCGCCGGAGCGCTGCATAACCCCGCCGGAGGGCGAAATTTCTCCGCCGGAGCACTGGATTTCCCCGCCGGAGTGCTTAATTCCCCCACCGGAGCACTAAATTCCCCCTCCGGAGCGCTCAACTTCCCCGCCGGAGCACTCAACACACGTTCCAGAGCACCTGACAAACTCGCCGGAGCCACCGACACCCCCGCCGGAGTGCTGGATTTCCCTGTCGGAGTGCTTAACTCATCCGCCGGAGCCCAGGACATGCCCGCGGGAGCTCCAAACTTCCCCACCACCGCGCCAAGAATCCGCCCCGGACTGCCGGACACAAGGGCCGGACCACCCCCTCAGGAAACCGCGAATGAACGGGCTCGCGAACCAACCACTCACAAGCCGAAGTTTGTGAAAGCACCTTGAATCGCCTGCAGGAAGAAGAAACCCCACTAACCCCTCTTTGAAATTCGCGTCCATTCGCGGTTGAATCCTCCCCCTATTAGCCTCACAAACCTCATCGATAGACCCCGACTAGCGGATTGTCACAATCCAATTCGCATTTCCAGCTTGGCAGCCCCCCGGATTCCCAACAGTGTCCTGATAGTCCATCCGAAAACTACCATGCCAGACACCATCCCAACACCGACTCTCGATTCCAACGAGCCATCCTCCAAGCGCCCGCGCAGCGCCCAGGACAAAATCATCGAAGCCTACATCACCGATGCCAAAAAGTTCCTCAAGGTAGCTTCCGAAGACACCGAAATCCGCCCCATCCTGGAAGCCCATGGCTATGATGAGGAAGAATTCACCACGGGAGATGCCCTCGCCAAGGCCGCCTCCGGAGCCTTCGCTAACCGCGCCTCCGGCATGGGCCAGCAGAAACTCACCGGAGCCGCGCTCATCGTCGCCATCAACACCGCCCGCGACCATTACGCCGCCTTCCGCGAAATCGCCCGCGCCGCCTGCCCCGCCGAGGCCGACCGCGTCGCCCTCACCCTCAAGGGCGAAGTCCCGGACGACACCGGCCGCTTCATCACCACTGCCGAGACCTCCTACCTCGCCGCCGGCAAGCAAAGCTACTCCGCCAAGCTCACCAAACGCGGCTACCCCGCCGCCCGCCTCGCCACCCTCCTAGAGAACCTCGACGACCTCACCGGCACCGGCGGCGATCAGGACTCCGCCCTCGGCGACGCCATCGAAGACACCGCCGAGCGCGACGCCGCCTATGACGCTCTCAAAACCTTCATGAAAGAACTCAAAGGCACCGCCCGCGGAGCCCTCCGCAAAAAGCCCGGCCTGCTCGCCAAGCTGGAGCTGTGAGATCCGCCACCCACCCCCAATTCCTCGGACTCCAACCTGTCCCAAGAAAAACCGAGTGACCATTCGAATTCCCGGAGCTGTAACCCTCCATGCCGCATTTGTCCTGCCTATACAGCGCGCTGCATTTGCAGGACAAATACGGCGCGCTGTTCAATAAGCCTGTTCTGCAAGAAATTGAATGCCCAAATATCCTCCACAAGCTCGTTTTGAGATTCTAGCCAGTCGCCGTCTCAGATTGGACCGATGTGAGTTTGATGTGCGACTCGTTGAAGGATCCCTGCGGAACAGAGACCTGTTTCAAATATCCGAACGAGGGACCCTATGGGAATGGGTCATTCTCAAGTTCTCGAGACACAACGATGACCGGTTCACGATCCTTTGTATGAATTGGGTCGGTAGAGATAGTGTTTTCGTTGGCGAGTTTGCGACATCTCGCGCTATGAAGGCAGTTGAGTGCAAGCGATACAAGAAACACCTAAAAGACGCAGAACAAGCCGCGACATGACAACCCCTACCAGCCGCCCTGTTTCGATGAGTTCTCGCAATTTCAACACCAACCCCGTGATCGACGTGCGCCGCCGCTGGTAGTGGTGCATGCGCTTTTACGTTAGCCTTAACAAATAGCCGTTCCATGTCACAGTCCGTATTCGATTTGCAGTCATTTGTCGGGGCGTTGCCTTTGCGGTTCGGCATGACTCCCGACCAAGTGCGAGGCATTCTCGGGCAGGACTGCACCGAGTCCAAGAACTTCCTTGGCGGCGTCAGCTTGAGTTACTATCGCCCCGGCTGCGATGCGAGCGTGGGCTTCGACAAGCTTTCGGGACTAGCCACACATTTTGGATTCGGCAGGTTATCATCCGTTCGTTTTCGAGGTCTCGACGTGTTTGGCGACTCGACAGCTTGGCAGTCGATTGTTCGCATGAGCGGAGATTGCCACGAGTGGGTGGGCTTTATCATCTGCTGCGATTTGGGTCTTAAGCTCAGTGGCTTTCATGATGAGGACATCAGTCAGTTGGCCATTTCAGTTTTCCCAGAGGGCGACTACGAGCGGCACCGTCCCAAGTTCACGCCATATACATTGCCATGACGACCATCACAGCCAACCCAAGGGCGAAGCCGCTCCATCCAACGGCGGGTAACGCTCCAGTTTGAATTCGGGCTTCCCTCCCCGCCGTGGATGAGCTAGACGTTCGCCATAATAAAATGGAACTTCTTCCCCATCATGAGAACTGGGAACTCTGCCGGGAGAATGCACACCCAAATGCACAGAGTCTACTTTCAGAGGATTGGTATTGGGATGCCATTGACGATTACGCTCCGTTCGGAAACGACACTGGTGCCGACACGCTATATTTTTACAGCAGGGAGGTCAGCCGAGACCCCTCGCTTCGCGGTGACAGAATTCTCGATTCGCTGCTGCACAGTTGGGACATGAATCCACGGTGGGAAGCGACTGATGAGGACGCAGTTGCCAAGGTTCTTGAGGTGGAGCCCTATGGAATTGACACGGGTGATGATGCTGCCATTGCGATCGGCTTCGCTCAGATCTTGCTTTTTGGTGCCGTTGAGGAGGAGACGCGGGATCGAGCCTTGAGAGCGATTGAGCGAGCGGCACTTCCATGTTGTCTTGCGCAGGGTGGTTTTCCAGAGGATCGCCTGATGAAGCTTCATCACATGAAGACAGTTTTGACCAAAGCCCACTTACGATGACTCAGAACAACCAATCCAAGGCGAACAAGCTCCATCCAACGGCGGGCAACGCTTCTGTTTGAATCCGGGCTTCCATTCCCGCCGTGGATGAGCTAGACGTTGGGCAAAATATATGGCCTCCGACCGTCCAGAAGTTTCAGCATTCTTCGCCGAGTTGCATCACAGCGTATTCAAGCCCTGTGGCTACACGAAGCTTCGGCGGACATTCCAGAAAGTAGAAGAGGCCTACGCTATGGCATTCCAGTTTCAGGGCAGCGACTGGAACAGTGCTTCGTCACCATGGCGTTTCTACCTGAATGCTGGGCTTCGCTTCCCCAATATCCCGCGCCGAAATCCGGATCGAGATTTCCCGACGATTCACTCTTGGATTCGCGTTGGCTCGACGCTTTCCGAATCGGCGGAACCGCATTACGACCTCGTCGGAGAAGAGCAGGCACTCCTCGTCGGCAAGATCGCCACTGTCGTGGAAGATTGCCGTCGATACTTTGCCATCAATCACAAATCACTGCGGCAGAAGTATGAATTGAAGGTCGACTCCTATCTAGGATATCTTGACGAAGCCTCGATGAATAAATGAAGAAAGAGCTCAACAAGTCGAGACATATCAAACCCTATCAGCCGCCCTATTTACATGCTCTACCGTAATTCCAACCTCAACCCCGTGATCGACGCTCGCTCCCGCTGATGGGGTTGATTGCTCTTTGACGTTGGCAGAAATATGGAAGACAACGACGACATGACCGACGACGAGTTCGCCGCTTGGAATAGCTCAATGCGAGAGCGCGTGATTTCCTACCTCGAAGGCCAAGGCATAGATTCTCCCCAAATCGGTGATTGGCCAGCTTTCGACGTGGCACCGAAGTTTGGTATATGGTGTGTCGAATCGAAGAAGCAGGAAGGTAAGATCGGGTGGTGGGTATTTGCAGGCGATTGTCCGACGGATTACATTTCGGAAGACGGGCAGTGCCACCCGCGTGCAGCGCTCGCAAACCTCGTGAAGCACTGGCGAGACTGCATTCCGCACATGAAGGACGGCAGGCAGCCCCCTGACATCAACTTCGGCGCCGGATCCAACATCCGAGAGCTTGGCGACCTTCTCGAACGAAGAGTTGGCATTTTACAAGACTGGATTGCCGACGACGATCTATGGGAAGACCGATAAGCCGAAGTCGAGACACAGCAACCGCCACCAGCCGCCTTGTCGTCAACATCACCCGTATTATGAACCTCCTCTCTCGTCTCAACGCTCGCTCCCGCTGGTGACGGTGCGTGCTCTTCAACGTTAGGCATCAAATTGAGCTCAGAATCACCATATCTGCCCAAATCGAACAGCGCACTTGACGTGGGATCGTATTGGGACGTACCTCTACAATCCGGCAATTTCGCAGTCGGGGTAGTGCTACAGAAGGAGCCTAATTCGCGGTGTCGATTCTTGGCCGGACTACTCGACTGGATTGGCCCGAATGTTCCTTCAGTATCAGACCTAAATTCAACAATCCTGATACACCAAGGGAGAGTCCACATCAAGACCATTAAGGAAGTGGGAGGAATGATCAGAGGAAAGTTAGATATGGTTGGTCTGGGTATCGTGCCATTCCTCGAAAGAGGCCACAATAGCCCTAACGCGCCAATTTACCAAGGCTATGTCCAGGTTTCCTCCGAAAGCCTGCCTCCAAGTGAGCGGGCCAATCTTAGCGTTAGAGGTGTTTGGGGGTATCGCATGATCAAGCTGTATGCTGAGAAGCATGAAAGAGAAAAGCCAGCCTAATCGGGTCCCCTACGGGATGGCTTCGCCTGTTTTGGCTTTGCTGGTAGCGCAGCCCTTCGGGCACTCTCCTAGCTTTCCTTCCCACGGTCGGTCGCCGTTCCGCAGTTGGTTTCAGATGGCAGTGTCTTCATTTTCATGTCTGGTTTTCCTACAGGGGACTTGCACCCCATTTACATCACGCCCATGCTGGGCACACACAAGACGGCTCATACGACGGCGGGCAACGTCCCAATTTGATTTTGGGCTTCCCACCCCGCCGCGTATGGCCTATAAGTGGACCAAAAACAAGACCACTAGCAATGAACCTCACAATTTTCGCAACGCTACTTTGCATAGTGCTAGCATCACCATCGGGCACCGGCGCGATCATAACAGGGGCATTCGATTGGAACAGCGATTTCAGTGCGCTCGCTGGGACGGCATCCTTTACGTATGATGCGGACACAGGCATCGGCAGCATTGAAGGTTTACATCCCGGATCCGGAGCTTGGGTCTCTCCTGGATACTGGAGATTCTCACTTCAGATTGCGGGTGTGAATCTATTCTCGAGTAAAGTTGTCATCAGTTCGTTTTCTGATCTGACGGACTTTTCGAGTCGGGAGATTCTCGTTATGCCTCCATCAACGTTAGCGAATCCGTCAACCCCTTACGTAGTCAATGGTCAGTTGCAGTGGCGCTTACGCCAAGGCCAAGCTTATGGGGTGATTGATACAGAGTGGTTCACCAGCGATGCAGCGATTCCTAGTCCCACATTCGGCACAGGCACGACCAGTAATTTTGTTGAGGTTGTTCCTGAGCCACAGACTTACATGTGCATGGCTCTAGGTGCATTCTTGTTATCGACGCGCCGACGTCGTTGCCAAAAACGAAAGCCCAATAGGGTCCCTGCGCAACCTCCGCATTTACCTCCACGGGTAAACCAGACGACTTCGCTCTCCTACGTTTTTTCTGAAGCGATGCTTCCGGTTCAGGGAAAAGTGGCTATCGCCACCGCGAAGTGTCCCCCTCGACGCGCCGTGTCGGCCTTCTTTTCGGTTCTTGTCCATCAGCTCGCGGCTTTGACTCCGCTGCGCTCTGTCCGTGCGGGATGGCTTCGCATTTTTTAGAGTTGCCGCCATCGCGGCCCATCGGACACTCTCCTAGCCTCCCTACCCAGGAAAGGTCACCCTTCTCCGAGTTGGCTTCAGATGGTAGTTTCTTCATTTTCATGTTCTGGTATTCCTACAGGGGACTTAACCCCATTTACAACGTGCCCATGCTGGGCACGCACAAGGAGGCACATCCAACGGCGGGTAACGTCCTTCTTTGAATTCAGGATTCCCTCCCCACCGTGGATGGCCTAGACGTTGCTAAATAAATGCAGACAACCCAAACCATCTCAGAATCGCAAGTCGATGATGTGCTGGCGTCGATATTCGCATCTGGCCATCCTACCGTGAAGGAAGCCTATTCGGATTTTGATTCGCCCACGAAGATATTTCCCACAAAGGAATCTCTTCGAGACGATATCGACTTCACTCCGGAGCAAAATCGGAAGTTTTTCTTCTATTCTATCTACTATCCAGCTGCGAACGGTTTCGTCCTTGAGAAGCGAATCGAGCTCAAGCCCGGAGCGGTCAAGGATCATACACATCGATTTTACCAAGAAGGATGGGGGCTGATTTTCCTTCAGCTCACATTCAAGCGACCGGGATCCGTTGAATGTCACGTGACCGTCAATTCCGAGACCAGGGCCAACAACTGGGCAGAGACACTTGATCGACTCGGCAATCCTGATCAATGGGACTGGGATGTGATCAAGCTTCATGCCGGTCGTCTCATCCGACTCATCCGCAAACTCGCAAAACAAGAAGCCGAGACGCGACATGACAACCCCTACCAGCCGCCCTGTTTCCATGTTTTTTAGTGATTACAACCTTAACCCCGTGATCGACGTGCGTCCCCGCTGATAGGGTTGCGTGCTCTTTGACGTCGGCCAAGAAACAGAGAGCAACACAATGAAGAAGCCATTGCCACCACGCCCCGAGAAGGACTTTACCGTGTGTAGTATTGCCTGGGATTTGGACATCGTGCAGCGACACACGAAGGTAGGCTTTGAGCATATCCCGGACGGCCTCGTCTATCGCCGGCTCTTTCAGTTCCTTGACTTCATTCAGCGTCACGGGTTCACTATCCGCACTGTGGCAGCATCTCTCGAAGACGTTTCTGTCAGCACCGCACTCCGCAACTCCGATCTGACCGACGACGGTTTCCGTTTCATTCAGCACGCGCATCCACGCTGGTCGGGCCGCCTCTACAAGGACGGCGGTGAGCAGAAGGAATATCGATTTCTCGAGAAGTGGCTTCATACTTTTAAGGCGTCTTAAGTCCCAATTCCATGAACCAACACAAAGCAACCCCCAAGGCCGAAGCCGAGACACCGCAACCCCTATCAGCCGCCCTGTTTACATGATCTTGCTTATCTTTAACCTCAACCCCGTGATCGATGCTGGCTCCCGCTGATAGGGTTGCGCGCTCTTTGACGTTAGGCAGAAAATAAAGATGAACGATTCACGCTGGCCATTCAAGGACTTGAAGAACGTAGCGGTGTTTACCGTTCCGGCAGTGATGCGAGGTGAAGTCGATATCACTCACGTCTATCACCACGAAGAAGACGGAGCATGGGAGTTCCACGCCTCAGGTGAGTGCGCAGAAGAGTATGACGTCAAGGTCTTGGCGCTTGAGGAGATCGTGAAGTTGGATGATTCAATTAGCGAGTTGTCTTCGCTTCCTTGCGGCTGGGAAGCATCTCGCAGTGGTCGTGGTGCCAGGTGGATCAAGCGTAGGTCCGCGTCATGAAGGGAAGAGCCGAACAAGAATAGATGAGTAAATGGGGTCGTAGATCACGGATTAACTCTTCGGGGCAGTCGCCGGAGATGGAGACGGAGTCCAGTTGGCCGAGGACGATCAGTAGCACAAGACTGCGGCAACCTACAGGGTGTCGTCACTTTTTGCTACGCAATGCCAAGAGATAATCTCTAAGCGCCAGCACCTGCTCGTCCGCGAGCACCTCGTGGCCCGGCATATCGGTGCCGATGATTCCGAACTTGATGACTCTCGCGACCCGCAGATCCAGCGCCTCGCCGGATGCGGTCCAAACAAACGGCCCCGCCACCAGATTCGCGGCCTTTCTCGCAAGCTCCAGCGAGATCGGCCCGTTTCCGAGACCGTTCGCTCCGTGGCAGACCGCGCAGTGGGTTGAGAAAAGCTTCTTGCCATCGACCCCCGCTTCCACATTTCCGGGAGTCCATTTCGAAGCGGTTTCCATGACTTTCCCCATCCCGCCCACCCCGGAATCCCGCAGATAACGCACCAGGTCATCACCCTTTCCGGAATCGAAAAGATGGGCGTATGACGGCATGGAACTTCCGGGGACAAACGCCTGCGGATCGATGAAATGGAGCTTCAACCACTTCTCCGACCGCCGTGCGCCGACATTGGATAGATCCGGCCCCTGGCGGCGGTTGCCGATCAACACCGGCTGGCCCGCCAGCACTTCCTTCACATCGCGGACCGGTCCCCAGTTCTGCTCGTCCAGCGATCCGGGACGCACGTATTGCGAATGGCAGTGGATGCACCCTTCCGACAGATAAACCTGCTTCCCGCGCCCGGCGGCGTCTCCGGTGGCGGTGGTTTTGCTTTTCGGAAATGCCATTGCCACGAGAACGACCGCTGCCACGGCCACGGCGGACCGCCAGCGCTTCAAATCGGATAGAACCATCACCGAGACGACCACGCAGCCCGCACCTGCGACGAACTCCGGGGGCACCCGCTGCAACGTCTGCGCCATGCCGATGCCGTTCGCCGAGCCGAACCAACCGGCAATCGCAAACAACCACGCCGCCCGCCAGCCGCCTTTGCGAATTCCATCAGCCCCCGAGAACCAGCCAGGCCACGTCACCAGCGCCGCCGAGTAAAGCGATACTCCTGCCGGATAGAGCCAGCCGGCGAGACCACGGGTGGATTCGGCATTCACCGCTAGCGCCGCCGCCGCGAGAATGGCCCAGGAAAACGCCGGAAGCACCCGCGCCCCACCCTTCGCGAGCCAAAGCCCTGCCACCACCGCGACGGCCAGATGCACCGCAGCGTTCCGCCAGAGCAGGCCGTGGCCCCACGTGCCGGATTTTAGGTCCTGCGAGTGCTGGATGATGAAAAACGCCGCCGAGTCCATCCACACCAGCGCGGTGAAAATCGCCAGCGCCCCCCACAGAGGAAAAACCTTCTTCGAGTCATGACCTTGCCATTCCGACACCGACGGCACCGCTAACAAACCCGCGACCGCGAAGCCCGATCCGATCCAGGCTTGCCCGCTGGGATACAGCGTGAAGACCGCAGGCAGGTTGCAGCACGCGTAGCCAATCCCCGTCCCCAGACCGATCCAAGCCACGCCACACCATGCGGGCAGCATTGCGGCGAGACTCACGGTCGCCACGCCCAGCGCGCAACCGGTCGCCAGCGCGATGCCGAGTGCGCCCGGCATGGCCTTGGCAAAGGGAGCCAGCGCGGAGCTGACCGCCACCACGCCGAGCGCGGCTCTCAACATCGCCGGACTCGCGCCCCTCCAAGCGGCGAAAAAACCGCTCGCCATCCCGGCGACCGCCATGGTCCCGAGGGCAACTTTTTCCTGTGTTAGACCGGCACCGCCGGCCCGCAGCAACTCGACGAAGGAAAACTGCGCGAAGATCAGGAAATAGCCATACACCGCGGCGACGACGATGGCGGCGCGCACATTCATTTACCGACTCCCTTCCACCATCCGGCCCTCAGGATGACGACCTGAACCACAGCCACGAAGGCATCGGAAGCTCCCACCACCGCCCATGCCGGAGCCAGCGATCCATGCATGATTTTCACAGTTAGGAAAACGGCAACCATCGCCCGGATGAGCGCGGTGAACACCCAGACCGTCTCCCCACGCGAGCGCCTTCCCAAGGCCAGCCCGTAGCTCAGGCCCACTCCGCAAATGAAGACTCCCATCCAACTGAGGAACACCAGCGCGTCCGGCGACAGCGCGTCAATGTTCAACAACCCGAGAACGAACGACGGAAAAAACACCAGCAAAAGCCCGGTGATTGCATCCATCGACCCCACCGCCACACTCCAGAATTTGAGAAATTTAATCTTGTTCATCGTGTCCTCCATTTCACCAACCATACCACCGAAACCGAAAGCATGATGACGCCACACTCGCTCCTGACCACCAGTCCCAAGTCGCGCCAGTGGGTCGTCATCACCATCCACGAAGGCCCCGCACCTTCGAGCCAACCCATGGTCGCCAAGGTGGTGATCATCAACACGACCGCCGCATGCCACAAAGTCACGGTGACCGCGCCTCCCACCCGCTTGCCGGTAAGTAAAACTGCGAGCAGCGCGCAGAATGAGGTGGTGAAGCCCGCCATCGCGAGGTGGGAATGCGCAACGAGTCCCTGCGTGAATTTGATCCGGTCGAGGATCCAGGGGAAATACATCAGATAGCCGGTCAGCACCAGCAGCCCCCACCAGCCAAACATCGCCACCCGCCAGGCACGCGAATCGTCCGGCCACGCGAACCCTTTCCAGTCCCGCGCCAGCAGCCAGGCCCACGGCGGCATGAGCAGCAACGAGAAATTCTGCCACCAGTCGAAGTGAGTCCCGCCCACGGCCTCCGCCACCCCGAAGTAAATCCAACAGAAACTCAAATAGCCCCAAGTCCCCCACCCCGCCTTGCCCTTCCCGGATCCGGCAACCACCCGCGGCAACAGCAACATCAGCCCGACCACAATCAGCGAGGATCCCAGCAAACTCGACCCCGTGGGCCCGCCGGTCAGGCGATCCACCGGCGGATAGGTTTTCGGCGAAGCTGTCAGCAGAATGGTCGCGGGAACCAGTGCCAGCCCGATGAGACCACCGAGCGAGACCCGCCATTTCAGTTTCGTCCATCCACCAGAGCGTTCCTTCCACGCCACGGCTAGCACCGCCCACAAGATCATTAGCGCCACGATGAAGGCCCACAACGCGCCGTCTTTCCAATCGAGGAAAATCTTCCCCCCGGTTTCGCCCCTTAACCAATGCAGCGCCCCCATCGCCAGCGCCGCCGACCACGCCCACACCGCTGCCGGCGCCCATGCGGAAAACCTGCTGCGGCCCACCTCATACATCGAGAAAAGCCACGCGACTAACGGCAGGGCCGTCCATCCGTAGAGTTGCACGTTCAAATGCACCGGCACCCAGCGGCCGTAAGTCCACTCCGCGAGTTGCAGGGAAGGAGCGAGCAGCAGTACCGACAGATAGAGTCCCACCAGGTTTCCCAAGACCAGCCAGCCCAAGGCGTGTTTCACGGCAAGTGAAACACCCTCGTCATCCGCTGCGGTCAGAACTGGCGACATCAGTTGGAGATTCCGTCGATCCGGCCATCGCGCATCCTGACCGTGCGGTCGCAGCGGCTCGCGAGTTCGGGATCGTGGGTGGCAAAAACCAGAGTCCGCCCGCGAGAGCGGACCAGTTCGATCAACAAATCAAAAACCCGCTCGCGGTTCTTCTCATCCAGCGCGCCGGTCGGCTCGTCACAGAGCAACAGCTCCGGATCATTCATCAGCGAGCGGACCAACGCGCCGCGCTGGCGCTCGCCGCCGGAGAGCTCGCGAACCCGCTGGCCGAGCCGGTGCTCGACACCAGTCGCCACCGCCAACTCCTGCAACCGGGCCATACTCGCGGCACGATTTCCACCCGCCGCGATGACCGGGACCATGCAGTTCTCCGCCAACGTTAGGTCCGGCATCAGATGATGGAACTGGAACACGTAGCCGATGTGATGGCGGAGCAAATCGACACGCGTCGATTCCTTCACCACGTCATAGCCGGACACCCTTACGTTTCCTCGGTCCACTTCTTCGAGTCCGGAAATCACATTGAGCAGGGTTGATTTTCCACAGCCGGATGTCCCGCACAGCGCGACGATCTCGCCCTTGGGCACCGTTAGCGCCACGCCCTTGAGCACCTCGATGCGGCCGCGATCGAAGCTCTTCCACACATCCTCCACCAATACCTGGTTGTTCATCATAGGTCTCCTTTCGTTATTCAAATCTGAGTGCCTGTGCCGGCTTCAACCGGGCGGCATAAAACGCCGGATACATCGCTCCGAGCAGCGCCGTGAACGCCGCCAGCCCCATCGCTCCGGCCACTTCCTTCCAGCCGATGTTCGGCTCGATGTAACCCTGCAAATCCGGCACCGCCTTGAGCAGCCGCAGCCCGCCCGCGCTCAGGCCCCAGCCGGCGACGGTGCCGATGGCTGAGACCAGCAGTGACTCGCCGAAAATCATCAACGCCACCTGGCTGCGCGAAAACCCACAAACGCGCGCGATCGCAATCTCCTTGATCCGGCTGAAAACCGAGAGAATCATCGTGTTCGTTACGCTCAGTCCGCCGAGCAGAAACGCACAGCCACCGACGACCCAGGCCGTGGTCTTCATAATCTTGAACTGCGAGTAACTGCGACTGAACTCCTCGTTCTCCAGCGCGGTTAGTTTTTCATGGTTCTTTGCCATCCACGCCTTCACTTCCGAAGATTCATGACCCTCGGCCAGCGCCACGGTCACGACCGAGCAGACGCCCTCCTTGTGAAACGCCTTCTGGCAGGTGAGCAGCGGCATGAAGACGCCGCCGTTTTCAAATCCGTTTTCCAGACGCACCACACCGGCCACCGGATAGACGCCTTGGCCGAGTTCGATGGTCCCGCCGACCTTTGCTTTGAGAAACTCCGCCGCGCGCTCGCCGAGCACAACGCCCTCACCGTCATCCTTGAAGTCCGCCGCAATTCCTTGCAGCCACTCGCCCTTCTTCAGCCGCCCGTCCGAGGCTTGGATGCCGAAGCACGTGACCACCGGCCGGTCCGGTGCCGCGATGATCGAGAAGAGCACCGGCTGCGCGTCCTTCACGAAGGGCTGCGCTTCCAACTCCGTGACGAGGTCCACCGGCACGTTGCTGAAAAACAAGTCCGACACGTTCTTCTCGAACACGACCATCTCCGAGTCACTCCTCAGGATTTTCTCGAACATCTTCACCGCCCCACCTAACAAACCAACCACGCTCAGCATGGTCGCCACGCCCAGCGCGATCCCGGTAGCCCCGATGGCCGTGCGGACACGGTGCCGCCGGAGGTTGGTGAAAATCATGCGCCAGAGACTCATGCCGATTTCCTCCGATCAAAGCCGCCCAACTGGAGCGCGGAATTTATTCCGCGCGAAATGTTGGCATGGGTTCGGGCGGAATAAATTCCGCGCTCCATCTTACTACCACAATCTCCCATCATTTCCGTTTCCTGATAAACTCAAATTGCCGCCGAGAGCAGGGAAGATTCCGTCCCCGCCGAAGAAACCGGCATCGGCACCTTCAGCATCGCCAGCATCAGCCATCGCTCCTCGGGCCCCGGCAGCGCGGCCTGCACCCGGTCTCCCACATCACTCAAGCGGCGGAACCGGCGCACCGCGGCGGGCAGTCCTTCCGCCACCACCAGATTCGGCCGGCCCAGCGCTTCATCGCGTCCAGCGGTTTTTCCGAAATTCTCGTCGGGAGAAATCACGTCCTTCAAATCGTCTGCTGCCTGATAGGCGAGGCCGCGCAACAACGCGAGGCGGTCGAGAATCTGGATTTCCCGCGGGGTTCCACGCCCCACGATGGCGGGAAGCACAAGTGAGAGCCGCAGCAGATCGCCGGTTTTTCTCGCAGCGACCTCGGAGACATCCGCCGCGCATTGTTCGCCGCGCCAGCCACTCAGGTCGTAGGCTTGGCCGCCGATCACTCCGCCGATACCGAGGCGTCCGTCCACCCACTCGCCCGCCGCCGCACGGCGTTTCGGGTTTGCCTGATGGATACCCTGCCAGATCATGGCATAGGCGCGGTTGATCAGCGCCAGCGCCGCTAACATGGCGACGGATTCTCCGTGGACCACGTGCACGCAAGCCGCGCCGCGCCGCATCCGGGCGTCGTCCATGGCTGGTAGATCGTCGAAGACAAGGGAGGCGGTGTGGAGATACTCGATGCCGCAGGCCATCGCCCGGGCGGATTGCTCGGCCAGGCCCATTTCGATGCCCACGAGGTAGGCGATCACCGCCCGGACCAGCGACCCGGGCCGCGCGAGAATGTCCTGCAGGGCCGCCGCCATGCGCGGTTCCACCCGGTCCAGGCTGCCCATTCCGTGGGTAAAACTTCCCCCCATCAAGGTGCGGGCGCACCCGGCGCGTCGGCGCCACCATAACTCCGGTGTCATCTGATTTTAAAATTGAGGCTTACTTCACCTTGCCCACCACATGGAAACGGATGACCAGCTTCGGGTCCACGGTCATCAGGGCCATCGAACGGATGATCGGCAGGCTGAAGTTCTGATAGTCCATCGAGACCTTGCCATCGATGGTGACCCACTCGCCGTCGCGCTTCAACTTGTAGGGAAATGCGACCGTTTTCGAGACGCCGTTGATCGTGAGCGAGCCTTGGGCCTGCCCGCCTTCCGGAGTGACATCCCAGGATTTTTCGAATTTGAACGAGCCCTTCGGCTTGCCGCCACCGAGCCATTTGATCATCGCTTCGTCGCGCTTCTCGTCGGCAGTTTTCAGGTCGTTGAATTGCCAGGCAAGGTTGAGCGCGGTCGGCTGGCTGGTCGCTGGATTCCCTTCTACGCTGATCGTGTATTTTTCCAGATTGCCGGCGAAGGTATGGCCGGTGGCTTTGGCATCGACTTGGATCCGGCTGCGGGCCGTATCGACTTCGACTGTGGCGGCTCGCAACCAGGGTGCGGAGATCGAGAGAACGGAAAGGGCGGCAAAGAGAGTTGTTTTCATCGGTGTGCGGGAATATTCTCAGTGCATCGCCTAAGGAAACAACCACTTGTTTGAATTCTGAACGGATCGTTACCAAATCACCAACCTCACGAATCAATGAAATCAAATCTCATCAAGGCAGTCACCATCGCATGCACCGCCATGGCCTTGGCGGTCATTCCCGCATCGTCCGCACCTTATGCGGACGGCCAGCGCGTCGAGAGCTTTCAGGCGAAAGACCAGTTCGAGAACGCCTTCACCTTCAAACCCTCCGACACACGCTACCTGCTTGTCAGCCACGACATGGAGACCGGAAAAAAAGCGAATGCGGTGCTTTCCCCGCTCGGCAAGGACTACCTCTCTTCGAAAAAAGCCGTCTATATGGCGAACATCTTCGGTATGCCCGGCATCGGCCGGATGTTCGCGATGCCGAAGATGAAGAAATACAACCACAAGATCATCCTCGCCGATGACGCGGCACTCATCGCCCGCTTCCCGCAGCAGGCCGGCAAGGTGACGGTGCTCACGATCTCTAACGACAAGGTCGCATCCATCGCCTACTGGACGCCGGGCACGGAGGGCATCGACGGCTTTCTAAAATGAGACCGCTGATTTCCTGATGACCGCCCAACCGCAACCGAAGTGGGTCATTGTCGGCGGTTGCTGCCTGGCCTTCCTCGGTGCGGCGGTGAACGCCTGCTATCTGATCCAGCTTGGCACCTCCGTCAGCCACCTGACGGGCGATGTCTCGAAGGTGGCGATGAACGCGGCGGAGGGCCACAGCCGGATTTCCGCGGCGGCCGTGCACCTCATCGCCGCCGCAGTTAGTTTTGTGTTGGGCGCGTCGACCGCTGGTTTTTTCATCCATCATCCGAGCATCGAGTTTTCACGGCCTTACGGGCGCTCGGTAACGGCCATCGGCCTATGCCTCGTCGGGGCGCATTTCAGCTTCGCGCCAATGCCGGTTTTATCCATTGGTCTGGCCAGTTTCGCCTGCGGATTCCAAAACGCCCTGGCCACCCACTACCGGGGCATGGTCCTGCGCACCACCCACATCACCGGCCTTCTCACCGACCTGGGAACGAATCTCGGCATGAAATTGAAGGGACATCAGATCGCGTTGTGGAAACTGATGGTGCCGACTTTCCTGGTCCTGAGCTTTTTCTGCGGCGCGGTGTTTGGCTCGGCCCTGGTGATCTTCATGACCGGCCCCGCGCTGCTGGTCCTCGCCGCCATGTATCTCGTGGGGGGAATCGGCTGGTCCATCTTCAAACGCGTCATCCCGTTCAGTCCCGGTTAGCACCGGCTGGATCCGCAGGCATCACCTGCCAGTGGTCGCCGATGTCCGCCACCACGAAATCGCCCGCCACCACCAGGTGTTCCCGCAGCGCTTTTTCCAACAGAAGCGGTGGCTCACCCATCGGCTCGTCGGTGAGCTGGAAGGTCCCCCAGTGCATCGCCACCGCCCGGCGGCAGCCGGATTCGAGAAAAACGCGCACTGCTTCGTCCGGGTTCAGGTGCATCGGCCGCATGATCCGCCGCGGTAGATAGGTGCCGATCGGGATCATGCCGAAATCGATCGGCCCGTAGCGCTTGCCGATTTCGGAGAACGCCGGGCAGTAGCCGCTGTCGCCCACATGCCAGAGTTTGCAGCCCGCCCCTTCGGCAAGCCAGCCACACCAGTGCGCTTGATTCCGGTCGAACGGAGTCCGCGCGGTGAAATGCTGGGCCGGAGTCGCCGTCACGCGGATGTCGGGAGAAATCTCCGCGCTGTCGTGCCACGCCAGCTCGCTGACGTTCCCGAATCCCTTGCCCCGCAGCCATTCCACATGGCCCTCCGCGATGATGATGCGCGTGTCCGGGCCGATTTGCCGCAAGGTCGGCAGATCGAGGTGATCGTAGTGCGCGTGGGTGAGCAGGACCGCATCGATTTCCGGCAGATCGTCGATCCTGCACGGCGGTGCGACTTTCCGGCGCAGGCTCGGGAACGGCAGCGGCGCGCAAATTTCGGAAAACATCGGGTCCACCAGCAGCGAGACCCCGCCACCTTGCAGCAGGAACGAGGCATGTCCCAGCCACGTCACCCGCCAGCCGGCATCCGGCGGAAGGGCGATTTCCTCCCGCGATACCGCCCGCCAGGCAGCCGGGGTTTTCGGGGCATCCGGCAATTCCGGCATCTCCTGCGGCCCCAGCTTCAGCTTCCACCGCAGGATGTCGGCGATGCCGTGCACCTCGTGCGGCCAGGGGTTATCGTAAATCTTCATAATGAGTGCGGTTCAATTAAGACGCCAAACGAGAAAACAAGAAGCAGTAAAACCCGCCTCGATGATACAACCCGCGCTTGAAAGTTGCCCGCCTTGCGACCACAAGTGCCGCGCATGAATTTCGATTTCGACACTCCCATCGCCCGCCGCGGGACCGGCTGCATCAAGTATGACCGCCGGCCGGAGCTTGATCCGTTCTGGGTCGCGGACATGGACTTCGCTTCGGCACCGCCCATCCTCGCGGCTTTGCACCAACGAGTGGATCATGGGGTTTTTGGCTATGCCCAGCCGCACGCGGGATTGAACGATGCGGTCACCGCCTATCTGTGCGACCGCCGCGGGGCCGTGGTTCCGCTGGAGCAGATCATCCACCTCGGCGGGTTGGTGCCGGCGCTCTCGCTCGCCGCGCGCGCGTTCTGCAAGGCTGGCGACGCGGTGATGACTTGCACGCCGGTCTATCCGCCATTCATCGGAGTCCATCACGACGCGCATGTTTCACTGATCACCGTGGACCACGTAATGGTCGACGGCCGCTGGGAATTCGATTGGGCAGCCATGGAAAAAGCCGTCACCCCGGAGACGAAAATCTTCCTGCTTTGCAACCCGCAGAATCCGCTAGGCCGGGTGTTCTCCGCGGACGAGGTCGTGAAACTCGCCGGATTCTGCGAGAAACACGACCTCGTGCTGGTCTCAGACGAAATCCACTGCGACCTGATTTTCGACGAGACCGCGACGCCGCATTTTTCCGCGCTGAACCTGCCGGAAAACCTCGTAAAACGCACCATCACCCTGCTGTCACCCAGCAAGACCTGGAACATCGCCGGCCTGGGATATGCCTTCGCCGTCATCCCCGATGACAGCATCCGCCGCAAGTTCGCCGCCGCCCGCGGGCATACGCTCAGCGAGATCAACGCGCTCTCCTACTACGCCGCCGAGTCCGCCTATCAGGACGGCGAGCCGTGGCGCCGGGAACTGATGGACTATCTGAAAACCAACCGCGACGCGCTGGTGGATTTCATCAACACCCGCTGCCCAGGACTGTCCGTGAGACCCGGCGAGGCCACCTACCTCGCCTGGATCGACGCCCGCGGCATTGGTGTGGAGAATGCCGCGCAGCACTTCGAGAAGAAGGCGGGGCTCTTTCTATCCGACGGCGTCTACTTCGGCTGGCCCGGCTGGATCCGCTTCAACTTCGGCTGCCCGCGAGCGCGGATGCTCGAGGGCTTGAAGAAAATCGCGGCCGTGCTGTGATCTTGTTTTGCGCCGGCAGCGCAACTTCTTCCTCCGTTCGGAGTTTTTGCCGTTGATGAAAACGTTCCTTACGACCTGCGCCGCCGCCATCCTTCTGCTAGTCCCCGCCGGGGCGGCCGAACCGCAAAAGCCCTCGGCCACCCTCACCGTCAAGCGGCAGATGCTCGACTCCGACCACGCCCTGCGCGGCCGACGGGGCGACACCAGCCAGAAAACCATCGCCCTCCGCGTGGTAATCACAAACACGAGCCGGGCCCCGATCGGCGAGTCCGGACTTTCCGGCGACGCGCTCGTCAAGCGGGTCATGAACGAGCAGGAAAAAGTGGTCAGGGAGCCTTTGGCACCGATCAAGGTGCCCGCCATGAAACCCGGCGAGCGCCTCACCCTCGACCTCGGAAAAATCCAGCTGAGCGAAATCGAATGGCGGAACCGCAAATTCCAGGAAACGCTTGAGGAATGGCAAGTGATCAGCACGTTGGGAAATGTCGAAATCGGCAAGGCCGTCAGCAGCGACCGTTTTGAAACCCTCCTTGAGGAAGTGGTGCCGGCACCCAAAAAGCCTGAGCGCGTCAAGCCGCTCCGCAAGGCGCTTCGCCGCCAGGCCGAGTGAGTTAGATTTCGAACGTCACCGGCAGTCGCCCTCGCAGATAGTCCGCGGCGGACATGCGGCGGCGGCCCTCGGGCTGGACGGCCTGCAAGCGGAGCGCTCCGGTGCCACAACCGATGACGAACTGACCGTCCGCCGTGGAGATTTCTCCGGGTAATAGATCCAGATCCACGACACTGACCGGCGGGAAAATCTTCAACCGCTGGGGCCGGCCGTCTTCGGTGGAGATGGTGAAGGTTCCCGGCCACGGATCATAGGCGCGGATGCGGCGCTCAAGGGCAGTGGCGTCCTGTGACCAGTCGAGACGCCCGTCGTCGCGCTCGAGTTTAGAAATATAACTGGAGGCCGCCCCGTCCTGCCTAACGCGTGCCGCCGTGTCATCCGCCAGCTTGGCCAGCGCTTCTGCTAGAGCAACGGGTGCCAGCTCCGCCAGACGGTCGTGCAGGCTGCCGCCGGTCTCGTCGGGATTGATCTGAATCGCTTTGGTAAGGATCATGTCGCCGGCATCCAGCTTGCGGACCACGTGCATCACGGTGATTCCGGTTTCCGAATCTCCGGTGTCGATCGCCGCCTGGATGCAGGCGGCTCCGCGATACTTGGGAAGCAATGAGGCGTGGAGATTGATGATCGCCTTGCCGGGGAGTGTGAGAATGTCATCTCTCAGGATTTGTCCGTAGGCCATGACCACGAGGATGTCCGGCTGCATGGCGGCGAGCTCGGGCGCGATGTCACCGATTTTTTCCGGCTGGAGGACCGGGATTCCGGCGGCGAGCGCCTCTAACTTGATCGCGGGCGGCGTGAGTGTCTGGTGGCGTCCGGCTGGCTTGTCCGGCTGGGTGACGAGCGCGAGCGGGCGCGGCCCGTGCGCGAGCAGGTGCCGGAACGCCGGGAGGGCGATGTCACCTGTCGCGATGTAAATCAGACGCATCATGATAACTATCAGGCATTGTGCCGCGCCATCTCGTCATACACCGGCAGGCTGGTGATGCACTGGATCATGTCCGCCAGGACCTTCACCGGCGGCTGGGTGGCATCGATGACCGTCACGATGTCGGTGGAATAGTATTCAAGGATCGGCTTGGTCTCGGCTTCGTAGGTGGCGATGCGCTGGTCGATCACCTTGTCACTGGCATCGTCCATCCGGTTTTCCTTGAGCGCGCGCTTGCGCATGCGGCGGGCGAGTTCGTTGCGGTTCGGGCAGGACAGGTGGAAGACCTGGTGGACGTCGATGTAGCGGCTGAGGATTTCCGCCTGGCGGACGTTGCGGGGGATGCCGTCGAGGATGAGGAAATCGATGTCCGGCTTGTAGAAATGGGTGTCGCTGAGATTGTCGATCTGTGCTTTCCAGAGGTCGATGGTGAGCTCGTCGGGCACCAGTTCCCCGCGGCTGGAAAACGCCACGAACTGTTGGCCGAGGGCCGTCCGGGTGTCTAGCGAGCGGAAGACGTCACCGCACGCACAGTGGACAAACCGGGGGACTTTGCCGAGGATTTGTCCTTGGGTCCCTTTTCCCGATCCGGGGGCGCCGAGAATAATGAAGGCGGGTTTTTTAGGCTTTTTCGGGGGCTCTGACATTAAGGGCAAAAGGCTAGGCCGGCGGACTCAAACGGCAAGCATCAATCATCACTTGGATGCGGCGAGGAACACCAGGAACGGTGCCAGCAGCGCCGCGTCCGCCAACACCCGCAGGGCATCCATCGAGAACTTCCCCCGGCTTCTGTTGAGCATCTGCAGCAGGGCGGCTCCGGTTAGGACCGCGTAGAAAAACGGGCGGGTCGTGAGATCGGGGTCTTTCAGGGCGAAAATGAGGGATGCCGCACCCAGCAGGGTGAGGGGCAGGGTAAGAGCGAGTTCATTGGTTGCCTTGACTTCGAGGTCGGCAGTGCGGTTCGCATGTTCCCACAGGTCGATCGCGGAGATGTTGAGGATGCACAGGACGGCGAAGCAAATCAGCTCCGGAGACTTGAGCAGGTCCTGGCTTTCAAAGCCCGTGTAGGCGTAGGCGAGCATGGAAGTGCCATACGCGAATGAAAACCCAGCGAGCACGTTTTTGGTGTAGGGGATGTCATTGGGTCCATGGGAGGAAAACACCGAGAGCGTGAAAAAGCCTGCCACCAGCAGTCCGCCGAACATCGCATAACCATAGATTTTCGTCGCCAGTTCGGTAACCACCAGGATCAGCGCGACGAGTCCAGCCACCATGGCGAGCGTGCGGAACACCTTCTGATGCTTCCGATGGAAATCGTGGCGCGCTTGCAGCCGGTCTGAGGAAAACCCGTTCATCGACGCGTCCAACAACCGGTCGGTGACATAGATGACCCAGACGACCAAAGCGAGCGAGATGTAAGTAGATGTGGGCAGATAGACCACCCGCCAGGTCTTCGCGAAAATGTAGAGCCAAGCCACGGCGACCAGCGGAGCATCCAGGCTCAACAAGTTGGGATAGAGCCAGATTGGCTTACGCTGCTCGGAAGGCACGACCCGCGGACCATCCCCGAGCGATGCCGGGATGGCAAGCGTATTGCGGCAGGCATTGCTAGGCCATGATGGTCCGTGCGACCTCGTCGGCGACGCCGTCTCCCGCAAGGTGGCGGACGAGGGCGAGGCCGAATTCCAACGAGGTGCCCGCGCCTCGCGAGGTGATCAGATTCCCATCGGTGACCACCCGCCCGGAGAAGATGCCCGGAAGATCCTCGAGTGCGGAATAGTGGGCAGTGAATCTCTTGCCAGTCAGCAGGCCGGCATCTTTGAGCACAAGCGGGCCGGCACAAATGGCGGCGACGGTCTTCCCGGCGGCGCTAAAATCGCGGGCCAGCGTGGCCGCACGGCCGTCCTCGCGCATGTGCGCCACACCGGGACCACCGGGTATGAGCAGCATGTCGAAATCCGCAGTAATCACCGAATCCAACGGGGCATCGGCCCGAATGTGGATTCCACAGCGGCCGGTGACGGTTCCATTGGCCATCGATGCCATTACGACATCCACGCCCGCACGGCGCAGAAGATCGACGGGTGTCACGGTTTCCATTTCCTCAAAATCATCGCTCAACAGACAAAGAACGCGTTTTTTCATGGGGGGGGGCTTTAACGGAGACCGACGGCATGCCGAACCCGTTCGAGCATGCTACCTGCTTCCTCGCGGGCACGCAAGGCTCCATTTTCCAGCACTTTGTCGACGAATCCCGGGTCCGCGAGGACCTCCGCCCGGCGGGTACGCATCGGGGCGAAATAGTCCCAATACGCCTCCGCCAAGCGCTTCTTGAAGTCCCCATAACCGGTGCCGCCACGCTCGTGGTCCGCCACCATCACGGCGTAGTCGTCCGGGCTGGCGAAGAGCTTGTAGAGCGTGAGGATGGTCGAGCCTTCGGTCGGTTTCGGGTCTTCGACTGGCGTCGAGTCGGTGGGGATTTTCATGATGAGTTTCTTGAGCGGCTTCTCCTCGCCGAAGATCGGCAGGGTGTTGCCGTAGCTCTTGCTCATCTTGCGTCCGTCCAGGCCGATGATCACCGCGGTGTCCTCGCGGATGATGGGATCCGGCAGGACGGCGGTGCCCTCGCCGTAGGTTTCGTTGAGCTTCACGGCGAGGTCGCGGGTGACTTCGAGATGCTGCTTCTGGTCCTTTCCGACAGGGACCTTGTTGGAGTCGTATAACAGGATGTCAGCCGCCATCAGGACTGGATAGGCGAAGAGCGCGTGGTTCGGAGAAATGCCGTTGGCCACCTTGTCCTTGTAGGAGTGGCACTTCGAGAGCAGGCCCATCGGGCAGACGGTGGAGAGGATCCACGCCAGTTCGTTCACCTCGGGCACAGCACTTTGGCGGAAGAAAACGGCACGCGCCGGATCGAGACCGCAGGCGAGGAAATCGACCGCCAGTTCGCGCACGTTTTCGCGCAGCGCGGCGGGATCCTGGGAGGAGGTCATCGCATGATAGTCCGCGATGAAGTAGAACGCCTCGCCCTCGTCCTGAAGCCGGACGGCCGGCTCCATGGCACCAAAATAATTTCCGACGTGGAGTTTTCCGCTGGGCTGGAGACCGGTGAGGATGCGCATGGCGCGGAGTGTGGATTCCGGGCGGGGAATCGGTCAAGCGGGGAAGGCATGCTTCACTGCTCCGAGAAAAGCGCTTCCACCATCTCCATGCATTTCAAGCCGGGCATGACGTTGAGATCCATCTGGTTCATGACGTAGGCGAAGGAAATCCCGGTCGCTGGATCGGCCATGCCGTGACTGCCGCCGGCACCCGAGTGGCCAAAGGCGATGAGCGAGGGGCCGTAAATCCGGCGGATTTTTCGACCCGATCCATCGAGCGGATCCTGCTGGCCGCCGCAGGTGAACGTCGTCGGCCGGAGGAGGACCAGGTCGTCGCCGGACCGCTGCGGAGTGGCCAGCGCGTGCCTCGCAGCCGGGGAAAGCGGGCTCGCGATCGAACCGATCACCGCCTGATAGAACTTGGCCAGTGCCGAGGCGGTGCCCACCCCGCCGAGCGCGGGCAGACCGGCGGCCCAGGCGCGCGGTTCGTTCATTTCGTGGATGGCATGCAGTCCGCGCGGGGAGGAGAACGCCCGCCGGGTGAAGGTTCCGGAGGTGGTGAGTTGTTTGTAAAACGCATCCGCCAGATCGTCGTTTCCCGCCTTCCCCGGATAGAGCCGGGCGACGCGCGGCCACTCGGATTCCGGCAGGCCGATCCAAAAATCCAGGCCGAGCGGTTCTGCGAGAATTTCCCGCCAGTAGACACCGAGGGATTTCCCCGTGAGCCGCCGCACCGGTTCATCGGTGAGCGCGCTGAAAGTCCGCGGGTGGTAGCCCTGGTTTTCACCCAAGGTCCACGCCGGCACCTGAGCCTCGATGGCATCCACCACTTCGGCGTGTTCGAAGATACTCACCTTCCGGTCCAGCGCGGACAGACCGCATTGATGGGAAAGCAAATGTGAAAACCTCGCGCCCGCCACCGGAAACTGCGCCCAAACCTCCTTGACCGGGGTTTCCACCGATAGCCCCCGGCTTTCCAGCGCCATGAGCACCGTGGCCGCCGCCGGGACCTTTGTCGCCGAATAGACGGGAATCAGCGTATCGACCGTCCATTCCCGGGTCTTCTCCCGTTCACACCAGCCATGGCCTTCGGAAATCAGCTCGGTGCCGTCCCACCAGACGCTGATGGATGCGCCCAGTTCGCCCCGGTCACGGAAATTCCGCTCGAAAACTTCGTGGACCTTACCTAACACCGAGGGACTCACCGCCATGCAGCTGTGTGTCTGATCCCGGTTCACCGTGCAATCCCGAACTGTTTTCTACAATGAGCCCCGGCTCCAGTTCGGCCGGCTGTGACGACCATTCCTCGATCAGGCGGAATGCCACCGCCAGCAGCGTGGGCCCAAGGAAAACTCCCACCAGCCCGAAAGCCAGAGCCCCGCCGATGACTCCGCAGAAAATCAGGATGAACGGCATTTTGCTTCCTTGGCTGATCAGATACGGCCGAAGAAAATTATCCACACTGCTAATGCCAAGTAGTCCCCACAAGGTGAGGAAAATCGCGAAGCCTGGCTTGTCCTGGGCAAACAACCACAACGCCGCCGGAATCCAGATCATCGGCGGGCCGAAGGGAATCACCGCGAAAAAGAAGGTCAGCACCGAGAGCAATACCGCCCCAGGCACCCCGGCGATCCAGAATCCAAGCCCTGCGACAAGCGCCTGGGCGATGGCTGTGCCGAGGATCCCGTAAATCACCCCGCGCACCGTATCGCCCGCCACTTTAAGCAAATGCTTGCCCCGACTACCAGCCAACCGGTCGGCCGCGATCGACAGGCGGTTCGCAAGCACTTCCGCGTCCTTCAGCAGGAAAAAAGCAAGGAACCCGCTCAGCACCAGCTGGGTCACCCCCTGCCCCACCGCCAAGGTCACCGAGAGCAAACCGCTCCACGCCCAAGTGAGGAATTTCCCAAGCAGAGCCACGAAACTCGGCCGGTTCGCCGCTTCCTCAGCCTTTTCATCCAGCTTGTCCTTCGACGCGGGCGGTGCGTCCCTAACCACCGAACCATTCTCGTTCTCAATGACGATCTTCGGACGCAGCGGCAGGGTTTTCACCTCCTTGTCGAGCTGCTCCAACATCGGCTTCCGGTCCTCGGCGAATTTCGCCCAGTAGCCAGCGACGTCATTCCCCACCAATGGCACTTTCTCCACCCACGCCGGCGCTTGGTCCGGAGCAGAGTTCACCCAGTTCCGCGTGGCATGCGCCAAATCCTTGCCGTCCTGGGCGAGGCTGAAACCGATCAAAACAATCGGGCCGGCAAGCACCAACGTGATCGTCAGGGTGACAAAACAAGCCGCCAATGTCCGCGATCCGCGAAACCAGCGGGTGAAAACCCGTTGCAGCGGATTCAGTGCGTAAGCCAGGATCATCGCCCACGACAGCGCGGTGATGAACGGCCGGAGCACCGAAAAACAGCCGACCAGTAGCAACAACAAAGCCAACCAACCGAGGAGGGGTTCAACCTTGAAGCGTTTGTGAATTTCGTCTGATGCCATTGATTGAAATGAGGCTAATCAGCTTTTCCCCGATCTGCCAGCGAGTTTCACGGGGTTTTTACAAGGGGATGGGCCTTGGCAAAAGCATCCGAAGAAACTTTCCCTTCTGCTCCAACACCAGACGATGCCTGAGCTCGGCAAACTGCGGCTACCTTTCCGTGCGCTCGTTCTTTGTGGATTCCTTCATCGCCAGGGCCGCTTCCGGAGTGCGAGTCGCTGGATTCCGCCACGTTTCGGCGATGGTGAATTTCCCTTCAGTGATGGCGAGGATCGCCTCCATCCACTTTGAGTCCGGCAAACCGCGACCACTGAATAAAGCCGGTCACCAGCCTTAGAGCAAGAATGACAGGAATGGCGACTCTGGATTTCATACTACTCAGGTTGCTCATGTTCCTTGGCGAATACTGCAGCGGCGGATGGATCCTTCTCTTCCCACTTTTCACCGACTTGGCGAACGATTTTCTTGCGCTGCGGCCCCTCGGCCAGTGACATCGCCCACTGCATCGCACAGGCCGGATCGCGGTCTGCGACAAACCACGCGTAGTCGACAATCAACCGATTTTTCAGATCTCCTGATGGAACCTGCTCGAGCCATTCTCCAATTGCTTTGTCGTCGTTAGTCACACCGTTACGGACCATACCACGAACCGGATGCTTATCGTTCGGCGGATGGTCCAATCCGAGCATCCATGTTGCCCAAAGAAGAGGGTCCGGTAGATCCCCGCGACATGAAAAGCTTTCTGCTGCTGCGATCTTTTCATTCCGGGTCATTTCACGATTGATCAGGGCGGAGGCCTCTTCAAATGGCCAATCCATGAGGTCGTTGGACAGCTGAGGAATGTAACTTGAACGGATTTTCGTAAGAATCTCGGAACCCGGCGATTTCTCCTGCAGCTTCCGCAACGCCATCAGGAAGGCTAGCTGCTCTCCTGCGTTGCGGAGCGTCACTGCGATAGTAGCCCCCAAATTGCTCAAACTATCAGGATTTGCCGCTACATCATCTGTAAGCGCACGGGATAGAGCACGAACCGGGTCAATCCGAGCTTGGCTCGCCATCGCACATTTGAGCATCCCCGGATTTTTGGTCAGCGGATTACCCCTCTCGGACTCCTCCTCAAACCAGTGAATCGCCTGGGTGGGATTCTCGGAACCCCAGTTGTAGAACGCCCCGATGATCCGGTTCTCCCGATAGGCCACATCCGGGTACGTCAGCAGCAAACGGATCGCCTCCGCAGGATTGCTCTGCTGAAGGTAGTCCACACATTCCTCGCTGAAGTAGCCCTTGGCTGAATCGGGCATAGTCGAGTTCTTCCGAAGTCTCTGTAAAAGGTCTAAAACCACATGGTGATCGAGCCCGGAAAAACATTTCGATAGACGCTTATCCAATGCCAAGGCGTCCACTTTGAACTGAGCATCAGGAGTTACACCAGGTTTTTGATCAGCCTTCAGTTCGTAGCGGAGCACAAAGATCTTCTCGATCTCGTCGATGATTTTCGCTGGAGAAACCTCTCTGACTGCGACCGCGATTCCTCCTGATGGGCCGCGATTCTTCTCGTGCCTCTCGATGGAACGGGATGACATCCGCGAATGATTGGCTGCGGCAAGGCCTGCAGTTTCCTCTCTCAATCCGGCGAGCTGGGATCGTTGGTTGAGACCGATGAAAAGGCAGACGAGGGCGATTGTTGTAATGATAACCAAGGATTTCATCGTGTCGGTGATTTGCGTGAGTTTCATTGTTGGTTGAGCCATTCGGCGGTGCTTGCCCGCGTTTGTGGGTCCTTGATTCTTTCGGCGAGTTTCAGAGCTTCTGGCAGATGGCTCTTCAAATCATCTTTCGTCAGTGCGTCGGCCAAATCGCGATCGGTGATATCATTACGTCTTTGAAGGTCTTCGATCCGCTGTTTCGCTTGCTGGAACCTGCCCTTGGCGGCTCGCTCCCGAGCCTCCGACATCACTTCGTCTGCCTTGCCGGGGAGTTCTTTTTCCAGCCAAGCTTTGACATCCGCATCAATTCTTGCGTCAAGCTTGGGATCCGGCGGCGAGTGTCCCACGGCAAGAGTGCTGCAAGCGATTTGGCGCGCAAAGATTTCCCTTTCGTCCGACTCCAGGTCCGCGTGAGTGAGAAAGATGGAAGCACTTGGTAGCGCGGCAAAGTGCATTTGAAAACTGCGGCCAATGGATTGGAATGCCAGGTCGCGGTCATTTTCTGGCAGATACTCCCGAATCACCGACACAAAGCTCGCCAGCCATACCGCCAGCTCGTCGGCGGTGCGTTTTCCATAACGATCTCCCAATGCCTGGTGGATCAGATAGGAGCGCTCTTCTTGCCTCAGACTTGAAAGAAACTCGGACAAGAGCGGGGATTTCGTGGAAACCAACATCCCGACAAGTGGGATCTTGAACGTGTAAATGTTCGAATCCCAAAGTTGGCGATCCGCCAAGGGTTCGAATTTTGTGGATGCTTCCTGTGTTTTGAACCATGCGAATGCGGCGGCCGGATCGGTGTAGGCCCATGTCGAAAAGTGGCGTCCTAAATCGGTTCGCGAGATCAAATTGGCGAATTCCGGGCCCGCCTCAAAATTGGCAATGGCAGTGCTCAGGGCGACCTCTGTGTCAGTCTCCGCCAAGGCGGTGACGAGAGCTCGCAAGAGCGCGGATTTTTTATCGAGTTGGATGCGTAAAGCAGCACCTTCACCGATGAGTTTAACCAGAGTCTCCGGGGGCAAGGCCGACAGTTTTACCGCGAAGGCATCACGTCTCAGAGCATTCAATCGTTGCGCCTCGTCGCAATCTTCGACGAGCACCATGATGTCGAGGTTGGTGGAGATACCAGAACCTCTGGCTGCAGTCACATTCCGCCGCGGGGTGAATTCCGAAGTCGGGCTGTCGGCCAGCGAGAGCTTCGAGCGGAGAGCGTCGTTCTGGCGTTTCACATTGGAAATCGCAATCTGCTGGAGTGCAAGGGGCGCTGCACAAAGCAGGATTACAACCGGAATAAGAGCTTTCGATTTCGTGGCGAACATGAGCGTGAGGCCGGTGGTGGAATAGGTGGCTGTGCCGGTGAGCACGGCGGTGGTGGCGGTCTTGAGCAGAGAGGCAGGCGCGGCTTTGGCGAGTTCGCTGATGAGACCGGTGGCGAGGACCGTAGCGGATAGAGTGACGCCTTTGGAGCGCAGGATGCGGGACAGCTTTTCGATTGCGCGCTGCGATTGCTTTTGCACGGCGGCCGGGGATTTCCCGAGGGCTTGGGCGATCTTGGGAAACGGATGGCTTTCGAAAAAATGCTGGAGCAGGACGTGTCGGTCTGGCTCCGGGAGTTTGTCGAGCGCCTGGTCGAGATGGGGAAGCGCTTCGATCCAGTTGGAGCAGGTCCCGGCCGAGTCGCCTGAAGCCTGAAGTTGTTTGCGGCGTTGATAGGAGGATTCCGAACGCATGGCTTTGGAGGATTCGTAGAGCGTGGCACGGTGCAGCCATGCTGGGAGGAGATCCGGATTTTCCGCCAATGCCGCCGCCTTTTTCGCCAGCGCGCAGAGGATGTTCTGGCTGACTTCCTCGGCGAGCGGGCGATTGTTCGTGCGGCGGAGTGCAGTGTGGAAAATCAACCCGAGGTAGCGTTCCGCGAGGAGGCGGAACGCTACCTCATCACGGTTAAGCGCGTATGATTTCAGGAGTGATTCATCAGAATCCCGCATGGTTTACATGATAGAACACCGCGCCGGGACGGGATGTGGACAATTATTTTCGTAAAAGTCATTTCCCCATTCGCCCCGAAAACAAAAACGCCCGGACTTGCGTCCGGGCGTTTTTGTGAAAACTGAATTTCGGCGGCTGCCGGAATTAGCGGGAGTAAAGTTCGACGATGAGCTGCTCGTTGACGAGTGGATCGATGTCCTCGCGGTCCGGAATGCGGGTCACGGTGGCTTCGAGCTTGTCCTTGTCCACCGTGAGCCAGTCCTTGATCGGCATGGCTTGGGTGAGGTCGGTCATGCGATTCACGAGCTGTTGCGAGGAAGGCTTGGCACCGACCTTGATCACGTCGCCGGGCTTCACTTGGAAGCTGGCGATGTCAACGGTGCGGCCGTTCACGAGGATGTGGCCGTGGTTGACGGATTGACGGGCTGCCTGACGGCTGTTGCCGAATCCAGCGCGGTAAACCACGTTGTCGAGACGGCACTCGAGAAGTTGGAGAAGGATCACACCGGTGATGCCACGGCGGCGGGAAGCTTCTTCGTAATAACCGCGGAATTGCTTTTCGAGCACTCCGTATTGGAAACGAAGCTTCTGCTTTTCGCCAAGGGCGACGGAGTATTCACTCTTCTTTTTACGACCGGCACGGACGCCGTGCTGGCCGGGTGGGAAGTTGCGGCGTTCGAATGCCTTGGAAGGGCCAAAGAGAGAGACACCGAAGCGGCGGCTGATCTTTGCGCGTGGACCTGTATAACGTGCCATATAAGAATTTCTAGAAAGGTTGGATTAGACGCGGCGGGCCTTCTTCGGGCGGCAACCGTTGTGAGGAATCGGGGTCACATCGCGGATGGAAAGGATTTCCAAACCAAGACCTTGCACGGCACGCACGGCGGACTCACGGCCGGAGCCTGGTCCCTTCACGCGGACGTCGACTTCCTTGAGACCGTGTCCCATGGCTTGGCGGCAGGCGTCTTGCGAAACCACTTGGGCAGCGTAGGCCGTGCTCTTGCGCGAACCCTTGAACCCCATTTTGCCGGCGCTGGACCAACCGATGGCGTTGCCACTTGGGTCAGTCACGCTGACGAGGGTGTTGTTGAAAGTCGCGGTCACATGGACGATGCCGCGGGTGATATTCTTCGAGCCCTTGGCCTTGTGAATCTTGATTTCCTCCTCGCCTCCGCCGATTTCGGCGAAGATGTCGCGCTTGGCGTCCTTTTTCGGGGCCTCTCCGATGGGAGGAGTGGCGGCCGCTTCTGGAGCAGGAGTGGTGGCGGGTGCTGGAGCTGCTACGGGCTCAACCGCCGGAATTTCGGCGGAATTTTGGTTGGTTTCTTCAGACATGATTACAAAAAATTATTTCTTAACGCCGACCGTCTTCTTCTTGCCCTTGCGGGTGCGGGCATTGGTGCGGGTGCGCTGGCCACGGACGGGCAATCCACGCTTGTGGCGGATACCGCGGTAGCAGTTGATGGAGGTCAGCCGCTTGAGCTGCGACTGGCGCTCACGGCGAAGATCGCCTTCCACCATAATGGACTCCGCCTGGATCACCTGGGCGATGCGGACGAGTTGTTCCTCACTGAGTTGTCCGGTGCGGATGTTCGGGTCGACTCCTGCGTGCTCGAGGATCTTCGCCGCCGTAGGGCGGCCGATGCCAAACATGTAGGGCAGAGAAGCTTCGATGCGCTTCTCATTGGGGATTTCAATGCCTAGGATACGTGCCATGATGTGCGTGATTTCGCGTGACCACGGGAGAACATCCAGACTGCTCTGGCGGCCCCGCGGGGCGGGTGATTTAGCAGACCGCCGGGGGCTGGCAAGCGGTAAATGGAAATTTTCTCGCCTGTTGCCAAGATTTCCCGGCACGCGGGACCTTGAATTCTCGAAATGCGCCGGATCGTCTGAAGGCAAGCGGATTGGCCGACTTCCCTTCTGGACAAAGCCAAGGCGGCTCCTAGTTTTCTCCCACTTACATTGCACCCATGGAATTCCCAAACGACTTGAGCCATCAACTTCCCCCCGACGATGTCGCCGCCATCGATGAACTCGGAAAAACCTACCAATCGTTCCGCGCCGAACTCGGAAAGGCCATCGTCGGCCAGGAGCTGGTCATCGAACAGCTCGCCATCTGCCTCTTCGCCCGCGGCCACGCGCTGCTGATGGGTGTGCCCGGACTGGCGAAAACCCTGCTGGTTTCCTCGGTGGCCCAGACTTTCGACCTGTCCTTCAACCGCATCCAGTTCACGCCCGACCTGATGCCCGCTGACATCACCGGCACGGACATCATCCAGGAATCCGGTGTCGGTGGCCGGCGGGAATTCCAGTTCATCAAAGGGCCCGTTTTCGCAAACATCGTGCTCGCCGACGAAATCAACCGTGCGCCCGCGAAAACCCAGTCTGCCATGCTGGAGGCGATGCAGGAAAACAAAGTCACCGTGCTGGGCACCACCTACACCCTCCAGCCGCCGTTTTTCGTGCTCGCGACGCAGAACCCGATCGAACAGGAAGGCACCTACCCGCTGCCGGAAGCCCAACTCGACCGCTTCATGTTCTTGATCGAGGTCGGTTATCCATCCTCGGCCGAGGAGAAGGAAATCGCCCGCGCCACCACCGGATCTGCCCGGCAGGTGCTCAACCATCTTTTGGACGGGGAGAAAGTCATCGCTTTCCAACAACTCGTCCGCCGGGTTCCCGTGCCAGAGCATATCTACGATTACGCGGTGAAAATCGTCCGCAAGACCCGCCCAGGCGAACCCGAGTCGCCGCAATGGATCAAAGACACCGTCGGCTGGGGCGCCGGCCCGCGCGCCGTGCAGTATTTAATCCTCGGCGCGAAATCCCGCGCCGCCCTCCGCGGGTCATACATGGCGTCTCTGGAAGACCTGGAAGCCATCGCTCCGTCCGTGCTCACCCACCGCGTCATCACGAATTTCTCAGCAGAGTCGCAGGGCATGACCTCCAAAAAAATCGTCGAGCGCCTCATCAAAGAGATGCGGGATGAGTGATCTGACCTTTCGAATAAAACATCATGACTTTTCTCGGAGGCGCACGCATTGGGATGTTTAACGCATCTTGGCCATTTGCCAGATTGAGCCTGAGCGAAGACATGTTGCTGCTGAAAGTTCTCTGGATCACCTACGCATTAAAGAAAGAAGAAGTCAGCCGTTTGGATTTTTTCAGCGGCTTATTCTCAACAGGAATCAAAATTGTTCATTCGGCAACCAGTTTGAATTCACATGCTGTCTTTTGGTCCTTCACCTCTGGAGATACTTTAACTGCAGCTAGGAAACTCGGATTTCAAACCAGCACCGAAGAAGCCTGACGTGATCCAATCCGCATACATCTTCATCCCTTTCTTCCATCTGCGTCCATCCGCGTTCATCTGCGGTTAAAAATCCAAATTCAACCCGTGCCCCACTCCTTCATCGATAACGTCCTGCTCTCTCGCCTCGGCTCGCTGCCCATCGAGTCGCGCGCACCGATGTTAGGAAACGTCGCGGGCAAACACCGTTCGCCCCACCGCGGGTCGTCCGTGGAATTCGCGGAATACCGGAAATACGTCCCCGGGGATGACACCCGCCGGCTCGATTGGAAGGCGTTCGCCCGCTCGGATCGCTTTTACATCAAGGAATTCGAAGCCGATACGAACCTCCGCGCCTACTTCGTCGTCGATGCGTCCGGCTCGATGAATTTCACCGGCGCCGGCGAGTCCAAAATCCAGGTCGCCCGCCGCATCGCCGCGTCGCTCGCCTATCTGCTCGTCAACCAGGGCGACGCCGCCGGGCTCTCGATCTGCACCGACAAGCTGCACCTCGAAGTCCCGCCCAGCCGCCGCGCCGCCCACTTGGAGCGCTTTTTCTCCACCCTCGGCAAAGTTCAGCCCGCCGGCGAGACCGGGCTCATCAACGCCCTTCACACCATCGCGGAAAAAATCGGCCAGCGCGCGTTCGTCGTCATCCTCTCCGATCTCTTCACCGATCCCGCCGCGCTCGGCGACGCGCTCCAACATCTCCGTTACCGCAAACACGACATCTCCGTCTTCCACCTGATGGACCCGCTCGAACTCGGCTTCGAGTTCGACCGCCCGCACCGTTTTGTCGATCTGGAAGACGGCACCTCCATCGTCGCCGAACCGAACCTCATCGCAGACGAATACAAGGCCGCACTGCGCGATTTCCTCACCGCCGTTCGCGCCAAGTGCAACGACGCGTCCGCGGACTATCAGCTTGCCACCACCGACACGCCGTTGGAGCCGCTGCTCCGCGACTTCCTCACCGCCCGGCTGCCCAAGTCAAAGCACTAGCCAAAAATGCTTTTTCTCAATCCACTTCTTCTCTGGGGCCTGCTGGGTGCGGCGGTGCCCGTGATGATCCATCTGATCAATCGCCGCCGCCACAAGACGATCCAGTGGGCGGCGATGCAGTTCCTGCTCAAAGCGACCCGCGAATCGCGCGGAAAGAAAAAACTCCGCCACATCCTGATTCTAACGTGCCGCGCGCTTGCCATCGCGGCACTCGCCTTCGCCGCAGCCAGACCGATTGTTTCCGGCCTCATCGGCTGGGGAGGTGGATCGATCGACACGGTCGTGCTTTTGCTAGACCGCTCGGCCTCGATGGAGTCCAAACCCGGCGATGGCTTAAACCCACGACGCCAGATCGTCATCGAGAAGGTCCGCGACGCGATGGCCAGTATTGGGGTGTCCCGACTCGTGCTCATCGACAGCGCCAGCGGAAATCCCCAGGAAATCCCCTCGCCCGACACGCTCGCTGACCTCTCCTCCACCGCCGCCACCGACACCGCCGCCGACTTCCCCACGCTGCTCTCGCGGGCCGCTGATTTCCTCGCCGACACCAGTGGCCGGTCCGAGGTTTGGCTCGCTTCCGACCTGCAAGCGTCCAATTGGCATCCTGAAGACGAGCGCTGGGCCACCGCGCGCGCCAGCCTTGCCTCGCTCCCTCAAAAACCCGCCATCCGCGTGCTCTCCCTTACCGGCCCGACCGCGCCGAACACGGCCATCCGCCTGCTCGGCTCGCGCCGCTCCGCAGATGAGATGCTGCTGGACATCGAAATCCTCCGCGCCGCCGACGCGCGCGGCACCGCCACCGTCCCGCTCACCACCACCCTGAATGGCACCCGCACGACGGAAAACCTAACCATCCCGGGGCAATCCTTCCGTTTCCAGAAACGCATCACCCTTCCCACCGCCAGCGCCACCGGCTCCGGCTGGCTCTCGATCCCGGCGGACGGAAATTCCCGGGACAACTCCACCTTCTTCGCCTACGGCCCGGCCCGGCCGATCAAGTCCGTCATTGTCGCTCCCGCTGGCGAAGCGGCGGACTATCTCGCCTTGGCCGCCGCTCCTCCTGGATTCGGAAATCAAACGGTCCAGCGCATCGATCCGGCAAACACAGCTTCTATCATCACCGGAGATCTTGCCGCCATCCTGTGGGCCGCGCCACTGCCGTCCGGGCCAACCTACGAGTTGGTCAACCGCTTTCTAACCTCCGGCGGCCAGGTGATTTTCTTTCCTCCTGAAATTTCGTCCGATGCCACCTTCGTGGATCTGAAATGGTCGAATGTCACTGAAGCCCCCGCCGGAAAGTTTTTCATCCTCAAGGACTGGAACCACACTGACGGTCCACTCCGGGACGGCATCGATGGCACACCCATCCCGGCCGAGCGACTCAGGGCCATCCGCCGCCAGATCCCGCAGGGCGATGCAACGGCACTCGCCCGTTGGGAGGACGGCGAGCCATTCATCACCCGCCGCATCGTGGACCACGGCACCGCGTGGTTTGTCGGCTCGCTGCCGGATTACACGTGGTCGAATTTGGGTGACGCCGACGTCCTGCTCCCCACCGTCCAGCGGATCATTTCCGCCGGAGCCGACCGCTTCGACGCCTCCTACCTCACCACCGTCGGCACCGAGACTGCCCAGCCGCTGCCTGGCGAGACCCGCACCCGCATCGACGACTACGGCTCTCCGGATCCGGCGAATGTCGCTTATGAAGCCGGCATCTTCCGCCTCGGCGAGCGACTGCTAGCCGTCAACCGTCCCGCCCAGGAGGACAATCCGGAAATTCTCACTCGCGAGCAGCTGGACCAGGCGCTCCAAGGCACCAAGTTCACCCTGCTCGACCAAGCCGGCCAAGCCTCAGATCCGTCCCTCTCCCGCGACGTCTGGCGGGCGTTTCTCATTGCGGTCCTTTTCTTCCTCATCTCGGAAGCCTTGCTTTGCCTTCCGAAAAAGACTCACCCACAGGTTCTACCAAAAAAGGCCACCGCTTGATTCAATGCTATAGGTCATATCGGACCTATAAGACCTATCATTTCCCTTGCTCCACTTCTCCCCAACTCCCCTAACTCTCTGGATCGGCATCATTGCCTTGATCCTCGTCGGCGTGCTTTCCGTGGTTTCATGGAAACGCAGCCCTCACCCGAAGCGCACGGCCGCGCTCGAGTTCCTGCGGTTTCTATCCGCCTTGGTCGTCGTGCTGCTGCTCTGGCAGCCGGAGTGGCTGACCACCGTCCACCCGGACACCAAGCCGCAGATCGCGGTGCTGTGGGACGATTCCAAATCGATGTCCACCATCGACGCCACAGCGACTCCCGGTCCGTCTGAAAAAGCCGGCGTCGTCTCCCGCGCCGAGTGGGTGAGGAAAACCCTCGCGTCCGACTTGTGGAAACCCCTCGAAGCCAACGGGGCCAACGACATCACCTCCCAACCCTTCGCAACCCCGCCCGCGGAAAACGGAGCCACCGCCGGCACCGATCTGGAGACTCCACTCACCGATCTGCTCACCCAAAAAACGAACCTCCGCGCCGTGGTACTGCTCAGCGATGGCGACTATAACCTCGGCCAACCACCCGTCGCCGCCGCCCAGAAACTCCGGCTCCGCGGCGTCCCGCTTTTCCCCATCCCCGTCGGCAGCAATGTCCGGCTGCCCGATCTCGACCTTCTATCCGTCACTGCGCCGACCTACGGCATCGTCGGGGAAAACGTGCAGATCCCTTTCACCATCCGCTCGTCGCTCGACCGCCAGGTGCGCACGATCGTCCGCCTGAGAGACGAGACCGGCAAGGAGCGCACCAAGGACATCGTCATCCCGCCGAACGCGGAGACTTACGACTCCATCCTCTGGCGCTTGGAAAAGGAAGGTTCATCCACTCTCGAACTCTCCATCCCGGTGGCCGACGGCGAGCTCGTCGCCAGCAACAACTCGCGCAAATTCACCATCGCCGGCCGCCCGGAAAAAATCCGCGTGCTCGTCGTCGAATCCCTGCCGCGCTGGGAATACCGTTTCCTCAGGAACGCCCTTTCCCGCGATCCCGGAGTCGAGCTTTCCTGCCTGTTGTTCCACCCCGCGCTCGGCCCGGGCGAAGGGCAGGATTACATCGAGCAGTTCCCCTCGAAACTCGAAGAACTGGCCAAATACGACGTTATTTTCCTTGGCGACGTCGGCGTCTCCAGCGACCAGCTCACCACGGAGCAATGCGCCCTCATCCGCGGCCTGGTCGAGAACCAAGCCTCCGGCCTCATCTTCATGCCCGGATCCCAAGGCAATCAATTTTCCCTGCTCGACACCGAACTCGCCGACCTGATGCCGGTGATGCTCGACTTCGAAAACAAGCGCGGCGTCTCCGAATCCATCGCCTCCCCGCTCACCCTGACCACCGAGGGCCGCGCGTCACTGCTCACCATGCTTGGCTCTAACGAGGAGGAAAACCCGGAAATCTGGCGCCGCCTGCCCGGCTTCTATTGGCACGCCCCGGTCGTCAAGGCCAAGGGCGGCACCGAGGTGCTCGCCGTCCACGGCAACCGCCGCGGGAAGTTCGGGCCCATTCCCCTGCTCGTCACCAAACCCGCCGGCAGCGGCAAGGTGCTCTTCATGGGCATCGACTCCGCCTGGCGCTGGCGCCGCGGCGTTGAGGATCTCTATCACTACCGGTTCTGGGGCCAGGTCGCCCGCTGGATGTCCTATCAGCGGAACATGGCCGCCGGCCAGCGCGTCCGCCTGTTTTTCAATCCCGAGCGCCCCGAGCCCGGGTCCACCGTCACTCTCAACGCCAACGCCTTCGACCCCAACGGTGCTCCACTCAAAGAAGGCACCGTCACCGTCGATCTCACCGCGCCGGACGGCCGCACCCAGCGCATCGAGCTTCAGAAAAACGATACCGCCTGGGGTGCGTTCAGCGGACGCTTCAAAGTGGACCTCCCCGGAGCCTGGAAACTTCGCGCCTCCGCCACCGGCGCCGAGGACAAACCGCTCGAAACGACAATCATCGCCCAAGGCATCGAAATTGAAAAAATCGGTCAGCCCGCCCGCCCGGAAGTCTTGGAGGAAATGGCGAAAGTCTCCCGTGGCCGCGTCATCCAACCCGCGCAACTCGCCACTCTGATCCAGGAAATCAACGCGCTGCCCGCTCCCCGGCCGCTCGAAAACCGGATTCCACTCTGGTCTCATTGGGCCACCGTCGCCGCCCTGGTGGTCCTGCTCGGGATCTTCTGGATCGGCCGCAAGCTCAACGGCGCTTTTTGACCGCCGCCTTTCGGGGACTTGGAACGGATGGCCGTGCGCTCAGCCCCTTGCCTTAGCCGATCAGCCAATAGAACCGTCGCAGGAAGTTCGGTAAACTGCGGGTCGAGCGGGGCACGCAACCAATGGCTCCGCTCGTCCGAAATCAGCAATACTCAGTCCGACCCATTTGCATGAAACGCCAGCCTGCAAGATGAGCCTTAGGGCAGGACCAATGAATTTCCACCCATCCCTCCCCGCTCTTTGCACCCGCCATCCTTCATCTCAGAACGCTCCGACTCCTACCCGATTGTATTATAGACAATCCATTTTAGAATCCTGTTTAATTCTCGATTCACCTTCAGTGCTCAGAAAACCCCGCCGTCCCGACTGCAAAAAACCTGACATGAAATTCCTCTTCATATCGAATTTCTTGTCATTACAATATCACCACAAACTGGATTGACTATCCATACGCCAAAAGACATTTTTCGGAATCTTCCACACTCTCTGTCCGGCTGTGATTTGACCGTTTCAGCCCGTCAAACCCAAACCTCGACCATGAAACCCACCTCCCGCGCGTCCAAACGTCTGCTCGAACTCCGTCGCCACCCTCGTGGCTTCGCCCTGGTAGTCACACTTTCCCTCATGATCCTGCTGACGGTGATCGCAGTCGGCCTGCTGGGACTCTCCAGCATCAGCCTTCGCAGCTCGGCGCAGGGAGACGCGATGCAGTCCGCCCGAGCGAATGCCAGACTTGCCCTGATGCTCGCCATCGGCGACTTGCAAAAACAACTCGGCCCGGACACGCGCATCTCCGCGACCGCGGACCAGATCGCCGCCACAACCGATCCCGCGGTATCCACCACCCCCCAAGCCCAGCGCCAATGGGCCGGTGCTTACAAGGCCTGGCCCGCCGACCTCCCTTCCGCCGCCCGCCCGGCACCTGAGTTTCTCCAATGGTTCGTTTCCGGAAATCCCACCAGCATCACCAACAAAACTTTCGCGGGCACCGATCTGCCCGCCGATCCCAAGACCAGCGTGGACATCGTCACCGTCAACACCGTGGGCAACACCGGCGATCCAATCCGCGTGCCGCTGATCAGCCAGACGATCTCCGGCAATATGAAAAACAACCTCGCCTGGTGGGTCAGCGATCTCGGCACCAAAGCCCTCATCGCCCCGGCCAAGGAGATTCCAACCGCACTCGCCGAGGTCCGCGCTGACCAGCAGGTCGCGCCCGCTGCCAATCTGCGGGCCGCCTCCGCCGGTTCCCTCAAACCCTTCGAATCCCTCGCCGTCGCCGACCCGAAACTCCCCAAAGTCGCCACCTGGCAAACCGCAGCCCTGCTCACGCCCGACCCGAAAAACATCCGCGGCCTATTCCACGACCTAACGCCCCAGAACCGTGGCCTGCTCACCAACGTCCGCACCGGCGGCTTCCGCAAGGACCTCTCGATGGAGCTGGAGCGCCCTGCGTCCGGCCAGCCGTCGCAAGCAACCACCAATACCGCGCTCTACAAAGTGGGAGGGGAAACCGGAATCAACCTGCAAGAGCTCTGGGTCTATTACAATCTCTACAAAGAGATCAAACGAAGCTCCAGCGCGAAGTTCACCACCGGAGGGAATCTGGCGTCGGGGACGCCCTTTCTTCAGATCGATTCCAATCCCACCACCTGTCAGGCTGACGACGAGTTTTTCATGAAACAGCCGGTGATTACCAGCTATCAGCTCGTGCTTTCGTTCAAGAACATCGCGAACCAACTCAACCTCGTCGCCGACCCAATCATCACCATGTGGAACCCACTGGATATTCCCGTCGTGGTCACCCTCGACCGCGGCTTCAGCGTGAAATACTGGCAGGTCCCCTACGATCTGATGATTTCCAAAAACGGTGGCTCATACCTGAAGTTTCCTCTCGCGGCCTGCCTTTCTGGCGCAACCCTGACCGGAAATGGCGACGGCAACTTCGTGAGCCTCAAGTTCGGATCCTCGGATCCCGGACAACAACAGCTGGTCTTCAAACCCGGCGAAGTCATGATGCTCTCGCAGTCAGGCAGCACACTCGCCAAATCATCAGTCCCGGACATTCACAAACTTGGTGGCAGGGTAGGGTTCAACTTTGGTTCGGGATTTTCAGTCCCCGTCCGGGACCAATCCAGCAACGTCGTCACCCTCGGAGCCAACGACACCATCCGATACAAGGCCATTCCTAACGACCTAACCGCCGGCTCGACAGCCACAACTGGCAAATCGATCACCGGAGGAGCGAACCACTCACGCCACTTTTCGCTAACCCACCATGAATACTACGTCGGCGACGATCGCGGTGACAGCAGCACCAGCCTTGGAATCGACGGAATGTTCATCGACTACGACTTCGGGGACAAGCGGCTGAAATTCAGCGAAGACCGGGGAAACCCAAGCCCTGGAACAACCGGAACAAAGAAGAGCGGGCGCTTGAACGCGACCATGTTTTCAACGATTTTCAAACCCATCGATGGCTCGAATACCCGGGATCTGCCCGTCAGCAGTCTGACATCCAAGCAGGTGTTCATGCTCTTTTCATTCAGTGCCAAAACCGAAAAGACTTCGAGTCTAAAAACACGCGCTCTAACCCGTTTCAATCCCAGGGCCTTGCATGCGGATTTCTTCGACATGACACAGAAAGAGCGCGACATGCATGCCTACGAATACAGTGTGGAACCCATGCTCTCCAGCAAGAACGACAAGCTCGACGTCACCACAGAGGGCAACGCCTTCTTCGGCGGTGGCACGAATCAAAACGACGGCAGCAGCTTCGTCACCACCCACTCGGTGCCTCGTGAACCCATCGTCTCCCTCGCCGCCTTCCAGCACTCGTTCGCCAATGGATTCGACATTCAAAAGCCCAAATATGGCTATGGCACCTTGAATGCACGCGAACCCATGTTGCCACAGATTTCCCATGCGATCGGCAATTCGATGGCCTGCTCCGTATTGGCGAGCGATAAGGTCGAGGGCTCCCTTCCCGGAGGCACCTCTAGCCGCCCGATGGCCGACCACTCCTACCTTGCCAATCAAGCTTTGTGGGACAACTGGTTCCTCTCCGGCATCGCTCCCCAAAGCCAGTCCACCTTCAGCAAGTCGCGTCCCCAGAAGGACGTCGCCTCGGATTTCTTCAATGGCAATGGCAAGCTGCCCGTCGTCGGCTACCTTCCCGACCTGCGCGGTCAAGAGCCCGCCAAAATCCTCAGCACCTACTTCCCCGGCACCACGCCCAGCGCAGCCGCTACCAACTACATTGCCAGCCTGATCCGAGTGGACGGCATGTTCAACGTGAACTCCACCTCGGTCGAAGCTTGGAAAAGTCTGCTGGGTGGTCGGAAGGAACGCCCGATCATCGTTCGCGATGCCACCGGCAAGGAATCGATTAAACCCGGCGGAAGCGACACTCCGGTCGCAGGCTTGCTTGCCCCTGAAGATCTCATCGCCAAAGGCACGGGATCTGTCGATTCGCAGGCTCTGAACCAGTGGACCGGGCGCCGCGAACTCACTGACACCGAAATCGATTCCTTGGCCCGCGGCATCGTCAAGGAGGTCCGTAAACGTGGCCCGTTCCTGTGCTTGGCGGATTTCGTCAACCGTCGCGTCGGCAGTGATCCGGAACTCGCTCGCGCCGGTGCCATCCAAAGCGCTCTCGATGCCGGTTCGAATGCGGGCGCCTTCGATGGAGCAAACACAAAAATCAACGATGCCTACATGTCAGGATCGAGATCCGTTCCAAGTGCCACCAGTGGACGTTTCGCGTTCAAAGAGGCCGAGCAAGGGCCGCTGGCGTTCGGAAGTCCTGGGATCGTCAAGCAAGCGGACATCCTTACCCCCATCGCGCCCATTTTGTCCGCCCGCTCCGACTCGTTCCTCATCCGTGGCTATGGCGAAAAAACCGATGCCGCTGGAAAGGTCATCGCCCGCGCCTGGTGTGAGGCCGTCGTCCAACGTTCGCCGGAGTTCGTAGACCCGACCACCGATACACCCGACAAGCTCTACTCCAACATCAATACCCTGAACAAAACTTTCGGGCGCCGCTTTGACATCGTTTCGTTTCGCTGGTTGAATTCGACGGAAGTGTGACCCGCACCTTCACCGAAACTTCCCGACTCGCCTCTCATGAATTCTCGCATTTTCTATCTGTTTCTCGCTCTTCTCCCACCACTCGCCGCTCAGGATGAAAAACCTGTCAGGAAATCCGGGGGCGGTGTCCAAGTGAGGTTTCTCGCAGAGGAAGCGCCTGAGCAACTCGGACAGGTCGCCCTGTTTTCCGGGAAGGACAAATCGGAAGGCATCACACTCCCCACCAACCAGCTTTCTCCTCCCGTCAACGTCTCAGGCAGGGGGTTGGTGCTCAAGACCCTGGAAAAGGAGATTCCCCTCTGCCCGATCACCCTGCCTGAGAACGGCAGTGCCTTCGCCGTGATTCTGGTAGTCGCAAAGCCTGCTGGATTCAGACCGATTGTGGTGCGCACCGACGACCCCAACTTCAAGGCGGGTGACGTCTATTTCATCAACCGCTCGGAAAAGACCATCCTCGGAAAACTTGGAACGACTCCGCTATCTCTTAAACCCGGCGAGAGTGCCAAAAACCGACCCACCGGCGCGGTGGACAATACCTACTACGACATCGCCTTTGCCACCCGCGACGACGCAGGGGATAAAGTCATCAGTTCCACCCGCTGGCCCATCGATGAGAATCTCCGCAGTTACCTCTTCTTTTTCACCAACTCCGAAGGTCGCACCACTTTCCGCGCCGTCGACGAGTACCTGACGCCCGCGGTCGTCGGCAAGCCCTGACCGGTAAATACGGCACGTCCGCCCTTGCCAGCCCCCGCCGGGATGTTTCAATTCCCGCGATGAAAAAAGACGACCGCGATTTCCTCTTCCACCTGCTCGAAACCCCTAGCCCCACCGGCTTCGAAATGCGCGGCCAGCAAGTCTGGGCGGACTGGATCAAATCCCACGCCCCGGAAGTCGCCTGCGATTCCTACGGTTCCACCTGGGCCACCCTGCCCGGAAAATCCAAGCGAGTCGTCATGCTGGAGTCCCACGCTGACGAGATCGGCTACATGATCAAGCTCATCGACGACCGCGGATTCCTTCGCATCGACCGCGTCGGCGGCTCGGACGCCGCCACCGCCCGTGGCCGCCGGCTCACCATCCTCGGCGACAAGGGCAGTGTCTCCGGCATCATCGGAAATACCGCCATCCACCTCCGCCGCGACGAGTCGGGACATGAAAAGGCTCCCGCCGTACACGACCTGTGGGTCGATGTCGGCGCGTCCAGCGCCGCCGAAGTCGCTGCCATGGGACTGCGCGTCGGCCACCCCGCGATCTATCAGGATGGCCCGTTGGAACTTGCTAACAAACGACTCGTCGGCCGTGCCATCGACAACCGCGTCGGCAGCTACATCATCGCCCAGGTCATGAAGCGCATCGCCTCTGGCAAGAAGAAGCCCGCCTTCACCCTCGTCTGCCTCAACGCCGTGCAGGAGGAAATCGGCGGTAACGGAGCGATGATGGCCACCTACCGGCTCAAGCCGGATCTCTGCGTCTGCCTCGACGTCACTCACGCCACCGACACCCCCGGCATCGATCCTAACAAATACGGCAGCGTCAAGCTAGGTGGCGGTCCTACCGTTTGCCACGGTTCCTCCAATCATCCCCACGTCGTCCAGCGCCTGATCGACGTCGCCGCCAAATCCAAGCTCCCGCTCCAGCACGAAGCTAGCAGCCGCTTCACCGGGACCGACACCGACAAGATCTTCCACAGCCGCGAAGGCGTTCCAAGCGCGCTCGTATCACTGCCGCTGCGCTGCATGCACTCCGTCGTGGAAACCGCCCACCTCGATGACATCCAGCATAGCATCGACTTGCTAACGGACTTTGTTCTTTCGCTTTCCGAGAAGGACGAATTCCGGCAGGTGTTAGGATAGATGCATGATTCGAAACCGTGCTGGTCCGGCCTGACTTATTGACCGGATTGGGCGACAACGTCTTCTGAGGATAGCGTCTTCCGCGTCCTCTCAAAAAGTAATTGAAATAAATTCCCGTGGAGTGCATCTTACCAAGTGCCGGGAAGACCCCAATCGAGCTTGCCGGCTTGAACTCAAACCAACCAAGACTATGAAAAATTCCATCCACACATTCGCGGTCGCCACTCTGGTCGCCGCCTTCGCCACCACCACGGCTTATGCAAGCTCCCGCGTCGTTACCAAGGGAAGAGCCGGATACGTTGTCGCTCCAAAAGTCGAGCAACAACATGGCACCCGCAGATCGACGACCGTTGCCTTGTCCATGGAAAAGCCGGACCAAGGTCCATCCAGGGTGAAAACGGCAGGCCGCGCGGGTTACGTGGCGGTGCCAAACACCAACCGGTGATTAACGCGTGATTTAAACTGAAAGGGGCCGCATGGCATGGGGGATGCTTTCCACCCCCCATGCACGGCCCCTTGATCGTTCTCATCCTTCTTGCCGGGCTGGCTACGGCAGTTCCCGTAGACATGCCATTCCGCATTTCACGCGGCATGATTCTCATCTCTCCCACCATTCACGGCTCGGAGCGGGCCATGAACTTCATCCTTGATTCCGGGGCCGGGGTTTCCGTGCTTTCCAAAAATACAGCCACAGAGCTTGGCCTCAGCCTGATCAGGAGCGAACTGATCCGAACTGTGGATGGAACGGAAAACGCCCATCGCTCCGAAACCATCCATTTCAACATGGGCGCGTCGTCCCCCGGCCTCCGCTTTTCCGCGGATCCGCTCGTCGTCGACCTCTCAAGCGAGTCACGAACCTTGGGAACCCTCATCGACGGCTTGATCGGTGCCGACTTTTTCGCAGGCCGTTCCATCAAGATCGATTTCAAACGGTCCCGCCTTCACGTGTCACCTGTTGGAAAACCTGGCCCCTCAGCGGTCCGCCTTCCGCTTTTACGGGGCCACGACGGCATGTTCGTCGGACTTTCCGCCGGCGACTCCTCCCTTCCTCGGGTCAGACTGGATACCGGATCCAACCGGTCGCTCTGCTGGTCGCCTCCCGCCGGCTCATCACTTCGCGGATCCCGCGCCGGCAAGCCCCTGAAAACCGACGTGAATTTCGGCTCCCTCGTCATGTCGGACGTCCCGACCGACCTCTACCGCAGGCCCTTGTTCTCCGGCGAGGACGGACTGCTCGGCACCGCGCTGCTCAGCCGATTTGAAAACGTCTGGATCGACTCGGTCAACCACCGAATCTCGTTCGAGTCGATCCGGAACTGAAATCCCGCAGGCCCCACGGCCGATTCGCCGTGCAGCTGCCTCGCTCGGGAAATCCGGCACCAAGCCGGATGAAATGTTCCGACCCCCTAAAATCCGAATCGCGACGTTTTCGCTTCAACCTCCGCGGCGAATCTTTTAGGAATCCTGAAGATTCCAACCGGAATCGAAATCCATGCATTCCGCCCTCAACCAACTCATCCGCGACGCCTTCGCCGATTCCGCGAACGATGTATTTCTGATCGAAGACGAGCCGCCGCGCATCCGCCATGAGGGTGAAGTGGTGACCCTGCATCCCGGACCGATCCCGCGTGTGGCCATGGAGGAATTTTGGAAATCCTGCGGAGTCGATCCTACCGCCACCTTGGAGGCCGACATTTCCTGGCGCGTCCCCGGCGGCGGCCGTCTGCGGGTGAATCTCTATCACACGCTTGGCCGGCTCGCGGCCGTGCTGAGGCCGATCCGCAACGACATCCCGCCGCTGGCGGAACTTGGGCTGCCGGCACCGCTGTTGGAGTCATGGATGCAGCGCCGCTTCGGCCTCATCCTCATCACCGGGCCTACCGGATCCGGGAAGTCGACCACCGTCGCGGCCTGCTTGGACTGGATCAACCGGAACCAGTCCCGCCACATCGTGACTCTCGAAGATCCCATCGAGTTCCTTTTCACAAACGACAAATCGTTGTTTTCCCAACGCGAGATCCGGCAGGATTCAACCAGTTTTTCCGCAGGCCTGCGGTCGGCACTCCGCCAGAGTCCGGACGTCCTGTTCCTCGGGGAAATCCGCGATGCGGAAACCGCCATCACCGCGCTGCACGCCGCGGAGACTGGACATCTCGTCATTTCCACACTTCACAGCAGCAGCGTGGTGGAAACGCTCGACCGCTTCACCCACCTGCTAGGCACTGACAGCGCCGGCGCGCTCAGCCTGCTCGCCTCACAGCTCGTCGGCATCCTCTCCCAGCAACTCCTCCCCCGCAAGGGCGGCGGACTTTTCCCGGCACTCGAATACATGCAGAACGAGGCCGTCACCCGCCGCTGGATTCTGGAAAACCGCCTAACCGATCTCCAGGACCACCTCTTGAAATCCCCTCAAGCCAGCAACTGCTCGCTGCTCGAATACCTCGTCGCCTCTGTGCGGCAGGATTATTTGGAACCAGACGTCGCCCGCGGCGCATGCGCAAGACCTCAGGATTTTGATCGCGCGATGCGTGGAATCTCCGGATAAACCCACCACGCCATGGCCAGAGAAATCACCGAATACCTCCGACAAACCATCGCTCTCGGTGGCTCCGACCTGCATCTCAGCGCCTGGGCCCCAGCCTGCGCCCGGGTAAACGGCTCCATCGTCCCCTTCGACCAGGAACTGCTCGAGCCCGCAACCGTGCGGGATCTCATTCTCGACACACTTACCGAATCCCAACGCGCCACACTCGAGGAGGAGCTCGAGCTCGACTACGCGCTCCAGGTGGAGGGCGTCGGCCGCTTCCGCGGAAACGTCCACATGGCGAGAGGTCACGCGGAGGCCTCGTTCCGCTTCATCACGCAGGACATTACCGCGCTCGAAAACCTCGGCCACCACTCGGTCATTCATGAGTTCTGCAATCTGCGCGCCGGACTCGTCCTCGTCACCGGTATCACCGGATCCGGGAAATCCACCACGCTCGCCTCGATGGTCCGCCGCATCGCCGAAACCCGCAACGGCGTGATCATCACGCTGGAGGATCCCATCGAGTTCATCCACGAACACCGCTCCTGCCTCATCAAGCAGCGCGAGATCGGCACCGACACCCGCAGTTTCCCCCGCGCCCTGCGCCAGGCGCTGCGCCAGGATCCGGACGTCATCGTCATTTCCGAGCTGCGCGACCTCGACACCATCCGCATCGCCCTAACCGCCGCGGAGACCGGCCACCTCGTGCTCGCCACGCTGCATACGCCGGACGCGCCACAGACCATCGACCGCATCGTGGACGTGTTCCCCGCCGACCAGCAACCGCAGATCGTCACCCAGCTCGCCAGCGCCCTGGAAGGCATCATCTGCCAGCGCCTCATCCCCCGCGCCGACGGCCACGGCCGCGTGCTCGCTTCCGAAGTGCTACGCCCCAGCCACGCCATCCGCAACTGCATCCGCGAGCACAAGCTCGAACAGATCGTCGGCCTGATGGAAATCGGGTACAAGGAGGGAAACCGCACCATCGACGACAGCATCGGCCAGCTTCTCAACGCCAACCTCATCACCCGCGAAGAGGCGGTTTTCAACAGCCGCGAGCGCAAGATCTTCGAAGAAAAACCGAAAGAGCCGAAGAAACCGAAATCGATCTGGACCTAACACACCATGGAATTCCCAAGCCCGCGCTACATCATCACCCGAGCGATTTTCCTGGTCGTGGCGCTTTTCGTCGTTCTCAGCGGCATCAGCTTCTTCAAGAAAAAGCAGCGCCAGTCCGCCATCATCGCCGAGCTCAAGTCCATCTCCAGCGACAGTTCGTTTTTCAAACAGTTCAATCCCGAAGACGCCCGGAAAGCGCTGGTGCGCGCCGTCGCCCTGATCGCCGAGGCCAAGCAGCTCGGCATCGCCCCGGAAAAAGCCATCGACCGCGGACTCGGCATCGAGGATGTGTTCTTCAAATCGGATACCGATCCCTACGAGCCAAGCGCCCGGGAGAAAATCATCCGCAACAATCTGGGAGGCAATTATGAGAACTTCCTCAAACTCGGCTACAAGGCGGACTACCTCACCCTGGAATCAATGCGGGAAGGCAAGTTGCCGACGCTCAACGAAGGACTCTGGGCCGGCAAGAAGCCGGTGATCGCGACTCTCATTGATCCTTCGATCTCCCCGGGCATCGACAAGGTCATCGCCAATCTCGAAATCCGCCCGCCACAAACCGAAAGCCACGCGCCGACCGACATTGAGATCGCCGCCGCCAAACAACTTGCCCGCGATCTGGCGGACGCGAAAATCATCGAGGAACCGGTGCGCGACCGCATCATCGCCAAGCTCTCGGAGCCGGCCACGAAGTAATCCGGTCGCGGGATTCGTTCCGCCTGCGAAGGAATCCCGTGCTCGCACTCAACGCCGGCGGCAAATCACCATACCCAGAGCGGAAATCCCTAGCAGCAACATTCCGGACGGCTCGGGAATGACGGTGAGGGAGACAGTGGCTCCATAGGCGGGCCATGTCGGGCCCGGCGACTCCGAAGCGAGATTGGCACCGCCCACAAAGAACGAATAGTCACCTGCGGCGAGATCGAATGTCGCCGTCACGAATCCATCCGCAACTCCATCCCCGTTCGTCCCCGGAGCGAAGCCGTAGTTGGCGCTCGTGCCATCCGCGACATGCCCGATGTAGTCGAAATACTTCAAGGATGCCGCATAGAGAACTCCGCTCAACGGATCGAGCGGAGTGTTGTAGCTTGGATCGTTCCCAATCGCCCAATCGCCCAGGGCGTTCAGGGAACCCGTCTTGGTAGGGCCCGGCAGCCCGGCAAGATATTGCTGCGACAGGACCGCCGAATCATGGGATCCCTGTTCGGGAGCAAGATGCCCCAGACCGCCATAAAGCGATAACCCTGGTAGAAATCCGGCACCACCCACCAGGGTTAGAACAATGATTCCGGGACTGGCGAGGTTGAACCGGAAGGCGCGGGTCCGGTGGCTGTCACCGAAGTCCGCATCCGTGGCCGCAGCCCAGCCGAAATCGCTGGAGATGTTGGAGATCGTGATGGGAGGCTTTGTCTGATAGTTGTCACCGCCGTTATAAGTGCCGAAGTCACGTCCGCCGTAGCCGATGTGCGCATGGGCTTGTCCGATGGCGAGGATGACGAGAGAGGCCGCGATTGTTCTAGTTTTCATGAGGTTCTTGTTTCTGTTTTTCATGGAGGAAAATCACCCGTCAGGGCATGGACCAGTCGTAAGCGAGCTTGTAAAACGCCATGGCCGCGGGAGGAGACAGATCAATGAAACTTGCGGTCGCCGTGGTGCCTCCAGTCACCTCTCCAATTGGATTCCAATCATCGGGGGCGAGCGTGGTGCTGCGTAGAACCTTGAATACCATGCCGGATTCCGGCGGATAGGCGGCCTCCGAGATTCCCATCTGGCTGGGCCAGGTCAGGACAAAGCCAGAGCCAGCCACCCGTTTTCCGGTCGGTTTGAACTCCGGACCCGCCTTGAAATGATAGATATAGTTCTGGCTCGGCAGGTGCCACGGACCGCCACCCTCGCGATTCGTGCTGACGTCCACGAACCGGATGGTCACATGGTAGTCACCGGGCTTGTCCGCGGTCCACGCCCTGTCATGGATGTGGCCGTAAGGATCGGCATCCGGGTAGTCACCGCCCTCGCTGATGACGAAGCGGGGGTTTCCCGTGGGTTGATTCGTCGGCATCGCGAACGTCGGGGTGTCCGAATAGCAGGAAACCCCGGCGTCCCAGAATCCGAAGCTCGCGCCAGGAGGACCCGTGACACTCACGATTTCACAGTATACCGATGTCCCGGCGTGGGCGTGACCGGCTTCCGGAAAATCAGGATCCGAGGAAAGCGCGATGAGTGAGAAACCCTCGTCGGCGATGACCGGTTCTCCCAGATGGTCGACCGCCGGATTTCCCTGCGCGTCGTAAATCCTGCGCGGACGCTCATCCAGATAGTAATAACCGCCGCCCCGCAACTCCGGGTGGTATCCTTCCGGCCTCGGGTCCGGGCCGCGCCCGCGGGGCCGGAGATAGTGGATCATGCCCGTGCCGTCCGGACCGATGATCCGGAGCCCCTCACCGCCCGCAGCGGTCCCTCCGGGGCCTGTACCCGTGACACCCACGGCGCGGTGTTGATGGGCGGACAAGGGCGCGGCAAGAAGCGCGGTGATGATAGTTACTATCAGAGTTTGATGGGTCATGGGGTAAGATTTTTTAAACAGCTTGATGAAAATTCAGCGTCCGGCCGGATTCAGGAAACGGGTGCCGGCGGTGCGTAGCAGGACTTTCACCTCGGCCCAGGAGAGGGTTTCGGCGTGGCCATCGGCAAAGAGGTAGTTTGCCTTGTCGGCATGAATCCGGACACCCACCTGCCCCTCGAAAACTGCGGGCGATACCTTCTGCCCGTAGTATTGCGCGAAGTGGAAGTGGTCGGCACCCACGTAGGACACCGATGCCTCGGCGAACATCAAGGTCGCCTCAGGGCGTTCGATTCTTGCGAGAATGGAATAGTCCAGTTCCGGCGGCGCGCCCGCCGGGGCTTTGGTGAGATAGTCATTGAGCACATAGGTGTTGCCGCGCCTCTTGTCGGGATCCTCCTTGCACTTGAAAGTGATTGTACCCGAAGCATAAGGCTGGAGAGTCACCCGCCATGAGTTGGAGACCTTCTGGTGCGTCGACTGGGGCAGGGTCATTTGATTGTCGCCGGCATACAACATCGCCGCCATCCCGATCTGGCGGAGGTTCTGGTTGCAATGGATGGTCCGGCTCCGGGTGACCAGGCCTTTTCCCAGCGGCGCGACGACCGCCGCCAGCACGGCAATGATGCCGATGACGACGAGAAGCTCGACCAGGGTCAATCCTTTGTTAGGTAAATAATATTTTTTCAAAATGACAAAAGGGTGCCTCAAAAATCGACAGTCCGAGAACGCATCCGCAGCAGGGCGAATACGATTTTCCATAAGGAGGGTGGACATTCCTGTCCGCCTGCCGATGAACGGCGAAGGTGGAGCGCCTGAGGCACATCCCTTTCTCACGCTATCGGTCCACGACAAAAGTGTCGTGGCTTCTCGTCATGCTGCAAACGGCAGCGGAGTCCGCAGACCCAAGCCTTCAAAAATCAGGCTGGACGACTCCGTGAATCCTCACGGGTATCGAAATTCCATAGTCTGCCAGACGCGGATCAGACCGCTCGCGGCGGCTCCATCGGCACGGCGAGATGAACCTCCCCATAGGTCCCGGAATAGTCCGTCACACGGAATTCAAGTTCCGTACTCCGCGGAAAAGGCACCTTTACCGGAGCAGGCAGGGCGACTTCCCACTTCATCTCGGATTTGAGCAGAGGCTTCTTTTCCTCCTCACTCTTCGACTTCTTTACCACCTTGCACAAATGACATGGATGTTCACCGTCAAAGGTCTTGTCTACCGCTTCCGAAAAGGAACCCTTGCTGGAATAATCCACCAACATGTTTCCCCACGCGATTGTCTGAAGTAGCGCCAAATGCCCGCCCATCGAGACTAACAAAGCCCCGATAAGAAGATACTGGCTAGCGCGCAACGCCCACTTCGACATCGGCCTTGAGTTATAGTTTGAGCCATGTCGGGTCAAGCGGTTTCCCGGATCGTCACTTAAAATTCCGCGGATGTCATGGATTGCTGTGCGGAACGCGATTTCGTCACAGGGTTGCCTGGCAATGAACGCCGCCCGACCTGGCAAACTCCGGTTTCTCGACTTGCCGGCGAGCCCGCCATCGGCGTGGAGGATATGCACCTGCATCCCCCGGAGCCACGACCCTTCTTCGCGGCTTGAATCGTCCGGACTTGCGATTAGCTTGCGCCATGTCCGATTCAATCCCCGGTTGGCGCTGGGATCATTCCTACTCGAAACTTCCCGATCTGTTTTTCATCAGGACCCGTCCGGTCCCGGTGCGCGAGCAGCGTCTTGCCGTCCTGAACCGTCCGTTAGCCGCATCCTTGGGATTGGATCCGGATCTCCTCGAAGATCCCGCAGTGTTCGCGGGAAACGCAATTCCCGCCGGGGCGGAGCCCATCGCACAAGCCTACGCCGGGCACCAGTTCGGGCATTTCACGAATCTGGGAGACGGACGGGCCATTCTGCTAGGCGAACACCTCGCCCCGGATGGAAAACGTTTCGACATCCAGCTCAAAGGCTCCGGACGGACGCCATTCTCCCGTGGTGGCGACGGTCGCGCAGCTCTTGGACCGATGCTGCGGGAATACATCATCAGCGAGGCCATGCACGCGCTCGGCATCCCCACCACCCGCAGCCTCGCGGTAGCGGCGACAGGCGAGGAGGTTTTCCGCACGGAAGTCCTGCCCGGCGCGGTTCTCACGCGGGTCGCCGCAAGCCACATCCGTGTGGGAACTTTCCAGTATGCCGCCGCGCATGAGGATCTGGCGGCGCTGCGGGCCTTGGCGGATCATACCTTGCAAAGGCATTTCCCGGAAGTGGAGCCGGGGGAAACGCGTTACTTTGATTTCTATCAATCCGTAATGGCCCGCCAGGCCGCGCTCATTGCGAAATGGCTGCACGTCGGATTCATCCACGGCGTGATGAACACCGACAACATGGCCCTATCCGGCGAAACCATCGACTACGGTCCGTGCGCCTTCATGGACCACTACGATCCAAACACCGTCTTCAGCTCTATTGACCGCCAGGGCCGCTATGCCTACGGCAAGCAACCGGAAATCGCCCGCTGGAACCTCGCCCGCCTCGCCGAGACGCTGCTGCCGCTGCTTCACGAGGATCGAAACATCGCCATCGATCTGGTGAACGAAGCGCTGGGAGCTTTCGAGGATCGATTCCGCGGCTATTGGCTGGCAGGCATGCGCGCCAAACTCGGAATCTTCACTGCGGAAAGGGAAGACGCCACGCTGGTGCAAAGCCTGCTCGATTGGATGGAGAAAAACCGGATGGATTTCACCAACACCTTCCGCGCCCTAGGCGGTCTAGCCGGTCCCGCGTTTCCCGACGCCGAATTCCTCCACTGGCACGAGCGCTGGACCGCGCGGCTTGGCCGCCAACCGCAGACCGCTGCCGAAATCGGGGAGATCATGTATTCCCACAATCCATCTGTCATTCCCCGCAACCACAATGTCGAGGAGGCACTCGCCGCCGCATCGGACCATGGGGACTTGAGTGTGATGCAACGCCTGCTGACTGTTCTTGCGAAACCTTATGAGGCCGACCCGCCTGCCGAATACACATCTCCCGCCCCTCCAGGATTGCCTGCCTATCAGACGTTTTGCGGGACTTGATTACCTTGCCACCCGGTAGAAAAGCCGGGTAGCCGGAGGGCTCTCCATCGATTCGAGAAACGGCCCCGACGCCCAAGGCACCGGCGTCCACACGTTCAGATCCGGCGAAGTTTCCAAGACTCCACCACCGTCCCAAGACAGCTTCAGGTAATTGTCCACGACACTCGTGACGACAGGTCCAGGCGGCTTCAAGGGTGGCAACCCCTTCAAATCGATTTCCGTGCGGAGGTGCGTCAACACCCGGAGGTTGTTCTCAATCGCAACCGATCCGATCCCCAGCATGAAGATGATCCCGCGCAACCCGCGCCGCCGGTCCACCCACGGATAGGTGCCGAACGCGCCCGGACTCGCCACTTCCTCGACCACGCCGGAAAGCGGATGCTGCGCGATGACCCACGATCCCATCCCGTAGTCCGGCGGCTCGTCGTAGGCATAATAATCCGAGTCCTGCGCCGGGCTGTAGTATTCCGGCAGACCGAAGGTCTGGTTGGTGAAAAACTCCTGCACGCTGCGGCTTGATAGAACCACGCGGTCGTTGGCTCCCTGGCCATTCCGGAGAACCATGTGGAGGAATTTCAGATAGTCCGTCGCCGAACAGCGAGCCCCACCGGCGATCCCCGGATTGCTCCCGAAGAACAGATAGTCGGCGCTGTCCATTCCCAACGGATCGAACAAGAGATCCCTTGCCAACACTCTCCAGTCCTTGCCCGTGGCCACCTCACAAATTCGCCCCACCACCTGCATTCCGTCGCCTTCGTAGTCGAGCTGCGTTCCGGGCGGAAAAACAACCGGTGTGTTCACCGCGATGAGATCCACCGATTCTGCCAGCGTCAGATTACGGTCAATTTCATAATCCGGATCCCGCAGGGAGAGCCCACTCTTCATTCCAAAACACTGGCGTATCGTGATGCCGCCTTTTCCGTTGGCATTGAACACCGGCAGATGGTCGCCGATGCGGTCATCCAGATGGAAAAAGCCCCGTTCCGCGCAGGCCAGCACTACCGCCCCGGACAACCACTTGGTGCACGATGCGATTCCAATTTTCGAATCCTGCGTGATCCCCCCCGATTCAAAACGGAACACCTCTCCCAGCTCACGCTGTTCCACGATCACCACCACGCGGCTTCCGTAAACTCCCAGATTCGATTGCAGCTGCGCCGTCGCTGCCGAAAAATCATAAGCCTGCCCCACCATGCGGGTGGCGGAGAGTAGGAGAAAGGCAAGGACCCGTTGCATCTTCAGAAGAGCTGGATCAAACCTTCATGCAACAGAAACGTTGCGCTGATGTCGGAATTCCCTACCCACGGGTCCAATCAAGGCCCGGGTAGAATCAATTCCGCGCTCCGGCTTGCTTGAGCTTGGCGACGGCTTCGTTGAGGCGCTCGCGGGTGGCCACCAACTCCTCGTTGAGTCCGCGGAGCTTGGCATCACGCGTGGCGATCGCTTCTTCCCAGACCTTCAGCTGTTCGCGGGAGGCGGTGATTTCCGATTGAAGACCGCTTGCCTCGGTTTCCTTTTCCGCCAGAACCCCGGCGGACCGCTCGGCGGATTTCTGCACGGCTTCGATCGATTCCTTGAGCACCACGATGTCCCGCTCAAGGGCGGCGGACCGCTTCATCTCGGCGGCGGCTTGTTCCCGGGCGGCTCCGAGTTCCATCTCCAGCGCCACCACCTGCCGGCCGAGCGCGTGTTCCTTTTTCCACTGGCCCACCACCATTCCGGTTAGAACCAGACAGCCGATGGCGTTGAGGATGGGAAGCACGCGGGATTTCAAACTTCAGGGATTGGGGGTTTTCGACTCGAAGCTGACCTTGTCGACGCCGGCGGCTCGCACGGCGTTGAGCACATCCAGCACGTTCTTGTGGCGTGCATCGGCGTCGGCGGAAATGAGGACGCGGGCCTCCGCCGGGGCGGCGTCCTGCTGCAGGCGGGCGGTGATTTCCGAAAGAGTGACGAGCTTGGCGTCCCAGGTGATCACGCCGTTAGAATCAACAGCGATCTGGAACGGCGGGGCCTTGGAATCGGCGACGCCGGTGGAGGCTTCCGGCAGGTTGATCGGCACGCGGTTGAGCTGCGTCATGCTCAGGCTGACCATCATGAAGCTGGCGAGCAGGAAAAACATGATGTCGATGAGCGGGATGATTTCGATCCGCGCTTCATCGCCGTGGTCGTCATCGGACGAGCCGCTGTTGAGTTGGACGGGCATCAGCGGTTGGTGCGGTTGGCGGCGAAGTCCTCGAGGTCGTGACCGTGCTCCTTGGCGGACTTGACGAGCAGCTCGCTGTGATTGATCCAGCGTTCTAACGATGAACGGAGGAGCGAGACGCGTTTGCGGAAAAAGTTGTATGGTAACAGGCAGATCACGGCGATGGCGATGCCGCAGGCGGTGGCGATGAGCGCCTCGCCGATGCCGCCGGTGACCTTGGTGACGGCAAGCTGGTCGGTGCCGATGGCGGCGAAGGATCCCATGAGTCCGGCGACGGTGCCGAAGAGACCTAACAATGGAGCCAGGGTGATCATGGTGCTGAGCACCCACATGCGGGCCTCGGATTTCTCGATGAGCTGGGTGGCGTGCAGTTGCATGGCGGCCAGCATGGAGGTGTTCGCATGGCTCATGCCTTCGCGAAGATTGGAGAGATAAGGTTCGCCGGTGTTTTCCCCGATTTGCCATGCGGTCGTGAAATCACCGGTGCCAAGGGCTTCACGGGCTTTTTCCTGAAGGCCGGAGCGAGTCTTTGCCTGAAGCGCGGACCACCATACGGCGCGGTCGAGGATGACGGAGAGCGAGAGCAGGAAGGTGGCGAGGATGGGCCACATGACCCATCCGCCTTCGGTGAATTTTTCGATGACGATGTTGGCGAGCACGGTGATTCTAGCGTAGTTGGAAAACGATGGGGCGTTGGAGCTTCATGACGCCCCCGGCGGGGAAAGTCCAGCGGCGGACGGTGCGGACCGCCTCGGAATCGAGCAGTGGCCAACCCGAGGAGGATTTCGCAATCGCGGAAATGACCCGGCCGGATGCATCCACGGTGAACTCGACGACCACGGTGCCGGTCTGGCCGCTGCGCTTTGCCTGCGCGGGGTAGGTTGGCTTCGGCATGCGACCTTTGGCAAGTCGCGAGGCGTCGGACATTCCAGAGCCGGGCTGGCCGCTTGCGCTGCCTGGACTCGACGTGCCTGCCCCACCGCCGCCGGGCTTGGCGGTGGTGGACGTGCTGGAGGCGGTTCTGCGAGGCTGGCTCGCCGCCAGTTTGGCGCTCGGCGGTGCCACTGCCGCTATCGGTGCGGGCTTGGCCGCTTGGGCCGCGATTTCGGGAATCTCAGGCAAGGGCGTGAATCCGGCGATTTCCGGAAGTTCGGGCGGCGAAGGCAGGGTTTCCGGCGGTGCGGCGTTGGAAGCCTCTTCGGTGGATTCCGCCGCGGCGTCCTCCGCCTCTCCCAATGTGAAATCTTCCTGAAACGGCGGGGGGTCCTTCTCCAGGAATGTAGCAACCGGAATTCCGCGAGTGCCGGGAACGACGAAAGCGATGGCTCCAAAACCCACCACGCTCAGCCAGCAGGCGAGCGTGCCGATATTGAGGGCGTGGAGAATGGAGGTCATGGAAAAGGGCGGAAGCTAAAGCGGATCCGGCAGGAAAACAATCCCCTTGCGGGTGGCGTCAAAGGCCGGAACCACGCGGTTCCGACCTTTGATTCACCAAACAATTCCGGAAAACAAACGGTCAGAACTGCGTCTCGAAGCCCGCATAAATCATCCGTGGCGCGTTGGCCCGTGGGCCTTCCGGGATGCGACTGACAAGCGCGCGCTCGTCGAAGAGATTCTGAACGCCGGCTAGCAGCTTGATGTGCTTGTTCAGTTGATAGTAGGCGGACAGGTTGAAGACCAGCAGGGCATCGATCTGCCCATCGCGACTGGTCTGTTTACCAGTGCGGATGTCGTCGTTGTAACCCGTCCCCCAACTGGTGCCGCTGTAGATGGCGTCAAGGTTCGCTCCCCACTTTTCTGCCACATAGCCGATGCCGGCGGCGAGCTTCCACTCGGGCACGTAGGGAATTTCGTTTCCATCACGACCGCCGGCGTAGATGCCTTCCCCACCACCGGCGAGTCCCGGAGTCGTCCCTTTGAACTCGGCTTGGGTCCATGTGGCGGAAACATAAAGTGGAATCCCGGCCTCAAGTCCGGCGGCGCTTCCTGCATCGTATTGGATGATCGATTCCAGACCGAAGACGTCCGCAGCACCGGCGTTGAAGGTTGGGTCGCCGCCGAGACCGGTGTCGGTGGAAATCAGATTGTCGAAATCGGTGAAAAATCCCGCAAGTTCCACATTGAGCGCATCACGGCGGTGCCGGACCCCAAGTTCGTAGCCGATCGCCTCTTCCTCCTCCACCCCGGCGAGATAGTCGCCGGCACCGGGGGAACTAACACCACGGTAAATACCACCAAACAGCGAGTTTTCCTCGTTGATTTCATAGTTTGCGCTCATCCCGCCCATCCACAGGTTTTCATTCCCGCTTTTCTTGACGGTGCTGGCGGGTGCCTTGGGAGTCGCATTGGTGGTCATGCGTGTGTCCAAATCCAGCCATTCGTAGCGGATGCCGGGCCGCAGGGTGAGCGAGCCGGTCTTGATTTCGTCCTCCAGATAGACGGCGGTGGCGAAAATCTCCTCAAGCCGGTTGTCCTGCCCCACGCGGGTGCGATTGCCGAAAGTGTAGTTTCCCACGCCGTCGGCATTATAGGTGTCGAGCCAGTGGTCGCGGTCCTGATAGTCGTAGTGGAACCGCAGGCCGGCGGCGAGATCGTGGGAAACCGAGCCGGACTCGAAACGGAAATTCGCCTGGTTCTGCCAGCCGTAGGACGAATAGCTGCGATTGTTCGCTTTCACATCGGTCTTGCCGGCGGAGGTGCCCTGGAGCACGCCGAGTTCTTTGGTGAAGCCGTTCGCCGGCGCGAGGATTTCGTGGATGTTCTTCTTGGACCCCGAGCCGGAAACCTTGTCGAGTTTATACCAGTTTCGCTTGAAATAGCCGTAATAGGCGGCGCTCTCAAGCCGCAGCTTGTCCGACGGCTCACCGACCCATTTCAGATAGGTCCGGTATTGGTCGGTCTCAATGTTGTCAAACCGCGTGGCCGCGTAACGGCGGTCCGGATCATTCTCCAAATCATCTTCCGTTAGTCCGGTATAGGTTTCATCCGCATCGAACGAAGTGTAACCAGCCTTGAACTCGATGCGCTGCTTGAGCGCTGTTTTCGGCTCGAAGGACAGCTTGATCATCGGCTCGAACACGGAAAATCCCGTCGTGTCCGAGGTGCCGTCGATCTCGCGGAATCCATCACTTCGGGTCCCGTAAAGTTCGATCAAATATCCGAATTTCCCGGCTTCCGTTTCCACAGTATCGCCAAAGTAAGCGTGCCCGAATCCCGTGTCGAAACTGCCGTAAGTGCCCTTGGTATAAAACGTCTGCTCCTCCGGAATCTCCGTCGAAAGGTAATTGATGACTCCGCCCGTCGTCTGTGGCCCATAGCGGACTTGCGACGAGCCTTTCAAAATCTCAACCCCCGCCATCCGCGCGATCCTCGGCGTGTAGTAGGCCGCCGGGCCGGCATAAGGCGCGGGCGCGGTGAGAATCCCATCCTCCATCACCGTGACCTTTTCGGTGCGGGTGCCGTCCGCTCCTCGGAGTGAAATATTCGGGAAGTTTCCAAATCCATCTTCCTCGCGGACATAAACGCCGGGCACCTTCGCCAACACGATGTTCACGTTCGTACTGTTCGCCGCACGGATCGCTTCCGCGGGCACGAAAGCGGCGGATCCCGTTTGATTGAATATTTCCTCTCTCGTTCCCAAGACCGTCATCGGGTCGAGAGATCTCAGCGCGTCTTGCGCGGTGCCAAGTCCGCTCGCACCCAGGCTTGCGGCGAGGATGGCGGTAAATTGAGGGCGACGTGTTTTTCTTTGTTTCATGATTATGACTTTTATTGCGATTGATTCGCAATAGCGGTGGGAAAGACCAACTCATCCGACCGGGTCGAGTCAACCCGAAATTCACGCACATCTAAAAATTTCCTCCGTCGCGGGTCCGAGGGCCCGGGTTGGCCCTTGCCGCCGCCCGTTGCCACGCAACTGCGAACTTGTGTTTTCGGGTTTCCATCCGTTTTCTCAGGCATGCAGAGCCCGATCACCTCCGACAAGATCGCCGCGCTGGAGCAGCGGATGGTCGCGCTTGGGATCACGACCGGGGATTTGCTGGAGAAATTCGTCCGCGGCTCCGGATCCGGTGGGCAGAAAATTAACAAGACGTCGAACTGCGTTTTCCTTAAACACCTGCCGACCGGCGTCTGCATCAAGTGCCAGATGGACCGCTCCCGCGAGATGAACCGCTTCCTCGCGCGGCGGGAATTGTGCGACCAACTCGACGCCATCCGCGAAGGCCGGGCGGTGGCGAAGACCCAGGCCATCGAGAAAATGCGCCGCACCAACCGCCCGCGGTCACGCAACTCGAAAAACCGCAGTGTGGCGGACAAGCGGACTCTCTCTCAGAAAAAGTCGCTGCGGAAGCCGCCGCACGGCGACTAGATCCGCGGTCTCATGCGGGAAACCGCCACCGCTTTTGAGTTTGACGGGACGGGTTCTTCGATCAGCGTGGGAACCCCTCAGGAAGGTTCTGATGAAATACTTGGACCTATCAATTCCCTGATCCGGACGCTCGGACTCAGCGAACGCGAGGTGAACGCCACTCGCCAGCGGGAAACCTCGGAAATTACCCGCAGGGAGCACCTCTACTGCAACGGCCGTCCCTTGCCCGTCGTCATCGGCCGTACCGTCATCGTCGTCGATGACGGCATCGCCACCGGATTCACCTTGTCCGCAGCCATCGCGCTGCTGCGCCACCAGCGGGCGAGGCGCACCATCGTCGCCGTCCCCATCGCTCCGAGCGACACCGTCAACCGCCTGCGCGGCGAAGCCGACGATGTGATCGCCCTGATGGAACCCCACCCATTCAATTCCGTCAGCCAGTGGTATGAAGATTTCTCCCAGACCAGCGACGGGGAGGTTCACGCCTTGGTCACCGTAATTTCACCGGTCCCCGAATCAAAGAACCCCAACCCCGAATCCCCATGAAGAAATCCACCTCCAACACTTACCGCAGCAACATCCGCTGGGAGATTTCCGCGTGTTTCTTGGCGACTCCGGTGACGTAGTGGCTGAGGTTCAGCGCGAGGCAGGTCAGGTTCAGCCCGCCACCGCAACAGAACACCTCGCGCATCTCGCCCACCTCGCTGCGGCCGAGGGCTGTGGCGACCATCCCAAGGGAAAACTTGTCATGCCCGGCAGACACCGGGGTGTGGGTGGTGAAGACCCATTTCCGCTGCACCGCCTCCACGTCGTCATGATTGAATTTCCAGATCACTATTCATCATCAGGCGGGCTGATGAACCGCAGCAATCAAACGATGCGCGGCCGTCGGTTGCGGCAAGTCTCATCGATCCGGAAAACCGGCACGAAAAAACGGCGACCCTCGCGGACCGCCGTTTTCAAATCAGTTTCTAACTAGAGGAATCAGATTCCCTTTTTCACGACGTCCGTGAGGAGGTCGATGACGCGGTTCGAGTAGCCCCACTCGTTGTCATACCAGCTGATCAACTTGAAGAACGTGGAGTTCAGCTCGATCGAGGAACCGGCGTCGAAAATCGAGGAAGCCGGCGAGTGGATGAAGTCGGTGGAGACCACTTCGTCGTCGGTGTATTCCAGGATGCCCTTGAGGTAGGTCTCGGAAGCGTTCTTGAGCGCTGCCTTGATCTCGGCGAGCGAGGTCGGCTTGACGGTCTTCACGGTGAGGTCCACTGCGGAGACGGTCGGGGTCGGCACGCGGAACGCCATGCCGGTGAGCTTGCCAGCCACTTCCGGGCAGACGAGCGCCACGGCCTTCGCCGCACCGGTGGTGGATGGGATGATGTTGATCGCAGCGGAGCGGCCGCCTTTCCAATCCTTTTTGGAAGGACCGTCCACCGTTTTCTGGGTGGCGGTGTACGAGTGGATGGTGGTCATCAGGCCCTCGGCGATGCCGAATCCTTCTTTGAGAAGCACGTGGACGATCGGCGCAAGGCAGTTCGTGGTGCAGCTCGCGTTGGAGATGATGTGGTGCTTCGCGGGATCGTAGAGGCCGTCGTTGACGCCGACCACGAAGGTGGCGTCCTCACCCTTGGCAGGAGCGGAAATGATGACTTTCTTGGCACCGGCGGTGATGTGGCCCTTGGCTTTTTCCGCTTCGGTGAAGAGGCCGGTGGACTCGATGACGACTTCCACGCCGAGCTCTTTCCATGGCAGACCTTCCGGGCTGCGGGCGCTCACCACTTTGATGTCGTGGCCATTGACGACGATGATGTCGTCTTCTTCGAGCTCAGGGGAGGACTTCTTCGAGGAAACGGTGCCGGAGAAGCGACCCTGCGTGGAATCATACTTCAGGAGGTAAGCGAGGTTGTCGGCAGGAACGATATCGCCCACGGCGACGACGTTGAAGGTGGTTCCAAGGTGGCCTTGTTCGACGAGGGCACGGAATACGAGACGACCGATGCGGCCGAATCCGTTGATGGCAATAGTAGTAGGCATGACAGTATTTCGAAATACCGATGCGGCTTTTCCGCCCGGCGGCGGGATTGTGCATGCGAAATGCCGAGCGTCAATCTTCGGGGCGAAATCGTGGGAAAAACGTCAATTTTCCAGAGATCCGCCTTTTTTGGCGGCATTTGCAAAACCCCGCCACCCGGACAACAGAAAGGGGTCGCGCACTCACGCGACCCCTAAATCTATCATGAATTGAAAACTGAAACCGGGGACCTCTCCCCATGACACCGCAAACTTTGCAGGAAAATTTGTGACCTGTCATGTCACTAAATAATGGGACAGCCCGGAGCCGCCCCCCTCACGACAAATCCAGAAAGCCACGGCGGATTGCCTCGCTCACGGCGGCCGGCAGGCTGCGCACGTGGAGTTTATCGAAGCTGCGCTTGATGTACTCCGTCACGGAATGCTGGCTGAGCCCCAACTCATCCGCGATTTCCTGGCGGTTCATGCCTTTGGCGGAAAGCTGGAGCACCTCGCACTCCCGCCCGGACAGCGATTCCGCTTCGGGAATCGGGCTGAGCTTGCGAAACGTCTGCAGGATCATGCCGGCGATCTTCGGATCTAACGGAGTTCCACCGGCCAGAACCTCCTCCAGTGTTTCCATCAGCCGCATCGCGCTTCCCGCTTTGACCAGATAACCGTGCGCCCCGGCCTCCAGCGCGGCGAAGACCTTTGCCTTGTCGGTGAAGGCCGTGAGCACCAGCACCCGCGCCTCCGGCAGAAGCTCGCGCACCTTGCGGATGCCGGCAATGCCGCTCATGCCCGGCAGCCCCAGATCGGATAGAACCAGATCCGCCGTGAGTCCGCCGCGGAACGCCTCCAGCGCGTCCTCCATGGTGGAAAAACCACCCACGCACTGATAGCCCCCGCGTTGTTCGAGCACCATCGACACCGACTCGCGGAAGTCCGCGTGGTCTTCTATCAAAACGAGGCGGATCGGATTTTCCTTTGTCGCTGCGGGAGCTGCCATAGGCAGAATTCATAGCCCATGACCGGGCGTTCGGAAAGCGAAGGTTTACGCGTTCTCCTCCACGGGCAGCGGGCGGCGGGATTTCCGCGGGCGCTTGCGGTCCAGCGGGATGGCGAGCGTCAGCCGGGTGCCCTCGCCCGGCGCGGTGTCCACTTGCAGGTTCGCATCGAGCGCCAGCGACCGCTGCCGCAGCGCCCGCAGGGTGGCGGTGCGCTTCAGGCGATCCGGCTCGATGCCCACGCCGTCGTCCCCGATCACGAGCTGGAACCGGTCGGGCGTTGTTTCCACCCGGATGTCCACCTTGGTGGCCTTGGCATGGCGCGAAATGTTGTGCAGCGCCTCGCGGAAATACAGAAACAAGTGCCGCGTCGCCTCGTCCGGCAGCTCGACTTCCCACGCTTCCTCGTTGGCGGAAAACTTCCATTTCAGCGCCTCGAGCATGATCGAACTGGTCTCGCGCAAGTGCTCGACCGTGCCGATCCGATGATCGCCCTGCGGCCTGAGCAGCCAAACGATGTCGCGCACCGCGCTGACCGTCTCCGCCGCGATCCGCTGGATCCGCTTCAGTTCGTCGGACGGACCGGACCGCCCCTCTGCCAGATCGGCAAACATCTGGATGCTTCCCAGATTGCTGCCCACCTCGTCGTGAAGATCGCCGGCGATCCGTTCGCGCACTTTTGTCAGCTCTCGGTTCGCGTGGATTCGATAGCGGATCGGCAGTACGATCATGAGGAACGCACCGGTCAGCCCGAGAATCGTCAGCCCGGTGAGCCGCGTGCGCCGCCAGCCGCTCACGAGGTTCTGCGCCTCCGCCTGCAAGGCGTGGCGGCGGGTCTCCAGCCGCAGCCGCTGGTCTAGCAAGCTCATCCATTCGCGAACCGGAACCAGCAACCCGTCCGGCCCGAATCCATCGCTCAGCGCCGCCCCGCTCCACGAGCGCCCGCCCGGTGCGATCAGGTTCATCATTCCGTCCGAAGAGCGCACGAGTTTACCCACTGCCAGATTCCGCGTGGCTGATAGCACCTCCACCTCGCTCAAGGCGAAAAACGCCGGATAGTTTTCAAACGCCTTCCATAGCTCGGTCGCCTCCACTTTCACAAAGCGCCCGCGGGTGGCCGCGAACGGGATTTCCACCGGATTGTGCCCCGGATTGCGCATCTCGCGCTCCGCCACAACCGTCCATTTCCCCGGCTCACCGGAGTCGGAAACCGAAACCACCAGCTTGCGTGGGAAGCCGAATCCGCTGGGAAGATCCGAAGTCGGTTTTTTCGCAGGCAGCAGGCGGACGGCGTCCACCATTTCCGGCGTGCCCAGATCAATGATCATGGACGCGGCCTGATTCGCACTCTGCCGGCCTTCGGAAATCCAGCCGATGTTGCGATGCTCCTCCGCCCGTGTTTCCGGCAGACCTAACGGCGTCTGGCCGTCGACCAGGAACATGTTGTTCCAGTGCCACGGAGCGGAAGGAGCCGAGCCACCCAGACTGCGGACCTCGCCGCCGCGCGCGACATTCCGCTGCCCTTCGAACGCAAAGACCTCCGCCCAGGCGTGCACGAACGTATCCTCACTCTCCAAATCCGGCCGCAGCAAGTCCGCGGAAATCCTCACCCCCGCCGCGTCCACCGGCGGCGAAACCTGGTAGACAAACGGATGGCCACGCCGCACCGGATTTTTCCCAACACTCCGCTCCTGAGCGACTAGCGAAACCACCTTTCCATCCTTGTCGATGAGCTCCACCGTGAACGAATCGGGCAGCCCGTATTGCGGGTCCAGCCCCTTGGCGTCGTAGCGCCGCGTCGGCACCAGCGCCACCAGATCCACCATCGCGTTCGCCGGCCAGCGGACCTCCACCGCGAATCGCGAGTCCCGCGGCGGAACCGCGGTGGAATGGATGCTCGCAAATCCGCCCGTGCCACCTTGGTCGTCGATCGGTATGCCCGGTAACTTCGCAACCCGCGGAGCCAGCTCCGACAGCTCCTTTTCAATTTCCTTCAGCCGCCCGGAAAACATCCGTGCCAGTCGCTCGTCCCAACCCTCATCCGCCGCCGCCGATCTCGCGATCAGCAGCAGAAAAGCGCATAAAACCAGCCACCCACAACCCAAACCGTTCAATTTGCTCCGATCTCTCATCATCACGGTTTCTCAATAGGTTTTGCGTTCCAAGCCATGCGCCCGAGACCATGGGCATTCCGGGAAAAATGACACGATGAATCTCCGCTCGCCCATGACACGGGCGTTCCTGCCTGCTCTTCCCACTAGGACCAGTTTTCCAGCGACAACCCCTCCACCCTTGAAAACTCCCGCGCATTTCCGCTCACAAGGGTGAGCTGATGTTCAATGGCGTGACCCGCGATCAGCGTGTCCAGCGGCCCGATGGACTGCCCCACTGCGGCCAGTGTCTGCCTGACTTGCGAAGTATGACCTGCGGAGAACTGGGTGAACGGAGGAACCGTCAAAGGCGAAACAAACTCCGCGACCACGGACAGATGACGCTGCACCGCACCGGAATGCAGCGCCCCGTAGAGCAACTCGTGGTAGCTGATGGCGGACAGGAAAACCGTCGCTGGGCCATGTTTGGCGAAGTTGGCAGCCACTTCCGGATTGCCCCTCATGAAGAGAATACTGGTGTCCGTATCGAGCAGGAACATCAGAACTTCACCTCCCGATGTTCTCCCTGTGGCTGACGGACGAAACTGTCGTCGAGTTTCCCGGCGGCAAATGACTCAAGATAACCCTTCGGCCAGGAGTTTTCGTCGGGAAGAGGCCGAAGCACCAAGGTTGCGCCTTTGCGCTCAATTTCGACCCTCTTGGCATCGATCCGCAGTTCCTTGGGAATGCGGACCGCCTGCGAACCACCCGAGATAAACACCGTCGTTTTCATTTCGGATATACATATATCCCGAAAACGATTGAAGCAAGGTTCAAAAATCAGCCCCCGATGTCCGTCCGACCGGAAAGTTGGGCGCCTTCTTCCATTGAGAAAACCTTGGACTTGATGTCGCCGTTGATCTTCGATTTGTCCTTGAGCTCGCAGCGCTCGGAAGTGATTTTGCCTTCGACCTTGCCGTAGACTTTCACTTCGCCGGCAGTGACGTCACCCTTGATCATGGCGTTCTCGCCGATGGTGACGCGGCCCTTGTCGGAGGTGATTTCACCATCGATTTTGCCATCGATGATCATGTCATTGGAAAATCGGATGGAACCGATGATTTCGATGCCGCTGGAAAGTACGTTTGTCGGATTGGCCATGACGGGAAGGGAACAAAGGGCCGGAGGGTTGGCAACAAGATTTCCTGCCCGCCGGCGTGGTCCAGTGGCTTACTCGAGACCCTTGAGGATCTGGCGGCGGGTTTCGACCGTGTCCAACTCGCCAGTGTGACGCCACAGGATCTTGCCGCCGGGTGCGATCAGGACGGTGTGGGGCAGTGCGCCGGACCATTCAGGATCAATCGCCTGTGCCATCGTGTCCGGATTTCCGCCGGTCCAGTGGAAGTTGTTGGTGGTGAGGCCTTCTTCCTTGAGCGACTTGGCCGTGGGCCCAGGCAGCGCAGCGTGGCGGGATTCGAGGAATTTTGAGACGGCCGGCCGCAGCGCGACCGGGTCGAGGCTGATCGAGATGAACTGCACCGGACGATTCTGGAAGCGGCGACCGGTTTCCACGAGATCCGGGAATTCCTTCACGCAGGGACCGCAGGTGGTGGACCAGAAATTGATCAGACGCAGGTTCTTCGCGCTGTTGTTGCGGAGTTTTTTCGAGAGTTCTTCGTTCAGGTCCTCGACGGTGACGGGTTTCTTTTCCCACGCGGCCTGGTCAGCAGCCACTTTGTTCATTTTGAAAAGCCACTTCGTCGAGCAGCCGAACGAGCGGGTAACCGGCTCCTTCACTTCGGTGCCGGCAAGCACGGCGTCGAGCGCGTCGCGGAGATAACTCTTGTCCACCGCTCCTGGATTCCGCCCGCCGTCGTCCATGCGCCCGGTGTAACGAAGTTTCCGCTCGGCATCGAAGAGGAATACGTGCGGCGTGGACTGCGCCCCGCAGGCGGTGGTGAAGGTCTGTGTCTCACCATCGTAAAGATACGGAAAGGTCCAGCCGAAGTCCTTGGCAAACGGTGCCATTTCCTCCTGCGAGTCGTTGAAGGGCGAGTAGCCGAGCTCGTCGGGCGTCAGGCTGCCGGGGTTGTTTCCATTGACCGCCACCAGCGCCACGCCCTTGCCTTTGTAGTCCTGGTAAATCTGTTCGGTCCGCGCCCCGGCGGCGACGGAATCCGGACAATGGTTGCAGGTGAAGATCACGCAAAGCGCCTTGGAGTCCTTGAAATCCTCGAGCCGGTAGACCTTTCCGTCTGTCCCCGGCAGCGAGAAATCCGGAGCGCCGGATCCGATGGCGAGCACCTTGGGAACCTCTTGGCCCGCGAGTGGTAGGAGCAGCGCTGCGGCCAATGTGAAGAAGGGATAAAGTTGCATGATTTGCACCGATACCGGACGACAGCAACAATTCATGCAAACAAATTTAACCCGACGAACCTTTGCATGATTTTCGACAAGGTCGTGGTTGCGCTTGGCGGGTCAAACCCTTCTCATATCGGCCCGCCATAAACCATCACTCCCCATCCATGAAAAACCTATTCGACCTCACCGACCGCGTCTTCGTCATTACCGGAGCCACCGGCGCCCTCGCGGGCTCCGCCGCCAACTACCTAGCCGCCCAAGGCGCCCGCATTGCCTTCCTCGGCCGCAGCCAGGAAAAACTCGACGACGCCCTCGCGAAATGCCGCGCCATCACCCCGGACGCCCAGTGCATCGGCCTCGTCGCCGACGTGCTCGACCGCCCCGCACTGGAGCAAGCGCGCGATGCCGTGCTTGAAAAATGGGACCGTATCGACGGCCTGGTCAACGGCGCGGGCGGCAACATGCCCGGCGCGACCATCCCGCCGGATAAAAGTTTCTCCGACCTCGATTTCGAGTCCTTCCAACAGGTCGTGGATCTGAACCTGCACGGCACCGTCCTGCCATCCCTCGTCTTCACCCCGGCGATGATGGAAGGCGGCCGCGGTTCCATCGTGAACTACTCGTCGGTCTCCTCTCCGCAGGCGGTCACCCGCGTCGTCGGCTACTCCGCAGCGAAAGCCGGCGTGGATAATTTCACCCGCTGGCTTGCCGTGGACATGGCGAAACGCACCGCCGGAAAACTGCGCGTGAACTCGGTGATGCCTGGATTTTTCCTCGGCGAGCAAAACCGCCGCCTTCTCACCAACGAGGATGGCTCGCTCACCGATCGCGGCCACACGATCATTGCGAACACCCCGTTCGGCCGCTTCGGCCAGGCGGATGAGTTGTTCGGCGCGCTTCACTATCTGTTATCCGACGCGTCGCAGTTCGTCACCGGCACGGTGCTCGCCGTGGACGGTGGATTCGTGGCATTCTCCGGAGTTTGATCATGGAAACGCATCTGATGGAGGAAGGCTTCCGCTGGTTTGGCCCGGGCGATCCGGTGCCGCTGTCGTTCATCCGGCAGGCGGGCGCCGGCGCGGTCTTCACCTCGCTCCATCAGATTCCCTATGGCGCGCTCTGGCCACGCGAGGCGATCCGCGAGCGGAAACAAATGATCGAGGACGCCGGGCTCCGCTGGACCGTCGTCGAGTCCGTGCCCGTGCACGAAGACATCAAGACCGGCCGCGGCGATCTGAAGAAGCTTTTCGAAAATTATAACAACACCCTGCGCAATCTAGCAGCCGAGGGAATTTCCACGGTCATCTACAACTTTATGCCGGTGCTCGACTGGGTGCGCACCGACATGCGCTGGGTCCTGCCTGATGGATCGGAGAGCCTGCACTACGACCCGGTACGCTTCGCCGCGTTTGAAATCCACGCGCTGAAACGCCCGGGCGCCGAAGCGGACTACTCGCCGGAGCAGATCGGGCAAGCCGCCGCCTGGTGGGCGAGCCTGGACGACGCCGCACGCGATGGGTTCGTCAGGACGATCATCGATGTGTTTCCCGGAGTGAAATGGGCGCTCTCGCTCGACGACATCCGCGCCATGCTGGCGAAATACGACGGCATGGGCTCCGATGAATTGAGAGCAAATCTCGCCCGGTTTCTCGAAGCCGTCATCCCAGTCGCCGAAGAAACCGGCGTGCGCATGGCCATCCACCCGGACGACCCGCCGTTCTCGGTGCTCGGCCTGCCGCGCATCGTTTCCAAGGCCAGCGACCTAGAAACGATTTTCCAAATGACGGACAGCCCGGCGAACGGCCTTTGTTTTTGCACCGGATCTTTCAGCGCCAGGGCGGACAACGACCTGCCGGAAATGGTCAGGAAATTCGCTCCCCGCATTCACGCCGCCCACCTCCGCAGCACGCAACGTCTGCCTGACGGGTCATTTTACGAAGCCGACCACCTCGCCGGCTCCGTGAACATGCCCGCCGTCGTCCGCAACCTGCTCGATGAACAAGACCGCCGCCGCGCCGAAGGACGTGCGGACTGGCAGATCACGCTGCGCCCCGACCACGGCCACACGATGATGGACGACCTGCCGAAACCTGTCGGCATCACCCCCGGTTATTCCTGCATCGGCCGCATGCGTGGCTTGGCGGAATTGCGTGGGCTGATGCTCGGTCTCCGGTATCAAGCACTTAACGATTAGCGATTTACAACTGGTGGTCCCGAGTGGAATCGAACCACTAACTACGGCTTCGGAGGCCATCGTCCTATCCATTGGACCACGGGACCAGTGCGCTTGCGCTGAGGCGGGAATGCGTAACGGGCCTTGCGGGACTTGGCAAGGGAAGGATTTCGATTTCTCAGTGAGCGATGCGGTCCCATGCGGCCCAGAAGGCAGTTGTCTGGGCGGAGTCGGGCACGATTTCCAGCAACAGGGTTTTCTCCCCGGGCTCGAACTTGTCGAAATCATCCACCGTGCGGATGCGGAGGTGGTTCATGCCCCAGAGCGTGGCGAGTCCGGAGAGGTCGGCGGATTGCGGATTGGTCATCCACTCGATGGCACGCGGACTCATCGCCTGGAGACGCGGCAGCCGTTCGAAAATTTTCCCCCCGCCATTGTTGATCACGGCGAGCACGCGACCTTGGCAGTCGATTTGCTCGAGAACAAATGGCGCTGCGAGGTCGTAAAGCGCGGTGAGATCGCCGACGACCGCCCACGTTTCGCTCACATCAGCGGACCAGCCAAGCCAAGTGCTGACTTGGCCGTCGATGCCGTTCACGCCGCGGTTCGCGCGGACCGACGGGACCGGGCGCAGCCATTGGGCGAAAAGATTCCACTCGCGGATCGGCATGCTGTTGCCGAGGAAGAGTCCGCCGCCGATGGACGCGTAGTGGGAAAGCGTGCGAAGCAGGGCGGGTTCGCTGTCCGGGTAAATTTCGAGCAGTTCGTCGATTTTCACGGCCCGGCTGCCGGCTCCGGCGAGGTAGTCGAGAGCGTCGTCGGCGAGTTCGATGGGGCCGAGCGCCTGGATGACGCGATCGAGCGAACCACGGACGACGCCGGATTCCCGGGCGAGGCCGGGCAGGCCGTTGCGGCAGACAGACCAGACGGAGACCTGTGGCAGTTCTTCGAGATCGCGCCAGAAGCGGCCGCTGGGAACCTCGCCGAGACGGAGGATTTTCCCGGGTGGGTTGGATTTCAAAACCCGGTCCGCATCGTGGATGGCGAGTGATTGCAATGCCTCGCGCAGGCCGCTGGTCGCTTCGGCGATGACCGGCGCACCCAGATCCTGACAGAAATGAAACACGTCCTCGCGTTCGTCCGGTTCCAAGCCACCGATGAGCACGACGATGCCTTTGTAATGCTCCTCGCGCAGCCAGCGGGCGAGCGCGGCGACGTTGAGCTTCTCCCTCACCGGCTTGAATTCTCCGAGGGATTCCCCGGCGAAATTTTCCTGCCCCGCCTCGAACGCCTCCTCGAACTCTACATTCAAATGCAGCGGCTGGTTCCCATCCCAGTCCTCGAAACTCCCCTGCCATGCGTGATTTCCGAAAATCCCAGGCTGATGAATCGTCTGCGGCGCGCCCGTCCCGCGAAACGCCGCCGGCCTGTCCGCCGTGATCGCGACCAGCGGGCGTCCTTGGTAATGCGCCTCGATCACCGCCGGCAGCAGTTCCGCCACCGCCGTGCCGCTGGTGGTGATCACCGCGCACGGCTGCGCGGTTTCCATCGTCCGCCCAAGTGCGAAAAATCCCGCGCTGCGTTCTTCAAAATGCCGCCACACCCGCACCAACCCCGCCGCTTCCGCCCGGGCCAGCGCTTCCAAAAGCGCCGCATTCCGCGCCCCGGCGCAGACGACGAACTCGCCGACCCCCGCCCTGAGACAATTTTTCACCACTTCGACCGCCGGATGCCATGAGTTCACGCGGCATGTGCTAGCGCAGCCGGCCGCGAATGTCCAAGCGTGTGATTCACCGATTCTTCCCATATCCCCTTCCCGATTCGGCCCGGATCATGCTTAAAAGGCGCCGCGCATGACAGACCCCGCCAGTAACCCGATACGTGAGCAGCTCCGGCTGGAAGGATTCGACCTGATTGACGAACGCCTGCAATACCTGCTCGGCTGCCTGGAGGAGGCGCTAAAGAGTACGGGCGAGACGGATTTACTACCTTATTTACCCTGGTCCGGCCGCGAGCCGAAAATTGGTGCCGCCCCCGAAGGACTGCCGCAGCTTTATTCGATCGGCTTCCAGCTTCTCAACATGGTCGAGGAGCGCGTGGCCGCGGAAATCCGCCGCGAGCGGGAAAAAGCGCTCGGCGCGGAATCCATCCGCGGCTTGTGGCCGCAGGCGTTGCGCGATCTCCGCGCCATCGGCCTAACGCCCGAGCAAATCCTCGAAGTCCTGCGCGACGTGCAGGTCGAGCCGGTGCTCACCGCCCACCCGACCGAAGCCAAGCGCTCCAGCATCCGCGAACGCCACCGCGCGCTCTACGATGAAATGGTCCGCAACGAGTTCCCGAAATACACCCAACGCGAGCGCCGCCGCATCCGCGAACGGGTCGTCACCACCCTCGAAACTCTTTGGCGCACCGCGGAAATCCACCTCGTCCGCCCTGACATCACCAGCGAGCTGCGCAACGCCACCCACTACCTGCGCGACCTTTTCCCGTCCGCCATCAACCGGCTCGACCTGCATTTCACTGAAGCCTGGCGCGACGCCGGCCTGCCACTCGATTTGCTCCGCTCCGCGGGAAACATCCCGCGCCTCATCTTCGGCACTTGGATCGGCGGCGACCGCGACGGTCATCCACTGGTCACCCCCACCGTCACCGAAAGCACCCTCGCCGAGCTCCGCCACTCCGCCTTCAAGCTGCTCGAACGCGAACTACTCGCCCTCTCCGCGCAACTCACGCTTTCCCGCTACCTAACACCAGTGCCCGAGGAGCTCCAAGCACGTATCGACCACCTCGCAAAAACCGTGGACGCCCCGGAAGGCGTCCGGGAAATCCTCTATCGCCACGAAGAGGAGCCCTGGCGGCAACTCGCCATGCTCGTGGCACTGCGGCTGCGCGAACAGATCAAGGGCAAGCCCGGTTATAAAAATCCCGCCTGCCTCGTCGATGACCTGAATTTGCTCTCCAGCACGCTCGCCGCGTCCGGCTGCCACATGCTGGAGGAAGCCGCCTTCCGCCCGCTGCGGCACAAGCTGGAGATGTTCGGCTTCCACCTCGCTACACTTGACGTCCGGCAAAATTCGGAATTCCACGACAAGGCGATCAGTCAGTTACTCACCGCCGCCGGAGTGGCCGATGGCGAAAACTACGGCTCCTGGCCCGAGGAAAAACGCCTGGCGTTCCTCAACACCGAGCTCACCTCCACTCGCCCGTTTCTCCACGACGACCTGCGCGTCGGGGACGAGGCGGACAACGTGCTCGACACCTACCGCGTCCTCGTCCGTCACCGCAAGGACTGGGGATCGCCCGGCCTTGGCTCGCTCATCGTCTCGATGACCCGCCAGCTCTCCGACCTGCTCGGCGTCTATCTGCTGGCCCGAGAGGCCGGGCTGATGGAACTCACGCCGGACGGTCTCGTCTGCCCGCTGCAAGTCGTACCGTTGTTCGAAACCATGGACGACCTCGACCGCTCGCCCGGCATCCTCAAGGCCTATCTCGAGCACCCGCTCACGTTGCGCTCCGCCGGGAAGTTTCCCTATCAGCAGGTGATGCTCGGCTATTCGGATTCCAACAAGGACTGCGGTATCCTCGCCGCGCAGTTCGCGCTTCACCGCGCCCAGACCGCGCTCACAGGCATCGGCAAGGAAAGCGGCGTGAACCTTTGTTTCTTCCACGGCCGCGGCGGCACGATTTCCCGCGGCGCGGGTCCCACCCACTGGTTCATGGCCGCGCTGCCCCACGGCGCGATGAGCGGCGGCTTCCGCATGACCGAGCAGGGCGAGACCATCGCCCAGAAATACGCCAACCTCGCCAACGCCACCTACAATCTCGAACTCCTCCTGGCAGGTGCCGCCGTCACCACCGCGCACCACCGCCACTCGCCGCCGGTGGACGATCCCTGCGAGGCATTCATGGCGCGGCTGGGAGATGCCAGCCAAGCCGCCTATCAGACGTTTCTCAAGACGGAAGGCTTCATCGAATTCTACCGCCAGGCCACGCCCATCGACGCGCTGGAAAACTCGCGCATCGGCTCCCGCCCCGCGCGGCGGACCGGCACCAAGGGGTTTTCCATCAGCGACCTGCGGGCAATCCCGTGGGTCTTCTCGTGGACCCAGGCGCGTTTCTATCTACCCGGCTGGTTCGGCGTGGGATCCGCCTTGGAAACCCTCAAAACCGAAGACCCCGCCGGCTTCGCAAAATTCAAACAAGCCCTGCCGAAATCCACCTTCCTCAGCTACGTGCTCACCAACGTGGAGACCAACCTCGCCTCCGCGAACTTGGAACTCATGCAAGAATACGCCGGTCTCGTCACCAACAAGGAGCTGCGGAAAAAGTTCAACACCCTTGTCCGCGACGAGTTCGAAAAGACCCGCAGTCTGCTTGCCGAACTCTTCGATGGCGAGATGAAAGACCGCCGCCCGCGCATGGCCAAGACCTTGGAAATCCGCGAAGCCCCGCTGCGCGTCCTCCACCAGCAACAAATCGCCCTGCTCCGCGAGTGGCGCGGCCACCTCACCGCCGGCGAAGCCACCGAAGCGGACGCCCTGCTTCCCAAGCTCCTGCTCTCCATCAACGCCATCGCCTCCGGCCTCCGCACGACCGGTTGACGGGCGGTCCCCGTCAAACATCCATTGCCGGTAGTCGATGCAGGCCTTGTCCCAGATGAGCATGACTTTGCGGCCCTTGGGAGCCCCGTTGCGTAGCTGGTCGGCGCTGCTGAGCTTGATGACGGTCATGTCGTGGGCCTTCTTTTGGCCGTCCTCGGAATTGGCCATGCCGAGGCAAGTCATGTGATGGTTGCGCATGTTCATGCAGAAGCTGTGCCCGGTGGCGATGGCGCGGAGTTCGCCCTTGGTGTTTTGGCTCTTCTTGTCAAAGCAGGCGGCGTGGTGGTAATGGCCGTCCATGGCGTAGAGGTCCCAGTCGTCGAGCTGCTTGCATTGGGCGTAGGGATCAGGGATGCGCAGATTCATGGGACCCGCGAGCAACTCGTTAAGAGAGGTGATGCTGGCGAGCCGCCGCGGGCTTCTGAGGATATGAAAGGCCATGCCTTCAATTAAAATCAATGAGGATATGAAAGGCCAAATATTAATGGCCATGCCTTTAATCAAAATCAATGCTTGCATTAATAATCGACCCCGGTAACTCTTACCCGTGAATCGATCTCGATGGCTGGCTGAGTGGCGGAATTCTGAGCGGAAGCCTGTCTTCTATCACTGCATCTCGCGTGTGGTGGACCGCCGGTTCGTGCTGGGGGCGGAGCAGAAAGAGAAGTTCCGAGCTTTGATGCGGATTTATGAAAAATTCTCGGGTTGCCGGGTGACGGCTTACTGCCTGATGGACAATCATTTCCACCTTCTGCTGGAGGTGCCTCCGAGACCGCGGGACGGGTTGTCGGACGCGGAGCTGCTGAAGCGGCTTGCGGCGATTTACAGCGAGGCGTTTATCGCAGAAGTGGCTGGGGAACTGGCAGAGGCGAGGCGGCAGGTGGGGGAGGGCTTGGCCGAGGAATCGGTGGTCGTGGCGCGGATTCACGAGCGCTTCAGCTACCGGATGCACGATTTGGGAGAGTTCATGAAAGGCGTGCTCCAACGCTACACCCAGTGGCACAACCGGACTCACTC
>JANPKJ010000084.1:0-3049 GCA_031425955.1 Akkermansiaceae bacterium | reverse complement strand
AACCAGACGGCGCTGCGGGCGATGTTCAATACTGCCGCCGGATCACCGCGACCCGCGCAAGGGATGGCTGCGGCGAAATATCCAGGATACGCTGCGAGGTAGGCGAGTGTGCCCATGCCGCCCATCGACCACCCGGTTAGGTAGACCCGGTCTGCATTAACACGGTAGTCGCGGAGGATTTTGTCGAAAATTTCTTTGACCGCCGCTTGCACTTCAGGGCTCGACCAATTTTTGATATTCGGACATTGCGGGGCGAGCACGAGGCAAGGGTTCTGGTTTTGCACGCCGTTACCCACGAAGGTATTGACCAGAGCTGAACCAAGCTGGCTGGTATTGTTATCCCCTCGCGACCCGACGCCGTGAAGGTAGATTACCAGCGGATAAGAAGCGGAAGGATTTGCGTTATAGCTGGCCGGAATAAAGAGCTGATAGGGAATCGTCTGACCACCGACGGATAGTGAGCCCGGCGTGAACAAAGCGGGATCGGCGGCGCGCGCCGGACGTGTTGCGCCAACGAGCAACAGGCAGATCAAGGCCAGTCGATGAATCATGCCGTTCATTTTCCACTTCCGGTCTGCGACTGGAGACCGCGTTTCGCAGCGTTGCATGCGAGTTCGGGAAATCCACCGCCGGCGAGTTTGTGATAGACGGTGGCAGCGGCTTCCTTGTCACCGGAGGTGGTGAGCTTGCCAGCGCATGCGAGCAGGGCGTCCGCAACGCATGGCAGGGTCTCCGGGCGCTGAGTGGCGGCTAGCAGGACCTTCGCCGCGTCGCGAGTGCCATGCTCTCCGAGTGCGAGGGCGGCGGAGCGGGCGATCGTGACATCCGGGTCGGCGAGCAATGCTTGCAACGGAACCACGCTTTCCGCTTCGGCGCGGACGCCGAGCGAGGTGATGATGCCGATCTTGTCACGTCCCGAGGACTTGCCGAGCGCGTCGCGCAGCGCCCGTCCCGCCTCAGGGGCGGGAATCCTCTCCAGGGCATAGCGTGCCATGTGGCAGAGCCGCTCATCGACTAGCAGTAGGGCAAGTGCTGGCACCGAGGTTGTGGTGCCGAAGCTTCTCAGCATGCGGCAGATGGCGTCCTTGGCGGCGATGGAGACATCACTCCGCAGGATTTCCACGAGGCCGGTTTCGAGAGAGGCTGCCGCAGCGGCGTCGTTGCGGGCTGTGAGGAGGGCGTTCTCGAGCGGCTGCAGGAGTTTGGGGTCGGCACCGGTCTGATAGGTTTTTAAAGTTTCAATGGCTGGATCTAGCATCACTTGTCTGGGTTGTGGGTTCGTGGATCGGTGCGGAGGAAATCAAAGCTGCCAGGGGCCGCGGCGGGCGTAGTCGAGGAAGCGGTTCGCCTGCTCGTCGCCGGCGAAGCACTGGTGTTGGGCGTCCCACTTGAGCGAGCGCTTCAGCGTGTAGGCGACGAGTGCCAGATGGCTGACCACCGCCGTGTTGACGGCCACCTCAATGTCGCGGAACGGCGTGCCGCGCGTTTTCACACAATGGAGGAAGTCCGAGAAGATGCCGCCCTTGACCGCATAGCCAGGAGGAGTTTTCGCCTCGCGGGTTTCGCCCGGCGTGCCCTCGACCTGCATGTTTTCCCGACCGGGGCGATTGTGGGTGAGCATCACGCCATTCGCGTATGGGAAGGCGAGGAACTTCTTCCCCTTTTCCTCGTTGTAGATCACCTCCGTCGGTTGCAGGTGCATCAGGTCAGCGGCATAGGTGGCCCCGCCGAAATGGTGGGCACCCCAGTCGGTGAGGCCGCCGCTTGAATAATCCACATACGACCTCCAACTGTTGCCATCACAGGCAAAACTGCCGGAACAACGTCCGGCGTTGTAAGGCGCCCATGGCGCGGGTCCGAGCCATAGATCCCAGTCGATGTCATCCGGCACGGGTTCTTCTGGTAGGTTGCACTGCAAGGGCAGTGGACCGACATTCACGTTGATGGATTTGATCGGGCCGAGTTCGCCGCTCCAGCACTTGCTGACCAGTTCGCGGTAGTCCTGAAAGACGCGCTGGCTGCCGCCGGAAACCACCCTGCCATAGCGCCTGGCGGCATCCACGACCAGCTTGCCCTCGCGCAGCGTGCGGGTCTCCGGTTTCTGGCAATAGACATCCTTGCCGGCGCGGCAGGCATCGATGGTCATCTGGGCATGCCAGTGATCCGGCGTGGCGATGTGGACGGCGTCGATGTCCGGGCGCGCAAGCACCTCGCGGTAGTCGATATATTCCGCGCAGTCGCTGTTCCCGTTTTTGAAATCCACCTTCTTCTTTGCCTCGCTCCGGGCGGATTGACGCACATCGCAGATGGCGACGTATTGCACGTCCTTGTTATTGAGAAACGAGACCATATCACCGCGGCCCTGGTTGCCGATGCCGATGCCGGCCATGACGATGCGTTCGCTGGGCGGCTGAGTCTCCGCATTGCCGAGGGCAGTGGAAGGAATGATGGTGGGAAAGCCGAAGGTGGCGGCGCTTAGGCCAGTGGTCTTGAGGAAATAGCGACGGGTGGATGATTTCATGATCGAAGGGAGTTGGGGATGGCTAGAATGTTAGTTTGTGCCCTTCCGCATGAGCGGATGCACGACGATCTCGGTGTCGCTCATCATTTCCGGAGCGGGTAGCGGCAGAGTGACGGCACCGGTGGCGGCCCACTCGGCGCCACGCTGGAAGGTGATAACAAAGCCGGCATCGGTCATATTTTTCGGACCGTGGCCGAGCACATTGTGAAAGACCCGGCCCTTGCCGTAAGTGATCGCCATCAGGATGGGTTCGTTTTCGCCGCTGCCTTGCTTGGCAGGATCCGCGTAGGCGGTGGCCAGCACGGTGAGATTGCGGGCGGGACCCCGGAGTTTCGAGTAGAGTTCGTCGGCACAATGCAGCCAGCGGCTGGGTAGCCCCTTGGTGATGGGATGCTCGGCATCGCGAATCTCGACGACGTAGGGATGCAACGGTCCGTGGGTGCCTGCGGGCGATGGCGATTCATCGCGGATGATGGCTCCATCCCTCCAACGCAGCATGGGCCCGGATTTCTCGTTGCGGCCGCCCCA
>JANPKJ010000083.1:0-1932 GCA_031425955.1 Akkermansiaceae bacterium | reverse complement strand
ATTTACTGATTTAAAGCCCCCCCGCCAAAGTGGGGATTCAGGGGCGGCTTTGCAATGGAATCCGTCGCCATGTGGAGCATCGTTACCCGCACGTGGATATTCACTATATACGCACTTGATCAGCGCTCGTAGAGTATCCCTCATCGACGGAAGCGTTGACAGGCCAATTCCCCACTCATGACTACCCCATCATCCATTTCAGAACGTCACCGACGCCATGGTTTCACCCTTGTCGAATTGCTCGTGACCATCACGATTATTGCGGTTCTCGCCGGGATTTCATTTACAGCATTCCGGTCCATCAGGGCGAAAGCGAATGAATCGACCTCCGCCAGCAACATGCGCCAAATCGGTATCGCCATCCAAACCTTTGTTGCTGATAAAGGCCGCTACCCAGGAAATCTCCCGGGCACAGATGAATATCAAATCCCATGGGATCGTGTCATTCTCAATAATTTGGGTGATCCCAACTTTGATTTCAAAGAAGGCAAGTCCAACCCGATTCGTAAAGATACACCTGCTTTTGCGGCACTTGGATCAGCAGCCGAAATACTCTACTGCCCAGGCGACAAAGCGAAAGCACCTAGTGGCATGTTAAGACGTAGCTATGCGATCTGCCCGTGGACCGCATCGGATAAAGATCCCAAAACCCCGTCACAATGGGATAATGGCTTTTCCGGCCTCCTTGCTGGCACCGGCGCACCTGCGAGCCGCGTCACTGATCCAAGTCGCGCCGTTGTTTTAGTCGAATTTCAAACCATTGGTGGTAGTGGTTACCAAAACCTCATTGGAGCCGCCTACTACGAACGTCTGTTCGGTTACGAACAACGGTTGGGACCCGCCAATTATCATGGGAAGAATCAGCTTCTCCTGTTCGTAGATGGTCACGTGGATAAATGTCCAGGGAACATTAACGCAATCGAGTGGAACAGCAAAGGCTACAGTCCTCACGTAAGGACGAAATAATTATTTCCGGCCATGAAACTCCCTCTATTAGCCGTATTGTCTTTCAGCACGGCGCTCTCCTTCGCGCTGCCCGTAAAAGACAGCGTCCGCGTGTCCGTCGCACAAATGAACATTACCGGCAGCGAGTTGCCCGCGGGCAAGGACCGCGTGGACATGCTCACGCCATGGATGGACAAGGCAGTCGCGGAAAAAGCGGATCTCGTCGTTTTCCCAGAGTATCTGCTAGGCCAGTTCCATCTCGACGATCTGATCATTGATAAGCTTAGAGCCGAGGCGAAGCGGCGGAATATCAACGTCATCGCCGGTGGCTGGGAATGCAAACCCGGAACCGCCGTCAAACATCCACCAGAAGCGGGCAGCTATTCCAACTCAGTGCTCGTCGTGGACCGCCAGGGTAAAATCGCCGGCAAGCATTGGAAGATGCACGCCGCCATCGGCTCCGCCTCGCCCTTCAACTGGCCACCCGCTCCCGGCGAGCGCGGCGAGCAAACCATGATCCTCGGAGGGGAAAACGGCGTGGTCGATCTCGACTTCGGCCGTATCGGATTGATGACCTGTTATGACGGTTACTTTTTCGAAAGCTTCATGATGCCGTCACTGCGTGGCGCGGAAGTCCTCGTCTGGGTCAACTCCCGCCCCGGCATGGTCGAGCCGCACATCATTCAAGCCGCAAGCTTCATCACCTGCACCCATGTCGTCGCTTCCAACACATCCAACGGCTGCGGCTCCGCGATCTGCTCGTATCCCGGCTGGAAGCTCGACGCCGCAGCACCGGTGCCTGAGTCCGAGCAACTCATCACCGCCACCCTCGACCTAAAAGAGATCCGCAGCCAGCGCTTGAACAACCGCATGCTCCACCAGCGCCGCCCGGAAGTTTACAAGACGCTCACCCAAAAATGGGAGCCGTGGACAGCCTATCCTGACTTGAAGCCGTTCAGCTACGAGCAAGCAGGCAAGAGCAAGTGA
>JANPKJ010000082.1:0-32689 GCA_031425955.1 Akkermansiaceae bacterium | reverse complement strand
TGGATCTTGCGGGATGGCTTCTTCATGGCGGCGTGAAGATACCATGTTAGGCACCTTCCAATCATCCGCCGAAGCAGTCAGGCGAGCTCGAGCCTTTCAGGCTCGCCCGCCTGCTTCGGACGGCGTGGAAATAGTACCAGGGTGCAAATTCTGACAAAATTGGAATCACGTTTTGCTTTTCGGGGCACCCTCCAGGAAACGCCGCATCTCGGGCGGTAACTTGCTCAGGGTCTTTCCTCGATCCAACCGACACAGCTGCTGACTTAAATTCGTCGCACTGCGCTGCGCTAGCTTTTCCGCGATCCAATCCAGTCACCTTTGGCGGAGACAGAAGACGAAGAAAGCTTCGCGCGGTTCATTGGCTTCGATGCTTATAGAGACGCCGCTACATGCGGTGCCATTACGGTCTGCGATCCACAATTCACAATCTCACCCATCGGGACTTCGTGACGGACGGCGGTGATTCGTTGCCAGAGTGGGGAGGCGCGGGGGCGGCGGGGTTTCTGAGGGTTGTGGGAAGTTCAGACTCGGAGCGAGACGTTCCGGGGACAAGCTGCGGCGAGACGCCACAGCTACTTTTGGGAAGGATCTCTTTCAACGCGCGCCGTCACGGCGTTGATGCAGTTTTCCCGGCAGACAGCATTGCATGTTTGAGGCTTGGAAGTTTCTCCCTGCCGGGTTGAGGTGGGGGTGTGGACGCGATCCGAATCCGTGGGGCACGGCAGCATAACCTGAAGAACATCGACGTGGACATCCCACGCGGAAAACTCGTGGTGATCACGGGGCCGAGCGGGTCGGCGCACGCCTTCTTGGCTACTTCCCCCGGCCTTGGTCTGGCTCTGCGACCCGTTTGGGTTGGATGTCCACCCCGTGAGTCAGTGTGGGAAAGCAGAAATACGTATCAGAGCTGCCGCCGGGATCCACGGCGGCCCGGTTCACGGAATGCAACAGGGCACCGATTGCGGTATTCCCGGGATAGCGCTTGTTAGCCACTTCAAATACCGCAACTTGAGGGCCGCCTTTGGCAATCGCCTCGCCCTTGTAGAACCCGCCTTTGATAGAAGCATCGCCGAGCCGGAAGAAGTCGGAGTAGAAATTGAACGGTTGCTCGAGTGTTTCACCGCGGGCACCCTTCCGTTGATAGAAGTCCAGCCCGTTGGCGGAAAGAACCTCGGCCATGACCATCATTTGATTGAGCGAGAGGGTTGAGTAGACCAGACCTAGGCCGGGCGGATTGATGCGCCGGTAGCGATCCACGATCTCGCCATCCTGCGGCGGCGGATTCATGGTGTCCACATTGCAGACGCCTGGGTCGCCCGCCATCAATATCATGCCGTCGAAGAGTTCTAGGAAATCGCGGGGATTCTCCGGGCTGTCCACCGCGAACTGGACGAGGTCGTGATCTCCTAGCACATAGCCGATCAGAAGTATTCCCATGGTGTGCGATACCAGATGGTTCTGATAGAACTGATTACCGAAATAGCTTTGGGCTTTATCCGAGGATTCCACCCACCCACGTGGGTCGCTGTTCGTCCTTTTGAAGGGTGAGTACCAGCGGTCGATGCCGTGGTGGATACTTGGAAGCATGGCGCGGAACCATGTTTCTACGATGGCCCTCTCAGCGGGAAGAAGCGTGTGGTAGAGACCGTCATAGGCATAGATGAATCCGATCATGCCCCGCGCGGTGTCCATCCCCGAACTGACGAAACGGATCTCGCTCGCAAAGCTGCTTGCGGGAAGCGGTGAGGCCCGCGCCCAGCAGAGCAGGATCATTTTTCCCTTGGCGGCGTAGGCGGGGTTGCCGTCGAGCAGGAATGCCAGGGCAAGCTGCGAGGTGCGGTTGCCAGCACCTGTGGCGAGGTTATAAAACATCAAGGAATCTTTGCCCGTATAGGCCGGCGCGAGCGGCTCGCGGATCAAACGGTCCGCCTGGGACCTAAGATTCAACCATGAGGAATAGCGGGGTTCCGCCCGCTTGCTGATGGCGCTCTTGATTTCCGAGACGTCGTCAGGTGTTAGTAGAATTCTCGGATGGGTTGAGCCGATGAGTTGGACAGTGACTTCGCTAGCCTGAAAAGTCGATGCTGAGCTAGCCGCCTTGTGGCGCGTGAGATCTTCGGCACGGAGTAACGGCAACAAATAAATGCCGATGAGGAGCCTGGCGAGCTGAGGAAATTTGGGCATGGAATAAGCAATGAAACAAGTAGATTACTTCACCACTTTGAGGCGAACGAAAAATCCGGGTGCGCCGCCCGTGGGGATGGTGACGGTGACAGTGTCGAGGTCGGCGCTGGGAACATCTTCCTGGACTACCACCGGCGAGATCCCGGGGGATGCGCCAATCGTGTAGCTGCCTCCAAGGTTAAGATCGCTACCATATTCAACGGTTTGAATGGTGTCGACTTCCGACAGATCGCTGCGCTTGAAGGTGAGGATATAGTTCGAGCCTACGATCGTGCCTAACGGTGCAATACTGGCCGTGTCGCTCACGTTCGGGATGCCACCAAGGACGTATTCCATGAGATTGGAGAGTCCGTCGTGGTCTGGATCGTCCGTCGGATTCTGATTTGCTTGGACAAGTCCGTGGGTAGTCATTGCTGAGCTATAACCGAGACCGATTTGCTGCCCCACCACTACCACTCCGGTGCCGGAGAAGCGGGTGTTATTCTTGTAGATCGCGAGGGAAGCGGTGGAACCATAACTGCCGCTGGCTTGTTGAGTAGCTCCGAAGAAGAGGGTATCCACGATTTCCGTGTTAGTGACTTGGACCTTGCCACCGGTGATGATGAGACTGCTCGCATCGGCAATGGAGGATCCGTTGACACCTAGGACTCCGCCAGAGACGGTGGTGTCGCCGGTGTAGGAATTCATACCCGTGAAAATTTGGGTAGAGGCTCCGGTTTTGAGGATGGAAAGCTTGCCAGTGCCTGGACCATTGGATAATTGACCCGAAAATTCCGTGCTGCCGGAGGTGCCGTTGATTGTGATCGTTCGTGAGTTCACGTTGGTAGCGACCATCGAGGCATAGACTTTACCACTGCCCGCCAAGGAATGGATCGTCTGGTTGCCTTGACCCGCCGCACCGCCGAAAGTGCCGAACAAATTCCAAATCCCGATCACATTGAGCTGGGCGGAGTTGGCAGTGGTGGAGCCAAGCGAGCCTGCATCCGCTGTTTGGAGGTGCACGTTGGCTCCAACGGTGACTTCAGTATTATTTGCGAAACTGGTGGCGTGCCGAAACATAAAACCGGCGTAGGCGTTGCCCGTTAAATTGGTTGCTAGGATCAGCTTGCCGTTCTGGACGGTCATGGCACCGAGGTCATTTTGCATTTCCCAACGGCTGCGACCGGAGCCTTCCAACGCGATGTTGGCGGCGATGGTTTGTTGGATCAAGCCGCCGGTAGGATGAATGGATATCGTGCGGGAACCTCCCGCGAGATCCAGCGTTGAAAAGCCGACGCTCTGCCGAGAGGTACCCGTAAGAGTGATGTTTCCTTGAAGGGTGACTTGGGGGGCATACCAAATGTTACTGCTCTGGGCGAGCGTCACACCACCGCTGAGGGAGACATTGCCTTTGCCGGTGGCACCGCTAATGAGGGTGCTGAGATTTTTGGTGCTTGCAATGCCGATGGTAAGGCTGCCTGCAGTGACATTGCTGCCACCCGTGTAGGTGTTAGCCCCGGATAGAGTTAGGTTGCCGCTGCCATTCTTTGTAAGGCCGCCGATACCGCTGATTGGGCCGCTGAGGGTGTAGTTTTTAATGGAGTTGTTGACCAGCATCGCACCCGGAGAGACAGCCGATGCCATGGTTACCGTGGTGGGGCCGGTGGCAGTGTCGTTGAAGGCCACCCGGGCACCGTTGATGTAAGAGGCGACTCCTGTGCCATTGTTCCAGTTTGCGACTGTGGTGTCCCACGAGCCGTTTATATTTCCGACCCATGTAAATGGGACAGGACTGATGATATTCAGAAAAAGAGTGTTACCGCTGGTGCTCAAGTTGGCGACGACGCCGGTGGGGAGTGAACCAATCGTAAACTCTCCCGATCCAGTGGTGGTGGTGAACTGAACCAGCGGATAACTCTGCCCGGTCGCGAATACTCCGCTTAGGATGTGAATCGCGGTGCTGCCGTTCTTTGCGAGAGTTCCGGTGGTGATCGGTGCGGTGGTCGTGCTGGTCACACCGGAGAACTCAAGTCCTGCCGCGCCATCCAGGGTAATATTACTTGGCGACCATTGGCTGGTTCCTGCAAGGGTCATCGCCAAAGTGGTTCCGGAGCCGACCGTGAGTGGTCCGCTGCTGCCTTGTGCGGAATTGAGCTCTATCTTACCGACGTTGAGCATGATCCGACCGCTGTGGGTATTCGCGCTGGAGAGAGCCAGTGTGCCGTTGCCGGTCTTGGTGAGGTCGGCTGCACCGGCGATGGCGCCGGCGACGATCAGTTTGCTGCCGGTGGAGACGTTCCAGCTCTGGCTGGCGGCCAGATTCAAGGCGGCGCTTATGGTGTTCGAGCCATTGCTGATGATGCCGGACGCGCCGAGTGTTAGAGCCTGTGTGCTCGCCGCTGTCAGGGTGATCCCTGACACGCCGAACTCGAGACCTGCGACCGCACGATCCGCCGTCAATTGCGGTTGATTGAGAGGGGTGATGTCGAAGTGGGCGATCTCCGTGCTGATATCATTGACGGGCAGGCCGGCTTCCCAATTGGCAGCGGTTTGAAAATCCGATGTCGTCGCTCCCGTCCACGATGCGACCACTCCATGCGTGAGAGTTGGGTAACAGAAATAGGTTTCCATATAACCACTGGGATCCACATCATATCTTGCCACGGAATCCAGCAACTCCTTGATTTCCGGGTTTTCAGGGTAGCGTTTGTTCGCGACTTCGAAAACCGCGACAGGATAGCTACCGGCTGTAACTCCCTCTCCTGTGTAGAAACCGCCCTTGATTGTGTCGTCTCCCAGGCGGTAGAAGTCGGCGTAGAATTCAAACGGTTTTTCCAAGGTCTCGCCATAGGCCCCGGTGCGCTGATAGAAATCCAACCCGTTGGCGAAGAGTGTCTCGCTCATCGCCATCATTTGGTGGAGCGAGAGACTGGCATAGGCTAAGCCAGCGCCGTTCGGGTGACCATCGCCAGTATCAATGTGGCGATAGCGATCGATGATCTCGCCATCCTGTGGCGGCGGATTCATGGGGTCGCCACTGTTTGCGGAAGGATCACCCGCCATCAGGATGATGCCCTCGAACAGCTCAAGGAAATCCCGGGGATTTTCCGGACTGTCCACTGCGAACTGGACGAGCGCCTGATCGCCGAGGGCATAGCCGATGAGGAGATGGCCCATGGTGTGCGAGACTAAATGGTTTTGGTAGAGTTGGCCGTGGAAATAGATGTCGTTAAGGTTTGGGGATTCGCTGTAGCCACGCGGATCACCTGTATTCCGGCGGAACGGCGCGTCCCAGCGGTCGATTCCTTCCTGGATGCTCGGAAGCATCGCCCGGAACCAGGTTTCGACGACGGTTCTTTCGGTGGGCGAGAGCACGTCGTGGAGATAGTCGTAAGCAAAGATAAAGCCGTTGATGCTGCGGGCCAGTTCCATCCCGGAGTTGGCGAAGCGGATGTTAGGGTCGAAATCCGTGCCGGGCAGCGGCGTGGCCTGCGCCCATGTTAGGAGGATTTCCTTGGCTTTGGCGGCATGGTTGAAATCCCGTTTAAGTAGCCAAGCCAGCGCCATTTTAGAGGACAAGCTGCCGGCACTCCTGGCTTGGGCGAAGAATAGCGACGAGTCGCGCCCGGTGTAGGGGGCGGAAACCGCGTCATCGCTCCAGGCATCTGCGCGGCCTTTCAGATCCAACCAAGCGGAGTAGCGGGGCTCTATCTTGGCATCGATCGCGCCCTGCATGTTGGCGACATCTGCGGAAGTGACGAGAATCCTTGGATGTGGCTGGGTAATCGGCGGGACGGTAATTTCCCGGACATAGAAGTTGTCGAAACGGCAGCTGTCGGCGCTGGGGTCTCCGGCGGATTTGATGATGCCGGCGTAGCCAGTGGTATAGGTCGAGTCGATGAATGAACCACTGGCAACGATGACTCCCGCTGGGTTCTTCACGTTCCAGTTGGTCTGGTTGACGACTGTGGACCAGGCACTGATTTTGTAAAATTTTCCAGTAGCAAAGGTTTCGGTTGAAACATTTCCCAAGGAGATATTTTGGCTTCCGCCAGAGCCCCGTTGCAACACCTGCACTTCATTGGACCCGGACTTCAACCGGATCTGATAGTGATCCATTCCGGCGGCCCCTACCATGAAGACGAATCCCAACCAGCGGTTCGAGGTGTCCGACCTGACGTCCACCGATGCGCTCCAAGCGCCCGGGATCAATGAGACCCGGGTGTGATAGAGAGTTTGGTCGCTTTGCTGGAGTGAGCTGCTGGAGTTGTTCGCTAGGATTTCATGAGTGGTCAGTGACCAATTTCCCGCACCGCTGGCTTGCCAATACCAACCGAGTTTAGCGCCGTCATTGCTGTAGGCGACGTTGGGTCGGTTGAAGTCGTCGGCAAGCAGTGATTGGCCGGCGAGGCCTAAACCTAGCAGGATGGTGAAGGGAACTTTTGCAAACATGAAAAGGGGTGAAGTTCTGAGTTAACTACGGATTCACGGAGAGGTGGGAGAACTTCTTAAGCGGGCCGTTAGGTAGGGTGTAGGTGACTTGGTTTGGATTGCTTTCGTCGATGCTCGCATTCGGTGGTACGATGTCGGAAAGCTGCATGTTGAAGGTGTCCACGGCGGCGGGTTCATGGGACTTTCAGGAGCATGAAGGAATCAAGCTCGGCACCGCCCTCTCTGCCGGTGACTTCCAAGTCGAGGGTTCCCGCGCTGAGAGCCTGGGTGGTCCCGAATGCCTGCCAGACCCAATCGCCGCCGCTGATCGGAAGCGTCCAGAGCTGGGAGATACCGCCGTTGAGGGCGAGGTAGAAACTGTCAGAGCTTGCGCTGGGTGCCCGTGTCCTTCCGAGTAGAATGTAGTTTCCGGTTTGCAATACCGGAACCTGATAGCGCGCGGTGCTGGCGGTCGGATTGCTGCCGACGGCGGATTTCAAGGAATAGCCGCTGACGGATTTAGGATCGGACGCGAGGGTGAATCCGTCGTAAGACAGGGGCAACAGCGACGGGGTTTTCAACGTGCTCGGTCTGTTCAGCCACAAATAGGCGAGCTTGGTATCCGCCTCCTGGGCGTAGAGGCGGAGCGTGTGGGTGCCGGCGGATAGATCGAACCGGGTCATGCCGTTGCCGCCGCCGGCGGTGACCGGCTGGTAGTTCCAGCGGCCGCGCACTCGCCAGTCGATGAGCGGGCCATTGTCCATTTGCACCCAGAAGCTGTCGCTGGACTCCGAGTCCGTGAATGCGGAACCGCCCAGCGCATAGTCGCCGGCGGCATCCACGCTGAACACCCATTCGGCGAAATTGGCGGTCCCGGTGGAGGCGCTCGACAGCGATGCTCCGAAGGGCAGGGTCGAGTCGCTGGTCCGCGTCATCGCACCGAAGAGATTGGCGCTGATGGGTTTGAACATCCTCCCATAAAAGGTGCCGCCGGTGCTCGTCAACGAGTTGCCGAACTCCGCCTGGGTGCGATAAACGCGCATCAGCGAAGGCGTGGGAGTGATCGGTTGGCCCGAAGCGTCTCTCTTGACCTGGTCGCGGTTATCGCCGGGCAAGGTTTCCCAGCGCAAATAGTAATGCATGTTGGCGAATTCAACACCCGCCGAGTCGAGGCGGCGGATGCCCATGGTGGCTCCTGTCACGGGGGCGACGTAGGTATTTTCAACCCCATTGGGATCCACGTCGCTGGTGTTGGTGGCCGGGGTGTTGGCCGATGCATACGAACTGGCGTTGGGAATGGTTCCGATCAGGTTTTCCAAAGTCGTTTCATCCAAGGTATAGTTTCCGCTGCTAGGGTCGATTACGCCGTCGGCATCTCTTAGCGTGACGCCGACCGTGGCGAGACCGTCCAGCCGATCGTCGGCGTGAAAGCCGCTGCTCACCGAACCGCCGGGCGGTATCGCCCCCGTGCCGCTGAAATTCCACGTCATGGTGGACGCGGTGAGCTGGACGATTTTCCATGACAAGCTGCCCGGGACCGGCCGGGCGGCATACACCTGCGATTTCCCAGCGCCGTCGAATTTGTGATAGGCGACCAAGGGGACGCCATCACGGTCGAACGAGAGCTGCGGCTGGCCGTTGAAAAGGCCACCTCTTTGGGGCACGTTGTCGATGGTGGCGAACGAAGTGGACGGGCCGATGGGCAGGGTCAGCGCGCGGCCGAAGGCGTCCGTCCAGTTGACCATGTCGCTGGAGCGCACGTAGGAGAGGCGGTAATTCGACACCACATCACCACTGGCACGCCACATGTAGAGGCAGTGGACATATCCTCCGCTGACGTGGAAGGCGGGATAGACGCTGTAGTTTCCCGTCCAGGAGAAGACCGGCGTCGCACCCGATGCCTGAGCGAAAGTTCGAGCGGTGGTGTTGTATTTCATCAAATGATGTGACCCGATATTGTTGCCGGTATGGTTGCGGTAGTGGAAAACAAACTCGCCGTTCGGGCCGGTGAACCATAAAGGATAGGTGGATCGGTTCTCGAAGCTCGCATTCCAAAGCGGGGAAAGCTGTTGGACAAATCCCGGCGCCTGGAACTGGGCGGCATCGGTCACCGGCTGCGAGGTGCGGAAATAGTTCATCACGTCGCCATGCATGTTTGCCGCCACATGCACTTGGCCGCTAGGATCCACACTCATCGCGATGTAATTGTGGACATCCCAACCGGCGAAGGTTTCGGCGGTGGTCTGGATATACCACTGCGTGGAATTGATATTCCGCGCCGCCAAGGTCAGCTTGCGCGCCGGATTGTAGTAAGCAGCGATCTGCACATCCTGAACCGTGACAAAAGCGAAGCCGACTGACACGCCGGACCAGACGGTCGCGATATCGAGCGCCCCGCCTTTCGCCAGCGGATCGCTTGGGAAATCAATCGTGCCGGGGCGGCGCATCCGGAAGAACTCATGCTTGAGCAAAGGGTCTATCGGAAAGCTCATGCTGGTGACTTCGTTGGAACCCACCAGATCCATCCACCCGTCCGGCGCGAGACTGACCGAATTCGACTGGACGAACCAGCCACTGTAATTGGTTGGCCATGCGAGCGAAATCATCCCGCTACTGACGTTGAAGGATTGGAACCCAGGTGGCGGCGGGGCGGTGAGGACGACGATTTTTCCACCGGCGAGCTGGCTTGAGTCGAACGTGTAGCCGGGCGGAGCGGAGACGCTGTTGAAAGAGCCAGTGCTGCCGCTGGAGTCGAAAAACACGAAACTGTCCCCGGTTTGCAACAAATCCCCACCGGTATTCGAGATGACCAGCGTGCCGCCGAAATTCAGGCTGCCGGAAACCTGGATCCTGTTGGTCGTGAGGGCCGACCCGTTACGTGCGATCGCCACGACCGTCGTGCTCCCCGGCGCCAAGCTCAGGGAACCGTTGAATTTAAGGGCGTCGCCGGCACCCGGTGCCAACGTGCCGTTGACGGTTACCGAGCCGTACACCGTTCCGGAGCCGCTCAAGGTTTGCGCGGTTCCCACGGTGAAATTTGCTGCGGAGACGTCGAGCATCGCAGCGGCGGCGATATGGATGGCGGACGAGCTGGCAATCGAACCCGAAGCCCCCAAGGTCAGCGTTCCCGCGGCGACCGTGGTGGCTCCGGTGTGGGAGTTGGCACCCATGAGCCGCAAGGTTCCGGCACCGGCTTTGATCAAGGAGCCGGAGGTCGCGCTGCTGGAACCGGACAAGGTCAGGGTGGTTGCGGGGTTGGTGATTTGAAAGGTGCTGGTGGTTCTGGCGGCGAGTGTGAAGCTTCGGTTGCTGCTGGCGGTCGCCCCGGTGTATTGCAGCGTGCCGCCGTCGAGGACCAGGTTCTCCGGAGCACTGGTGGAGGAGCCGACCGGGCTGCTGGCGAGGCCGCCGTTTCCAAAGATCCCCATGCTCAGGATGCCGGAGTTGATCGTGGTCGGTCCGGTGTAGGTATTCGCACCGGTCAAAGTTAACTTGGTGGAACTGCTCCCCCCTGCCATCGTCAGCCCGCCCGTGCCGGAAACGGGCGCGCTCCAGCTATCCACCACCGCGCTATTTTTTGCGATGGTCAGAATGGAGCTGCCGAGATTGATGGTGCCGGAAAACGCGCTCTGGCCGCCGGTGATTTTCGCATCCGCTGCCAGCGCGAGCATCCCAGTCAAGTTCCAGTTGGAGTTGCCGAAGAACAAGGCACCCGTCGACGAGACACCCGTCCCGCTGATCACGAACGACTCCGCGCAATTATGGTAGAAGCCGCTGGAAAACTCGACTCTGGCGCCGGAAGCCACGATGGTTTCGTTGCCAACGCCGGTCGCGCCCAGCATGGACACGTTCACGGCGCGGGTCGTTGAGGAATAGCCGCCGCCATGGACGACCAATATGCCTTCATTGACGGAAGTCGGGCCGGTGTAGGTGCTCGGGTGGATGACGGTCGCGGCGACGGCGCTGCCGCTGGCGGTGGCGTTCACTGAAATCGTCACGCTGGTATTCGGGGTGATCGCGGTCACCGCTGCATTTGCGGCGAATCCCGTGCCGGTCATGATATCTCCGACCAAGACTCCTCCGGTGTCGGCCATGGTGACCGTCTTGCTGCCGCTGGTGGTGCCTACCGTTTTGGCAAGGACCGGAGAGTAAAGCGTGAGCGTGCCGGCACCGGTTTTAGTGAGACCCGCGGTTCCATTTGACAGCAGACTGGCGCGGACGATGGCATTGCCGGTGGCGAGGCTGGTGGAGCAGGAAGTCCAGGCTAGAATCCCTGGGGTGATGGTATCGCCGGTCGCTGCGGCGGCCGTGAGATTCACCGCGCCGACGGCCTGGCTCAGGCCGCCGAGATCCAGCACCCCCCCTGAGAGATTGAGACCGGCACCGTTGCCCAAGGTGCCCGGACCGCTCAGCCGCAGAATGCCGGCGGTGACCGTGGTGTCGCCGGTGTAGGTATTCACGCCAGAGAGGATCTGGGTGGAGGCAGCGTTTTTATAAAGGGAGAGTTTGCCGGTGCCCGGTCCGTCATGGAGAGTTCCGGAGAAATTGCTGCTGCCCGTGGTGCCGTTGAAGGTGATCGTCCGGGGGGTGACGTTCGCGGCATTCATCGAGGCGTAGATTTTGCCGTTGCCGGCGAGGGAATGGACCGTGTGGCCGGTTCCGACGGTGGAACCCAGCGTCCAGATGCCGTTCACCGTCAACTTGGCCGTCTGGGTGGAATCGGTCGTCGTGCCGAGTGCGCCTTCCAACCCGGTCTGCAAATAGACGTTGGGTCCGACGATGACTCCGGCATTGTCGGCAAAGATCGAGGGAAACTGGAACATGAAACCGGCGTAATCGGTCCCGGTGAGGTTCGTCGCAAGGGCAAGGGTGCCGTTCTGGACCACCATCGTGCCGAGCGTGTTCTGGGTTTCCCAGCGGCTGCGACCGGTGCCTTCCAGAGCGGTGTCGCCGATGATGGATTGCTTGGTATTGCCGCCGGTGGAGTTGATAGAGATGGTGCGGGTGCCGCCGGAGAGGTCGAGCGTCTTGCAGGCCATCCGCTGCCGGGTGGTGCCGTTCAGCGTGATATCTCCCAGCAAGGTCAGCGTGGGAACCACCCATAGGTTGCCGCTGTCCGAGAACGCCACGCCGCCAGCGAGGGTGACATTCCCCACACCGGTGGAACCACTGGTGAGGGTGGTGCCAGTGGTGGTGCTGGCAATGCCAATCCCGAGGGTTCCCGACTGGATCGTGGTGCCGCCACTGTAGGTATTCGCAGCGCTCAGGGAAAGGCTGCCCGCTCCGCTCTTGATGAGTCCGGAGTTCCCGGCAATCACCGCGCTGATCGTCGCGGACTTGTTCGTGCCGAGTGCATTGACGGTGATGGTGGGCGTGGCACCGGCGAAGGTGAGAATGTTGGCGGCCACGCCGTTGTTATTCAAAATCCAGCTTCCGGCGCTGGAGCTGGTGGTATCGCCGAAGTTGAGGTGGCCGAGGATGCGGGCGGAGTCGAGGCTCACGGTCCGGTCGGCGGTGATATCGATCGAGTTGAAATTGCCGGTGAACCCCGAATCATCGGCCACCACGCCAGCGCTCCAATTGGAAGCGGTGCTCCAAAGCCCGTTGCCGTTGTTGGTCCAAGTGCCATCGGCCGCTTTCGCGGCCAGCGTGGAAACAAGCAGGGCACCCAGAGGCAGAAGGTATGACGAAGGTTTCATGAGTTTAGCAGGACCCGAGCGGTGACGGATCTAGCAGCCGGCATGGGGATTGGTTATTGATTTTCAGAATAAGCGGTGTTGAAACGAATACCCCCCCCACCAGCAGCCCGATGAGCTGGTGGAGGGGCCTGCGGCGGACGAGGTCTTCCCCGAGCCAGTGCTAGGGCCGGTCACGGCGTCACTGACAGACGGCAGAATTTCTTCGGCGCGCCGCTTGGCAAGGTGTAGGTGACTTGGTTTGGATTGCTTTCGTCGATACTGGCATTCGGCGGCACGATGTCGGTCCAGCCGCCGGCCTCGAGAGTGTCGGAAAGCTGCACCTTGAAGGTGGCCACGGCGGCGGGATCGCGCGGCCAGGTGACGGTTCTCACCAAACCGGTGGTCACTATCGGCGGATTGGCGGTGAAGGTAGAGCCAGTTTCTCCCATGAAATACTCAACGCCGTTAGAAACTCCATCGTTGTCGAAGTCCAAGTTGGCGGCTTGGCCGCTAGCGTTGGCGCTTGCCCAGATCGTATAGCCGGAAGGTGGCCCGGACGTGACGACAAGGGTTCCCGAACCGGTGAAGTTCGAACTGGCGATGATGCCAACTCCGCCGCTGAGGCTGTAGGTTCCAGCAACTTGTTGGACGGCACCGAAGAAGAGAGTGCCAACCGTTTCTGCGCCAGTGAGGTCAACCTTGCCGCCGTTGATGACGAGTTTGTTGGAGTTGGCAATGGAGGAGCCGGTGACGGCGAGGACGCCGCTGGTGACGGTGGTGTCGCCGGTGTAGGTGTTTACGCCGGAGAGGACCTGGGTGGAGGTTCCATTTTTCACGACGGAGAGCTTGCCCGTTCCAGGGCCATCGGACAATTCACCGGAAAAATCCGTGCTGCCAGCGGTGCCGTTGAGAGTCACAATTCGTCCCGTGGAGTTGGCCGAATCCATCGAGGCATACACCTTGCCGCTTCCCGAAAGGGAATAGACGGTGTGGCCGCTGCCGACACTTGATCCTAGTGACCAAATCCCGTTCACGGTTAGCTTGGCCGTCAGGGTGGAATCCGTGGTCGTGCCGAGCGCTCCCTCCACCCCGGTTTTTAAAAGTATGTTAGGTCCGACGATCAGTCCGGCGTTGCCTGCAAAAATGGAAGGAAACTGAAACATGAAGCCTGCATAGTCGGAACCGGTGAGGTTCGAAGCCAAGGCGAGATTGCCATTCTGCACCGTTAAGGTGCCGGTATTGGTAACAGCGGGGTGAGTGTCTGAAATATCGAGCATTTCCCAACGGCTGCGGCCGGTGCCTTCCAGTGCGGTATTTCCGGTGATGGTTTGTTTGACATTACCGCCGGTAGGATTGACGAAGATCGTGCGAGTGCCGCCGGCGAGGTCGAGAGTTTTGAAGCCGACTTGCTGGCGGACGTTGCCTTCGAGGGTGACGTCACCTTGCAGTGTCACGGTTTCGGCATACCAGAGGCTGCCACTTTGGGGGAGGGTCACGCCATCGCCCAGAGTGACATTTCCTATGCCTGTCGCTCCGGTAAGGAGGGTGCTGCCGGTGGCGGTGCTGGCAATGCCAATCGTCAGCCTTCCACCACTAACAGTGGTGCCGCCGGAGTAGGTGTTCGCTGCGGAGAGGGTTACGGTTCCTGTGCTGTTCTGAGCGGTCACCTTTCCCAAACCGGTAATGAGATTGGGGACAGGGAGCGCATTGCTCCGGTTGAAGGCGAGTGTTGAGTCCGCCGCCGTCAGGGAGACACCGCCCGTGCCAAGAGAGCCGGTGGTGGTGTCATTCCCCACCGTGAGGGTGGAGTTGGTGGCGACAATGGTTCCGGCGGGGGAAGAGTTGATGGCGCCGGTGAGGATGAGTCGGCTGTTAGCCAAGGTGGAGAGGATGCCAGTGCCACCGGCTCCGGAAATATTTCCAGATAAGGTGAGCGAGAGACCTGCTCCAGTCGCGCCAGCCGCGACATTTCCTGAGAAGACGGTAACGGGGGGGGTGGCGGTGGAGGATCCGAGTTGCACATCCCCGGCCCATGAGGCGTCTGAGACGGTGCTGGACGAGAGCAGTGATGCGGAAAACCCGTTGTTGGCGCGGAAGACCCGCCCGGAGATTGCCAGTCCATCGATGTCGAGGGATGCAGTGCCACCCGTGACGCCGGCGCTCACGAGTACTCCGGTTCCGCCCAGTGCGGAGCCATTGGTCAATTTCACCGCTCCAATGCCAGTCAGTGAGATTGTTCCGTTGATCGTGTTAGAGCCGCCCAAGACAATCAACGAAGTCGCTGTTTGTGTCGCGACGTTAATGCCAATACTCGTCGCAACATCCGAGTTGATGGTGAAAGTTCCGCGATCCGCGCGAATTCCTCCGGCGTTGGTGAGGGTCAATGTGCCACCGGTCAGCGTAAAATCGCCCGCTCCATTCGAGATTTGGCGGATGCCCAAGGCACTCTGTGAGCCATTGAGCGTGATCGTAAATGGGCCGGAAGGAGTCGCTGCAGAGGAGGCGTTGCCGCCGAACCAAGCGGTGTCGGCTGGATTCCAAGCTTGGAGGGTCACCCCGGTAAGTGTTCGGTTGGTCCAGAAGCTGTCCGTGCCCCAGATCCCATTGGAGTTCTGATAGCCCACAGCGGTGGAGCTGTCCCAGGTGAAATCGGCGGCCTGCGCCGAGTAAGAGACAAGCAGTGCGGTGAACAGTGCGGAGGAAAGAAAGGACGAGTTAGAATTTTTGAGTTTCATGATTGTTTTGGATCTTTTGTTTTTGGTGAGTTGTAAAATAGGCGGATAAAATGGCGGTGAAAGTGACGTTAGTTCCGGCGGCGTCGTAGCAGGCCGACCCCGAGCAAGAATCCGGTGATCGCACTGGTGGGCTCGGGCACGGCGGTCCAGGCGAGAGTGGTGCCACTATTGGTGATGGTGAACGAGCCTTGTGTGGTTGCATTGGCCGTGCTGGTAACGGATGCAAACGATCCGGTGCTAAATGCCTTGCCGAAGATTGAAGACATTGACCAAGTCTGTGTCGTGAAGGGCGTGCTCCAGAAAGCATCGTTTAAATCAACACTCCCACCGAAGATCACATTGAACACGGTGTTTTCTCCGACGGAAATATTGCCGGTGGCGGAAACGATGTCAAAACCGCTGGCGGTCGAGTTCGCGTTCAGATCCCAACCAAATATGGAACCTGCGCCATAATCGAGTGCACCCGCAATGGCCTGTGAGCCTACGCTGCCGATCCCGCCGGCGTTGTGAGTGGCATTGTTTCCAATGCTCGTTGCTCCGGTGATCGACCCGGGGCCGGTGAGAGTGCCGCCAGTCACCGTCAGGCCGCTCGTCGCGGTGAGGTTTGCCCCAGTATGAATCGTGAAGATTCCCCTTTCTGATGTCACGGCACCGGTCACGCTTCCTTGCCCGTTCCAAGAGCCGCCCGTCACCGCCAAAGTGCCACCGATGCTGCCGGAGGCTTTGTCGATGACACCGTTGCCAGTCAATGTGGCATTTCCATTCACCGTGCCGATGCCGCTCAGGGTGGCGGAGGTGCCGACGTGGACCGTGCTGTTGACATGGGTCGAGCCGTCCAACTGCAAGGTGCCTGCGGTGACGGTGGTATCACCCGTGTAGGTGTTCGTGCCGGAGAGGATCTGGGTGGAGGTTCCGGTTTTCGAGATGGAGAGCTTGCCGGTGCCTGGGCCATCGGACAATTCACCGAAGAAATCCGTGCTGCCGCCGGTACCGTTGATCGTGATCGTCCTGCCATTGACGTTAGCGGAGATCATCGAAGCATAGACCTTACCGCTGCCAGCCAAGGAGTAAATCGTCTGGTTGCCTTGGCCTGCGGTGCCACCCAGGGTGCCGAAGAGATTCCAGATCCCGTTGACGGTCAGCTTGGCGGAATTGGCGGTGGTTGAGCCAAGCGAGCCCGTATCCCCTGTTTGGAGATGCACATTGGTCCCGACTGTGACCCCGGCATTGCCGGAGAAACTGGTGGCGTGACGGAACATGAATCCAGCGTAGTCATTGCCGGTGAGGTCGGTGGCGAGGACCAGATTACCATTTTGGACCGTCATGGCTCCGACGTCGTTTTGCATCTCCCAGCGGCTGCGGCCGGTGCCTTCCAGCGCGGTGTTGCCGGTGATGGTTTGTTTGAGGGTGCCGCCTGTGGGATTGACGTAGAGCGTGCGGGTGCCGCCCGCGAGATCCAGCGTTCGAAAGCCGACGCTCTGCCGGTTGTTGCCCGTAAGAGTGATGTCTCCTTGAAGGGTGACTTGGGGAGCATACCAAGTATGAAGTGTTGCGGCGAGAGTCACACCACCGCCTAGGGTGACATTGCCGGTGCCAGTGGCACCATTGGTAATTGTCGTGCCGCTTCTGGTGCTGGCGATGCCGACGGTGAGGGTGCCCGCACTGATGGTGGTGCCGCCGGTGTAGGTGTTCGCGACGGAAAGGGTCACGGCTCCGGTGCTGTTAGTGGCAGTCACGGTTCCCGCGCCGGAAATGACGTTGGCGACGGTGATGGCATTGTTCCGATTGATGACGAGTGCGGAATCCGCCGCCGTCAATGAGACTCCACCGCTGCCGAGTGATCCGGTGGCGGTGTTGTTACCCACCGTCAAGGTGGAGGCGGCGGCGACCGTGGTTCCGGCGGTTGAGGTATTGCTGGTGCCGGTGAGGATCAGGCGGCTGTTGGCCAAGGTGGAGAGGATTCCGGTGCCACCGGAACCGCCGGAGATGTTGCCGGAGAGGGTGAGCGAGCGACCCGCTCCAGTCGCGCCAGCCGCGACATTTCCTGAGAAGGCGGCGGTGGATCCGAGTTGCACATCCCCGGCCCACGAAGCGTCTGAACTGGTGCTGGATGAAAGCAAGGAGGCGGAGAACCCGTTGTTGGCGCGGAAGGTCCGGCCCGAGATCGTCAGACCATTAATGTCGAGGGATGCGGTGCCACCTGTGACACCGGCCGTAACGAGTGCCGACCCTGATGTTTGACCAAACGCTGAGGCGTTGGTCAATTTCACCGCTCCAATGCCAGTCAGTGCGATCGGTCCGTTGATCGTGTTGGAACCGCCCAAGACAATCGACGAGGTCGCTTGTGCAGCCACGTTGATGCCAATACTTGTAGAAACCGCAGAGTTGACGGTGAACGTCCCGCGGTCCGCGCGGATTCCACCAGCGTTGGTGAGTGTCAGTGCCCCCCCGGACAGGGTGAAATCGCCAGCTCCATTTTGAATTTGGCGAATAGCAGCGGCACTCTGTGTGCCACTAAGCGCGATGGTGAAGTTACCGGACGGGCTCGCGGCGGTGGTGGCGTTACCGCCAAACCAAGCCGTGTCGGCTGGATTCCAAGCTTGCAGGGTCGTGCCGCTAAGTGTCCGGTCGACCCAGAAGTTGTCCGTGCCCCAGGTGCCGCCGGCGTTCTGATAGCCCGCAGTGGTGGAGCTGTCCCAAACGACATCGGCGCCCTGTGCTGACTGAGAAATCAACAGTGCGGCGATGGAGCTGGCGAAGACACAGGTTGAGAGGAAGCTGCGGTGGAGGAGGCGATTGGAAGACAGTGATTTCATGGGTTTATTTTTGAAGCAATATCAGGTGGAGGGTTTTGGGTTGAGCTGCCGGAAGCTCTGGGTTTAGCCCTCAAACCTGGTGTTTTTGAGAGATCGATCCATTGACTTTGTAGTTCGCCGCCCACATCAACAAGCGAGTCGCTATCTCCCATTTGGGAGATGCCGGGTTTTGGAAAACCTGCTTAAGAATGCAGGTCGGTCAGTTGACGCCGGGAAAGATCAAATCAGTAGAACGTGGAGCAAGCTCAGTCCGTTGAAGTTGCCCAGCCTATTATTGAGCGTCCAATACATTTCATCGTATGTTTTGACGGCACGGAGCCAGCGTGCCATTGGGGGACTCTCTCATCAGTGACTTCCAAAAGTCGTCGGGAAGCGGTAATTCGAGGTAGTGACAGGCAACGGCACTCCTGAAGTATCCATATTCGTCTTGTAATCAAGCAGCAGTCCGCTGTTCACCCGGTCTACAAAAATTTTACGGTTTGAGTTTCCCGGCGCCCACAGCCAGCTCAGCGGGTCTCCACACTTGTTGTTCTTGATCGTGATCGTTTCCGAAAACTCGTTAACGGACCGCCAGTCATCGACCATGATTCCAGAAAGTTGCTGATTGCTCACTGTATTGTTCTGGATGTCTAGCACCTTGCCGCTCACATGCACACCGTGGTTGCCGGCGTAATCGATTACATTGTTGTGGATGAGGTAATCCTCGGCAGCAAGTATCAAGTTGTGATAGGCCGTCAACGAGTCAGCGATCGGTCCAACCGTCGTCCCGGTGGTGGGATTTCGATTCAGGGCGGTATGGACAATGGTGTTGCCAATAATGTCAACTACCGCCGAAGCGGTGAAATCGATGCCACAGGTCGAAGTGTAGGCAATGACGTTATTCTTCACGACCGCATTCGTCGAGCTCCAGAGCAAAATGCCGTAGCCCTTGGAGATGTTTGTCGTTGGATTGATTTTTGGATTCGCTCCGGCGTTACTTAGCTCACAGTTTTCCACCAGTAGCCCCGATGAGTAATTGGCATTGATTAAAAGAGTGTATAAATTGCCATCTGCAGCGACAAAGTCGTTTTTACTATTTTCGATAATGCAGTTTCTAATCCTCACGTTCGTTTTGTTTGATGCCATAACAATGGAGGCAGGCTCCCTGTTTCCATCAATCGTTAAATAATAAAGATAGGATCCGTTGTTGAGGCTGACCATGCCACCTTTATCAAGCCCTGCCGAGGCTTTGATCACATACAAATCCGCACCGAAAGTACTGTTTCCTCTGAGCATTACGTTGGCAGGAACAACGACTTGGCTATTGACCATGTAGTTAACGTTCTGGGTGGTAAGGACATATTTATTGCCCTCTCCATTGGCGTCGATGGTTCCAGTTCCATAGGTTTTAAGATACCAAGCAATGGAGCCTGAAACAGTCGAATTTGCGTGGTCCGCGATCCCGCCATGCTGGATGTAATAGACGGTGGCCGATGCCTTCTCGCAGGCCATGACTCCGGGAATCAGGATTGCAAGAGACAAGAATCTCCTGATAAATCGCCGACGGATTTCCTGATTCAAAGCTGCGGTGTTTTCGAATGGGTATTTTTTCATTTTGTTGGTTATGGTTATGGTTTTTTACTGAGAGTTTTTTCGGAAATTGCGGTGATGTTCGTACTTTCGCGTTTGAACTTTTCAATTCCACATGACCTGCATGAGTATATAGATGCGTCGGATGATCGACTGCACGGCAACGGCTCATCATTTCCAAGCCGAGACATTGACTGGTCTGATCGACCAATCGAAATACATTGCCATGCGCTGGTTGCCATGGGCCGGTCCCGAAGCGCCGGGCCCCCATGGATTTGGCACGACCGTGTCATCCTGCTCGATCATCCCGATCACCCGGCCGGCGGATTGCGGATTGATTTCATCCATTCGCCATGGGTTTGGCGAGACACTGGGATAGCCCCACGCCATGCCCTTGCTGCCATCGTTTTTCAGCAACTCGTTGTTCCCCACCATGCGATAAAGCACTGGATTGCTGCCCTTGGGAATGCGTTTTAACAAGGAGGGACAGCCGAAGTTTGGGAGGAAGGTTTTCCCTCCTGGCGGGAAATCGATTTCAGACTGCATGTATCGCCCGATGTAGGTGGCGAGCGCAGGTGTGGATCCTTTGGGGGTGCCGTTGTAATCGCCGTTGTATTGGGCTGTCTGGCCGGTGTTGAGCGGGCCGGGCAGACGACCGTTGTTGTCCGTGGCGTAGGCGACTATGGCACTGCCGACGCCCCGCATGTTCGTGACACAGACGGCTTTTTGTGCGCTGTTGACGGCCCGGGACGACAAGGTGAAAACGAGGGACGCCAAGACCGCGATGATGGTGATAACGACCAACAGCTCGACGAGGGTGAAGCCACGGTGGTATAAGGGTTTTGTGGAAGAAGTGGTTCGCATGGCAGCGAGAATTCGGACGGTGGGTTTCATAAAACGTGGACTTGGCGAGGCGATGGGTTCGGGTCTTTTGTCTTCGCAAGAAGGTCTGTGTCGGCGGTGAGTCAGGATTTACAAATCCCGTCGACCCTTTTGAAGATGGGTTCGTTTTCTCCTTTCGACCAGAGCCCGCGTATCTCCCATTTGGGAGATGCCTCACCCTCCCTAAAGCCGCAGCAATCCGCGCTCGATCGCGAGGGTCACGGCGCGCGTGCGATCCGGCGCGTCGAGCTTGGAGAGGAGGTGCTTGAGGTGCGTCTTGATCGTGCCTTCACCGACGCCGAGTTCGTCGGCGATTTCCTTGTTGGCCTTGCCCTTCGCGACCAGTCGCAGGACTTGGAGTTCCCTTTCGCTGAGCTGGACATGAAGGTTGCGTTCCGCCAGCCGGGATTGGATTTCCGGCGGCAGGTAACGCTTGCCGGACGCAACGGTGCGGATGGCATCAAGTAGCCAGCGGTGCTCGCTGGACTTAGGAAGGTAGCCCCACGCTCCGGCCTCGATCGCACGGTAAACATCTTCCGCGGTCTCGTTGATCGAAACTAAAATGATTCGCGCTGCGGGGTGATTGGCAATGATTTGGCGGGTGACTTCCACGCCATGGATGTCCGGCAGGATGCCGTCCATCAGGGTCACATCGGGCCGGAATGATTCGAACATTTCCAGTGCCTCGCGGCCGTTGCGGGCGGCACCGACGATCTGCAAGTCCGCCTCCTGGGAGAGAGCACTGACCAAGCCGAAGCGGATCATGAAATGGTCGTCCACGACGAGGACGCTGGTCTGGGTGGGTTTCATCAGATGGCAGGAGCTGTAGGCGCGGAGAAGGGTAGCGTCAAGGTCACCACGCATCCGGCTCCGGGCGTTCCGATGATGGAGAGTTCCGCGCCGATTTTCTCCGTCCGCTCATGCATGCCGAGAACGCCGAAATGCGGCACGCCCGGTCGCTCAAGCATGCCGGGAGCGAAGCCATGGCCGTCGTCGCGGACGGACAAGCGCGTGAATTCGGGTGTCGAATCCAGCGAAATGACGATGTGCTTCGCCTGCGCGTGTTTGAGCGCGTTGGCGAGGGCTTCCTGGGCCACGCTCAGGAGTTGGAAGTCCGCACCGATCATTAGTTTGCGGTTTTCTCCGGTGATTTGCACCTTGATCTCCGGGCCGTCTGGGCTACCACCGTTTGCTGCTAACATTCTCAACGCTGCGGCGAGTCCTTCGAGCTCTAATACCTGGGAGCGCAAATCCCAAACGGAGCGGCGGGCCTCCAAGCGGGTATGGCGCAGCATTCGGCCAGCGATCCGCACCAATTCCAAAGCAGGTTTGTTATCACTTTGAATCGTCTTCTCTGCGCCATCGAGCTGGAGGGCCACGCCGACGAGTTGCTGCTCCAAGGTATCGTGCAGATCGCGGGCGATGCGGTTACGTTCCTCGCTCACCGCTGCGGAGCGCAGTTTACCACTGATCACTCCCATTTGCCGCAGCACTTGCCGCCGTAACATCAATGCCCATACGACAGATCCCAGCAGCACTACGGCCAAGCCGCTCGCGACCAAAGCGAGGTGCCGTGGTGTCCACCATGATGGCACGGAAAGCACCTTGATATCCTGCGGACTGCGCAACCAGAGGTTGAAACCGGTGATGCCGGAAGATGGCCTTCCCTGAATACCCGGCGAACGAAAATCCAGTTCGCAAACCCCGGTGACCTCCACCTCGGAATCCACTTGCCAGCCGGAAAGTTGCGGACTCTCAGGAGATGCCAGAAAAGCCCCAAAATATCCGTCTCCCGTGCTGATCAAAAATTGGCTCGGACCATCGGTCTTCTTTTCCTCGATTTTTTCGATCCGTCCGCGGAGGCGGACAAGCCTTCCCGAGAAGTCCATGGTGGAGACCGGCTCGCGGGGATCGCCGATTTCGGGTTGGAGAATCTGCTCCGGAGTCACGGTGATCGCGGTGAGCGGCGTGTCACGGGCGACGGTGCGGGCCACCGCATCCCGCATGGCGGCGAACGTGCGCGAGGTTTCCACAAACCCAGCCACTTCCACTCGGTCGCCCACTTCGACGACTGCGGTGGAGGATTCCACCCGCACCCCGGTTGTTCCCTGTTGGATGAAAAAAAACTGTCCGGGCAGCGCGAAATTAACGGTGCCCTCAGTGACTTTCCGGTGATAGCGAACCAGTTTCGGCGAGAAAGGCAGTAGTTGGGTGATCGGCACGTGAGGCGCATCGAATGGATTGCTCGCGGCGGCTTGAACCACGTCCAGATCCGCCGTGTTTTGACATAGCAAACGGATGTTGATCGCCTCCGAGCGCAGATTGAAACCGGGATTGGAACACCCACGCAGGCGCACCCTGGCATCCACCAGCTGGTCAGGCACGAGATCTCCGGGTGCCAGCAAGGACACCAGGCAAAGGTGGCCGCCAGCCATCACATTCATCTCGAAGCGGCCATCTGGAAAACGCACCACCCGCTGGACCACACCCTCGATTTGCACCCGCTGGGAAACCAAGCTCCCGGAAATCAATTGCTCCATCGAAATGCTCAGCGGCGGCGGTAGTGGCACAGTTCCGATCCGGTGGAAACGCGTCGGAACAATCACTGGCGAGTAGCCTGCGGAACTCGTGATGCCCTCGATTTCGACGATCGCACCGGGTTCGCTTGCCGTGGCGGGCAACTTGCCGCCCACCCAGATTTTACGCTCCTCCGCCCGGAATAGATGGACGGGGGCGCTCTGGTCGCCGTCATGCACATTGAAAAACGCATTGCCGCCGGACTTGTAGATCACAGTCCCCCGAAGGCGCACCGGCAGTTCTTTCGCCGCGTCTTCACGAGAAAGGCTGCGGATTTCCGCAACACTCGTCAGCACCCGTGACTCGCCCGCTGCGCGGCACGACATGCCAAGGATCCAGGCGGCCACACCCGCGGTGGCCAAAAGTTGCAATATATTCATCAGGATGAGTTTGGACATAACCGGGCACGGCTACCTCCGCCACTTTATTGTTATGTGGCAGGCGAACATGTATTCCGCATTGATTTCAACCGCGATTGCATGGGCGGCAGTTTCGAGGCTTGGAAGTTTCCTCCCGGCGGATTGAGGTGGGAGTGTGGACGCGATCCGAATCCGTGGGGCACGGCAGCATAACTTGAAGAACATCGACGTGGACATCCCGCGCGGGAAACTCGTGGTCATCACGGGGCCGAGCGGGTCGGGGAAATCGTCGCTGGCGTTTCACACGCTCTACGCCGAGGGGCAGCGGCGGTATGTGGAGTCGCTGTCGGTGTATGCGCGGCAGTTTCTGGACCAGTTGGAGAAGCCGGATGTGGATTCGATCGAGGGGCTGAGCCCGGCGATCGCGATCGAGCAACGGGGCGGCGGGCTGAACCCGCGCTCGACGGTGGCGACGGCGACGGAGATTTACGACTACCTGCGGGTGCTGTGGGCGGCAGCGGGGATTCCGCACGATCCGGAAACGGGCGAGCGGCTGGAGCGGATGAGCGCGGCGGACATCGTGAACTTGCTGGCGGCGATGGCGGAGGGGACGAAGGTGGTTTTGTTAGCACCGCTGCCGAGGGAGGAGCTGGGCGAGCCGGCGCGCTTGTTGGGCGACCTCCAGCGGCAGGGATACATCCGGGTGCGGGTGGACGGGGAGGTTTTGGAGATCGAGGAGGCGGCGGCGAGGTGGCCGGAGTTTCCGGCGGCGGTGGAGATCGTGGTGGACCGGTTTGTGATCCGGCCGGGGGTGGAGTCGAGGTTGGCGGACTCGGTGGAAACGGCGCTGCGGCTTTGCGGGGCGGAGGCGCGGGCGGCGGTACAGGAACCGGGCGGGGATGCGTGGCGCGATCTGGTGTTTCAGACGAGTTATCGGAATCCGCGGACCGGGTTCGTGGTGGAGGAGCTTTCGCCGAAGCATTTTTCCTTCAACTCGCACCTCGGGGCTTGCGCGGCGTGCGAGGGGCTGGGGACGGAGATGTTTTGTGATCCGGCGCTGTTGGGCGAGGGGGAGGATGCGGAGAAGACGCTGTTAAGATACCGCGAGGCGAAGTCGGAAATCACGCGGCGGAAGCTTGCGAAGTTCATGGCGCACCGCGCATGCGGGGTGTGTGGGGGGATGCGGCTGAAGCCGGAGTGGTTGGCGGTGAAGATTGAGGGAAAGAGGCCAGAAGCCAGAGACCAGAAGCCAGATGGCGAAGTGCGAACTGCTAGGGTGCGGAGGCCGCAAAGGAGCGCGCAGGATGAATCTTCATCTCCGATCCCCGATCCCCGATCCCCAATCAAAATCGAAGGTTCCTGGCTGGGGATTCAGGATTTCTGTGAGTTGAGCGTGTCGGATGCGATGCGGTGGATCGATGGGATTGAGTTTGAGGCGGGGAAGGCGGAGGTTTGCAAGAGGCTTGCAGGCGATGTGCGGACGCGCTTGGCGTTTCTGGTGGAGGTGGGGTTGGATTACCTGACGCTGCAACGGACGAGCGGGACTCTATCAGGCGGCGAGGCGCAGCGAATCCGGCTGGCGACGCAGCTAGGCGCGGGTCTGTCAGGAGTAATTTACGTGTTGGATGAGCCGAGCATCGGGCTGCACGCGGCGGATACGGCACGGCTGATCGGGGCGCTGACGCGGTTGCGGGATTTGGGAAATACGGTGGTGGTGGTTGAGCACGACGAGGAGATCATCCGGGCGGCGGACTGGTTGATCGACATCGGGCCGGGGGCGGGCGCGGCGGGTGGGGAACTGCTGGCGGCGGGGGTGCCGGGGGAGATAGAGTCGCCGACAGGGGAGTGGTTGCGGGGAAGAAACCAGAGGCAAGAATATAGATTCAAGAAAGAGAAGAGCGGGGAGCTGGTGATCCGCGGGGCGCGGGAGCATAATTTGAAGAATCTGGATGTGGCGATCCCGCTGGGGTGGCTGGTTTGCTTGAGCGGGCCGAGCGGGAGCGGGAAATCCACGCTTGCGGATGATATTCTGCGGCGGGTGCTGGCGCGGCATTTCAACGGCTCGGGCGAGGCGCCGGGGAAACATGACGGGATCGAGGGGCTTGAGCAGATCGAGAAATTCGTGGTAGCGGACCAGTCGCCGATCGGAAGAAGCCCACGGTCGAATCCTGCGACGTTTACCGGGGTGTTCGATCTGGTGCGGGACCTTTTCACGAAGCTGAATTTATCCAAACAACGCGGCTACGGACCAGGGCGCTTCAGTTTCAATGCGGCGGGCGGGCGCTGCGAGCGGTGCCAGGGGAACGGGCGGTTGAAGATCGAGATGCACTTCCTGCCGGACGCCTGGGTGCCGTGCCCGGCATGCAGCGGCCGGCGGTTCAATCGCGAGACGCTGGAGGTGACTTACAAAGGGAAATCCATCGCCGAGGTGTTGGCGCTTTCCGTGAGCGAGGCGCGGGCATTTTTCCGACCGATCCCGAAAATCCACCGGATTCTGGAGACGTTGGAGGATCTCGGACTCGGGTATTTGCAGCTTGGCCAGCCGGCAAACACGCTTTCCGGCGGCGAGGCGCAGCGGCTGAAGCTGGCGGTGGAACTGGCGAAACCGCAGGCACCGCACACGTTGTATCTGTTTGATGAGCCGACGACGGGTCTGCACTTCGGAGATGTTGAAAAGCTCTTGAATGCATTTCTCCGGCTCCGCGATGCCGGGCACAGCGTGGTGGTGGTAGAACATCATTTAGACGTCATCGCGGCTGCGGACTGGGTAATCGAGCTAGGACCCGGCGGAGGGATCCGTGGCGGAAATTTGGTGGCGCAGGGGCGGCCAGAGGTGATTCGCAAAAGCAAATGGTCGCCGACGGGCCGTGCTTTAGCGGCTAGCCTTGGTAGGAAGCATTCCTAAATGCCGGTCTAGTTGTCATTCTCAGCGTTTGAGTCTCGGGTGGGCGCGGTAGAAACCTTTTGCTCCGGTGAAGGTCACATTCCGGACGAAATAGCCGTTGCCCATGTAAACGCCACTGAAGGCGGGGTTGTCCAACCAGTTTGTTAGGTCGGGGCTGGTGTCGAAGCTCACGGTGACAAAATCCGCGTAAGCCGCGGGCCAACGGGCGCGCAGGCGCGGGATGCCGGACTCCAAGGCGAGTTGGAACTCCGTGAAGCGCATGGGCGTCGGCGGACGTGGCGGGCTGCTGCTGGCGCTGAGAGGATCGGTGCCGTCCAGATATTCCTGACCAAGGGCGTAGGAAGAGCCGTCCAACGAAGTGAATCCGTCGTGGCCGAGGAAGCCGAACAACCGCAGCTCCCATTCGTCGGCCAGCATGTCGCCATCCGTGTCCGCGCCCGTTAGGAAAGGAAGCGATGTGATTTGCAGTGAAATGACTTCGAGGACCGGGTAGCCCGCGACATTTGGTAAATCCGTGTAAGCGCTAACAGCCAGTGGCGTCCCGGCAGGAAGATCGGGCGGTAGCACGGTGGGGGCGAGTGATGCATCGAACAGCGCGAAAAGATTACCTCCGGAATTTTCCACCATCGTGAGGCCCGCAGGGCTGGGCACGCTGCGGGTGGTGAAAATGAAGGTCTCGGCAGGACGGTTTGTTAGAGCGGCGAGGGCTGCGATTTTCGCGTTTGCGGCCGTCACGTCCGCTGCGGTGAATCCCGCACCGGCACCGGTGTATTCCACCGGCAGGGCACCGGTGCGGACGAAGGTGGCCAAGGCGGTGAGCGGCATCGGCAGCAAGGCGAGATCCGTCGAAGCAAGCGCCTGATGACGCGCATAGACGGCGCGTGAGATTTTGCGCAGCGCGACCGAACCGGGGTCCGTTAGGTTGAGCGCGACGGCCAGGTCCACCGCCTGCAGCAAGGGTTGCACACGGAAAGCCGGTGCGGCGGGGTGAGCAGGATCTGCCCGACGCAAGCCTTCGAAAACCGGGGTCAAGCTCTGGTCAAATGCGAGCTGTGTTCCATCCACGGCAGTCCCGGAGCGGGCTGCTAGTTGGTCGCCGATGATCTTGCCGGTGATCAGTGCGACGATGCTGGTGACGGGCGTTAGAGTGACCTTGGCATACGGCTGAGCCCCGCGATTCGTGGCAGTGCGGAACTGCGATTCCCAAGATGCCGACGAATAGCCCGCAGCAGACGTGCTCCATTCGGGAGCGAGTTGGGTCGCGCTCCAGTATGCGTCGAAGCCCTCGTTTTCGCCGAGGCCGAAATCCCAGTTGCTCGAGCCCGCCAGCCAGTTCACTCCGCCCCAGCTCCATCCGGTTTGCACGACGGGCAGGCCGGTATCCGTCACGCTGAAACTCCATGGGTCAAGCGGCGTGACAGGGATGATGGCGATCATTTCGCGGCCGCGACGTTCATTACCACTGACTGGCGAGACATCAAAGTGCTCGGAGGTGCGGGCGACGAGGTATTGCAGTTCTGGGAGAATCCCAACCGCATTCACTCGGCTGAAATCTGCCGCGGGTCCGCCGCTGGTTGGGGCTTCTACGGTCGCGCTGCCGACCGTATTTCCAAATGGATCGTGTAGTGTCATTGCAGTGCCGTTCTTGGGAGCTCCGGTGCTGGAACCCGAGGCATTTTGGAGGGACGCAGAGACGTCCATGATCATCGAATTCAATGCCGGGGCTGCGGCGGACGGTTTGCTTGCCGCGCTATTAGGGTCGGTGTTGGCAGCGATTTCATCCCGATCTGAAAAACCGTCGCCGTCGCTGTCTTGTCCGGCTGCCGGATTCAAGCCGCGGGCGACTTCCACGAAATCAGGAACACCATCTCCGTCCTGATCCTGAAGGGCAGGCGTCTTGCTGAATTCGTAACGGGCGGAGCGTGTTGGCGACGTGAGCCCTGTCGAAGTGCGGACATAGTAATCAATGGTGGTCGGCGAAAAAATCCACGGTGGAGCGGCTGGCGACCACGCGGCGAAGGGCGCGCTTGCGCTGCGGCGAAACAGAACACTGCTTCCGGCGCTCATGCCGGTGAACGTGATTTGCACCCCCGTGGCAAAGGTGCCTGGGTCGGGCGCGATGGTCACATCCTCGATCGCCGAGCCCAAGGTGGGAAGATAACTGAAAACTGAAAAATGGGCGTGCTGCTGATTGATGGCCGTGCCTCCCGGGACGCTGACCGCAGCACCAAGAGTTTGTCCGGATGATGAGCCGATCCCAGCGACCGTACCGCTATAATTGCCGCTCTGGACGTTCACGCTGAAAGGCCCGCCGCCGATGGAGACTGCGGTCGTCCAATCGGCCGCGCGATAAGCGCGGATGAGCGAAACATTTGGTGCGCGAAACGGCATGTTAGCCAGCAACAGCAGGTTCGCATGGGCGGCCAGCGGGCGATACGGCGAGAGCGCGGTGACTGCGGTTTGGGTCCAGCCGCTGGTGCCATGTTTGAAACCCACGGAAGTGGCGCTGGCGGCACCGGCGCTCGGAGCGTAGAGCAGTTGGAAAGAATTTCCGGGCATCGGCACCAAGCCGCTGAGCAGGCCAGTCGCGCCGCTGGGCGTGATGGGCGTCGGCGCGGAAAAGCCGCCGGTCTGGGTGTAACCATAGATGGCCAGCGCCCCGCTGGAGAAGTGTGCCAAGATTTTTGGCCCGGTGGCGTCGTTGACAGTTGCGAGTTGTTGGATTGCCCCTCCGAAGGTGAAGGGAGCTTCCGCGCTGAAGGTCCACGGCGCGCCGGGCGTGATTCTGCGGACGCGGACCGTCGCTTGGCCGGGCGTGTAAAAGATCATATCGGCCCGTGGCGCTTCGAAAGTCGCCGAGACGAAATTGGTCCCCGCAGGCAAACTGCTTGCCGTTAGAACCTCGATATTCGCTGCACCCGTCATTTGCCACGCGTGAAAACCGTTGGTCGCGCCATCATTGCTGATGTAGGCAAAAAGCGGCGTCGCAGCGGAGGCCGGAACCAGCGGATTGCCGTGTGCGACATCGCTTTCCGGCACGTCCGTTTGATTGAGAAGCGTCCATGAACCTGCATTCGAGCGCAGGGCGCGGAGTTGCGTGCCCGTCACCGGATCCAGCGTGGCAAATGAAGCCAGATCGTCTTCCGCCGTCGGCACGGGGCCACTCGGCATCTCGAAAGCGGCTAACAATTTAGCGCCGACTCCGACATCCTGCGCGGGTTTTGGTTCGGTATACCCGGTGGTGGTTGGCGAGAGAATCTGCGCGCGATTGGCGGTCGGAGTGGTCACTGCGAAACTGTCGCTCGCAGTGCCATGCAGTTTCCCTACTGCGCAGCCGGAAACCGTGCCGATGCCGCTCGGCCGGCCTTGGGCAAAGGTCAACGCGCCGCTGGCCGAACCATAGCCGATTCGATAGACACCGCTGGTTTTATCCACCACCAGCAGATCCGGAAACGTGTCGCCATTGAAATCGCCAGCAGCGGAAAATTCGCGATCAGTTTCCTGCACCGGAGTGCCGGCAACGAGCGGCGTGGCGGTCAGAAGGAGAAGCAGCGGGAAAATTTTCATGGCTGTTAGTTCGATAGCGGGACGTCCACGGTGTTGGTCACGATCACCCGCTCGATTTCCTTGCCGGGCGTGAAGCGGACGAGCAAGTACTTGTAGCGCGCGCCCTGGATCACTGGCTGGCGGTCGAGCAGCAGGATGTCGTGGTCGAAATTCGCCGCGGTACGCGGCAGGTCGTTGTCGGATTTATGTAAAACGGCGACGAAGGGGTCGGTCACCGAGATCGTGGAGGGGTTGAATGCAGTGTAAGCGATCTGTTCCATCAGGGGAGAGACCTGGACGATGTCGCCGGGAACGTTGGGGAAATTCGTGTTGGCGATTTGCACTCGATAGAGCGCGGCCGGAAGAATCAATCCCGGGATGGGCTCGAGCGGTTCAGCCAGTTTGACGGCATCGTTTTGAAACAGATATTGGTCGGCCGAACGTGTCCCGCTAATTTGGAAAATCAGCCCGCCCACTCCGGTGTCGTCATTCGCGTAGGTGGACGTTCCGTCGTGGGCGGTGTCCTCGTATTCGCCGATGCGCACGCCGTTGCCCTTCCACGGTGCGAGCTCGTTGGTGCTAAGATAGGTGGCGGCAACACCCGGATGAAACTCGGCCTGCGGCGGCAAGGCCCGATCCGGCCACGGCACCGGCTGATTCAATGCGAGGAGTCGGATGGAATACGTGAAATCCTCGACATTGCTAAAGGCCCCGACCGCACGTGTCGGGTAGTCACCGATGCCGACGGCGCGAACCATCACCGTGTAGGTGTCACTGGCTGAAACCGGCAGCACCGCCTCGAATTCCGGAGTGCCGCCCACGCTCAGCAGCCGCGTGACTCCAGTCTGGAACACGCTGAAGTCCAGCCCGGCGGTTTCGTCCAACGTGGTGTCCATGTTAGGGTGCCCGGCGAGGTCGGCGGAAAGCCCGCTGCCGACGCTCGAAGGCAAGCCGCCGGATTTCCGGGCGACCCAGATTTCAAACCGCTCGACCCCGGCGGTGGAGCAAAACCACTTCACCCGGGTCTTCGCATTGGTGAGCGGCAGCACTGAAACGAGTGGCTCTAACATTGGCGTCGGCAGCGACGGTGCGATGACAGTGAGCGGCGCGCCTTGTGTCACGAGCGGGCTGGAGTTGCTGTTCGCATCGTAGGTTTGCACGAAATACTCGACCGTCGCGCTAGTGGCGAGCGGCGTGGAATCCGTCCAAATCGTGGGCGAGGCGGTGATCGGGCCTTGGGTGATGAGCGACTGCGCGCTGTCGTTCACGCGCCGATAGATACGATATTCCTTGGCATCGGCGGGCGGGATGAAACTCCCCGTGATCGTTGTGCTGGTGCCGGTCAGGGGATCTTCCGTCTCGTGCTTCCAATCCGAGAGCGAGCCTTCGGCAGTTCCCCGGATGAGGGCGGCGTTCCATTTGGCCTTGATGAACTTCCCAGCTTCCGAGTTGGGCGTGCCGGTCCCCGCGACCCACGGGGAAACGATGCCTGCCGTGGTAGTGACCCGGCATTGGAGAAACGTTTCGGGCGGTAAATTGATCACGGTTTTACGCAGCGCGGCGACGAGATTTCCTGCGGCGTTCTTCGTGAAATGAGCGCGGCCTAGCGGAACAGGTGTGGTGTTTTGGCCGGTGGGCACGTAACGAAATTCGGCCGCCTCGAGGCCTTTTGCGTAGGTGCTCTCGCAAGTGAGCAAAAAGTGCGTACGGTCTTTGGTGAGACCGGCAAGCGGCACTTGAGTGTAGCTGACAAACGTCACCTGCGGGCCGAAGGTCGTCACGTTCACCGTGCCGTTAGTCGCCACCGGTCCGCTACGATCGCGAAGCACGCCCCAGGCCGGCGCGCTGTTTCCCGATAGATTTGCGGCGACGCTGCCATCGGCCGCGCGGATGGTGTAAAAATAGGTTTTCCCATGATCTCCGGCGTCGGGGGCAGGTTCGTCCACGATTGCCCAAGGCGGCGGCGCGGTTGTGCCATTGTCGACTAAGCTGCGCGTGGCGACGGGGAGAACAGCGATGAGATTTCGCTCCGGCTTCAGCGTCACCGGATCGAGCTGGCGGGACTTCGATGGGATTTCGTTCGGTGTCCGCCAGCGATAAACATACCACGCCGAAACCGTCTCTCCCGGCGGCAACTCGGGCGCGTCCCATTCGACGAGGAACCGCTGATCGCGCACGCTGCCATTGTAACTTGGAACGTTGCGGACCCGCGTATGGCGTGGGGAATTGGGCGGCAGCCGATCATAAATCGTCACCAACGTGCCCACGGACGGCTGGCCGGAGCGCCCGAGAAGATCGCGTGCCGCCACAAAATAGTAGAAACGTGCACTGTCCGTGAAGGGAACGCCGCCCGGTTGATAGCGGCCGTTGTCATCTGTCGCGAAAATGGTGGTGATGTCCGCAGGATCGGCGGCCTCGACGGGGCTGAGCATTTTCTGTGGCAGGATGGGAAATTGGTTTACCAGTTTCGCCAGCGGCTCGGCTGCTAGAGCAGCGGCAGTGGGAGCGATGGTGGTGTGCCAACCGCGGGCTTCGGCCAAGGCTTTCGGCACGCGGTAAAGATTGAAGCCGTGATGGAGCGGCGAAACGTCGCGGAGCGCGTTTGGTGTGGCCCAGCGCAGGCTGGTGTTGAGGTTGCCTTTTGCGGTTGGGTCCGGCACTTCCACAGCCGCACCGGGCGCAGGCAGGACGAGAGGTGTGGCTGGATCCACCGTCACACGGCCGATCACGCCGAGGTCCGCATTGGCCGCCTGATCAAACTCGCGCAACTCGTAGGTCATTGCTCCGGTCGCAGGAATTTTATCGGCGTGCGCTATGCCGGCACAAAGGGCGATGGCGGGGTGTTGCAGCGCCAGCACATGAATGCGGCGCGTCTGTTCTTCATTCTCTAACGACTGGGTCAAAAGCGTTGTGATTTTTTCGCCGACGGTGATCGTTGGCGCGGCGACCGCGTCGCCTAGCAGGTCGTTGAGCATGGTGTTCAACTCAACGAGGTCCTGTCCGACTTTCTGCGAAACGGGCAGCAGTG
>JANPKJ010000081.1:0-10758 GCA_031425955.1 Akkermansiaceae bacterium | reverse complement strand
GATGGCGGCGAGTTCGGCTTCGGCGCGGAAATCGGCATCTCCACCGACAAGCTCCACGCCCGCGGGCCGATGGGCCTGCGCGAGCTGACCAGCTATCAATACCGCGTCCGCGGCGACGGGCAGGTGCGGGGATGAGAGCGGCCTGGTCTCCGACATTCTTTGAAGCTGCCGTTTGTCAAATGGCCGGGTGATGCCATGGTGGCGGTGTTCCCTTTGCGGCACGATTTCCCATGACGCCCGATTCCCGTTCTCTCCCGAGCAGCCTGTTGACCGCCCTGTTCCATCCGTGGACCTGGCGCATGGCGTGGCGGGACAGCCGCACGCAGCGACTGCGGTTGGTGATTTTCTCGCTCGCCATCGTTTCCGGCATCGCCGCGCTGGTAGCGATTCATTCGCTCAAGGCAAGCGTGCAGAAGGGAATCGAGTCGCAGGCGAAGTCGCTGCTCGGGTCAGATCTGCAGGTTTCCTCGCGCCAGCCGGTTAAGGACGCGGATTTCGCCAAGCTCGCCGCGATGGCACGGAACATCAGCCGCGAGACGGCGTTTCCGACGATGTTGAGGTTTCCTAACGGCGGTGCGCGTCTCGTGCAGATCCGCGGCATCGAGGGTGGCTATCCGTTCTACGGGAAGGTGGGAACCTCGCCGGCCGATGCATGGGGGCGGCTTTCCCAAGAAGCCGGAATTCTGTTGGAACCGGCGTTGCTGGACCAGTTCCGGGCGAAGGTCGGGGAAGAGGTGGAGTTCGGAAATCTCAAGCTGCGGATCCTCGGCGTGGTGGAGAAGCCCGCACCACGGGCGAGCCGCTTCAGTGGCTTCGCGCCGGAAGCCTACGTGCGGCTGGCGGATGCCACCCGCAGCGGGCTGCTGGGAAGCAACAGCATGAGCTCCCACCAGGTCCATCTGGAACTGGCGAATCCGCCGGCTTCCAAGGTCCTGAAAGACACGATCCGCAGCGATTTCCCTGACAATCCGTGGCGTCTCGAAACGCCAGAGGACCGCCGCGAAAACCTGGGCGACACGCTGGAGAAGTTCCAACAGTTCCTCGGCATCCTCGCGCTGGCCTCCCTCGCCCTCGGCGCGATCGGCGTGGCCGGTGCCGTCCACGCCCACATCAACCGCCGCGTGCCGACGGTGGCGATCCTGCGCTGTCTCGGTTGTCCGGGCCATCTCGCGGCGGCCATCTATTTCGCGCAGGCGGGCGCTCTCGGTTTGTTCGGGGCCGTGTTAGGCGCTGGGATCGGCATCGCCTTGCAGACCGGCGTGCTCACCTGGTTCCGCGACAGCCTGCCGATCACCGTCGCGCCGGCGCCGGAATGGATCGCCGTGGCGCAGACCACCGCCGCCGGGTTCGCCGTGTGTTGTGGCTTCGCGCTCATTCCGCTTTTGAAAATCCGCCGGATTTCGCCTGCGGCCACCTTGCGCGGCGGCGCGGTGCTGGAAGGTGGCACTCTTCGGGCGCTGCCGGTTTATCTGCTGCTCGGCGGTTTGTTAGTCGCACTCGCGCTGACGAATGATCCCGACTGGAAACGTGCGCTCGCACTCGTCGGCGGGCTCGGCGTCGCCTTCGCGGTGCTCGCCGGCGTGGCCCGCGGGTTGATGTGGGTGACCCACAAGGCGGTGGGGCCGCGGTGGCCGTATCTGCTGCGCCAGGGGATTTCCAACCTCCATCGCCCGCGCAATCAAACTTTGCTTTTCCTGCTTTCGTTAGGACTTGGCACTTTTCTCATGGTCACCATCCTGCTCGCCGGAAATCTCCTCAACCAGAGGCTCAGCATCACGCAATCGCCGAACAGCCCGAATCTCTATCTGGTCGATGTGCAGCCGGACCAAGTGGACGGCGTGAAGGCCGTGATGGGAAAACTGAACCTGCCGGTGCTGGAAAGCGCGCCGATGGTCACCATGCGGATCGAATCCGTGCGCGGCGTCCCGGTGCGCGAGGCAAAAGGTGTGCCGCGCTGGGTCGCGAGGCGCGAGTTCCGCTCCACCTACCGCGATGCGATGAACCAGACGGAAACCCTGATCGCCGGGGAATGGCACAGGACCGTGGCCGATCCTAACGACCCGGTGCCGCTCTCGCTGGAAGAGGGAATCGCCAAGGACTTGAGTGTCGGCATCGGCGACGAGCTGGTGCTTGACGTGCAGGGCATGTCAGTAAAAACACGGGTGACGAGTCTGCGCAAAGTGGATTGGAGCAAGTTCAACCTGAACTTTTTCATGGTCTTCCCGCCGGGCGTGCTGGAGGACGCACCGGGATTCCACGTGGTGACGACGAAGACAACGACGGCCGCCGCATCCGGCGCGCTACAACGTGAACTTGTCACGGATTTTCCCAATTTGACCGCCATCGATCTCACGCAGATCCTCGAAACCGTGCGCGACATTCTATCAAAGATATCTCTCGTCGTATCGCTGCTAGGCGGATTCACGGTGCTCGCCGGCCTGCCGATTCTCATCGGCACCTTGTTGAACGGCCGCGATGTCCGGCTGCGTGAAAGCGTCCTGCTGCGGACCCTCGGCGCATCCGCGAAACAGGTGCGGATGATCCTGGTGGTCGAGTATGCCACGCTTGGATTTCTGTCCGCACTGACCGGCGTCCTGCTGGCAGTGGCAGGAAATGCGGCGCTCGCAGTGTTCGTATTCAAGGCGTCGGCGGTGTCGGATTTCACGCTGCTAGGGATTGCCTTTGTGTTGGTCACCGGCGTTTCCATCATCGGCGGCCTCGCGCTTAGCCGTGGTGTCTGCAACCACCCGCCGCTGGAAATCCTGCGCGGGACGTAACGAGGCAGACACTCCTTGCGAATCAGGAAAGCCGTGCAGCTAGCAGCTCGCGCTGGAAGATGAGCTCCTTCGGCAAGTGGTCGTAGAGGTCGATGAAGAGTTCGCCTTGGCTGACGAGCTCGGTTTTCCACTCGGCGCGGTTGAAGGCCATCACCTTGTTATAGCTTTCCTTGGTGAAGCCCTCGAGTCCCTCGATGTTGAAATCCTCAAACGCGGGGGTCCAGCCGATCTGCGTCTCATAGCCGGCGGCGGCGCCGTTGCAGCGTTTAAAGATCCACTCGAGGACGCGCATGTTCTCGCCGTAGCCAGGCCACAGGAAGGAACCGTCGTCGTCCTTGCGGAACCAGTTCACGTGGAAAAATCGCGGCAGGTTGGTGAGGTAGCGGCGCATTTCCAGCCAGTGGCCGAAGTAGGCTCCCATGTTATAGCCGCAGAACGGCAGCATCGCCATCGGGTCGCGCCGGACCTTGCCGATGGTGCCTGCCGCGGCGGCGGTCATTTCCGAGCCCATGGTGGCTCCGACGTAAACACCGTGGCTCCAGTTGAATGCCTGATAGACCAGAGGCATGGTGGTCGGCCGGCGGCCGCCGAAGACGATGCCGTCGATGGGCACACCTTCCGGATTCTGCCACTCGGGATCAATCGTCGGGCACTGCACGGCGGGCGCGGCGAAGCGGGCGTTCGCATGGGCGGCGGTGCGGCCGCAATCCGGCGTCCAGTCCTTGCCGGTCCAGTCGATGAGGTGCGCCGGCTTCTCCTTGGTCATGCCTTCCCACCAGACATCGCCGTCGTCGGTTAGGGCGACGTTGGTGAAGATGGTGTTTTCCTTCATCGAGTCCATGGCGATCGGATTGGTGTCGTAGGCGGTGCCGGGAGCGACGCCGAAGAAGCCGGTTTCCGGGTTGATCGCGTGCAGCTTGCCGTCCTGATGCGGCCACAGCCAGGCGATGTCGTCGCCGACGATGGAGGTCTTCCAGCCAGCGTCCAGATAGGACTTCGGCGGAATGAGCATGGCGAGATTGGTCTTACCGCAGGCGGAGGGAAAGGCGGCGGTCAAATAGGTCTTGGTTCCGTTAGGCGCGTGGATGCCGACGATGAGCATGTGCTCGGCCATCCATTGGTGCTCGTGGGCGATGTTGGAGGCGATACGCAGGGCAAGGCACTTTTTTCCTAACAGGGCATTGCCGCCATAGCCGGAGCCGTAGGACATGATCTCGCGGGTCTCGGGGAAATGGACGATGTATTTGTCATCGTTGCATGGCCAGGTGGTGTCGGCCTGCCCGGGCTCCAGCGGTGCTCCGACGGAGTGCAGGCAGGGAATGTAGTGGCCGTGGCCATCCCGTTTCTTGGTAGTGACTCCGGAGGCTTCGTCCTCAAGGCGCTTCAAGACATGGGCACCCATGTGGCACATGATTTTCATGCTGAGCACCACGTAAGGACTGTCGGTGATTTCCACGCCGATCTTGGCGAGTGGCGAATCAAGCGGGCCCATGCAGAACGGGATGACATACATCGTCCGGCCTTTCATCGAGCCGGAGAATTTTCCGTCCAGTTTCGCGCGCATTTCAACGGGGTCGGCCCAGTGATTGGTCGGTCCGGCCTGGTCGGGGCGTTTCGAGCAGATAAAAGTCCGGTCTTCCACGCGGGCGACGTCCGATGGTGTCGAGCGGGCGAGGAAAGAATTCGGCCGGATGGCGGGATTGAGACGGGTGAAAGTTCCCTTTTCCACCATCAGGGTGGACAGGCGGTCCCATTCTTCCCGGGAGCCATCGCACCACTCGACGGCCTCTGGAGTGCAGAGGGCGGTCATCTCATCGACCCATTTCTGTAAGGAGAGATGCGTTGTTTCTTTTAATTGATTCATGGCGTTCTGATTCAAGGCTCTTGGCACGAATTTGGCAACCCGATCCGTTGATAGGAGGTAAATTTCCCACAAAACGCGGAGCAAGCGCCCGGCAGGAATCAAATGGCCACCGAGTCGCGACCACGCGTGGAAAGAAGGACGCACTCCACTTTCGCCCCCGGATACGCCCGCTCCATCACCTCGCGATACGAGTTCATCTGGCCCGAGTAGCGCTCAACCAGGCCGGCGAGGTCATCGAGTGCATCCGTCTTGAAATCGATCACTTCGATGCGAGTGACCACGCCCGCCTCGTCGCGATGAAGGTGGAGGCGGTCAATCACCCCGCTGAGCCATTTGCCATCGAGCACGGCATCCACTGGTTGCTCGCGGTAGAGCTCGATCCGCAGTCCTCTCCGCTCGAAAATCGGGCGGAGGTTCGGCAATTGAATCAAGCCGGCGACCAATGCCCCCGCCTCGTCGCTTGGCAGAGTGGGCGACGTTTCATCGATCCAGCCTACCCTTTCGAAACCGGCGTGCACCAGGCTGCCAAACTCCATCCCACCAGCGGAATGAACCACGGCGGCCGCCTGCTTTTTCTTGAGGCCGCTCGGTGTAATTCTCTCGCGGCGGGCGACGCCGACACCGAGCCCGGGAAGCTCCGGGCGCTCCTTCGAACGCGGCTCGCAGGGCAGGGTTTCCACCCAGTCCGGCGAACCGGATTGATAGACGATACCGGGGTCGCCGGATGAGGAAATCGAAGTGGCCAGCCAGTTGGCGAGCGATGGCTTGTCGGCGTCTTGCGAGCTGGACGGTGGTTCCAGCAAGACGTAAAGCCCCCTTTTCGAGCGGGTTAGCGCGACGTAGAGCATGCAAAACGCCTCATACCGTTGGCTGGCGGCCCACGCGTTTTCCGCCTCGCGCATTTCCGGGATGAGGTCCCGCGCCCACTTCGGTGGAGTCTGGGTGATCCAGCCCGCGCTTTCCGCGACATCGAAATACTGGGCGGAGGGAATGCTGTCATTTGGCACGTCCGGCAGGATCACCACGTCAAATCCCAGCCCCTTCGCCTTGTGAATCGTCATCACCTGCACCGCGGCGATTCCCGGGCTTTGCGAAACCTCCAGCCGCTCGATCCACTCCGCCGCCTGTTGGGGCGTCGCGCCGCCCTGCGCATCCAGTCCGGCGAGAGCCATGATGACATCGCCCGCCCGGCGACGGCCGAAATCCGACCAGTCCGCCCAACAGGCGTCCACCACCTGCTCGACCATGCCCGCAAATCCGATCTGCGAGGCGATGCCTAGCAGACCTTCCCACGCCTGCTGCCAATGCCCGCCGAACCGGGCTGTCAGAACTCCGGCAAGCGGCGACATCTGCACGACCTGCCAGGCAAATTGGTCCGCCGGATTCGCCAGCCATTTGAGCAAATGCCCGAGCGCGATCCCCACGGGATTGTCCTTCGAAGGTTCGCGACGGCCTTCCTCGATCACGTCGAATTCCGCCGCACGCAGCTGGTCCGCGACTTTCCGCACCTGCGCGTTGCTGCGGACTAACACGCCGCAGGTCATCGGCCGCTCGCCGACGCCGAGCTCCCGCAGCAGGCTTTCCAGCCGGTCCAGCCGCTCGTCCCACTTTCCCTCGACCACTTCCACCCGCGCCTCGCCGCGTTTTTCCGTGACTGCCAGAGGGTCGGCTGAAAAATGCCTCTGCCATTTCCACTGCGACTCGGCCTCACCGAAGAACTCACGCAGCGTCGCCGTGTCCCCGCAGACCTGGTTTGCCAGAGCGAGCACCTCCGGGCAGGAGCGCCAGGACTCGGCCATTTCCTCGATCATCAGCCCGCCGCGATAACGGTTGATGACTTCGTCAAACAATCCCACCTCGCCGCCGCGCCATGCGTAGATCGCCTGCTTCCGGTCGCCGACGATGAACATCGAGCCTTCGCCGTCGCCGGCCGCTTCATCGATGAGCGGAAGCAACCCCAACCAGTCCGCGCGGCTGGTGTCCTGGAACTCGTCGAGCAGCCAATGTTCGTAACGGGCGTCCAACCGGAAATCCACCGCCTCGCGCCGCAGTCGGGCGTCCTCGCCCTTGACCCATTCCCCCATCAGAACCTTCACATCGTCAAAACCCAGCAACCCGCGGCGGCGGAGCTGGCTCTCACAGCGCGCGTCGTAAACGGCGACCACGTCGCGCACCGCGCGGGTCCGCGACAGGGCGGCCGCCATCTCGCAGCGGGCGGCTAGATTCACCATCTCGCGCAACGCCTCGCCGGCCGGTCCGCCGATGTGGAACTCCTTGTAATACTTCAACGCCACCGGCCCACCGGCGGTTGCGGCCGCCTTGAGCACGTTTTCCAACAGACCACCCGCACTGCCGAGGCTACCGCTGCCGGTCGTGTGGTCCGCCAGCGTTTCCAGCACTTTTTCAAACGCCTCCCGCTGGCCCTTGCGGGTGTAGTCGACGCCGTCGAGCCCGCGGCGAACTTTCGCTAACAATCCTTGTTTCTGCTGCTCCCAGTCCTCCAGCCTCACGCCGGCGAGCGAGTCCGGCCCCCACTCCAGATCCCGGGCGAATCGATAGCGGCCCTGCCAGATCTTCACGAAATAGCGCAGCCCCTCCATCACCGCCTGCTCTTCCTTGCCGATCGTCGCGCGACGGAACGCATGCAGGAAATCCTCGCCCGCCTGGTCATCCAGCGTTTCTCCCAGAATCGTCGCGAGGATCTCGTCGGCCGCGGCGACCGCACGCGGGCCTTCGAGCAGGTCGAATTTTCCGCCGGTCAGGCCGAGTTCGTATTGGAACCCGCGCACCACCTTGGCGAAGAAACTATCCATCGTCCCCAGCGTGAACCTCGGCAGGGCGCGCACCACGCGTTCAAGCGACTCGCCGAAATCCGCTTGTGGCAGCGCCAGATCCCGCCTCAGTCCGGCGGCGGGCTTTTCCTCGCTGGCAGCGGTGGCGAGTTTCGTCAGAACCGAGTCCGCGAATTCCCCGGCGGCCTTGCGGGTGAACGTGAGCGCCACGATTTTCTCCGGAGCCACGCCGCTCGCGACCAGTCCGATCACCCGGTTCGCCAGCTGGAAAGTTTTCCCGGACCCGGCGGAGGCGAGGATGAGCAGGTTCGGGGCGAGTATGTTCATCGGTGCCACCAGCTTGCGCGGATCTGCCGAAATGGGAATCCCGGAAATTCCCCTGATGGGCGGCCGAGGACATCCCTGAAGAACCCCGACTCTGCCACCGCGGTGGAATCTTGACCGCCGTCTGATTGTGTGACAGAAAAAGTGACGGAGCGCCTGACCGAAAGAACGCTCCGCCCACCTATCAAAAATCTCATGAATACCATTAAACGACTTGGTCTGTTTGCCACCGCGGGAGCTGCTCTCGCGCTCTCTTCATGCTCCACCGGAGGCAAGTCCCCCTCGGGATTTCTCTCCAACTACGCGCAGCTCAATGCCGGCTATGGCACCGAGGACGCGGTTTCCTCCTTCGTGAAACCCGGCGTGGACTTCAAGAAATACGACAGTGTGATCATCAGCCCGGTGACCACCGTGGTCGCCGCTCCCGGAGTCAGCCCTGCGGTGACGGAACAACTCGCCGCCTATCTGGGAGGTTCGTTGCAAAGCCAGATGTCTCCCAATCTGAAAATCGTCAGCACACCCGGACCGACCACCCTGCGCATCCGCACCGGTCTCACGAACGTGATCGAGGGCCAGCAGGTCGGCAAACCCGTGACCACCGTGCACACCGATCCGAAAATCACCCTCACCGGCAATCTGGTATCCCCGGAAGTGGCCGCGCTCGTGTCGAGCGTTTCATTCGAAGGTGAAGTCGTGGATTCCGTGACCGGCGAGCGTCTCGCCGCGCTGGTCGATCACCGCTTGGGTAAAAAGCGTGAAGCAACGCCCGCAACCTCATGGGCCTCCGTCCGCAGCGCCATCAACATCGGCGTCGAAAGACTTCGCACTCGTTTTACCGCCGCCGGCGCCCGCTGAGCCGCTGGCCTGATCGTTGTTTTTTTAAAAAGCCCTGCCGGATCACGTCCGGTGGGGCTTTTCCGTTCGATGTCACCCAATACTGGCAAGGGACCCGGCGGTTCAGTCGGTGGCTACATGGGTCTTCCCTGCCGGGATCGACGGGATGCAGTAGGGAAAATGCATGTTAGATATTATTTTTGATCGAGTCCGCGGCAAATAGGGGCTTACTTGGACACTGCGTCCCACTCAACGATTTCTCATGACAGCCCACCACCGTCCTTCTCTTCCCGTCGACCGCCGCTTTCCGTCCTTCCGGTCGCTTGCCGGTCTGCTTGGACTGGCGAGCACCTCTGCTCTAAATGCCCAACCCCCGCTCCCTGCCGGAACGATCACCACCCGGGCGGACGCGACCTTCATCCACCAGTTCGCATCCGATCTCGATGATGGCGGCGACGTGGGGGTGACCAGCGCCGCTTTTAATGGTGACCTCGTGCGCAGCCTCGAGGCGGGTCAATCGATTGGCTTCGGTTTGGGATACAAGGCGGATGTCTTTTCGTTCGGCGGTGATACAGGACTCGGAAGCTTCGATCCGTGGGATACCATCCACACCCTCAGTCTCAACGGGTCCTACGCGAGGTCCTTGGGAGACGACTGGAATTTCCGCATCGCACCATCCATCACCGCCTCCGGTGAGTCCTCCGCCTCGGTGAGTGATTCCCTGACGTATGGGGCCGTGTTCGCTTTCACCCGCCGCTTTAGCGATACGCTCACGATGGGTCTTGGGGCCGGGCTCTACACCGGTCTGGAAGACACCCGGGGATTTCCAATCATTGCCATTCGCTGGAATTTCGCGCCCGGCTGGACGCTTCAGAATCCGCTCCATCCGGGACCCGCAGGTCCGGCCGGACTTGAGGTCGCCTACGCGACCGACACGTGGGAATTCGGAATCGGCGGCGCCTACCGGTCCTACCGCTTCCGCCTCGCGGATGATGCATCGATCCCTGATGGGATCGGTGAATACACCAGCGTTCCGCTTTTCGTCCGCGCCAGCCGGCCCATCACCGAGAACATCAAACTCAATCTTTTCGGCGGCGTGTTGTTCGGCGGCTCGATCGAACTTGAAAACAAAAACGGTGGCGGCTTGGCCGACTCGGATTTCGACCCCGCCCCGATCCTGGCCTTCTCCCTGAGCGGGCGGTTCTAAGACAGGATTCTGATTAGACGGGTCAGAACTCAAGAGCTAGAGTCCTCCCATGCAGACTCGTGTATGGCAATTGCAGGAGGCCAAAAGCCGCTTTAGCGAACTTGTGGAAACGGTGATCTCAAAGGGTCCACAGACGGTGACCAAGCATGGGAAAGCGGCAGTGGAGATCATTTCGGCAGAGGAGTATCAGCGGAGTCTGGCTCCCCGGAAGTCATTGGCTGCTGCATTGCGCGCATGTCCGGAAGATCTGGTGCCGATTCTTGGCAACCGCCCGAAACAGATCGCCCGGAAAGTCGATTTCGAGTGATGGCGTATGAAATACCTATTGGACGCCAATGTGGTTTGTGAGGCCACCGCCAGGAATTCCCAAGCAACGGTGCTGGCATGGATCGAAGCCCATGCTCATGAATGTTTCCTTTCCAGCGTGTCATTGGGCGAGATTTGGGAAGGGCTGCATCGCTTGCCGGAAGGCAAGCGGAAGCGAGGGCTTGTCCGGTGGGCGGATGGATTGGAAAGCGACTTCACCGAGCAAATTCTAGGGCTTGATACGATGACCTTGAAGTCCTGGGGGGAACTTTACGCCAAGCATGAGGCGATAGGGTTTAACATGGACGTGAAGGACAGTCTCATTGCTGCAACCGCGCTAGCGCGTCAACTCACCGTGGTCACACGCAACACCGCTGATTTTCCCGCGGAAATGAAGGTTTTCAATCCTTGGAGGCAATGAAATCTTCCAGTTTTCGGCCGTTTTAAAACGGCATCTCGCCCGCCAACTCCCGCACTTCTTCCAAAGCTGTTTCAGCCTCAGGTGTATATGATTTTGTCAAGATTTGCACCCTGGTACTATTTCCACGCCGTCCGAAGCAGGCGGGCGAGCCTGAAAGGCTCGAGCTCGCCTGACTGCTTCGGCGGATGATTGGAAGGTGCCTAACATGGTATCTTCACGCCGCCATGAAGAAG
>JANPKJ010000080.1:0-38555 GCA_031425955.1 Akkermansiaceae bacterium | reverse complement strand
GCGACCGGGGTGTTGAGGTAAACCGGGTTGATTTCATCCAGTTCGAGCCCGCCCGAGGCGGCGGCCAGGATGACGGCGTCCTGCCGGTCACCGCAGGCGACGGGCTTGTAGCCGACGGCGTCCTGCCCCGCGTTCCGCAGGGTTTCGACGATCAAGCGGGTGACGTAGGTTTTTCCGACTCCGGTGTCGGTGCCCGTGATGAAAAAGCTCATTGACGAGGGGTGGCTTGACGGGGCGACCGGGTCAAGTCGTGTGAATGACAAATTTCCCTTTTCCGTTGGAAATCCCGGTTCATGCTGGCGGCACATGACAGCAGATTTCCTGGTGATCGGTGCGGGCATTGCCGGACTCTCCTTCGCCCTCCGAGCGGCCAAACACGGTTCGGTGGTGGTGCTGACGAAAGGGGACGCTTACGAGTCGAACACGGCGTGGGCGCAGGGCGGAATCGCCTCGGTGCTGTCCGAATCGCTGCGGGATGCCGGGGATTCCGAGGAGCTCCACATCGCCGACACGCTGGATGCCGGCGCCGGGCTCTGCAAGGAAACCGCCGTGCGGGCGATCGTGGGCGAGGGCGCGGCTGCAATCGAGGATCTGGTGGATTACGGGGTTTGTTTCGACAAGGAGGACGGTCATTTCCTGCTCGGGAAGGAAGGCGGCCACTCGCACCGGCGCATCCTGCATGCCCGCGACACGACGGGGCGGGAAGTGGCGCGGGCGCTCATCGAGACCGCCCGCAAGACACCGAATCTGACGCTGCTCGAGGATCATTTCGTCATCGACCTCATCACCACCGCCAAGCTCGGCGCGGTGGTGGACGACCGGGTGCTCGGGGCCTACGTGCTGGAAACGAAGACGAACGAGGTGAAGGTATTCCGCTCGGACCGGGTGATCCTCGCGGCCGGCGGCTGCGGAAAGGTCTATCTCTACACGACCAACCCGGACTCCGCGACTGGCGACGGCGTGGCGCTCGGCTGGCGGGCCGGGGCCTCCATCGCGAACATGGAGTTCATCCAATTTCACCCGACGTGTTTTTACAACCCGGGCGCAACCGGACCCGAGGCGCGGTCCTTCCTCGTCAGCGAGGCGGTGCGCGGCGAGGGCGGCGTTCTGATCAATGGGAAGGGCGTGGATTTCACGAAGAAGATCGATCCGCGAGGCTCACTCGCTCCGCGCGACATCGTAGCGCGGGCGATTGACCGGGAAATCAAACGCACCGGCGCGGCCTGCGTCTATCTGGACGTCACCCACAAGCCTAGGGGCTTCATGAAGGAGCGGTTCCCCTACATCTACGACACGCTCATGAAGTTCGGCCTGGATTGTGAGATTCAGCCGATTCCGGTGGTGCCCGCCGCGCACTATCAGTGCGGCGGCGTGCTGACCGACGTGAACGGCAGGAGCTCCGTCCGCGGGCTCTACGCGGTGGGCGAGGTCGGCTGCACCGGCCTTCACGGGGCGAACCGGCTGGCGTCCAACTCGCTGCTGGAAGGCAACGTGGTCGCCCGCCGGGCTCTTGCTGAAATGCTGCGTCTCCACTCGCCGGACAAGTTTGCGCCCGAGGCCCCCGAGATTCCGCCGTGGGAACACGGCGACACTGCGGAGCCGGACGAACTGGTGGTGATCTATCACAATTGGGACGAGATCCGGCGGTTGATGTGGGACTACGTTTCCATCGTCCGCACCGACAACCGCTTGCGCCGCGCGACGGCGCGATTGCGGAACTTAAAGAAGGAAGTCCGCGAGTTCTACTGGGGGCACCGGGTGAATGCTGACATCCTGGAACTGCGGAACCTGGTCGCCGTCGCAGGCCTGATCGTCGAATGCGCCACCCGCCGCAAGGAGTCGCGCGGGCTTCACTACACGCTGGATCACCCGGATTCCGACGGGCGGCTCTGCACGGACACGGTGCTGCGGAAATTCTAGCGTGCACCCGCGTGGCCCGGAACTTCTCCAGCGCCTTGGAGGAGGATGCCGTTTTTAAAGGGGTCGAGCTGAGTTGTGCCGTGTTCCCCCCCGCAAATAGACGAGACGTCCATTCCCCTCAGGACGCAAAAGAAAAGCGCGCGTTGGATATCCCCCCGGATCTCTCAACGCGCGCTTTTTCTCATCCTCCTGCTTGGGCCGCGTTCGGTTGACTTCCCCCCGGAGATCAATTCGAAGCTGTGGGCCCGGCGTTTTGAGGCTGGAGTCCTGAGTGAAGCGGACCTCGCTCAGAACGACTTCAAATTACCTGATGATCAGGAAATGAGAAGGAATTTGAAGTCCCGGAATCGGCCAACTGGTCCCAAAACCGGCCATAAGGGGAGATTAGGGAGTTGTTCTTCGGAAATTTCCGCGTTTAAGGTGCCCCATGCGTTGGTTCCTTTCGTTACTGCTTTTTCCGGTCCTGCTGCGGGCGGATCCTGCAGTGCTGGATTTCCTGCCGGTGAACGTAAAACTCGGAGATCCGAAAACCGTGGAGGACCGGAATTTTTGGACGACTCCGCGGTTTCGGATCGATGCCGACAGCAACATCGACGTGGAGGCGGTACGGAAACTCGCCGTGATCGGGGAATCGACATTTGCGGCGCTGCGATTCCATCCGTTGCCGTTGTTCGCGCCGCCGGAGGGATACAAGCCGCGGATTTCCCTTTTTTGGAATACAAGGGCTTACGAGGACGCCGGGGCGGCGAAAGGCAGCGCGGGATTTTACCATGGGGTGGGGGAGGCGCGGGTTCTCATTCGGGCGGAATACTTTTTGCAGGCGGTGGTGGTGCAAAAAAGCCGGAACACCCCGGAGATGGACGAGGATCTCGCGGTCCACGAACTGGTCCATCTCGGCATGCACCAGAAGCTGGCCGGGCTGCCGCAGTGGTTGGTGGATGGCCTCGCCGAGTATTTCGGCAGCGCCCACACCGGCGGCGGGCGGTTCTCATTTTCCCGGATGGACGAGACGGTGCGCGATCACTTGCGGGTGAGACTCAATCCGCGCGGTTCTGCGATTCGTCTACTGCCGGTGGCTTCGATCGCCACGCTCGACGACAAGGGCTGGCTGGCGCTGATGAAATCGCTCCAGCCGGAGGAGCGGTATCTGGCGTATGGAACCGCGCTGCTTCTCACGCACTATCACCTGAACGGTGGACCAGAGCGCTTGGAGCGGGTGAAGGGATTGTTGAAAAACGCCGAGCGCCGGAAAAAGCCCCTTCCGTTTCTGAGTGCAGAGGATGCTCCGGCGATCGAGGCCGCGCTGTTCCGTTTCTGGAGGAACAAAGGGCTGGAGCTGATTTTCGCGACGGCCTCTCCTTAGGGGGCGGGGACGTCTCGTCCCTTCGAATGGACGAGGCATCCATTTCCCTCAGGGCCGCAAAGAAAAGCGCGCGTTGGATATCCCCCCGGATCTCTCAACGCGCGCTTTTTTCTCAACCATCTGCTTCGGCCGTGTTCGGTTGACTTCCCCCCGGAGATCAATTCGAAGATGTGGGCCCGGCGTTTTGAGGCTGGAGTTCTGAGAGAAGCGGACCTCGCTCAGAACGACTTCAAATTACCTGAAGATCAGGAAATGAGAAGGAATTTGAGGTCCCGAAATCGGCCAACTGGTCCCAAAACCGGCCACAACGCATAAAAATGGGTTGGAAATCAAACAAAGTTGAAAATTCGGGAATCAAAGGGAGGAATATGGACTGGAATGGTGTCTCACGAGCGGTGATGGTTTCGCTCAGTCACCGTGTCCGATCTTTTCACCACTCCCACAGCGCTTTCTGAAAAGCTGAATCCGGCCGAGCCGCTCGCCGCGAGGATGCGGCCACGGTCGCTGGATGAAGTTGCCGGGCAGAAGCATATTCTGGCCCCTGGAAAAATGCTGCGGCGGGCGATCGAATCGGACCGCTTCACTTCGCTGATTTTCTACGGACCTCCGGGCACTGGGAAGACGACGCTGGCCAGCGTGATCGCCCGCACTACCGGATCGCGGTTTGAATCGCTCAATGGCGTGGAATCGAACGTGGCGGAAATCCGCGCCAAAATCGACCAGGCGCGGACATGGCGGGATCTTCGCGGGGAAACGACGATTCTCTTCATCGACGAGATCCACCGCTTCAACAAAGCCCAACAGGACGTGCTGCTGCCGCACATCGAGCGCGGCGTGGTCCGGTTCATCGGCGCGACGACTCACAATCCATATTTTCACGTGAACTCGCCGCTGGTGTCGCGCTCGCAGATTTTCCAGCTGGAGCCGGTACCCGTAGAGGACATCACCGGTGTCCTCGAACGCGCTCTAGCAGACGAAGAGCGGGGCTTGGGCGGCTATCCGGTCGTGGCGGATCCCGAAGCGCTCCACCATCTATCCGAAAAATCCGATGGCGATGTGCGGAAGGCGCTGAGTGCGCTGGAACTGGCGGTCCTAACGACTCCTGACGAGGGCGGCACCGTGCGCCTGACGCTGGCGGTGGCGGAGGAATCCATCCAGCGCAAGGCGGTGGTTTACGACGCCCACGGCGACGCGCACCACGACACGATTTCCGCGTTCATCAAGTCGATCCGCGGCAGCGATCCGGATGCGGCGCTCTATTGGCTGGCGAAAATGCTGCACGCCGGCGAGGACCCGCGGTTCATCTCGCGGCGACTGGTGATTTCCGCCTCTGAAGACATCGGCCTGGCGGATTCCAACGCGCTGCGGGTGGCCCTCGACGCGCACGGGGCGTTCGAATTCATCGGCATGCCCGAAGGGCGGATTCCGCTCGCACACGCGACGGTCTATCTGGCGACCGCGCCGAAATCCAACACCGCCTACGCCGCGCTCGGCAAGGCGATCGCCGATGTGGAGAACGGCCGTACGCTCGCCGTGCCGGTGCATTTGCGGACCGGCACCCGCAAGAAACTCGCAGCAGCCTCCGGCGAATCCGAGGCGGCGATGAAGTATCTCTACGCCCACGATTTCGAGGGCGCCTACGTGCCGCAGGCCTATCTGCCGGAAGGGAAGATTTACTATCAGCCGGGAGACCAGGGCATGGAAAAGCGCATCAAGGAGCGTCTCGACTACTGGCGGAGCACGATGGGTGGCGGTTAGGAAATGGTGCCAACCTTGCGCCGGCCGGAGTTCAATCATTCAGGTTGTCTTCCGAAGAGCACGGTAAACCGCGAACTCCGGGCGGGATTCGGCGGGCATACTACTTCGACGGAATCTCCTTGGACCGGATGGGCAGGTGCCACGGAGGATCCTTTTCTAGCTGCTCCTTGAACTCCGGATATTTCTCAACCGCCATTTTGAACAGATAGGGGGAGATCACGATCAACTGGAGTTGTAGGGCTCCGGCAAAGAGGAAGACCAGAGCGACGACGCGGAACGGGTTGAGGGCGCTGGTCGTCACCTGGTGGCCGCCGGTGTAATCCCAAAGCGTGCTGCCGAGGCGTCTGGCAGTGAACAAGCTGAGCGCCTGGCAGAACAACGCGAGGATGCTCCAGCCGAAGCCGATGCCGGTGAACATCACGCGCAGGCAGCGGCGGATCGATTCTCCCAGATCGAGATACGAGCCATTCTGGTTAATGACGTGCAGGCCCATCAACCATTTCCCCGGAGTGGTCGCGAACTTGTGGAGCAAGTATGCTTCGAAGGCGAACCACGGCACATACTGGAGGAACATGACCCACGGATTGAGCAGGGTGGCCTCGATGTCCTGGCGGGCGAGCCACATCCCCAGCCACCAGAGGCCGGAAAAAATCGTCAGGTCCAGCCAACGGGCCCAGAAACGCCGGATGTAAAACGTCTGCTGCGGCAGCGGCGGCGGGGTGGCTGCCCGGCCCACTTCCTGCGCGGGCACGGGCGGCGGTGTTTCCGGTCGTTCGAACTCGCGGGTGAACAACTCGATCTCGATCAAGGGCCTCCAGGCGGCGAGACCCTCGTGCCAGGCGGGCGTGGTGGCGGGCAGCTCACCCGCTTCGATTTTCCTGCGGATTTCGAAGTCGTGAATGGGGCCGATCTTTTCCCCGTCGCGGATGATCCAGATGTCCATGGGTTAGAGATTGCGAAGGGATTTGGCGGCGTCGCTGCGGGCGGCGAAGAACGCGGGCACGAGCGCGGCCAGCGAGCAGAGCACGAAGGCCATCAGGGCGAAAACCGCTTGTTCCCAAGGGTTGTTATAAGCCGGGAGAATGTCGAAGCCCGTGAACGAGGAGGTGAACGGATCGAATCCCATCGACCGGAATAGCGCCTGAATGGAACCGCGGAAATGGATGACCAGGCGCCCCAGCCCGACGCCGAGAATCGCTCCGAGCGTGCCGAGGATCATTCCCTGATACAGGAAGACGCGCACGATCTGGCCGGGTGCCGCGCCGAGCGCTTTCATGACGCCGATCTCCCGGCGCTTCTGGATGGTCACGGTGAACATGACCGCCATCATCGAAAAGGCGGAAATGAGGATGATGAAGGAGAGCATGAAATACATCATGCCGCGCTGTTGCTCGATGAGTGAGAAAAACGCCTGGTATTGCTGGCCCCAGGTGAGGAGCGTCCAGTCCTCACCGAGTGTCTTGCGGGCCTCCGCGGCGAAGACCTCTGCGTTGTAGGGATTGTCGAGGCGCAGGGCGATTCCCTGCACCGAGTCGCCCAGTCCGGCAAGATCCTGGGCGAGCGGCAGGGGAGTGAAAACGTCCGGCGTGACCGCCATCTGCGATGCCTGATAGACGCCGACGACTTTTGCTTCCTTGGGCAGGACGATGCTCTTGAGATTCTTCAAAGTATCGGCGTCCATCTTCTCCATGTCGGTCGCATTGAGATCGGCGATCGCTTTTTCAATCTCCGCTTTGGCATCGGTGGTGAAACGGAAGAGCTCTTTGGTTTCATCCTTTTCGGACGTGTCCATGGAAACCAGAATCGACTGCAACAACTCCAGCTCGGGGGTGCGGATGTCTTCGATGAGAATGGCTTCGATCAGCTTGTAGGTATCGCGATAGGCTTCGAAGGTGAGGGAGGGGCCGTCACCCTCTGTTTTCCATGAGGATGACAATGTTCCGGTGATTTTCTGCCACGCTTTCTCGAACGCTTCGCGCACCGGAGGATTTTCCGTCGTCTTGTAGGCGCGCATGACGCCCTCGATGTTGCGGGTGGAGAGCAGCCGGATTTCGTCGCCGACGCCAATCTGGAGTTGCTCGGCGAGGATGGAGGAAATCACCACGCGGTCGTCGATGCCAAGATCGGCGGTGGAGGTTGGATACTGCTTGAGATCGAGCATTTTCGCGATGCCCTCGACCTGCGCGGGATCCGAGGTGTCGATGCCGCGGAACATGACGGGACGCTGCCAGGCCTGGTAGTCGACGATGACGTTGTCCGAAACGAAGGCGGTGGCGGCTTCCACGTGGGGCAGGGTTTTCAACTTGGCGGCGGCTTGCTGCCAGTTCGTCATCCGTCCGTCGACCGAGGCAGGGTCGTGGAAATTGGCTGAAACGTGCGGAGTGAACCCGAGCAGGCGGCTCTTCACGTTGCGCTCGAGCCCGGCGTAAATGGCCATGACGACCACCAACACCAGCACGCCGAGCATCACGCCGAGCAGGGAAATGATGCTGAACGAGGACAGCATCGAGCGGCGGGGATTGAGATACCGCCGGGCGAGCAGGAGGCTGAAGGAACGCTTTTTGATGTCGCTAGCTAACCCGTGATCGGCGGCGGGGCAAGCGCTAGTCGAGCCCATCAGTCGGCGCTTGGCAGGCCGAGCAGTTCGATAAGCCGTTGCAAATCATCGTCGCCGTAATATTCGATCTCGATTTTCCCCTTTTTCGAGGAATGCTGGATGGCGACATGGGTGGCGAGGTGCTCGCGGAGCCGGTTGGTGATGGCACGGACGTGGATGTCCACTTCGCGGGCCGCCGGGGTCTTTTTCGCCTCGGTGGATTCGTGGGACTCGCCGTTGAGCAGGGATTGGGCGAGCTTCTCGGTGGCGCGGACGGTGAGCTGGCGGCGGATGATCTGGTCGGCGGCGAGAAGTTGGGTGTCGTGGTCCTTGATAGCGAGAATTGCCTTGGCATGGCCGACGGTGAGGCGGGCCTGGGCGACGAGCATCTGGATGTCGAGGTGGAGTCCGAGCAGGCGCATGGCGTTGGCGACGCTGGCGCGGGACTTGCCGACGCGGGCGGCGATTTCATCCTGTTTGAGAGTGAATTCCTCGGCGAGGCGCACGTAGCCGGCGGCTTCTTCCATCGGGTTGAGGTCCTCGCGCTGGAGGTTCTCGATGAGCGCCATTTCCAGCACATCGCGGTCGGATGCTTCGCGCTCGATGACGGGCACGGTGGCGAGACCGAGCTTTTTTGATGCCCGCCAGCGGCGTTCGCCGGCGATGAGCTCGAGTTTTCCATTCACCGCGCGAACGATGAGCGGCTGGATGATGCCGTGCTGGCGGATCGACTCCATCAGGTCGTCGAGCGGTGATTCCACGAACACGGTCCGCGGTTGCAACGGACTGGGAATGATCATGTCGAGCGCCACGTCGCGGACTCTCTTGAAGTCATCCGGGGCGGTCAAACCGTCCATAGCTGGCGGTGCCACGCTCTTCTTGATGAGTGCTCCGAGTCCTTTTCCGAGTGCCTGTTTCGCCATGGGGGGCGGAGCATGAGGCAAAGCCGCCGGGAAATCCAAGCGCAATTAGGCAAGCTTGACGCGAGTAGGGCGAGAAGGCATCCATAGCGCCGTGAAATTGATCCGTTTTGTTTTCCCAATCTGCACTTTGATGGTGTCGGGTGTGGTGTCCGCCCAGGACGCGCCGCCGCTCGCGCCGTTGCCGAAAATTTCAAACGAAGCGTCCGTTCCGCCCGCGGCCGATGTGCCGCCGCCCGCTCCGGAGCCCTCGCAGCCGATCGCAGCGGCCGCGCCGCCGGACGTGGTGGCCTCCGCCGTGGCGGCGGTGGCCAAGCTGGGAGACGAGGTGGTGATGGGCCGCTATCAGGTGGCGGTCGAGCGCATGAACCCGATGTGGAAGGAGCGCACGGCCAAGCGCCTCGGCGGCATGGATGAGCTCGAGCGACAGCTCGCCGGCGTCGCCAAACAAATGGTGCAGCAGGGCATCAGCATGATTTCCTTCAAGCCCCAGGGCCAGCCGCGTTCCTACGAGGTGGGGCCCGGCAGAAAGGTGGACGTGGTCGCCGGAGAAGAGGTGGAAAGCCTGATTTTCACCAAGTGGATGGTGCTCATTCCGACGGCAACCACCTTCCGCGTCATCCTCCAGGGTGAAGCCAAGCCGCGATTGATCGAGAGCATCGGCTTCCAGGTGGCGGTCGCGGAAAAGGGCAGGAACGACTGGACCTTCATCGACGGCTCGGGCGTGACGGTGAACGATCTGCGGGGACTTTTCGCCACGTTGCCGCAGGATCTTCAACTTCCTCCTTTGGAAAAACGCGAAACTCGTTAGGCTCGGACCATGGCAACCAAGAAGAAGAACCGCGCGGCGGAAGACAAGGCACTGCACCGCAAGTTGATCAGTCTGTGGCAACGCGGGCAGAGCGAGTGGTGCGAGGTCCGGGGCTCGGCGATCCACGGCCACGGGGTGTATGCGACGACCTTCATTCCCAAGGAAACGAAGATCATCGAGTATGTGGGCGAACTCATCGACAAGGACGAAAGCGGCCGGCGCGGGGTTTCCCAGCACGCCAAGTCGCTGAAGACGGGCGACGCCGCGGTCTACATTTTCACACTTTCCAGAACCAACGACATCGACGGCAACGTGCCGTGGAACACCGCCCGCCTGATCAATCATTCCTGCGCGCCTAACTGCGAGGCATGGGTCGAGGGGCGGAAGATCTTCATCCACTCGCTCAAGGACATCAACGCCGGGGAGGAGCTGACTTTCGACTACGGCTTCGACGTCGACTGTTATGAGGATCATCCGTGCCTTTGCGGCAAGGACGGCTGCGTGGGATATATCGTCAGCCGCAGCCAGTGGGCCGAGCTGGAAGAGCGACTGAAGGCGGCGAAAAAGTAGTCGGGGACTTCAGGCCGCTCTTGTTCGCTTTGGAAATTGGAAGAACGGACTGAAGTCCTGGACTACGATCCTTGCATCAACCTCATGCCCCACCAGATCAGCGATCCGGTGGCGGCCAGCAGCAGGATGAGTAGCGCCACGCTGCGGTTCTGGTCGCGCAGGATGTTTTTCACCTCGCCGCGCGAGACGATGTTTTCATGGGCGACCCGGCGCCGGCGTTCTTCGATTTCGGCGAGTGGAGGCATGGTGCATTCCCGTTCCTTTTGCTCGAGGGCGAGTTTCTTCGGGAGCTTCGCGCATTCCTTTTCCAAGAGAAGGAGCTGCTGTTCCGCTTGGCGGAGTTCATTGAGTTCCAAGTCTTCTTTGAGGATGGTGCTGCGACTCATGGTGGTGGGGAGCGGCCGGTGGATTACTTGGACAGATAGACAAGAAGCGCCACACCGCCGAGGGCGACGATGGGAAGGTTAAATGCGAATCCGTTGCGAAGATTCAGCATGAACTCGGAGCCGGCGCCACTGCGGTTGACCGAGCGGCCACGCTTCGAGGCCCGGCCAAAAATCGAGCCGCTGCGGGTTCCTTCAAAATGCGCGGCAGCCTGGTCGTATTCGTCGGAAGCGACGTCGATGGTGATCGAGGCTTTTTCGAGTTTTTCCGAGAGATTGTCGCGGCTCCAGTTTTCCGGATTGATCTTTTGGATCTTGTCGAGATGGGCGGCGAAACAAACGCGGCATTGCTCGAGGTCTTCGGCTTCCTGGCGCATTTCAAACAGGCCGCGGTCGATGAGCGTGAGCGAGGAGGTCAGTTTCTCACTGAGTTCCACCTGCTGGGAAAGGAAGGAGCGCTTGCGGACGGTGAGCTCCTCGAGCTCGCTTTTCTTGCGTTCCAGCTCCTCGCGCTGGAGTTGGATCCGGTCAAGCTCGTCTTGTGCGTCCTTGAGCTTGCGGTCGTAGTCCTCGTCGCGGTGGGCGCTTCCGGGGGCCGACATTTCCATTTGAGTCGAGCGGATCTTGATGTGGTGGGTGTGTTCGACGGGTGCGGCCATGGGTAGTGAGGGGTGAAGGAACTCAAGTCCCTTAACTGAAATCATTTGATTCATCCAGCGAAATATTTCAGGTTTCTTGACAAAATCCTCAGGTATGCGGTGCGCCCGGTTCAAATGTAGAACATCGGCGCGCCCTGTTTGCTGGTCAGGGTCTCCAGGGTGATCTGCCCGAGCGATTCCTGAAGTGCCGAGGAAACTTGGTCCCAAGCGAATCTCACCGCCTGGCCCGAGTCGCCTTCGCGCGTGACCGAGCATTGCAGGAGCGAGGGATCCACCGCCTCCACCACTTGCCGGAGGGTGATCTGGTCGGCACCGCGGGCGAGCAGGTAGCCGCCGGCCTTGCCGCGGCGGCTCTCGATGAGTCCCGCGCGGCGCAGATCGTTGAGAATCTGCACAAGAAAGTTCCCGGACACTGCTTCGCGTTGCGCAAGGTCCTCAAGCCGTGTAAGAGTCCGCCCGTCATGGTATTTCGCAAGCTGGGTCATCGCCCGGCAGGCGTATTCCAATTTCTGTGAAATCTTCATGAGCGAATCTCAACAGGCCGGGCTCTATCCGGCGAGCAAGAATACGGACCGGCTGTGCGCCGGCAAGATCGCGGACATCGATGCGGTGTGGGAAACCCTCCGCCAGGAGGCCGCGCGGGTCGCTGCGGACGAGCCGACGCTCCGGCACCTCGTCCACGATGTGATTCTCTCACGCCATTCGCTTGCCGCAGCGCTCGGTGCCCGGCTGGCCCGCCGGCTTTCCCGCGAGGACATGCCGCGGGTGAGCATGGAGCCACTGCTCACCGGGGTTTTCGAGAATCACCCGCAAATCGTCCATGCGGCGGCGCGGGACCTGTTGGCGATGTTCCAGCGGGACCCTGCCTGTTTCTCGCCGTTGGAGCCGCTGTTGTTTTTCAAGGGATTTCTCGCCCTCACGACCTACCGCGTGTCCCATCAGTTTTGGGAAGACGGCCGCCGCTGGCTTGCGCTTTATTTCCAAAGCGTCGCCAGCGAGGTGTTCGCCGTGGACATCCATCCGGCGGCCCGTATCGGCTGCGGAATCCTGCTCGACCACGCCACTTCGTTTGTGGTCGGCGAGACCGCGATCATCGAGGACGAGGTGTCGATTCTCCACGAGGTGACGCTCGGCGGAACGGGAAAGGATTGCGGCGACCGGCATCCCATCATCCGTTCCGGCGTGTTGCTCGGTGCCGGGGCAAAAATTCTCGGCCGGGTCGAAATCGGCACCGGTGCCAAGGTCGGGGCCGGCAGCGTGGTGCTCAACGACGTCGCGCCACACCAGACCGTGGCCGGAGTGCCGGCGGTGGTGGTCGGCCTTTCCCGTGAAGAAAATCCGGCGATCGAAATGAATCAAAAACTCGATTGCGCTGCTAACATCTGAACCCATGAAACTTCCTATCCTCACCCTCGTCGCACTCTGCCTGATTTCCCCATCCTGTGAGAAAATCAAGAATCTCACGGATAAGGCGAAATCCACCGTCGCCAGCGAATTGGCCAAGAAAAGCAGTGGAGCCGTCGAGTCGCCGGCGGATCCCGAGCTCCAGAAACTGGTCGATCAAACGCCGGAAGGTGCCATTTTCCGCAAGGTTCTGCCGTTTCCCGATTTGGTGGAGGTGAAAACCACCCGTCGCGAAGAGTTGTCCGGTCGGTTCACCGAAAAATCCGAACTCGGCAGCCAGGTCAACACGCTCAAGGGCACCATCACCACCGTCACCAAGGTCGTGAAAAACGGCGACAGGGCTTCCTACACGCTGCTGGAATCGATTTTCACCGAACCCGTCATCGAAGGCGCGGACGACTCCAAGAAGCCCGTGGTCAAGCAAATCGAACCGCCGTCGGCCCCGTTTGAATTCGTGAAATCCGGCTCGACGTGGAAGTCCGCTGTGCCCACGGATTTCCGCATCGCCAGCCGTGCGCAGACGTTAGGCCCCCACTTCGACCAGCTTCTCGTCGAGAACACCCTCGCTCCGCGACCCCTGTGGTTCGGGAAAAAGCGCTACAAAATCGGTGATGAGCTCACGGTCTCGCAGGAATTCCTGCCCATGCTGGTCACCGGAAACGCTAAAGGCCAAATGAAACTCAAGTTGGAATCGTTCGACGCCGTGAACGGCCATCCTTGCGGCGTGTTTTTGGTCACCGGAGATTTCTCACGCAAACAATTTCCCGACTTCGACGGTAGCGTGAGCAACGAGGAAGTGACGATTGAATCCGGGAAATTCTGGCTCTCGCTGCTCTATCCACTCATCCTGCGGGAGGAGACGGAGGTGATCCAGACGTCCAGTAGCGGCGGTCAGGGTGGCCTCTCCAGCAGCGGTCGGAGTTCCGCCAAGGTTTCGGTCACGCGAGAGTGGAAGGGCGGCGCGAAATAGCGGTTGGTCACGGACGCCTTGTGCGAAGAGTCAGGGGAAAGAAGTCAGGCCCAGTCCTCGATCACCAAACCTTCGACCCGCTTGAATTCCTTCGTGTTGTGGGTCACCAGCACCGCGCCGAGCGCCAACGCGTGGGCGGCGATCAGAGTGTCGAGCGGGCCGATGCCGAGGCCTTTCGATTCAAGTTGGGAGCGGATGAAGCCGTACTGGTGTACGCAATCCCCGCAGTCGAAAGGTAGCTTGCCGAAAGGCGCGAGCACTTTTCTCAGCGCAGTTTGTTGTGCGTCCTGATTTCCTCCGTGTCGGAGGCCGAATTCAAGTTCGGCGAGGGTGATGGCGGATAGCCCGAGCAGGTGTCCGTCAGACTCGCGCTTCTTGCAAGTGGCGAGGATCTTTCCAGCGGAACGTTTTACCACTTCCTGACGCTGCGTTTTGGCGCGGGTGATCGCCGTGCCTCGAAGCAGCAGGATGAACGTGTCGGTTTCGATCAGATGGATCATCAGATTCCGGCGGTGAAATCGCGCTTTTGTGGAGTCGCCCGGTCTCTGGCATCCAGGGCCTTGAAAAAGCCTTCCTCGAGCTCGCGGCTGCCTTCCTCGAATCCCTCCCACGGATCCGACTCGCTGATCAGAATTCCTCCCGGCACGCGGGTCAGGCTGACTTTTTCTCCAGAGACACGGAACTCCTTTGGCAGCCGGATCGCTTGGCTCCTGCCGTTCATGAATACCTTCGCTGTCGTGCTCATTTCATATGGTCTATACCACGTGGTAGCACCGCGTCAAGAAGGCATCGGAATGGATCTGCGCCGGGCATCTTCCTGCTGGAGTTTTTCCGCAACTCTTCCAGCATCGCCGCATCATGAGCATTTCCTCTGCGGATTACGAAAAACTCGGGCAGTTTTACCTCGGACGCGGCTATGATCCGGAGACCAGGAAAATCGAGGACGACCTGATCCTTTACGATTCCAAGGACCTCGTTACCCATGGCGTGGTGCTCGGCATGACGGGATCGGGAAAAACCGGCCTCTGCCTCGCGCTGCTCGAAGAAGCGGCGATGGACAACATCCCGGCAATCATCATCGATCCCAAAGGCGACATCGCCAACCTGCTGCTGATGTTCCCCGATCTCGACGCGAACAGCTTCCGTCCGTGGATCAATGAGGACGACGCGGCGAAAAAGGGAATCACCCCGGACGAACACGCGGCCAAGACCGCGGAAATGTGGAAAACCGGCCTTGCCGACTGGGGGCAGAATCCGGAGCGCATCGCCACCCTGCGCGACAAGGTTGACATCAATATTTTCACTCCGGGCAGCAAGGCGGGCATCCCGGTTAGCATCCTGAGTTCGCTGGAAGTGCCTCCGTTCGAGATCATGGACGACGCGGAGCTGTTAGGCGAGCGGGTGGAAAGCACGGTGTCCTCGCTGCTGTCGCTGGTCGGTGTGAATGCGGACGCCATCCAGAGCCCGGAAGCGGTGCTGGTCGCGGCGATTTTCCAGAACGCCTGGGCGGCGGAGCAGAACGTGACGCTCGAAACCCTGATCCGCCACATCCAGAAACCGGCGTTCGACAAGGTGGGCGTGATCGATCTGGAATCCTTCATGCCGGAAAAGGCGCGGCAGACGCTGGCGCTCAAGTTCAACAACCTGCTCGCCTCGCCCGGATTCGCCACCTGGCTGGACGGCCCGCCGCTCGACATCGCGAAGATGCTGCACACGCCCGCCGGCAAGCCGCGGCTCTCGATTTTCTCCATCGCCCATCTGGGAGACACCGAGCGCATGTTTTTCGTCAGTCTGTTACTCAACCAGATGCTCGGCTGGATGCGTTCGCAAAAAGGCACCACCTCGCTGCGCGCCCTGCTCTACATGGATGAAATCTACGGCTACCTGCCGCCGAGCGCGAATCCGCCGTCCAAGCGGCCGATGATGACGATCCTCAAACAAGGCCGCGCCTTCGGGCTCGGGTGCTTGTTAGCGACTCAAAACCCGGTGGATCTCGACTACAAGGCGCTTTCCAACATCGGCACCTGGTTCCTCGGCCGCCTGCAGACGGAGCGCGACAAGCTGCGCGTGCTTGACGGACTGGAAGGTGCCGCCGGCTCGCAGAACGCGAAATTCGACCGCAGCTCGATGGAGAAACTCATCTCCGGTCTCGGCAACCGCGTGTTCCTGATGAACAACGTGCATGAGGACGCGCCGGTGGTTTTCCACGTCCGCTGGGTGATGAGCTATCTGACAGGCCCGCTCACCCGCAGCCAGATCAAGCTGCTGATGGACCCGAAGCGCGCCGAGTTCATGATGGCCGCCACTCCGGTCGGTGCTGCGAACCCGATGGGCATGCCGGGCATGAACGCGAAACCCGCCGCCGCCCCGGCCTCGCGTCCGAATGTCGGCGCGGGTATCACCGAGATTTTCGTGCCGCCCGCCGGGTCGGGCGACGACATCACCTATCAGCCGCACCTGCTGCGGGTCGGCGTGGTGCATTTCTCATCCGCCAAGGCGGACATCGACGGCAGCCGCACGGTGCGCTTCGTGAACCCGATCACCGCCACCGGCATCGATTGGGAAACGCAGTTGCCGCCCCCGCTCAAGCTGGATGAAAAGATCACCGAACCCGCATCCGGATCAGGATTCGCTGAACTGCCCGGATTCGCAATGAACGCGACGAACTACAAACAGGTCGAGAAGGACTTCGCCGAATGGCTCTATCGAAACGAACGTGCGGACATCTTCACCTGCCCTCAGCTTAAGGCTTACTCGCAGCTCGCGGAAAGTGAAGCCGACTTCCGCGCCCGCATCGTCCACCAAGCCCGCGAGGCGCGGGATGCGGTCATCGACAAACTCCGCGACGCCGCCGCGAAAAAGGTGGCGACTCTCGAATCCCGCCTGCGGACCGCGCAAGGCCAACTCGCCAAGGAAAAATCCGAATCGAGTTCCGCGGCGATGCAGGCCGGTGTCTCGGTGCTCGGCGGCATCCTCGGCGCGGTGTTCGGGCGGAAGGCGGGCCTCGGCTCCATCAGCCGCGGCACGTCGTCGATCGGCAAAGCCACCGGCGCTTACAAACAACACCAGGACGTCGCAAACGCCGAGGCGAAAGTCGAAGGCGTGGCGTCGGAAATCGAAGCCATCCAGTCCGAACTCGAAGCGGGGATCGCGAAACTCACCGAGTCGTTTGACGCGGCCGCCCTCCCGCTGGAAACGGAAACCATCAAACCAACCAAGAGCGACGTGAAGGTTCAATCCGTCGCCCTGTTATGGCTGCCGTGTGACGCCCGGGGTGAAAAGGCGTGGTGACTCGCTCAATCCCTCTTCCGCTCCGCGGTTCAAGCGGTGACAGGTGTCCGCTTCGCTTCGATTGCACCGGCGGCGGCACCGACGGCGAGGCCGGAACTGAAGCCGAAGACGTGGCCGAGCACGTCGGTTTGCGGAGTGTTGCCGCCGCCAAGCCAGCCTAGCAGGATGATGCCGGCGAAGACTGGAGCCATGATCCTCAACCACGGCAGACGCGCACGTTCGCGCAGGGTTTCGGCGATTCCGACACCGGATAGAATTCCCAATGCCGCGAAGACTGCTGTCGAGGCTCCGATGGAATTGAACGGCTGCGGATAGGTGAGCGCGGAGGTGATCAGGTTGCCTAGCGTGCCGGACGCGAGGATCAGTATCCACCCTCGCAGCGGGCCGATCAGTCTGGCCACCAGCGTTCCGAACACCGCGCCGCCGACGAGGTTGCCCACGAGGTGGCCGACGTCCGCATGGAGGAAAAGTCCGGTGAACGGCCGCCACCACTCGCCGCGGCCGAAGAGTCCGATGCTGGAGGACGCCGCCCTGTCGACGAGTGTGGAATCCTCTCCCTGCCAGTAAAAAAACGCCATCAATACCAACACCCAGAAGCCGCAGAAGAGCCAACCGGGGGAATGGCGCGCCCATTCGTTTGCGACCGGTTGCCGGTGAATCGGGAGCTCGATTTCGCTGCTGTAAACTTCGAGCTCCCTGACGATCCGCGGGGACGGGTGAGGCTCCGCTTCCAGATCGAATTCTCCCGCCGTCGGTGACTGGGACACGCGGCAGGCTTCGCCCATCGCCAGGATCACCAGGGCATGATCGTAAGCCTCTGCTAGAGATGGATAGTTCCCGACCCTGACCCAGTCCTCCAGATCCGTCGCGGACGGGTCTTCGGTATCATTCAGCGGCTTGAGGTCATTCATGGGGAGTTGGCGGATCGTCCGAGGCTCCCGCAAAGATCGACCTTCATTCCCATCCGTCAACCACCACCTTACGGCGGCGGATCATGCGGGCTGCTGTTGGGAAATGCAGTGCAGCGTGCCGCCTTCCTCGACCAGATCGAGGCAGTCGATGCCGGTCACCTCGCGGTCCGCGAACAATTCGCGGATCATGCCCAGCGCGCGAGCGTCGTTTTTCTTCTGGCGGAAGGTGGGGACCAGGACGCCGCCGTTGACGATGAGGAAATTCACGTAGGACGCCGGGAGCACGGGAAGCCGCCATCCGGGGACTTCGCAGGCCTCGGGCAGCGGGATTTCCAGGACCTCGAAGGCGCGGTCATTGGGTCCGAGGAAGGATCGCAGGCGTCCGAGGTTGTCTTGGAGGATAGCTCGGTTCGGAGAGTTGGAATCGGGGTCGATGCAGGCGAGAATGGTCTGCGGATCGACGAACCGCGCGAGGTCGTCGATGTGGCCGTCCGTGTCGTCGCCCTCGATGCCTTGTTTGAGCCAGAGGATTTCCGAAACGCCGAGTCCGTCGCGGAGGCGTTGTTCGATTTCGATACGACTGAGGTCCGGATTGCGATTCGGATTGAGCAGGACGGCTTCGGTAGTGAGTAGTTGGCCCGCTCCGTTAACCTCGATGGCGCCGCCCTCCAGGATCATGCCGCCCTGAAAGGAGCGCATGTCGAGTGCGGCGGCAATTCTACCGGGGATGGTGTTATCCTGGTCCCACGGTGGAAATTTCCCACCCCACGCGTTGAACTCCCAATCGGTCACTGCGACCTCCCCGGTGGTTGCGTGTTTCACGAAGATCGGCCCGTGATCGCGACACCAGACGTCGTTGTGCGGGTGATCGAAAAGTTCGACCCGCTCGGGCACGGCTTTTGCATGGTTGCAGGCAGCTCGAATTGCGGCGTGGTCGGCTCGTGGCGCGTTGATCCGCACCGGTTCGAAGCGCGAGATGGTGGCAGCGATTTCCGCAAATTTCGCCCGAATCATTACCCGCTTCGCGCCGCCCCAATGGCGGGGATCTTCAACGGGCCAGGACAGCCACATTGCAGATTGGGGCGACCATTCGGAGGGCATTGAAAATCCAGCGGCGGCAGCGGTCATGCGCGGAAGGTGGACGGGAATCTCCCGTGGAATCCAGCTTTCATTTATGTCAATCGCTGTAATGCAAGGACTTTTTAGGCTGTTCCATGTAGGGGAAACACCCCATAGACTGCCAGTTCGTTTGGACTACCTGATTATCGGCAATCGCCTATCTGTCGCTTTTCCTGGACCGCCTTCATCTTAAGGCATGTCTCAACTTAACCCATTATCACTTTTAAAATTCCTTGGTGTCTTTGCCTTGGCGATGAGCACACTGTCGCAGGCTGCGGTCACTGCGGAAACATTTAACTCCATCAAGCTCGGCTGGGATGCGGTCGCCGAGATCGGGATCCAAGGTTATCGGGTCTACGTCGGCACCGCCAGTGATCAATACACGCTGAGCTATGATGCGGGCCCGAATCTCGATCTAACGATACCGGGCATGGTATCGGGGGAGACCTATTTTTTCGCTGTGAAGGCGATCGGGTCCGGCGGACTGGAAAGTGTCTTCTCGGAGGAAATCGCAGTGACCATCGCGACTCCGCCACTGCCGACAGGCGGCGAGATAACGATGAGTGGAACAGGGGAACTCGCCTTGAACTGGAGCTTTCCCATGGCCGCGATGAGCTCGGCACCGGAGTTCATCATCGAGCAGAGCACGAATCTGGTGAGCTGGACGGTGGCGGCCACGATCTTGCCGACGGCGTCCACCGGGGGCACTCCGGAGATGGCGAATTTTTCGTGGCCCATCGCCGTCTCCGGCCCCGTTCAATTCTATCGCCTTGCGGCGAGGAACTGGTTGGGCATGTCCACGGGCCCGTGAGCAAGGTGCCCGATTGACTTGATCTGAAATGATGGGCGGGTCCTGTTGGACCCGCTTTATTGCAATTCGAAGTGATGGTGGCTGGATCAATGGCCCTTGGATGCATCCACTCCGAGCATGCTTTTCGTGCCACTGAGTTTGCTCCACATCCCTCCGTAGAGGGAGACTACCAGGAAGCAAACGGCTGGAACGATGAAGCCAACGGACATGCCGTGGTTGTCGGCGATCCATCCCATGAGCTTGGGCATCAGTGCGCCCCCCATGATGGCCATCACGATAAACGATGAGGCAAGTTTGGCCTTCTTGCCAAGGCCGTGAATGCCAAGTGCGAAGATCGTCGGGAACATGATGGACATGAAGAAAAAGCTGAGGAACAGCGCGATCAACGAGATCCAACCCAGCTTGAGGACGATGATGATCATGAGCACCACGTTGGCGGCTGCGTAGAAAGACAATACCTTGTGGGCGGAGATTTTATTGAGAATCCCCGCACCCGTGAAGCGGCCCAGAAGGAATAACGTGAAGCCGATGTAGGCCAGCAACTTCGTGGCACCTTGTTCGCTGATGTATCGCTTGCCGTCCCGGATGACAGAACCGCTTTCTCCCCCTAGCAACCAGCTGTTTTTCATGCTCTCCGCAATGGCCGGGACATCCTCGACGATGTAGAAGATGAAGAAGCCGAAAATCCCGGCCTGGCAGGCGACATAGAGGAACTGGGCCAGAACCGCGCCCGAGAAGTGGCCGTGCGACCAGATTGACTTGGAGACCTGGGCCGTGGAGTCGTCCAGGTGATAGGCGTCTTCGGACTCGATGTCTGGAATTTTCGCCTTCACGAACACGAGGCAGAGGAGAAGCACCGCTCCTGCGATCCAGGCGTAGGGAATCCACAGCGTCTCCTGTGCGGCCTCGGCCCCTTTGGCGGAATAAAAGAACATGCCGCCGATGATTGGACCAAGAATCCAGCCGACGCTGTTGCAGACTTGGGCGATGTTGATCCGAACTGCGGCATATTGCTGCGGTCCAAGGACAGTAGTGTAGGGGTTCGCGACGGTTTCCAGGAAGGTTAGACCCATGGAGATGACGCAGATCCCCAGCAAGAAGGCCCAGAACTCCGCGATACCGGTCGCGGGAATGAACCAGAGACAACCGACAGCCACAAGCAGCAGGCCGGAAATGATGCCACCTTTGTAACCGAGCTTCCGGGCGAGCCATCCAGCAGGTAAGGCCATTAGAAAATAGCCGAGGTAATGGGCGAACTGAACCCAAGCAGACTGTCGCTTGTTGAGGTGCAGCAGTTCCTGGAAGTGCTTGTCCATCACATCGATCATTCCGTTGCACAGCGCCCAAAGGAAAAATAGTGAAGAGATGAGTGCAAAGGTGAAAAAATAGCTTTTGCCTTCGGGCGATGTAAAGATGCCGGGTTTGCTCATGATTTTTTTTTGGATGTGGGTTTCGTGGAACTAGGGAGGCGGACTTCCCCATCAATACGGATAGGCTTTAGATGGAAAGTAAAGCCTCTTGATGGGGAGAGTCCGGTGAGTGAATCAGGCCTTGCCGTAGAGCGGGCCGTAGTTGGCGCAGGCGCGGAAGTCAGCGCCCTCGAGATCGGCGGTGCCGAAGGAGGTCCAGGCGCTCGGACGGAAGACGCGGTCCTCGCTGACGTTGTGCATGTAAACCGGGATGCGCAGCATCGAAGCGAGTGTCAGATAGAGATGGCCCACGTGGCCGCAGGTCATCACGCAGTGGTTGGCTCCCCAGTGGTTCATGACTTCATAGGCGCTGGTGAAGGCGCCCTTGCCGGTGAGGATGGGGGCAAACCAGGTGGTCGGCCAGGTCGGGTTGGTCCGCTGGTCGAGCGCGTCATGCACTTCGTCCAGGAGATCCACGGTGTAGCCTTCCGCGACTTGCAGCGCGGGGCCGATGCCGCCGACGAGGTTGAGGCGGATCATCGTGGCTGGCATGCCGCCGCGGGTGCGGTAGCGGGTGCTGAGTCCGCCGCCGGGGAAATACTCGGTGATGGACGGATGCCAGGTGGTGGCCTTGAGGCATTTATCCACTTCAGCTTCGGTGATGTCCCAGAACGGCTTCATCGTCGGGGTGCCGTCGGTGGCTTGCTGCTCGCCGGTGCCGTCGAGCGCCGCCGGGCCGGAGTTGATGAGGTGGAGGATGCCGTCGCCAATGAGCGGATGGCTGACTTTCTTGCCGCTGGCGGTTTCGATCGCCTCAAGGCTCCAGTAGGTGCGGAGGTCGGCGAAGATCTGGGCGGTGTTGGTGAGCAGGTGGCCGAAGAGCATGCCCGCGCCGTTGAGGGCGTCGTTCTCGGTGGCGACGATGTAAGGGGCGCGTTTGCCATTCCAGTCGAAGGAGGAGTTGAGGATGGCTTCGAGGAAATCTCCGTTGGGAAAGTGGTCGGTCCACTGGCGCTGGCCTTGGAAACCGGAGGCGATGGCATTGTGGCCGTGCGCCTGCTCGCCGAGACCCATTTGCGCGAGCTTGGGATTTCCGACCATCAGGTCACGGGCGATGAGCGCCATCTTCACGCTGTCCTCCCATTCCTTGTCGATCTGCGCCCGGCTGCGGGTGGTGGAAGGGGAGTTGTAGTCTTTTCCTTCCGGGCAGTTAGCCTTCACCCAGGCGAGCGCTTTTTCGTATTCGGCGGGGTCATACTGGCCCTTCATCATGCGGCCGACGAACTCGGTCATGTCGATGGCTTCGACACGCATGCCGAGCCATTTTTCCCACATCGCCGGATCGACGACGGATCCGGCGATGCCCATCGAGGTGCCGCCCATGGAGAGATAGCTCTTGCCTCGCATCAAGGCTACGGCGAGTCCGCATTGGACGAATGAAAGGAGCTTGCCGCGCACGTCTGCCGGGATCTCGGTATCGGTGGCGGACTGCACGTCCTTGCCATAGATGCCGAAGGCGGGAATTCCCTTCTGCGTGTGGCCGGCGAGCACGGCGGCCAGATAGACCGCGCCGGGGCGCTCGGTGCCGTTGAAGCCCCAGACCGCCTTCGGCAGATGCGGGTCCATGTCCATGGTTTCCGAGCCGTAGCACCAGCAGGGCGTGACAGTTAGTGAGACGCCGACATTGGCGGCTTTGAATTTATCCGCGCAGTCGGCGGCTTCTTTCACGCCACCGATGCAGGTGTCGGCGATGACGCACTCGACGGGCGTGCCGTCCGGATAACGAAGCTCCGCGGCGATCAGCGCTGCGACCGCGTGCGCCTGTTGCATGGTGCGTTCTTCGAGTGACTCGCGGACGCCGCCGAGACGGCCATCAATGGCGGGACGAATGCCGATTTTTGGATAAGATGAGGTCGTCATAAAATGATTGGATTCGTGGGTCGAGCGGGCGAATCTTCACATCAGAAACGCATTTGTCAGGTTTAATTTTCAAACGAATACGGATTTCATAGCAGCTTGATGGATTCGGTTGATTTCCGTGACACGGCGGGACGATTCATGCTGATTCTAAGATGTTATGCAGATTATTGTCTTGATTCTTGGGCGGCAATGGAGGTGAATCTCCGCCATGCAGACCGTACAGCCCGCCACTTCCTTCATCTCGCATGAAGTCGAGTCGTCGCGCTTGTTCTTTTTGGATCCGGTGGAGGACGAGAATTTCGCGGTGGTGTTCGGTGGGTTCGAGCGTTGCTCGGCGGACTATCGGATCGACCGCCGGGACTTTCCCTGGTATTCGCTGGAGTTCGTGAGCCATGGCTCGGGAACCTTGAATCTGGGGGATGCCGTGGAGGAACTGGCACCGGGGAGTTTCTATGTTTACGGGCCGTCCCTGCCGCACACGATCGAAACCTCGCCGGATAATCCGTTGGCAAAATACTTCGTGGGATTTACCGGCACGGAGGTGCAGGAGTTTCTAGAGCGCTACGACATTCAGCCCGGAACCGTTTCGCGCTGTTTGAAAGGAGAGCCGATCCGGCGGGCCTTCGACACGCTGATCGACCGCGGGATCCGCAAGTCCCGGCTCGCTCGTCCGCTTTGCGCGAGCATCACCCGCCAGCTGCTGCTATTGTGCAGCGACGATGCGGCGGACCCGGTGAGCACCGATACCCAGGCCTACCTCACGTATTCCCGGGGCAGGGAATTCATCGAGCGGAACTACCTCTCCGTTACGTCGCTGGAGGCCATCGGCAAGGCCTGCGAGGTGGATGCCCCCTACCTGTGCCGCCTGTTCGCCCGGTTTTGCGACGAGAGTCCCTATCAATTTCTAACTCGGCTGCGGATGGAGCATGCCTCACGCATCCTGTTGGAGAGCGACGCTTCGGTGAAATCGGTGGCCGCCGCTCTCGGATTCAAGGATGCGTTCCATTTTTCCCGGGTGTTCAAGTCCGTGCACCACGTACCACCCTCGCGTTTCCGGCAGTCGATGCATCCGCAATGGCCGAGCTGAAAGCGGATTGACGAACAGGTCCGATGCGGGAAGATTACCGCGAACTTTCCCAACAAACCAACACCATGTTACAAACCGGCATCCTCAATCCGCACATCCTCGATCTCATCGCCCGCATCCGGCATACGAACACGCTGGTGATTTCGGATTGGGCCTTTCCCTACTGGCCGGAGATCGAGACGGTGGACATTTCCCTGACGCACGGGATTCCGACAGTGCTGGACGTGCTGGACCTGCTGACGCCGGTTTTCAAGATCGGGCGGATCTGGCAGGCGGATGAGTTTGCGACCGCCAACGCGCCGGAGACCGTCGAACGCTTCGCGAAATCCTTCGGGGAGATCCCGTTGACCCGGGAAGCTCATGTGAATTTCAAGAAGCGCGTTCCCCATGCCATCGGATTGATCCGCACGGGCGATGCGACGCCATACGGGAACATCATCCTTGAGTCGGCGTAAGCTTTTGGGGAGCTTGCGATGAACTGATTACCACCCGTCTGACCGCTTTACGGCAGATTGGTGACACCCATCAGGAAACGGTCGCACTCGCGCGCGGCACCGCGGCCTTCGTTGATGGCCCAGACGACGAGCGACTGGCCGCGGCGGACGTCGCCGGCGGCGAAGACTCCGGGGACGCTGGTCGTGAAGGTGCCGTGCTCGGCCTTGATGTTCGAACGGGCGTCGGTTTCCAAGGCGAATTGTTTCACCACTTCCTGCTCGGGACCCATGAAGCCCATGGCAAGCAGCACGAGCTGCGCGGGGATGATACGGGCGCTGCCTTCTTTTTCCTTGGGAATGAAGCGGCCCTGGTCGTTAGCCCACTCGATGTCGCAGATTTCAAGGCCGGTGAGGTTGCCGGCGTCGTCCTTGAGGAAACGCTTGGTTTGCACCAGATATTGGCGTGGGTCCTGGCCTTGGACGGCGGCGGCTTCTTCCTGGCCGTAGTCCATTTTGTAAACCTTGGGCCACTCGGGCCACGGGTTGTTCGCGGCACGCTTTTCCGGCGGCTGCGGCATGATTTCGAGTTGGATGACGCTCTTGCAACCATGGCGCAGGCTGGTGCCCACGCAGTCGGTGCCGGTGTCGCCTCCGCCGATGACGACGACGTCCTTGCCCTTGGCATTGAGCGCGGGGATGGTGCCGTCGAATTCGTGGTCGAGCTGATAGCGGGTGTTGTCGGTGAGGAACTCCATTGCGAGATGAACGCCCTTGGCGTCGCGGTTCTCGATCGGGAGGTCACGGCCGAGGGTGGCGCCGCAGCATAGGACGATGGAGTCGAAATCCTTGCGGAGTTTTTCGGCGGTCCACTCGCTGTCCTTGCCGATGTTGATGCCGGTTTTGAAATCGATGCCTTCCTCCGCGAGCAGATCGACGCGGCGCTGAACGACGAGCTCCTTGTCGAGCTTCATGTTAGGAATGCCATACATCAGCAAGCCGCCGATGCGGTCCTCGCGCTCGAGGACGGTGACGCTGTGACCGGCCTGGTTGAGTTGGTCGGCGCAGGCGAGTCCGGCGGGGCCGGAGCCGATGATGGCGACTTTTTTGGCGGTGCGGATTTCCGGGATGCGCGGGATGACCCAGCCTTCCTCCCAGCCGCGGTCGATGATGGCGCACTCGTTGTTCTTGATAGTGACTGGCGGCTCGATCACGCCGAGCACGCAGGAGCCTTCGCACGGAGCGGGGCAGACGCGGCCGGTGAATTCGGGGAAATTATTTGTCTTGTGAAGGCGCTGGAGCGCTTCCTTCCAGCGGCCGCGGAAAATGAGGTCATTCCACTCCGGGATCAGGTTGTTCACCGGGCAGCCGCTGGCCATGCCGGAAACCATGTGGCCGGTGTGGCAGAACGGCGTGCCGCAATCCATGCAGCGCGAGGCTTGTGCCCGTTGTTTTTTCTCGTCGGGACGAAGCTTGAACTCGCGCCAGTTCTTGATGCGCTCGAGTGGTGCGGCTTCCGCGGTGGTGACGCGGGACACTTCCATGAATCCTGTTGGCTTACCCATTGTGATTTGAAATTTGAGATTTGAGATTTGAAATGAAGGACCTTAGTTGCCGCCGACGCGCGCGAGGTCCTTGAGGTTTTCTTCGAAGGCGGCCATCGCGGCTTCGTCTCCGGTGAGTCCTTGTTCCTCGACTTTTCGGAAGGCTTCGAGCATCCGCTCGTAGTCGCGTGGCAGGACCTTGAAGAACTTCGGCAACTCGGCATCCCAGTTATCCAACAGGAACTTACCGCGCGGCGAACCGGTGTAGCCGACATGTTTCTCGATGGTGGCCTTGACCAGGGCGATGTCCTTGTCGGCGCACTCGATCAGGCGATAGAGATTGACCATCTCCTTGTTGAGGCGCTTTTCAAACAGACCGTCGAGGTCATAAACGTAGGCGAGGCCGCCGGACATGCCGGCTGCGAAGTTGCGGCCGGTTTCGCCGAGCACGACGACCTGGCCGCCGGTCATGTATTCGCAGCCGTGGTCGCCGATGCCTTCGACGACAGCGGACGCGCCGGAGTTTCTGACGCAGAAGCGCTCGCCGCCGATGCCGTTGATGTAAACCTCACCACTGGTCGCACCGTAGAGGGCGACGTTGCCGACGATGATGTTCTCCTCCGCCTTGAAGCGGGAACCCTTGGTCGGATAGATAATAATCTTGGCTCCTGACAGACCCTTGCCGACGTAGTCGTTGGCATCGCCCTCGAGGCGGAAGGTCATGCCGGGTGGCGTAAAGGCGGCGAAGGACTGCCCCGCGCTGCCGGTGAATTTCAGTTCGATGGTGTCTTCGGGAAGGCCCTTGCTGCCGTATTTCCGCGAGATCTCGCTGCCGGTGATGGTGCCGACGACGCGGTTGACGTTGATGATCGGCAACTCCACGCGGACGTGCTCGCCGCGCTCGATGGCGGGCTTGCAGAGGGTGAGCAGGTGGGTGTTGTCGAGGGCGGTTTTGAGGCCGTGGTCCTGGGCGATTTGCTGATAGGCACCGACATTCTCGCCGACATCCGGCTTGTGGAAGATACTAGTGAGATCGACGCCCTTGGCTTTCCAGTGCTCGGTGGCTTCGTTGGTGTCGAGGCACTCCACATGGCCGACCATTTCGTTGATCGTGCGGAAACCAAGCTCAGCCATGATTTCGCGGTATTCCATGGCGATGAAGGTCATGAAATTGACGACATGCTCCGGCTTGCCTTCGAAATTCTTACGCAGCTCGGGGTCTTGGGTGGCGATGCCGACCGGGCAGGTATTTTTCTGACAGACGCGCATCATCAGGCAGCCGACAGTGACAAGCGGCGCGGTGGCGAAACCGAATTCCTCGGCACCTAGCAGCGTGGCGATGGCGACGTCACGGCCGGTCTTGAGCTGGCCGTCTGTTTCGAGCACCACGCGGCTGCGGAGGTCGTTCAGCAGGAGGATCTGGTTGGTTTCTGCCAGGCCGAGTTCCCAAGGGGCGCCGGCGTTGAAGATGGAGGAGGATGGCGATGCGCCGGTTCCGCCGTCGTGGCCAGAGATCAGGATGACGTCGGCGTGGGCCTTGGCGACTCCGGCGGCGATGGTTCCGACGCCGACTTCCGCCACGAGCTTCACGTTTATGCGGGCGCGGGTGTTGGCGTTTTTCAGGTCGTGAATCAGCTCCGATAGATCTTCGATCGAGTAGATGTCATGGTGCGGCGGAGGGGAGACGAGGCCGACTCCGGGAGTGGAGTAGCGGACCTTGGCAATCCATGGATAGACCTTGGAGCCGGGTAGTTCGCCGCCTTCACCGGGCTTGGCACCTTGGGAAATCTTGATCTGGATTTCGTCGGCATTCACGAGGTATTCGCCGGTGACGCCGAAGCGGCCGGAGGCGACCTGTTTGATGGCGGAGCGTTTGCTGTCGCCGTTTTCCATCGGGATGTAGCGTTCCGCATCTTCGCCACCTTCGCCGGTGTTCGATTTGCCGCCGATGCGGTTCATGGCGATGGCGAGGGTTTCGTGGGCTTCCTGGGAAATCGATCCCCAGGACATGGCACCGGTTTTGAAACGCTTGGTGATCGCCTCGATGGATTCCACTTCGTCGATCGGCACAGGCGTGCGGTTGCTGCGGAACTTCATCAGGCCGCGCAGGGTCGAGAGGTTTTCGCTCTGGTCGTTGACCTTTCTCGCATACTGCTTGAAAACGTCGTAACTGCCGGTGCGGGTCGCCTTCTGGAGCAGGTGGATGGTTTCCGGGTTGAAGAGGTGGTATTCACCGTCGCTGCGCCATTGATAGACGCCGCCGGTGTCGAGCGCGACGTCCTCGGCCTCGATGTGTCTATCCGGGAATGCCTGGCGGTGGCGGATGAGTGCTTCCTCGGCGACTTCCTGGAGGTCCGAGCCTTCGCAACGGCTGGAAGTGCCGCAGAAGAATTTGTTTACCAGGTCGGTGGCGAGACCGATGGTTTCGAAAATCTGCGCGCCGCGGTAGGAGGCGACGGTGGAAATTCCCATCTTGGCCATGGTTTTCACGACGCCCTTGATCGAGCCCTTGAGGAAGTTGTATGTGGCCTTCTCCAAGGTGATGTCGAGCATGTCGTCTTCGATCATCTTGTGGATGCATTCGAAGGCCATGTAGGGGTTGATCGCGTCGGCGCCGTAACCGATGAGCGTCGAGAAATGGTGGACCTCGCGGGCCTCACCGGTTTCGAGAATGATCGACACGAGAGTGCGCGTACCCTTGCGGACGAGGTAGTGGTGGATGCCGCCCATCAGCAGCAGCGTCGGAATGGCGGCGTGGCCCTTGTCGATTCCGCGGTCGGATAGAATGAGAAGGTTGAATCCCTCGGCGATGGCTTGGTCGGCCGCGGAGCAGATCCGGTCGAAGGCGGCTTCGAGTCCGTTGCCGTCCTGGTTGGCGGGGAACAGCGCGTCGATGGTGGTGGCCTTGAAGCCGTCGAGTTCGATCTCGCGAAGCTGGGCGAGCGCCTCGTTGTCGATCAGCGGGCTGTCGAGACGGATCATGCGGCAGCTTTTCGGGCCGGGCGCGAGCAGGTTGCCCTCGGAGCCGAGGAAGGTTTCCGTGGAGGTGACGAGTTCCTCGCGGATGCAGTCGAGCGCCGGGTTGGTAACCTGGGCGAAGATCTGTTTGAAATACTGATAGAGATGCTTCGGCTTGCTGGAGAGCACGGCGAGCGGCGTGTCATTGCCCATCGAGGAAATCGGCTGGACGCCGGTCGAGGCCGTCGGCCCTAGCAGCATGCGGAGATCTTCGTAGGTGTAGCCGAACGCGAGCTGGCGCTCGAGAATGCGGTCCGGCTCGATTTCCTTCGGTGAGCTGGCGGCCGGCAGATCCTTGAGAGTGATCCGGTTGTCGGCGAGCCACTCGCGGTAAGGCTTGGCGGAATAGACGCGCTTTTTCACTTCCTCGTCGGGGACGATGCGACCTTCCTTCATATCCACGAGGAACATTTTTCCAGGACGCAGGCGGCCTTTTTCCACGATGGTCATCGGGTCGAGATCCGGCACGACGCCGACTTCGGAAGCCATGATGACCAAGTCGTCGTCGGTGACATAATAGCGGCTCGGGCGGAGGCCGTTTCTATCAAGCACCGCGCCGATTTGCTGGCCGTCGGAGAAGGTGATGGAGGCCGGTCCGTCCCATGGCTCCATCATGCAGGCGTGGAATTCGTAGAACGCCTTCTTGTCCTCATCCATCATGGTGTGACGTTCCCATGGCTCGGGAATCATCATCATCATGGCGTGCACGAGGTCGTAGCCGCCGTAGTGCATGAATTCCAAAGCATTGTCGAAACGGGCGGAGTCCGAGCCATCCTCGTTGATGACCGGGAAAATGTTTTCGATTTCCGTGCCGAAAAGGTCCGACTGGCAGAGCGCCTGGCGGGCTTTCATAAAGTTCGCGTTGCCCATGACCGTGTTGATCTCGCCGTTGTGGGCGATGAAGCGGTTAGGGTGGGCGCGCGACCAGCTCGGGAAGGTGTTGGTCGAGAAACGGGTGTGCATCAGCGCGAGCGCCGACTCGTAATCCGGGTCGAGAAGGTCCGGGAAATAGGTGGAAAGCTGGCAGGGCGTGAGCATGCCCTTGTAAACCATCGTCCGAGCGGAGAGGCCGGTGACGTAGTGGTAGTCCGCGCCGGGGAAGGAGTTGCCCTTGGTGCCGTGGACGTCCCGGAACTGGTTGGGCACCTCGTTGTTGCGGATCCACGCGCCCACCCGCTTGCGGATGACGTAGAGCTTGCGCTCGAATGCCATCGGATCGGTGATGTCGGCGCTTTTTCCGATGAAAATCTGCTTGATGACCGGCTCGTAGCGGCCGGAGGTTTTGCCGAGGAGTTCGCTCTTCACCGGCACCGTGCGCCAGCCGAGAAACTTCTGCCCTTCCTCGCGGACGACGAGTTCGAACACCTGCATCGCCACCTCGCGCACCGAAGCCTCGGGCGAGAAAAACACGCAGCCGGAGCCATAATCCCCTTCCGGCGGCAGCTCGACGCCCTTTCTCGCCATTTCCCGGCGCAGGAACTTGTCCGGCATTTGGGTGAAAATCCCCGCGCCGTCGCCGGTCGCCGGATCCGATCCACTCGCGCCGCGATGGTCCATCTGGTTGTTCATCGTGAGGGTTTTCACGATGATGTCATGCGAGCGTTTCCCCTTCAAATGAGCGATAAAACCGACGCCGCAGGCATCTTTCTCACGCGATGGATGCCAAAGGCCTTGGGGTTCAGGCCAACCAAGAGGGGACTTCTGCGATGATGACATGGAGTTCAATATAGTGGGAAACGGGTCGAAATTAGCGACGCAGGGCCGCCGCGCAAGGTGGACAAAGGATCTGAATACGCATTTTCCGACCGGACCGGAAAAAACGGACGGAAATCTGCTTTCCATCCACGAGGGTGTCAAGACCGGGGGTGAGTCAAGGTGGGCAGGTCGCCGGTGGCATGTCAAAGACGCCATTTTCCGGTCTTGCGCGAGCTAAGTCGCTCCGTCGCGTGACGCCCAGTTGCGCATTTGCCATGAAACGCGCACGTTTCAGCGGGAGTGCGCGCTGCTCCGCCAGCGCCTGGTGGCTCCGGCCCCGACTCTCCGGAAGGGGAGGGGAGAAGCCCCGGGACGAGGGAGCTAGGCCGGCCGCGATTACGCGAGCGTCCGCTCGGCCGCAGCCGCACCTTCAACGGAAATGTGAGATAAGGAATGGCGCTTCCATTCGCATTTGTTCGGAGTGAAGCGCTCGAACATCGAGAGTGAGAACCCGAAGCCATGGCAGCGTTCTCCACCACCCCAAAACCTGCGGATCCTCCTTGATTCCACGGCGGATGCGGTGAGACTCCGGCATCCCGAACCACCCATGGATCCTTTCATCCTTAAAACACTGCACATCGCCGGCGCGCTCGGCCTTTTCACCTCGCTCGGAGCCACACTGCTGGGTGGGTCCGGGAAAAAGGGCGCGTCGATTCTTCACGGCGTTTCGCTGCTTTTGATTCTGCTGGTGGGCTTCGCGATGCTCAAAAAGCCGCCGATGGGGCAATCCTGGTGGATGATCAAGCTCGGGCTGTGGCTGTTCATCGGCGCGGCCCCCGCCCTGGCGAAACGCAAGGTGCTGCCGAGTTCCGTGGTGCTCATCCTCTGCATCGCTGCCGCGGCTACCGCTGCCTGGCTGGGACTGGCGAATCCATTTTAATCAGATTTTCTCGACCTCCACCTCGACCTCCATCCGGCAGTGCCCGGTCCCCTGATAGTTGCCCTGCACCGGGGCGACATCGTCGTAGTCGCGGCCGACGGAGACTTTCACGTAGCGCTCGTCGGCAAGCGTGTTGTTCGTCGGATCGAAGCCGATCCACCCCGCCGCCGGTAGATAGACCTCCGCCCAGGCGTGGGAGGCCTGCGCACCCACCAAGGTGTCGCGCGGGCCGTTGTAAAGGTAGCCGGATGCGTAGCGGGCGGGAATCCCCACCGACCGGCACAGCCCGAGCATGACATGCGTGAAATCCTGGCAAACGCCGTGCCGCATGTGGAACGCCTCCTCCAAGTGGGTGTTCACATTCGTCGCTCCCGGTTCATAGCGGAACTCGCGGTGGATCCACTGCATGAGCGCGGTCGCCTGTTGATAGACGGAGGGAATCGAGTTCGTGATGTCCAGCGCCGCCCGCCAGACTTCAGGATGCCGTGAAACCGAGCGGCTTTCCTGAAGATACGGCCAGATTAGCTCACGGATCGATGGATCGGCGAATTTCTCCACCGTCGACTCGCGGCTCGTCTCGGAGATGTCTAGCGGCAGGTTGTGCACCCGGATGCGGCTCTCGATTTCGAGCCGTGTGTGAGGCCGTGGCAGCTCGAAATGGTGCGTGATGTTCTGGAACAGATCCGTGAAGCGGCGCACCCGGGTAGCCGGCATCACCCGGATCAGGGCGCTCAACGTTTTCTGATAGGGAAACGTCCTCGGCTCGAGATGCAGGGTGTTGACGCTGTTTGTGGCCGGAGATCCATAGTTGAAAGTGGTCCGGTGAAACACCGAGAGCCTCATGCCAATCGTGGATACTACCGGCTCACGGGGACTGTTCACGATGACGATTGCTGTTGCTCCATGCGCCACAAGGCGGCGTCGGATAGAGTCGGAGGCTTGGGTCCGGGACTGATCTGCACACGCTCGGGCATCAGCACGTAGGTTTCGAAAATCTCACCTCCGATGTGGTTGAAACGACCCTGCAGGGTGTCGAGATACTCATGCAAGCCGCTTTCAAAGACGTCCTTCGTCGAACCATAGTTCAGGTCCGAGAGCAAACGCCCGGACTCCCGCTCCGCTTCGTTGGAAAACGAGCCGCGGGGTGTTCCGGAAATCCGGTGAAGGCTGATGTCCACCTTCTCGATGCAGTAGCGGACCGAGCGCGGGAAGTCTTTGGAGAAGATCAGGAAATCCACCACGCTTTCCGCAGTGATTTCACGCCGTGCGGCGCGGAAAGCCCCCATCGCCCCACACGAGCGGAGGGTGGCGGTCCAGTGGAGGATCCCCGGAGAAATCGCCTCCAATCCATCGGCGGATGCCGGGAGATAACTCGACACATCGAGGAAACGGGTGGTTTTGTCCGCCCGCTCAAGGTGCCGCCCGAGATCCATGAATTCCCAAGCCTCGTTGCGCGAGGTGGTGGAAGCCGCGGTCCCGAGAAAGGTCATCGCGGACCGCCGGATGTTCTCATAAAAACGCGGCGGATCGGAGTCGAACAATCGCTGCGCGTCGTCGGAGCGGGAAAACAGATAGAGCGAGTTGAGCTCTTCCCAGAGCTCGTCGGACAACTGGTCGCGGACGGTGCGTGCGTTTTCGCGGGCCAGGGCGATGCACGAGGTGATGCTGTTGGGGTTTTTTGGATCGTTGGTCAGGAACCGGATGACTTCCGCACTGCCGGTCTCGTCGTAAAGTTTGGCGAATGCCTCCTCATCCCCGGTGCTGAGGATGATGGGCTGCCAGAAGCCGCGAAGGCGCTCGCTGTCGAGGCTTTCGAAATCCAGCAGCAGCTGCTGGTTCACATCGATCAGACGGGCGAGGTTGTCGGCCCGCTCCACGTAGCGGACCATCCAGTATAACGTATTGGCGACACGTGAGAGCATAAATTTGATTAGCGGAGGACCCAAGTATCCTTGCTGCCGCCGCCTTGTGAAGAGTTTACAATGAGGGAGTTTTTGGTGAGGGCCACGCGGGTCAGCCCGCCCGGCACGATTTTCACGTCCTTGCCGTAGATGATGTAAGGCCGCAAATCGATGTGACGGCCTTCCATCGCCCCGTCGCACCAGGTGGGCGAGGTCGAGAGCGAGATCACGGGCTGGGCGACGTAGTTGCGCGGGTCGGCGATGATGCGCTCGCGGAACGCCTCGATCTCGTCCTTGCTGGCGGTCGGCCCCATCAGCATGCCGTATCCGCCGGACTCGTTGGCGGCTTTGACCACCAGCTCGGGCAGGTTTTTCATGATATATTTCATGTCCGCCTCCTCCGAGGCCAGATAGGTCGGCACGTTGGGCAGGATCGGCTCCTGACCGAGGTAGTATTCGATCATCCGCGGGACGAAATAGTAAATCACCTTGTCGTCCGCCACACCGGTGCCCACGGCGTTTGCTAGAGAAACATTGCCCGCCTTGTAGGCATTCATCAGCCCGGGCACGCCGAGCACCGAGTCCTTGCGGAAAACCACGGGATCGATGAAGTCGTCGTCGATGCGCCGGTAGATCACATCCACCCGCAGCAGGCCGCGGGTGGTGCGCATGTAGACGAACTTGTCGACCACCACGAGGTCCTTGCCCTCGACGATGTCGATGCCCATCTCACGAGCCAGATAGCAGTGCTCGAAATAGGCGCTGTTATAGCAGCCGGGCGTGAGCAGCACGCAGACCGGATCCTTGTCCTGGCGCGGTGAAATGTGATGCAGCATGTTCAGCAGGTCCCGCGGATAGGAATCCACCGGACGCACGCCCAGGGATTCGAAAATCCCCGGAAACGCCCGCTTCAGCGCGTTGCGGTTCTCCAGCAGATAGGAAGCCCCCGACGGGCAGCGGCCGTTGTCTTCGAGCACGTAGTAAACTCCGTCGCCCCCGCGGATCAGATCGCTGCCGCAAATGTGGATGTAGGTGTCAGCGGCGACGTCCACGCCGCGGAATTCGGGCCGGTAGTGCTTCGCCTGCTCGATGTAAAACCGAGGGATCACCTCGTCCTTGAGGATCTGCTGGTCGTGGTAGATGTCGTGAAGGAAAAGATTGAGCGCCACGATGCGCTGCGTCAGTCCGGCCTCCAGGTGTTCCCACTCGCTCGCCGGCATCACCCGCGGAATCGGATCGAACGGAAAGATCCGTTCGGTCCCCCGGTCGTCATGATACACATTGAAGGTGATTCCCTGCCTGAGGAAATAGAGTTCGGAATTGGCCTTCCTGGTCAGGAAATCCTTCTGATCGATCATTCCGAATTTCTGGAGAAGCGGCGCGCAGTGAGGTCGCACCGAGCCGTCCTCGCAAAACATCTCATCGTAAAACTTACCGGGATCGTAGCCCTTAAACATTTCCATGGGTCGTGATTTGGGGGTTAGCAGGTCTCGGGCCAACTTATTAAACAGCTGACAGCGAGACGGCCAACGAATTCTCCCCGAAATGGGAATTTCCAACCGATCCCGCAAATCCGATCATTTGCCACACGGATTTCACTTCTCCCCGACTCTCCCCTTGAAAAGCCAATACTCCCTGTCTATTCCTCGCGCGGCCTGGAAGGCCATCCCCTTTTTTACCGCCATGAACGCCCTTACCCGCTGCCTCGATACTTACTGGTCCTCCTCCATCGGGAAAAAGCTCGTCGTGGCCATCACCGGAATCGTCCTGGTCCTCTTCCTCGCCGGCCACCTTGTCGGAAACCTGGTCGTCTTCATGGGCCCGGAGCCCTTCAATCAATATGCCTATTTCCTCCACAATATGCTCCACGGCATGGGCATCTGGGCCTTCCGGATCGTGATGCTGGTCATGGTTACCGCCCACATCGTGGCCACCACCGCCCTCACCCGCCAGAACCGCGCCGCCCGCCAGGCTTACGAATACAAAGCCACCATCCAAGCCTCCAGATCATCGCGGACGATGATCCTTTCCGGCCTCACCATCCTCGCCTTCGTGATCTACCACATGCTGCATTTCACCGCCCGCATCGGGAACGAATACGACACGCTGGCCCGCTACAAGACCACGATCCACGGCGTCGAGGGCCAGGTCCACAATGCCTGGCTGATGGTGATCGACGGTTTTTCCGGGCTGTCCGTCCTGCACGTCACCGCTTTCTACGTGATCGCCATGACTCTGCTCTGTTCGCACCTTATGCACGGCGTGGGCTCGATCTTCCAGACGATCGGCCTGCGCACCAAGAAATCGGAAGGTCTGATCAAACAGATCTCCATCGGCTACGCCCTTTTCATCTGGCTCGGGTTCATTTCCATCCCGCTGGCAATCAACCTGTTCCCAGGTTACTTCGCCGCTTTGGCCAAAGCCACTGGTCACTGATCCCGCCGGCACCCTACTTTTTTCACTTTTTCAATCCCCATCCGCCATGTCCATCGTCCTCGACAGCAAAATCCCGTCCGGCCCGCTTGATCAAAAATGGTCCAAGCACAAAATGGACTCCAAGCTCATCAACCCGGCGAACAAGCGGAAATTCACCGTCATCGTCGTCGGCTCCGGCCTCGCCGGTGGTGCCGCCGCCGCCTCGCTCGCGGAGATGGGCTATCAGGTGAAATGCTTCTGCTACCAAGACAGCCCGCGCCGCGCCCACTCGATCGCGGCCCAAGGCGGAATCAACGGCGCGAAAAACTATCAGAACGACGGTGATTCGGTGCGTCGCCTTTTCTACGACACCATCAAGGGCGGCGACTTCCGCGCGCGGGAGGGAAATGTCTATCGCCTCGCCGAGGTTTCGAACTCCATCATCGATCAATGCGTCGCCCAGGGCGTGCCCTTCGCCCGTGAATACGGCGGCCTGCTCGACAACCGCTCCTTCGGCGGATCGCAGGTTTCCCGCACCTTCTACGCCCGTGGCCAGACCGGGCAACAGCTGCTCATCGGTTGCTATCAGGCACTCGAAAAGGAAATCCACAAGGGCGGCATCAAGATGTATCCGCGCACCGAGATGCTCGACCTCGTGCTGGTCAACGGCCACGCCAAGGGCATCGTCGTCCGCGACCTGAACACCGGCACCGTCTCCACCCACGCCGCCGACGCCGTCATCCTCGCCACCGGCGGCTACGGCAACGTCTTTTTCCTCTCCACCAACGCGATGGGCTGCAACGTGACCGCCGCCTGGCGCGCCGCCCGCCGCGGCGCGCTCTTCGCCAATCCCTGCTACACGCAGATCCACCCGACCTGCATCCCGGTCAGCGGCGATTATCAATCCAAGCTCACTCTGATGTCCGAGTCGCTCCGCAACGACGGCCGCATTTGGGCGCCGAAATCCCGCGAAGCTGCTGAGAAACTCCGCAAAAAACAAATGTCCGCCGCCGACGTCCCCGAGGACGACCGGGACTACTTCCTCGAACGGAAATATCCGTCCTTTGGAAACCTCGCGCCGCGCGACATTTCCTCTCGCGCCGCCAAGGAAGTTTGCGACGAAGGCCGCGGAATCGCCCCCACCGGCCTCGGCGTTTACCTCGATTTCCGAGACGCCACCAAGCGCCTCGGCGAGGACACCATCCGCTCCCGATACGGCAACCTGTTCCAGATGTATGACAAGATCGCCGGCGAGGACCCCTACAAGGGGCCGATGATGATCTATCCCGCCGTCCACTATACCATGGGCGGACTCTGGGTGGACTACAATCTGATGTCCAACGTCCCCGGCCTGCACGTGCTCGGCGAAGCTAATTTCTCCGACCACGGGGCAAACCGCCTCGGTGCATCCGCCCTCATGCAGGGCCTCGCCGACGGCTACTTCGTCATCCCCACCACCATCGCCAACTACCTCGTCACTCAGAAACCCGGCACCGTCAGCACCGACATGCCCGAATTCAAGCAGACCGAGGCCGAGACTCGCGAGCGCATCAACAAACTCTTCTCCATCAAGGGCAAGCGCACCGTGGATTCCTTCCACCGCGAGCTTGGCATGACCATTTGGGACCAGTGCGGCATGGCCCGCTCCCGCGAAGGACTCACCGAGGCCCTCGCAAAAATCCCGCAAATCCGCGAGGAATTCTGGGATAACGTGCTCATCCCCGGCTCCGGAGCGAATGCCAATATGGAACTCGAAAAGGCCGGCCGCGTCGCCGACTTCATCGAGTTCGGGGAAGTCATGTGTTACGACGCCCTCGCCCGCGAGGAATCCTGCGGCGGCCACTTCCGCGTGGAGCATCAGTTCTTTGACCACAGCCCGGAAGTCATCTCCGGCAGCACCCAGGCCGGCGAGGCCCGCCGTGACGATGCGAATTTCGCCCATGTTTCCGCATGGGAATACAAAGGGCCCGGTAACGAGCCAATCCTCCACAAAGAGCCACTGGTTTACGAGGAAACCCACGTTTCCATCCGCAGCTACGCCTGACCCGGCGCAAAACTGGCCGGAGTCCACGGTTTACCGTGCTCTTCCGAAGGCAACTTGAAGGGTTGAATTCCGGACTGTCGCACGGACATCTCCTCTTCTCGGTTTAAGGAATTCTACGAAGGATCGCACCGGTCCTGTTTTTCCGCTCCCCTCGCGGCAGACTCGAATTTCAATCACCGGAAACCCGGTCCGCGACTCTCCGTCCCGGATTATTGTTTCCGGAAATACAAGACTGCTTGATGCGGATCGATTTAAAACTACGCAACAGCCACATCCTCGGGAGAGCGCGGATTCTTGCGCGCTTGGCACCTTCTCGCCCCCGGAGCTGGGTTTTACGGCATAGAACCGTCAAAACACATGCCGCTCCGCAGATCCTGGGCCATACTTTCTCCCCCCATTGTCTGCTACCCCGGCCCCAGGCTTCGAAGAACCACGCCGGACAAGCTGGTGCAGCGCCACCCACGGACCAGACCGCTCGGCGAAACGATGAACCACAATCCCCAATCCCCAATCCCTAATCCCCCCTCAACACCCCACCAGCCGATCCAGCGGACTCTCCACCCCGAGGCCGTTTTCCCCGATCGCCACATGCAGGTAGATCTCCGTCGTGGTGATGTCCTCGTGTCCCAGCAGATCCTGGATCGTCCGCAGGTCCGTTCCGTTTT
>JANPKJ010000079.1:0-2390 GCA_031425955.1 Akkermansiaceae bacterium | reverse complement strand
CCGCGGGTATGAATTGGGCTTGCTGAGTGTCGAGCGCTGAATTCGCGCCGGAAAGAATCCCCCGTGCGGGGGATGGTCGCTTGTCGCAGGAGAACTAGGATCGTTACCCCTGATATGACCGCGCACAGAATTTTTGGATTGGCATGGTTGCTTCTCTCTCAAACCCAATCGTTCGTTTCGGCGGCGGAGGTGCCGCGTGAGCGGATTTCTATCAATGCCGGCTGGCGCTTTTCGAAAGAGGATCCGGCGGATACGGGTGATCGCTTGAGCTACTCCAAGATCAAGGCCTGGATTCTGCCGACAGGGGCGGAGTTCTCCAAAAAACCGGAACTGGCCAAGTCCACACGCCCGGCCGGAAATCCCGGTGCGGGTGTTTCCTACACGCGGCCCGACTTCGATGACAGTCGCTGGCGTTCGCTCGATCTACCCCACGACTGGGGCGTGGAAGGCCCGTTCAAAATGGAATACCCCGGGGAAACCGGCAAACTGCCGTGGTGGGGTGTCGCTTGGTATCGCAAACATCTGGAAATCCCCGCCGCCGATCAGGGTCGCCGGATCTTCCTCGATGTGGACGGCGCGATGTCCTACTCGACGGTCTGGCTCAACGGCCAATGTGTCGGTGGCTGGCCCTACGGCTATTCATCGTGGCGGGTGGATCTAACGCCGTTCGTGAGGTTCGGGGCGGACAATGTGATCGCCATCCGGCTGGACAATCCCGCGCAGTCATCGCGCTGGTATCCGGGCGGCGGGATCTATCGGAATGTCTGGCTCGTGAAAACCGCGCCGGTGCGGGTCGCCCATTGGGGAACACAGATCACCACTCCGGAAGTCAGCGAACAATCGGCCACAGTGAAAATCCAAGTCCGACTGGATAACTCCACGGACACCGATGCGCTGGTGGCGGTGAAACATGAGATTTTCGAACTCGATGCGACCGGCAACCGAGGCAAGTCGGTTGCGTCCTGTGTCACGCCGGATTTGAAAATTCCAGCGCAACAATCCGCTTCCGGCGCGAATCAGATGATTCTCCAATCGCCGCGACTCTGGAGCATCGATCAATCCCAACGCTATCTCGCCGTGACCACCGTCGAGCAGAACGGCAAGGCCATGGATCGATATGAAACCCCGTTCGGCGTCCGCACGATCGCCTTCACGGCGGATCAGGGATTTCTCCTCAACGGCAGCAAAGTGGAAATCAAAGGCGTCTGCAATCATCACGATCTCGGCGCTCTGGGAGCGGCGCTCAACGTGCGTGCCTTGGAAAGGCAGTTGGAGATTCTCAAGGAGATGGGCTGCAACGCCATCCGCACCAGCCATAATCCGCCCGCTCCGGAACTGCTCGATTTGTGCGACCGGATGGGCTTCGTCGTCATGGCCGAATCGTTCGACTGCTGGCGCACCGGCAAGAACAAGAACGACTATCACGTGCTCTATCCGGAGTGGCACGAGCAGGACCTCCGCGCGTTGGTTAGGCGTGACCGCAACCACCCGTGTGTGGTGCTGTGGAGCTCCGGCAACGAGGTCCCGGATCAGGACAAACCCGAGGGCCCGGCGATCGCCCGCGAGCACGCCGCTATCATCCAGTCCGAAGACACCACGCGGCCGGTCACCACCGCTGTGAGTTCTTACAAAGGCGGATTCAGCGGCTTTCAGAAAGAGTTCGATGTTTTCGGCTGGAACTACAAGCCGGCCCATTACGGAGAGTTTCGCGCAGCCAATTCCAATCTCCCGATCATCGGCAGCGAAACATCCTCCAGCGTCAGTTCGCGCGGAGAATATTTCTTTCCCGTGAGCGAGAACAAGGATCACGGCAAGGTGGATTTCCAAGTGAGTTCTTACGATTTGTATGCTCCGGAATGGGCGACCACGCCGGACGCCGAGTTTGCAGGCCAGGACAAGAATCCGTTCGTCGCGGGCGAGTTCGTTTGGACCGGTTTCGACTATCTCGGCGAGCCGACGCCCTACAACTGGGATCTAACGACCTTGTTGAATTTCACCGATCCAGCCCAACAAGCCAAGGCGAAGGCGGAGCTGGCCGAGCTGGGAAAAATCAACTCGCCGGCGCGCAGTTCCTACTTCGGCATCCTGGATCTGGCGGGCTTCCGCAAGGACCGCTACTATCTCTATCAGGCAAGGTGGCGTCCTGAGATCCCGCTGGCACACATCCTGCCGCATTGGAACTGGCCGGAGCGCGTCGGACAGGTCACTCCGGTCCACGTTTACACCTCGGGTGACGCGGCGGAGTTGTTTCTCAACGGCCGCTCGCTGGGTTTGAAAAAGCGTGGAGAATTTCAATACCGCCTGCGTTGGGACGACGTGATCTACGAGCCCGGCGAGTTGAAGGTCGTGGCCTACAAGCAGGGCAAGGAGTGGGCTACTAACACAGTCAG
>JANPKJ010000078.1:0-3352 GCA_031425955.1 Akkermansiaceae bacterium | reverse complement strand
GCTCGTTTTCCTCGCCTATCTCGGCACGCTCTATCAACCGCTCAACGCCTTCAGCCAGGGTGCCGGGGTTTTCCACTCCGCCTCGGTTCAGATGGCCCGGGTTTTTGAAATTCTCGACGAGCCGGTGACCATTGCTGACGCGCCGGACGCTCTCAAACCGGACGCCGTCCGCGGCGAGATTCAATTCGACCACGTCACCTTCGCCTACGAAAAGGACCGCCCCGCGCTCGACGATGTTTCGTTCCGGGTCGAGGCCGGCCAGGTGCTCGCGCTCGTCGGACGCACCGGCTCGGGAAAATCCACCACCGCCAGCCTGTTATTGCGTTTTTACGATCCCGACCACGGCAGTGTCCGGCTCGACGGCCATGACCTGCGTTCTCTGAGCCTCGAATGGTTGCGCTCGCATGTCAGCATCGTCTTCCAAGAGCCCTTCCTGTTTTCCGCCACCATTCGCGAGAACATCGCGGCTGGAAGGCCCGACGCGAGCGACGAGGCAATCCAACTCGCCGCCCGCCGAGCCCAGGCGGACGATTTCATCCAAAGCTTGCCGCAGGGCTACGACACCTTGCTCGGCGAGCGCGGCGTGAATCTATCCGGCGGCCAGCGGCAGCGGATCTCGATCGCCCGCGCTTTCCTGAAAGACGCGCCCGTCCTGATTCTCGACGAACCGACCTCCGCCTTGGACGCTGCCACCGAGCGTGAGCTGCTAGAGGCATTGGAAGAACTGATGGCCGGTCGCACCACCATCATCATCGCCCACCGGCTCTCCACCATCCGCCGGGCCGACCGCGTCGGTGTTTTTGAAAATGGCCGCATGGTGGAATTCGGCACCCAAGCCGAATTGATGGCCCGCGGCGGCGTCTTCCATGACCTGGCGACCTCGCAGGATGATGTTCCGGTATCGCCTGTTATTTCAGCCGCTGGCTGATCAGTATACCCGGTTTTTCAAACAGGTGGTAAACCAGCAAGGCTCCGGCGATGCTGGTGGAGAGGCCGATGGAAGTCACCAACAGCGCGTGGACCGGTGTGGGTTCCCTGAGTTCCCAAAGCAGGTTGGAGACGCTGACTCCGACTGCGAGATGGATGAGATAGATACTGTAGGAAAGTTTTCCGAAAAACTGGATCGGCCGGTTAGAAAGCCAAGTGCCAAGCCTCCCGGAGATGCCCGCAAAAAGGATCAATCCTGCGGTTGCCGCCGCCACGGCTCCCCGCAGATCGTGGAAGAATATGCTCAGCCCGAGAATGAGCGTCATGGGAATGGTCCACCAGATGCGGGCGATGCTTCTGCGGAATGCGAGGTAGGTGAGAATTCCCAGCCCGAAGCGGAACCATGTGCTCGGGAAATCGAAACGGTTCATCGCCGGATACCAGCAGACCAGGGAAACGAGCATGAGCGGCAGTACCAAAAGAACCAAGCGGTCTGATTGAGGAGCCGGACCCTGGCCTTCCCAACGTTGGGAAACAAACGTGGTGATCATCCGGAAGAAGACCAAGGTCAGGTAGAACTGGATTTCCAAACAGAGGGTCCACGCGATATCCAGAGGTGTTGGTTGATAGAGCAGGTCGTGGAGGTAGAATAAATTGCTCAACGCCCCGCTCCATCCGCCATACTCCCGCCAGGCTCCGAACAGTCCGTCATGCCGGTAAACGGCGACGATGGTCAGCATCACTCCGAGAGTGATGTAATAGGGAGGATCCAGTCGGATCGCCCGGCGGGCGATGAACCGTCCGGCGAAGCGCGGCGTCACTGGATGATTGCTGAGCGAGTGCGCGATGACAAAGCCGCTGAGGACGAAGAAGATTTCCACGCCAATGACTCCATGGCGCGCTACGTCTCCAACGAATTTCGAGAGTGCCTGTTCAAGGTAGGGAGCTGGTGGAGAAAGTTCCGGAATGAAAAAGTGGCAGACCAGCACCGCAACGACGGCCACGCCGCGAAGACCGTCGAGGAATAGAAAGCGTGGCTTCGACGCTTGATTCGACGCGCCGTAATCTTGCCGCTGTATCGGCACAAATCCGCGTAGCATCAATGCGACTCCTGCCAGCGCGAGGGCCGTGGTCGCCCAGCTCATCAGCCTGACCGGGCGCATCCCGGACTGGATACGCGCCTTGACCGCAGGGCCCGTGCGGACTTGGTTTCCCAAGGTTTCAGTGCCTTGACCCTCTGCGGCCTTGACGCGCAGAAAATAGTTTCCCGCAGCGGTCACAGTGACTGTTTTGGAGGTGGATTGACGCCCCGTGCTCCACCGAAGCCCGTTTTTCTCGCCATGGTAATACTCCAGCCGGATGGGGAAGTCCGCCACGACCTCGTGGGTCGGACCGAGCAATTGACACTCCAGGTAAACCCATGACTGATCGACCGGAGCCTCGAACACGCAGATCAAGGGCGATGATCCCGCCGGCACTTCGAATGGGTCGGGGAACGTGATCGTGGTGCCATATTGGTCCGGTCCAAGGGTGAACTCCGCTAAGGGTTTTTGCCGATCAAACACTCCTTTTGACAAGACTAACAGGAGTGTCGCCATCAAAAACAGAAGTCCGGCTAACCAAAAATAACGTGTAGTCGGGGGGCTGGAAACCATATGCGGATCATGCCGGATGAACCGGGTTTGACAATTCGCATTTCCGATTCACCCACCTTGGAAGATCTCGATCTCCCCAGAATGTTTCTGGCGCAGGGATTTACGGAAATCCGCAGCGGCTTGGTGGCGTTTAACCGCTTCGAGGGCGGCAAGGATTTCGGGTTTCGCTTGTTCGAAGCTGCGTGGTTCGGTGTGCTTGCGGGCAGTGACTTCCACGAGGTGCCACCCGAGCCGGGTGCGAACGAGGGTGGGTTTGTCGGTGGCTAACGAAAATATGGGGGTGGCGAAATCGGCGGGGAGCCGGTCGCGAGTCATCCCGTCGTGATGCTGCGTCTCGACGTGACACTCACGATTATCACCGCCGCCACCGCCCCTTTATTGTGGCTGCACATCAAGAATCACCAGTGCCGCATCGATGCCCGCGCGAAACGGTTCCAGGAGAGTGTGAGCGTAATCGCCACGAATTTACAGGAGGCTCTAACATCGATCCGTGTCATCCAGGCTTTCACCATGGAAGATGCCGGTCACCGCCGGTTCGCGGAGCAGGCCGCGATCAGTGCCCGTGAGAACCTGCGGAAGTCTGCGGCGGAGCTAGGTTTTTCATGGGCCATCGGCGTGATCATGGCGGCTGGAACCGCCGCTGTTGTCTGGGTCGGTGCCCGCGCCGTGCTTGCAGGCCAACTCCAACCCGGCGAGGTGCTCGTTTTCCTCGCCTATCTCGGCACGCTCTATCAACCGCTCAACGCCTTCAGCCAGGGTGCCGGGGTTTT
>JANPKJ010000077.1:0-68523 GCA_031425955.1 Akkermansiaceae bacterium | reverse complement strand
AGGGATACTCTACGAGCGCTGATCAAGTGCGTATATAGTGAATATCCACGTGCGGGTAACGATGCTCCACATGGCGACGGATTCCATTGCAAAGCCGCCCCTGAATCCCCACTTTGGCGGGGGGGCTTTAAATCAGTAAATCCATGAACCACCGTATTGTTTGTATCGTAATGGCAATCGCCATATATTCGACCCAGGGCAGGGCACATGAGCTGAAAGTGCCGGCAGTTCCGCCGGAGGAGGTTGCCATGATCCAGCCGCCGCTCGAGGGAAGCGAGGCTTTCGCGCGGGATCTGGCCGGTCATTGGCAGGGCTTGGTGCCGGAAGACCGGATGGAGGCGTTGCAGCGGATTTCGGAAAACCTCGGCTGGTTGGACAAGGCGGTCAAAGGGGAGGCTACGGGCCTGGGAATCCGCGAAACGGCGTGGTTGAAATGGCGGGTGAGCGAGGAGATCGGCGCTCTGGCTGATGGGATTTCCGGATTGCAGACTTTGGATTTTCGGAAGCAAGGGTTCCTGGAGTCGGAGCTAATCGATGTGGATCCGCAGCAGGGGCGGGTGGTTATCAAGGTGGTGCTTGGCGAGGGGCCGGTTGGGTTCGTGAGTCATACCATGAACTTCACCACCGAGCGGAATCCCGCGCCCTACAACATCACCGTCGGGGAAAGTGGCACGACTTATGTTCTATTGCGTCTCGAAGATGTTCCTGCGGGTGACCATTCCACGGTTCGGGTTGGATTTCATGCCGGCGCAGCGTCTGCCCCATCCCGTTGGTGGGCGTTCAACTTCCGCACGCCGTTCTACGGCAATCTCGGGGTGAGGATCGTGAATGACGCGGGCGTACCGGTGCCAGCGATGGTGCGTCTGACGGCGAAAAAGAGCCGCCGCTTATGGGAGCCTGCCGGAGCGGCGGACCTGCGGCCAATGATGAACGATGTTACCAGCCTGCCGATTTACGGGCCGGGCAGAGGATACATGATGTGGGTGCCGGAGCCTTGGCGCGGGCACTATTGGGTGATGCCCGGGCCCTTCGAAATGGCGCTGCCTGCCGGCGAATGGGAAATTCACGTCTGGCGAGGCCTCGAGAACATCCCCGTGAAACTGGACGTCACCGTCAAACCCGGAGAGTGGGCACGGCATGAAATTTCCTCGAAACGCTGGATCGACATGGGGGCGAAGGGCTGGTTTGCCGGCGATGATCACGTCCATGCCCGGGTGATGAGCGGCGAGGATGCAGACAAGCTGATGGCGTGGACGCGTGCGGCGGATTTGGCGGTCTGCAATGTTCTCGAAATGGGCGATGAGGTGCGAACTTGGTACGCTCAGCGTGGATTTGGCCCGGATTATCGGGTGCAGCATGGCAACCACTGGATTGTTCCTGGCCAGGAAGATCCGCGGGGTGTGCTCGGCCATGCCATAGGACTCAATCTAACATCCAAGGTGCGCGATTTGGATCACTATTTAGACCAGCGCTGGGTGGCAGAGGAAATTCACCGGCAAGGCGGACTTTACGGACACACCCATGTTGGCGCGAAGGCATTGTTCGTAGAGCGCGAGATGGCGCTATACACTCCTTTTGATCTTGTCGATTTCAACAGTGTCATGCAGGCGGCATTGAACACCGAACTGATGTATCATTATCTCAATCTCGGCTATGAAATGACTGCCAGCGCCGGCACTGACACGCCCTACGGCGGCACCGTCGGGAGCGTCCGGGTCTATGCTTTCGCGGGGAACTCGGGTGAATTTAATCCGGACGCCTGGTTTCAAGCCTTGAAAAAGGGCCACACGTTTGTGACTACAGGACCCATGATCGAATTCAGCGTCGGCGAGGCGATTCCGGGGGATGAATTGGAAATCCGGGATGACAAGCCCTTGACCGTGCGGATCGCGGCGAGCGGCCTTGTCGGTAAGTCAGCCCCGAAATTCGTGCGCCTGATCCGCTTCGGCAAGGTTTTGAAGGAAGTGGCGGGGACAGGAAAGGGGAGTTTGGAACTCGAATGCGAGGTGCCACCCGGCGACGGGGGGTGGCTTGCTGCCCTTGTTATTGGTGAGGACGGCTCGGAAGCGCTAACCACTCCGGTGTATTTGCGGCGTCAGGGCTTCCGCACTTGGGATGTGGAGCAGGTCCCGCAGCTTCTAGAGGCTCAGGAGGCGGTGCTGCGCGACATCGAGAACATGGTTGCCGACTCAAAAAGGCTGTTGTCTACGCGCCCGATGGACTACACTCTGAGATCGGTGGCCACAGGGGCTGACACGTTACTCGAACAGGTGGCACAAGCCCGGAATCACTATCGGGAGCTTTTCACCATTCTCGAAAAGGAACTTATTTCTCGCAAACTTCGATGAATTTTCGGTTGGCATTCATTTTCGTCGGGTTGATCGGAAGTTTGTCTCTATCAACCACGGCGCAGGAAGTGTTGGTCAGCGCCGCGCAGGTTCAGGGACTAACTGTCGAGACGGCGGCCCTGGGCAAGGCGGTACGCCTGGAAGGGGTGATGACTTTCATCGACTCAGCATCCGGCCGGGCGTTTATGCAGGATGAAAGCGGCGGCGTTGCTCTCAAGCTCAACCCGCAAGCCTCACTGCCGAAGAACCTGCGCCCTGGCAGCAAGGTGGTCGTGGAAGGCGTTACTGCGATTGGTCAATTCTTGCCTTGGGTGGAGGGAGTTGGAGGTGCGGCACCCTCGATCGAGGTGATCGGCGAGGGTGAATTACCTGTCGCCAAGCCAGTGAACGGTCCGCAACTCACCTTGCCGGACATGGATAGCCAGTGGATTGAGATTTGGGGCGTCGTTCGTCCACCCGCTGCTCCCTATCAGGCTGCGGTTGTCGCCTTGGAAGCGGAAGGGCGGACGTTTTTCGCGTATTTGCCGGAAGGGGCTTCTCCTCGTCAACTCCCCCCATCGCTTCTGGGAATCCGGGTGCGGATTCGTGCCGTGGCGGGCACCTTTGTCAACGAGCGCCGCCAGATGACACGACGGGTGCTATTTATTCCGTCTATCGACTTCATCACCACTGAAAAAGCACTGATCCTTGATGATCCATTCCAGCGACCTTTGGCTGCATTTGATGAATTGCAACGTGCCCATACCCGGGGAGCCATCGATCGGGCAAAGGTGCGGGGAACCGTGACATTGGCATTGCCCAATCAGGGCCTGTTTATTCGAGAGGAAAGCGATGGCGGGCTGTGGGTGCAGACTTCGCAAGGGTTCGCCGGTCCCCTCGTCAAGGCCGGGGATGTGGTGGAGGCGGTCGGATGGCCTGAAGCATCGGATTTTCGGCCGGAATTGCGCGGAGCGGTTTTCCGGGTGGTGTCGCAGGGGGCACCAGTGCCGCCCATTCCAGCGACTGCTAAGGAATTGCTTTCTTCTCGCCATCATGCGGATTTGGTAGTGGTGGAGGGTTCGGTGGTTGGACATGTGGATGAACCGCTCGGCACACGATTGCTGCTCAATCATGATGACGTGTTTTTTGAGGCTCGTATTCCACATTCCGTGGTGAAGGAGCCTTTGCCCGAATGGGTGCGTGACGCCAAGTTGAAGATCACCGGGATCTGCGAAAACGTGCCGGGAGAGGGGGTTTCCAGTTTGCAGGTCAGCCCGATGTTTTTCATCCGGGTCAGCGCCGTTGATGACGTTGTGGTCATATCGTCGCCGCCTTGGTGGAGCGCCAGGCGGATGCTTTGGCTGCTAGGCGTCGCGGTGGGGTGTGCGATGCTTGTAGGTATCTGGGCCGTGGCACTGCGCCGGCGGGTGGCCATCCAGACTCGGGTCATCGAAGCCCAGGTTCATCGCGCCGGTGCCCACGAGGAGCGGCAACGCCTCGCCCGCGAACTACATGATTCGCTGGAACAGGAGATGACCGGGGTCGGACTCCAGCTCGAAACCGCACTTGCTCGCCTGTCGAACAATCCTGACGCGGCCAAGCTCTCAATCGAGCGAGCCCGTCGCCTGCTTCATCGCGCCCAGCGTGAGACCCGTGAAACAATTTGGGATCTGCGTTCATCACCGAACGACCCAAGCGTGCTGCCCGGCTTGTTGACGGAGCTTCTGGGTCCACTGGTCGATGCCGCCGGAGCGAACTTGAAAGTCTCCTGTTCGGATAATCTTCCCGACGGCCTGCAGAACTCACTGATGCACCACTTGATTCGCGTGGCTCAGGAGGCAGTCGCCAACTCCACCAAACACGGTCAATCACGAACCATCCGGGTATCGGTTGATTTTATGGATGAGGCAATTCGCCTGCTGGTTGTCGATGACGGCTGCGGATTCAAGCAGGATGGCGTGCCAGGTGCGAGGCAGGGACACTTCGGACTTACAGGAATGCAGGAGCGCGCTTCCAAGTGTGATGGCATCCTTGCTATTTCCAGTAATCCGGGCCAAGGCACCAAGGTCTCGTTCACCGCTCCTATTCCACCAAGAAACCCGACTTAACATGAAAACTCCCAGAGTCGCCAAGCTCCGCATTCTCCTCGTTGACGATCACTTCGTGGTTCGTCTCGGTCTCGCGGATCTGCTTTACACCGAACCCGGCTTTGAAGTCGTGGGTGAAGCCTCCGATGGCGAAGAGGCGCTTGAAGCATTCATCAACATCCGTCCGGACGTCGTCGTCATGGATTTCGAGTTGCCCAAGCTCGATGGTCCGGAAGCGGTTGCCGCCATCCGGAGTGAAGATCCGGCCGCTTGCATCCTGATGCTTACCGTGTCGGAAGCAGAGGAATCCGTATGGCGCTCCGTCGAGGCTGGAGCCAGTGGTTATGTCCTCAAGTCCGCACCTCGCGAGGATATCGTAGCCGCGGTAAGGAGCGTGGGAACCGGCGGCGAGTATCTTCCTCCAGCGATCGCCGCCATCCTACGCGCCCGTCGCAGTCGCCCCGCACTCAGCCCGCGGGAAAACGATGTGCTGCGATGCCTTGTCCGTGGGCTTGCGAACAAGGAAATCGCGGACTTTCTCGGTCTCGCCGAGCCGACCGTCAAGATGCACCTCGTCTCGCTCTTTGAGAAACTCGGAGCTCGCGACCGCACCCAGGCCGCCATGCTCGCCGTCCAGCGAGGGCTGCTCTCTGCCGGGAAATGAGTTTCTTCTGCAAGTCCCATCCCATTGGAGGTATCGACGAGCGGTTCATGCTATGATTGTTTTGCAACGTCGGCGAATTTCAACCCATAACCAGCCATCACCATGCGCCACTTCCTTTGCATTTTCTTCATTTTCGTTTGCCACACTGCCGTTCAAGCGAAGAGCGGGCGGACATGCCGCGTCTTGTTTCTGGGTGCTCCTGACAATGCGCCGGAAACTCTGCAGCTTTTCGATGGCAAGGCGTCCCAAGAAGTCGAGCTTCCGAGCATTAACTTCTCACCGGTTTACCAACTACCCGGCGGGGCACTCGTGTTGAGGATGCTGCCTGCACCCGAGGCCGATCCCACGAAAGTCAGCCCGGGTGCTCCAAGCGTCGACGTGGCTGCTGATGTCACTGATTTCTACCTGCTCGTCAGCAGCGACCCTGCCAATGCCGTCGCGCCCGTGAAGCTGGAGGTCATCGACGCCACCAAGTTCACCAAGGGCCAGATGCTTTGGTTTAACCTCACCGCGAACCGCCTCGACGGTCAAATCGGCAGCGAAAAACTGGCTTTAAACGGGATATCACAAGCAATTCTCAACGCGCCAGCTACCAAAAACGAGGAATACAACGTCAATATGTCATTCAGTAAACCCGGTGACGACCAGCTGCATCCGTTCTGCGAAACAAAGTGGCGCCATGACCCGCAAGTCCGGAATGTGTTCTTTGTCGTGACCAACGAAGGTGCCCGCGCACCTCGCGTCATGGGAATCCGCGATCAGCGTGAAACTGCGAAGAAGGCCGGTAAACGATAGAGCTATTTGGCTGGAACTGCCGATTCGCCGCTAAGACCGCGTGTCGTCTCATCCCGCCGGTGCGATTTCCTTCAAGCGATGGCTCCATACGCATCCCATTGGACGTATTGCATCCGGGCAATTTTGGAGCGATTGTAATCACGGCAATTTAAGAACCCATGACCCATCCAGCTCTCAAAATCGCAGTTCTAGGAATCTTCGTCTTTTCCAAGAAGCCCTTGCTTGCACAAAGTCTCGTGTTGGATGGCATCGGTGTCGGGCCGGCGGTGACCGTCACCGGAGGTGGCGGACCTCCCGCCTCATCCGTCGAGCTATTCCGCAACGGCATCTCAGTGGGTTCGGCTCCAACCACCGCAGGCGGGCAGTTCAGCTTCACCAATGTCACCACCTCACTCAATGACTCTTTTGAAGTCGGTGCCGGGCAGGTTTGGAATTTTAACGCAAACGGCAATACCGAAGGCTGGAACGGCGGCGGCGACACCTCTCTCGTCACCGGCGGGGTCTGGAAGCAGACAGAGACTGCCAACGGCAGCGACATGACGCTCAATCTCTACGGGGATAATGTCATCAGAACCAAGGCCCGCGCCCTGGAAATCCGCATGCGCTTTCAAGGTGGCGGGTCGCGTCAGGCACACATTATTCTTCAATCTGCTGGTCCCAACGGAGTGGCGGGTGGCGGAGATGACCCGCAAACCTTCATCCTTAACACCGTCAATCTGCAAAACCAAGCGAACTATCAGACGCTTGTTTTCGATCTCGGCAAGGATCACAGCGGGGCGTCCACCTGCTGGCTCGATTCTGCCGCTCCCATTCAGCTCAGCCTTTTTATCCCCAGCACGAACATCGGTAATACCGTTGAAGTCGATTCGATCCGGCTGACCGAGTCGATGCGCTGGAATTTCGACTCCTCCGGCGATCTTTCGGAATGGCAGGGGAATGCCAACACGGTTCTATCAAATTTAGGCGGAAATCTGAAAATGCAGGCTACCGCAGGCGGTGCCGTGGCGGCATTTCGGCCCTTCCGGAACATCGGCTCCGGCTATTTCAACCAACTCGAAACACGGTTCCGCCAGGTAACCAACCAACGCCCTAACCTCCTTGCCTGGGAATACAGCAGCAATCCCGCAGCCTACAGCGGAGGGGGATTCCAGATAGGCGGCACGCCCGCCGACGGAAACTTCCAGACGGTCTCAATCGATTTGTCGGGCACCCCGGCCTACGGAAACGCGTGGGGTGCCGGCGGTGCCGCCACTCTGAATTTGCCGACGAACGCATTTAATCCGCTTTTCGCCGGCGCCGCTGGAGATTTCGTCGAGGTCGATTATGTGCGGTTGCATCCTGCCTTCCGCTACGGTCCGAGCTTACCGGTGATCGCTACCGCCACTCCCGTTCCTCCGTCCTTCTTCATCAGCTTTAGCGGCGGTAACGATCAGAATTCCGGACGAACCGCGGGAACCGCATGGAAGACCTTCGCGAATCTCAACGGATTTACTGTGGGTGCCGGATCGACGGTATTCCTCAAGCGAGGAGATGTCTGGACCAACAGCAAACTGGTTATGAAAGGCAAAGGCACCAGTGGCAGCCCCATCACCCTCACCGCTTACGGAGAAGGAAACCGCCCTCGTATCACCGGTATCGATCTCACGACGGAGCCATGCATCGTCTGGGACAATCCTTCCTATGTTAACATCGATTCGATGGACTGCCGGGATGCGAAAATCGGCCTCTATCTTCGTTACACGGGCGGGAATCTGGATGGCACGGGTGAGATGTTCAACAATACCGACGTCACTATTTCCCACAGTCATTTCAAGAACATGGACGAGGTCTGGAGCGATGTGAACGGCACGATCACCGTCAATCCGCCTTACGAGATTTCATGGGGCACCGGCATCTGGGTGGGGGGCAACATCCCATCGCCACCCGGCGGTCCCTGGGCGTCTGCCAGCACACCAATCCTGAATAACCTGACTGTTAAATTTTGTGGATTCGAGGGTGTCAGCCAGGGAGTCGGAATGAACTTCTATTTTCCGCCGGTCTACCGAAGCCGCTTCACCAACTTTGTTTTCGAGGATTCGTGGGTGACCGGCTGCGAAGCGGGGTCGATGGCGTTGTTTTATGTCGATGGTGGTCGCGCGAGGAGAGTCGATACCTTTCTCGGCGGAGTAGGATTTTATAACACGGGCACCACCGGCGGACTCGTCCAGGACGTCCGGAACTTCTCCATCGAGGACTGTCAGTTTGCATTCAACAAACGCTTTGGCACTTTCAACAACGGGGCCAACGACGGGGTGAGTTTCGACTATGAGGGAAATACCGAGAACGTCTCCTTCCAGCACAATGTTCTTCACGACAGCGACGGTAGCGGAATTCTCATGATTGTTACCAATGGGGCCAACGTTGGATTCAATATTAGCAACAACACAATTTGGAACAACTGTCGGAATCCCAAAGATACCGGCCAGAATGTGGAGATGCAGGCGAGTTCTGGCGGGAATGCGGGAACTTATACCAATAACGGAATCTATGTAGGCTCGGGCACCGGCGGAGTTTATAACAATGCCAGCCGTTGGCAGAGCTTCACGGGTGGAACCAACAACCGGACCACCACGCCATATTCCGCGGTCAGCGGGCGTCCCACGACGTGGGCGTTTACGTCGTCCCTTGAAAACTGGGGAAGCGCTAACAATTGGTCGGGTTTGGTTGCAGCGGGTGGTTCCATGACCGGCACTTCCTCCGGCACCGATCCCTTCGTCAGTAGCCCGGATACTTGGGTCAACACCCGCGAGCGCCGCTGGGTGCTCGTCCGCATGAGCCAGACAGCTGGCACAACCGGACAGGTTTTTTTCCAGACGGAAACTTTTCCAACTTTCACCCCCGATAAATCCGTGACTTTCCCGATCATCGCCGATGGCATGATGCGCAACTACGTCGTGCCGCTCGGCGCTGCGGCGACCTACCGGGGCGTGGTGACGAAATGGCGTCTTGATCCCACTGACGTGGCAGGTTCGGCAATGGTCGTCGATTCCTTCGAGTCGCTGGCGAATCCCTATCTTCTCTCGGTCTCACAGATCGCTTCCAATGTCATCGATGTGAAGTTCAATCAGGCGATGCATCCGGATGGCGGGGTCTTCGATCCCGCGAACTATCAACTTTCAGGTCTGGGCCGAGGCACCGCTTCCGCCAGCCCTTCAACCGTCAGCCTCATTTCCACCACCAGCAACGAACCCATCTATCGGCTCACTTGGAACACCGGTCACACCAACGGCCTGAATGCCATCCTCACCGCGGCAAATTCTATGGATGTGCGGGGCAACGTCCTCTGGAGCGGCAGCCAATTCCCGCTCGTCACGTTGCCTAAGCCCATCATTGACACAGATAGTGACGGAATGCCGGATGCTTGGGAAACGACCGCCGGGCTCAATCCAAATCTCGCTGCCGACGCAGCTACCGACAAAGATGGCGATGGGGAATCGAACCTGGACGAATATCTGGCAAATACCAATCCGAGCGATCCGTCATCGCGCTTCCGCATCGTGCGGCTTGAGGAGCTGCCGTCGAATCCCGGCTTCAAGCGCGTCGTCTGGGCGTCCAGCCCGGGCATTGTCTATCATGTGGAAATGTCCGACACCCTGCTCGGCGGATCCTGGACCGTTCTCAATCCCGGACCAATCGTGGCCACCACGGCGGAGGCTTCTTGGGATGCGGTGGCTACGGGCGCGAGCCGGTTCTATCGAGTGCGCTCGTTCCGGCCGAACCCGCTTCTCGCAGCCCCATGAGCCTTTCCTCGCGATGCATCAGGTTCTTGGTGCTGGTAACATTAGTTTTTTGCCACCACGCACGAGCGGGATTGGAAAAGCCTGCCGACAATTGGCAAGCCGAGTGGATCGGCGTGTCCGGCGCGAGCCAGCCGAATACTTGGATTTGTTTCCGGAAAGAGATCGAGCTGGGAGAGAAGCCCGTGTCCGCGCCTACCCGCATCGCGTGCGACAGCAAATACTGGCTGTGGATCAACGGTGCGATGGTGGTATTCGACGGCCAACTCAAGCGCGGGCCGACGCCGAACGACACTTATTTCGATACCCTCGATCTGGCTCCGCACCTAGTGGGAGGAAAGAACACGATCGCCATCCTGGTATGCCACTTCGGCCGTGACGGCTACTCCCATCACTCTTCCGGCGAGGCGGGGCTGCTGTTCGAATCGAAGATCGGCGACCTGTTGGTGGCTTCCGATGCCAGTTGGAAGGCCCGTATTCATCCGGCCTTCGGCTCCGGGGAGCCGAAGATCGACAACGTTCGATTGCCCGAAGCGAACCTGCGTTTCGATGCCCGCCTCGATCTGGTGAAATGGAATACTTCCGGCTATGATGACAGCACTTGGGAAAATCCGCGTGTTTATGGACCAGCTCCGATGGCACCCTGGAACCAACTCTATCAGCGACCGATCCCGCAGTGGAAAAACAGTGGGCTGATCGACTATGTTTCAAAACCGACCCTGCCGCTGGAGGGTGGCGGGAGCCCGGTCATCTGCAGGTTGCCGTATAACTGCCACGTCACTCCCTGGCTCAAGGTCGAGGCTCCTGCGGGAAAATTGATCAAGCTCACCACCGACATCGGAGCGACCTACGGCAGCCTGCCGAAGATCCAGACCCACCGCCACGAATACATTACCCGCGATGGGATTCAGGAATTCGAGCTGCCTAACTGGTTCAACGGACATGAGGTTCACTACGAGGTGCCGCCGGGTGTGAAGGTGCTGGATCTTAAATACCGCGAGACCGGATATGACACGGAGATGACCGGCCGTTTCGAATCCAGCGACAAGCGTCTCAACCAGCTTTGGGAGGAATCCCGCCGGACGCTCTACGTGACCATGCGTGACAGTTACATGGATTGTCCAGATCGCGAGCGCGCCCAATGGTGGGGCGATGTTGTCAATGAACTCGGTGAGGCGTTTTATGCTCTTGAGCCGGTAAAATCACCACTCATCGTAAAGAAGGGCATCTATGAACTCACCCGCTGGCAACGCCCGGACCACGTGCTCTACTCGCCCGTCCCCTCAGGAGTCCGTGAACCCGGTGTGGCGGATCCTGCGGATGGAACGATCCACGATGAGCTTCCTCAACAAATGCTGGCAAGCATCGGCTGGTATGGATTCTGGACTTACTATTGGTATAGCGGTGACAAACAAACAGTCGTCGATGCATATCCGGCCGTAAAACGCTACCTCTCACTGTGGGAACTTGGCGATGATGGCCTGGTCGTTCACCGCAAAGGTGGCTGGGACTGGACGGATTGGGGGACAAACTTCGATACTCCGGTAGTTGAGAACGCGTGGTTCTATCTCGCCCTCAAGGGGGCGGTGGCCATGGCGGACCTCAGTGGAAACCCTGCGGATATTCCGAACTATCAGGCAATGATGAAGTCGATTGAGACCCATTTCCCTGCGGCCTTCTGGAAAGGAGATCGCTATCAAAGTGGCAGTCACCTTGGAGCGACGGATGATCGTGGCAATGCCATGGCAGTTGTTTCGGGACTTGCCGCTACCGCACACTATCCTGCGATTACGAAAGTGCTGGAGAAAGAGCGCCATGCCAGCCCTTACATGGAAAAGTATGTGTTGGAAGCACTTCTGCTGATGGACCGCCCGGATGTGGCAATGAAGCGTATGAAGGAACGCTACGAAGCGATGCTCGACGACGAGTTTTCCACCCTCTGGGAAGCGTTTGATCCGATGGTGATTCCCGGCTACGAAACGATTGGTCGCGGGACTTGCAATCACGCTTGGTCTGGCGGACCACTCACCATCCTCAGTCAATATATCGGGGGAATCTCGCCCACCGCCCCGGCTTTCCGTGAGTATCAAGTGCTACCTCAGCCTGGTAGTCTAACGTCCATTGATTCATCGGTACCGACTCAGTTTGGAAACATCGAATCAAAGATCGACCGTAAAGGGGGTGGCTACCGCATGGAGCTGGTTTCGCCGCAAGGCACAACCGCGGTCGTTGGAATTCCCGCAGCAGAATTGGCTGACGGCAAGCACGTGCGGATCAATGGTAAGGTCGTTGACCCATTCGCAAGCGACGCACGTTTTGTGCGATTCCGCCTTCAACCCGGAACTTGGAAATTCGAAGTTACTCCATGAAACAATTTCTCCCAATCGCTGCGATCGCGTTAAGTGCGATTCTCGCTCCGGCTGCCACAGTCGATACTCTACGTTGTGAATTTCTCGAAAATCCTCAGGGGATCGACACGCTTCAACCTCGGCTAAGTTGGATACAGGAATCCACCGAGCGCGGAGCTAGGCAAACTGCGTGGCAAGTGATGGTGGCATCAACGGCTGAAGCCTTAGAATCCGACAAGGCCGATCTTTGGGACTCTGGCAAAGTGGAATCGGATCAATCGATTCACGTCCGCTATGAAGGCAAGACACTTAGTTCCAGACAGGCATGTTTTTGGAAGGTTCGGGTATGGGACAAGGATGGTAAAGAGACAGCCTGGAGCCGTCCGGCGAAGTGGAGCGTCGGACTCAATGAGGCCGACTGGCAAGGTATTTGGATCGGCAAAGAAACGCTGCTTGAAAAGCCATTGCTAACGGGAGCATCGTGGATTTCCCATCCAGCGAACATGGAAGCCGCCGCCGGTAAGCCTAAGCGTCATTTCTTCCGCAGCACGTTCGCACTCCCGACCGACCGAAGAATTCGTCGGGGCGAGTTCTTCCTCGGGGTTAATGGTTCGTTTGGCTGTGCCGTCAATGGCAACTCCCAAGGTGCCGGAAGTGGTCACCAAGATGCAACCATGGTGGACGTCGCGCCGCATCTTAAGGCCGGGCGCAATAGTATTGCCATTTGGGTGGAAACAGATTCCTCCGCACCCTACTCTGCCCCGGCATTCGTAGGTCGCTTGGAAGTGCATTTCGAGACCGGTCCACCGCTTGTTCTAGCGACCGACGGCAGTTGGAAATCATCGGATACAGAAACTGAGAGGTGGATCCAAACGACTGCGGATGAATCGTCCTGGAAGAACTCCAAGGTCCTCGGCCCGGCGGGAATGACTCCTTGGGGCGAGACCCGGCTTCCGGTCGCGCGAGAGCTTGCGGCGCGGTTGTTGCGAAAGGAATTCTCCGTCGATAAGACACCGGTTCGCGCGATGCTCTACTTCAGCGGCCAAGGGATTTCAGAATGCGAGATCAACGGCAAAAAAATTGGTGACCACGTGCTTTCTCCGGCGCTGACCGAGTATGACAAGCGCCTCGTCTATGTGACTCACGATGTGACGGCGGAACTCAAACAAGGAGCGAATGCCATCGGAGTGCATCTCGGAAATGGACGGTTTCATGCACCGCGAAGCAAATGGTATGTGATGTGCCGGGACTTCGGACAGCCATCCCTGATGTTACAACTCGAAGTGGAGTATGCGGACGGGACGCGCCAAGCCATCCTTAGTGACTCATCTTGGAAAGTTACGGATCAAGGGCCGATCACAGCGAACAACGAATATGACGGCGAATCTTATGATGCGACGCGGGAACAAGTTGGATGGACTACGCCGGGTTTCGATGATTCTAGCTGGCAAGCCGTTGATCTAATGAAGCCTTCCGGCGGTCGCCTCTCTGCCCAGATGATTCATCCGATCCGGGTCACAGAAACTCTTAAACCGATAGCCATCACAGAGCCAAGCCCTGGCGTTTTTGTTTATGACATGGGGCAAAACATGGTTGGTTGGTGCCGCATGACCGTTGATGGACCGCGAGGGACTAGCGTGACACTCCGCCATGCAGAAACATTGCGTGATGACGGCAATCTCTATCTCGCCAACATGCGAGGTGCGGCGGTTACCGATACCTATCGTCTTAAAGGTGGAGGCCCTGAAACCTGCGAACCCCGTTTCACTTACCATGGTTACCGCTACGTCGAGGTTACGGGTTTTCCTGGGAAGCCTACGCTCGACTCCATCGTAGGCCGGGTGGTTCATGATGATCTTCCGTCAGCGGGAGACTTCGAGTGCTCCGAACCACTGATCAATCAATTCCATTCCAATGTGAAATGGGGTGTCCGAGGCAACTACCGTAGCGTGCCGACGGATTGCCCGCAGCGCGACGAGCGCCAAGCCTGGCTTGGCGACCGGACATTTAGCTCCCGTGGGGAAACATTCTTCTACGATACCGCTGCCTTTTATTCAAAATGGCTCCAAGACATGGCAGATGCCCAAAAGGAATCTGGAAGCATCCCGGACGTCTGCCCGAGCTATTGGCCACTATACAATGACAATGTCGCATGGCCATCGGCGGCGCTTGTCATCCCCTCAACCATGCTCGATCAATACGCCGACACGGCACTCATTTCACGTCATTATCCGGCCATGGCGAAGTGGATCTCACACATGAGTCAGTTCATCGAAAACGATCTGATCGCCAAGGATAACTACGGCGACTGGTGTGTTCCGCCCGAAGATCCGGCGTTGATTCACTCCGTCGATCCTGCCCGGAAGACGGACCCGACATTGATTGCGACTTCGTATTTCTGCAACAATCTCAACTTGATGAGCCGCTATGCAAAGCTGCTAGGTAGATCGACAGATGCGGAGCGCTATGGCGAATTATCAAGACGCATGGGCGCTGCTCTGAATCTCAAGTTCTATGATTCCAAGAAAGGTTTCTATGGCAATGGCTCACAAACTTCCAGTGTTCTACCACTCGCATTCGGCCTAGTCCCCGAAAAGGAACGCTCGAAGGTGTTCTCTCACCTTGTGCATCAAATCACAGAGGTCACCCGTGGTCACATCGGCACAGGACTTGTCGGCGGCCAGTGGCTCAACCGAGTTTTAACAGAAGGGGGCAGAGCGGATTTGGTGAAGAATTTCGCCACTCAAACTGACTATCCGAGTTGGGGATACATGATCAAAAATGGTGCGACCACGGTTTGGGAACTTTGGAACGGCAATACCGCGAATCCGGCCATGAATTCGGGAAATCACGTCATGCTGGTGGGCGACTCAATTATCTGGCTATACGAATCGGTGGCAGGGATTAAGGCGGATTCCAATCAGCCGGGCTTCAAGCGCATCATCATGAATCCTGAACCAGTCGATGGACTGACTTTCGCCCGTGCAAATCACCGCTCGCTTTATGGAGAGATTCGCAGCGATTGGAAGCGAGACGGTGAGAAATTCAAATGGAGGATTACGATTCCTCCCAACACCACAGCCAGCATCGGAATCCCCTGCTCAGACAGGGCGAGTCTCACAGAAGCGGGAATGCCTCTGGATAAGAGTCCCGGGGTGACCTTCGTCAGTATGCAGGAAAAACGTGCCATGCTTGAATTGACAGCCGGAAACTATACATTTGAATCCAAATGATTTTCAGTCGCATCCATCATCTGATTTCGTCCGCAGTGCTAGTGACTGGCATCGTCCAAGTTCAGGCTGCGGAAATCGACTATGCGAGAGACATCCAGCCGATTCTCAGCGAGCATTGCTTTCACTGCCATGGCCCCGATGAGAACACCCGCGAGGCTGGACTCCGCTTGGACAGCCATGCAGGTGCCATCGCCAAATCTGACGAACATGCAGTCGCCATCGTCCCCGGTGATCCGGATGCGAGCGAACTGATTCAGCGTGTCATCACGAAAGACCCTGATGACATCATGCCACCGCCGGATCAACATAAGCCGGTCAATGACAAGCAGATTACTCTACTCCGCCAATGGATCAAGGAAGGTGCGCCCTATAGCCAACACTGGGCGTTCATCGCACCGATCAAGCAGGCATTACCAAACCTTGAGTCCAATCCCGTGGATTCCTGGGTTAAGGAACGCTTGAAGAAGGATGGGATCGCGCCTTCAAAGCCCGCAGCTCCAGATGTTCTCGCGCGACGAATCTATCTTGATCTTGTTGGTTTGCCTCCTTCACCTGCCCAGATTGATGCTTTTGTGACCGCCTCCAAAGTGAATTCCAAGGATGCTGTTGGACAGTTGATCGATGGCTTGCTGGCCAGCGACCAGTTCGGTCAGAAATGGGCACGGCATTGGTTGGATATTGCGCGTTACTCGGACAGCAATGGCTTCGAAAAGGACTTGCCGCGTGAACAGTGGACCTACCGAGATTGGGTGATCGATGCGCTCAACAAGGACATGCCATACAATCAATTCCTGATCGACCAAATCGCCGGTGATATGATTCCGAATCGGAGTCAGGATCAAGTGATCGCCAGTGGTTTTCTGAGCAATGGCATGATCAATGAGGAAGGAGCCATCATTCCCGAGGAATTTCGAATTGCAGGCATCGTTGACCGAATGGATGTGGTTGGCAAAGCCGCCATTGGACTCTCTCTGCAATGCGCGCAATGCCATACTCACAAGTTCGATCCCATCACGCACGATGAGTATTTCGGCATTTTTGCGTTCTTGAATGACACCCACGAGGCGCAGTCATGGGTCTATAATCCAGAACAACGCGATTTGCTAAATCGTCTCCAAACCGAGATCCAAGCCGTGGAGGAAAAGCTGAAGAACTCGCGTCCGGCTTGGCAGGATGAGATGAATGCTTGGGTGAAATCCGAGCAAGCACTGGCGATTCCCTGGACCGTGCTTGATACCGACAAGCAGATCTTTGATGGAGGCTTGAACCACCCGGTGGAGCTACCGGATCACAGCATTTCAATCCTCGGCCATCGGTCGAATTTTGGCCTACTAATCTTTGAGGCTGAACCAAAGTTGATGGGACTCACCGGTCTGCGTTTAGAAGCACTGCGTGACAAAGATCTACCATTCAGTGGTCCGGGCCGGAGCATTCGGGGAACCTTCGCAATTTCCGAAATCGGAGTTGATATCAAGTCACCCGGCTCGGAGGAGTGGAAGCCCGTGCCGGTGATCAACGCCTCCGCCGACTTCACTCCGCCCGAGCGTTTGTTCACAGAGGTTTTCACGCCAAGGGAAGACCGGGATAAGGACAAGGTCCGCAAGTTAGGGCCGGTGTCGTTCTTGGTAGATGGAAATGAACTCTTCGGCTGGTTTCCTGACCGTGGTCCGGTGCTGAGGCACACTGAATCGACCGCCGCAATTCAGTTTGCAACTCCGCTTGATATACCTGAAGGCACACGGATGCGAATTCGCATGATCCAGACTCATGGGGGAGGTAAGGATGGGCTTGAAACCAATCAGCTCGGAAGAGTGAAGTTTTCATTTTCAAAGGCCGAGCGCCCGTTTGTGCCACCCTATGATCATGCCGCGACCTTGGCGATGGCCGTGCAAGCCAGTGAACGGACGCCGGAACAGAACTCAACTCTATTTCGTGCTTGGCGGCTACATGCCTCGGGCGAGGCCGAGATCAACGCGCAGATAGTAGCATTAGAAAAGCAATTCCCAGAGGCAGAAACAAGCGTGCTGCATCAGGAAGCTCGCAGCCCACAAGATCATCGCGCTACTCGTCTTCTCGACCGAGGTGCGTGGAACATGCCCAAGCAAGAAATTAAGCCGCATGTGCCTGCCGCGCTTCACCCCATGAAATCGGAGAGCACCACTCGGCTCGACTTCGCCCGCTGGCTGGCAGCTCGTGAATCCCCGCTCACCGCGCGGGTCCAAGTGAATCGCGTGTGGCAAGCGATCTTCGGTCTCGGGTTTGTCGAAACACCCGAAGACTTTGGTGTCCGCGCAGTCCGGCCTGAGTATCTCGAACTTCTCGATTGGCTGTCTGTTGATTTCATGGATCGCGGTTGGAGTTTGAAAACCACGCTACGGACGATTCTTTCCAGTTCAGTCTATCAGCAAGACTCAGACATCAGTCCCGCCATGCTGGAGAAAGATCCTTCAAATCGTCTTCTCGCCCGTGGTCCGAGGTTCCGCTTGGATGCTGAGGTGTTGCGAGATCTCGCACTCGGTGTCGGTGGCTTGCTTGATTTGAAAGCAGGTGGTCCCGGTGTCTATCCACCGGTGCCGCAGAGTGTGCTCGATAATAATTTCGTGAAGCCAGAGTATTGGATCGCTGCAGAAGGATCGGAGCGCTATCGACGGTCGATCTATCTTTTCCGCAAGCGTTCGATGCCAGACCCAGTGCTCAGCGGTTTCGATGCTCCGTATGGCGATTTCTCCTGTGCACGTCGCTTGCGTTCCAATAGTCCGCTCTCCGCTCTCACCTCGCTGAATGAACCAATTTTTGTCGAATCCGCGAGGGCATTAGCACTTCGCGTGCTCAGTGAAGCGGGTCCATCGGAGGTAGTACGGATCGCCCTCGCTTACCGTCTTAGCACGGGGCGTGAGCCCACCGAGCAAGAGTCCGGAATTGTTCAAACCTTTCTCGCAAGTCAGCGCAGTCGTATCGATTCCGGAGAACTCAAGCCTAGTGAAATCATCGCTGGAAAGCTGCCCGATGGAATTGATCCTAGAGAAGCTGCCGCCTGGGTGGTAAGCGCCCGTGTCATGTTGAATCTCGATGAAACCCTCAACAAGAATTGAGTTGTTATGAATATCCAAGAAGAGCTTCACCGTGAACGTGCCCGCTTCATTTCCCGCCGCTGGTTCCTCCGCGATTGCGGGGTCGGCCTCGCAGGATTGATGCTCAATTCACTCAGCGGGAATTCAGCCAGCGCTGCGAATGTCGCCGGCTCATCACCGTCATTGTTGCCTCATTTTGCGCCGAAGGCAAAGCGGGTCATCTATTTGTTTCAAGCCGGTGGACCGAGCCAGTTCGAGTTATTCGATCCCAAGCCGGAGCTCACGAGAATGGACGGGAAGCTCCCGCCGGCAGGCTTGCTTGATGGTTACCGGGCGGCATTCATCAATCCTAACTCATCGTTACTCGGGTCGAAATTCAAGTTTTCCAAGCACGGGAAAGTGGGCATGGACTTCAGTGATTTGATCCCCCACATGGCGGGCATCGCTGACGAAGCTTGCTTCGTTCGGTCGATGTTCACGGATGCCGTGAACCATGCTCCGGCACAGATTCTTATGAACACCGGCAGCCAGCAGTTTGGCCGACCGAGCTTGGGGTCGTGGGCACTCTACGGTCTAGGAACCGTGACAGAGAATCTTCCTGGATATGTGGTCCTCGCCAGCGCCAAAGGCACCAGCGGCGGAGCTAGTAACTATGGTTCTGGATTCCTTCCGTCCTCCTACGGCGGGGTGCCATTCCGTGGTTCCGGTGATCCCTTGCTCTATCTATCCAATCCGCCAGGTTTCGACGTGAAGGCGCAACGGCAGTCGCTCGATGTGCTCCGGCAGCTCAATGAAACTGGCCACCAACAACAAGGTGATCCTGAAACATTGGCCCGGGTCCACGCCTATGAGTCGGCCTTTCACCTTCAGGCAAGCGCTCCTGAGTTGATTGATCTCAAGCAGGAACCCCAGCACATTCTTGATCTCTATGGCATCAAGGACATCAACGTCTCAAGTTATGCCCGCAACTGTCTGCTTGCCCGACGCCTCATCGAGCGCGGCGTCCGCTTCGTCCAACTTTTCCACGAGGCATGGGACCAGCATGACAAGCTGACCAACCAGATGAAGGCAAACTGTCTGGATACCGATCAAGCGAGCGCCGCACTCGTCACCGACTTGAAACAACGCGGTTTGCTCGATGATACGCTGGTTCTCTGGGGTGGCGAATTCGGTCGCACACCCATGGTCCAAGGCGGCAATGACGGACGCGATCATCACAGCCGTGCCTTCACCATGTGGATGGCCGGCGGTGGATTGAAAGCGGGCTACATCCATGGGGAAACCGATGATCTCGGCTTCAACATCATCAAAGACCCGGTTCACGTTCATGATTTGCACGCGACACTGCTGCACCTGCTGGGGTTCGATCATCTACGTCTGACGTATCGTTTCCAAGGCAGGGACTTCCGCCTCACCGACGTGCACGGGAAGCTGGTGAAGGAAATTCTTGCGTAGTTGAGGAACAGTCTTCGTAGCGAGTTGCTTGAGTCGGCTCGTTTCAGGTGAGCGAACCCATCCGATTGGACGTCTAGGCAGATTTGAAAATCATGATCAGTCTGCCAACGTCAAATTTAGCAATAGTTTTTAACTTGGATTATCGAAGTTAAGGCGGATTTCTAGGATTGAAAAATACCCAAGCTACCATGAAAAAACTCCTATACTTCGTCTATCATTGTCTGGCCGTGATGGCTGGATCATCTGTCATCGCGGCGCCCATAGACCATCTACTGGTAAACTCAAGCTTCGAGTCCCCGACACTGGATATCAACAACACTTGGTATGGCGGCGTCAGCGGCTGGGGATACACGGGTTCGCTAGGGACGACCTTTTCCGCTCCTTGGGTCCCGGGCTATCCCGCGCCGAATGGAAGCCAATTCCTTTATGGAGCCGCCGACGATTGGCAACTCTTTCAGCAAACCGGGACGATTCAGGCGAATACCCGCTACTGGATGCAGGTTTCGCTCTATCCTCTGTCCAGCGGGACGAATCGTGCGGATATCGTGATCGAAGAAACTGATTCATTCGCTGCAACTTTTGCGGTCGCCTATCATCAGCCGACGTGGGATCCGGCACGCAAGGACTTCCAGCTTCCTACCGGCCAGTGGACCACCGTGACCATCGGCTTCAACAGTGCGGAATGGGCTTCCATGGTGGGTCGAAATTTCCGCATCCGGGTCCATGGCTACAACATTGCCGTCGATAACGCCCGTTTGATCGTGGACAACGAAATCCACAGTTTCCATATCTCCAACAGTGGGAATGACAGCACGAATTCCGGTATGTCATCTGCCAGTCCGTGGCAGACCTTCAACAACTTGGGCGCATGGCTGCCGCTCTCACCAGGTGAACGCGTTCTGCTCAAGCGTGGTGATACCTTCAATCAAGAGCTCAACTTGGACGGGAAAGGGACCGCTGCCGCACCCATCGAACTGACGGCCTACGGCACGGGAGTCAATCCCATCATCAGCCGTAGCGATCTCGCGAATCATCTTTGCGTGGTCTGGAACAATCCTTCCTATGTCCGAATCAACCAGATCGACTGCCGGAACGCTAAGCTGGGGATTTATCTCCGCTACGACAACGACCCGAACAACCGCGATGTCCGAATCGACTCGTGCAATTTTAAGGACATGACTGATGGCACTTTGAGTCCTGAAAATCACAATTATGAATTTGCCTATAGCGACGCCATCTTCCTTGGGGGGCATGATTGGATCTCCAATGCGTCCACGAATACTTACTATACCTTTCTCGATGGTTTAACGATTACCAACTGCGTTGCTGAAAATACTGCTCATGGATTCGGCGCCGGTTGGTATTACCCGGCCATGTATCGCAGCCGCTTGAAGAACCTCGTCATGGAGGATAATCTGGCAATCAACTGCCTCAACGGTTGGGCCTCGCTCATCAGTGTGGATGGAGGCTGGATGAAGCGCTGCCATAGTGTCGGCGGCGGTGGCAAGTACACTTGGGCCGGAACTACGCTGGGCATGATCCAGAGCAGTCAGAACTACCTGATTCAGGATTGCGAGTTTTCCTTCTGTGACCGTGCTCAAGCGGGTGACGGCTCGGGAATGGATTTTGAGGGAAATACCATCAATGTGACTTTTGATCGGAACACGGTGCACGACAACGACGCTTCAGGATTGCTCATCCTTGCCACCGAGGGACCCCACCAGAATCTCGTCATTTCCAATAATACTTTCTACGGCAATGCCCGGGATCCATGGAACAGTGAAATCAATAGTGAAATCCAAGGTAGCCAAGCGTCCCATACTGGTTGCTCGATCATCAACAATGGGATTTACCGTTCATCCACTGCGATCAGTTTCTATTCGCCGGCTTCCAACTGGACTGGATTCACCATCAGTGGCAATCGCACTTTGGAAGCGGGTTCCTATGTCAACCGTTCGCGCTGGTGGAATTTCGACACCACCGAGAATCTTGAAGGCTGGAATGGATTTAATCAGTGGGGCAGTAACACGGTTAGCGCCGGGAATCTGTTTGGACTCTCTACGGGTGTCGATCCCTACGCCAATTCCGCGCCGACTTTCACCAGCATGACGATGAACCCCTATGTCTGGGTGCGCATGAAACAAAGTGCGGGCACGTCCGGGCAGATCTTCTATATCACCGAAGAGGATGGCGTTTGGAATGGAGCCAAGTCTATCTTCTTCACCGTCAACCCCGATGGTCAATACCATGACTACTTTGTGGATCTCGACCAGCCAGGAGCCAATGGCGTGATCACCCAAGTGCGTCTGGATCCGACCGGAGTTTCAGGTTCCAACATGGCGATTGATTTCGTGCGAATCACCAACAGCACGGACCTTGCCCAGCCCGCGCCTCCGGCTGTTCCGGCGGCTCCATTGGAATTGTCATTCACCTCCATCGCCGCCGAAGACGGCTATGTGCTTGAGTCTGCTAAGAACAGCGGAGTTGGTGGTTCGAGAAATACCACAGGAACCACCTTCCCCATTGGCGACGATTCCAGCAACCGCGCCTACCGGCCGGTCCTGTCGTTCGACACCTCGGCCATTCCGGACAATGCGACCATCGTCGAAGCCACCCTCAGCATCACCCGCATCGGTAATATCACCGGCACGATCCCGATCGGCGTCGCGGTGAAAACCTTCGGGGATTTGCTGGTCGATGTGATGAACGGTTCGCTCAACGGGAACTCTGCTTTGGAAAATGCCGATTGGCAGGCAGCACCCACCAAGCTAGCCGCAAGCAAGTTCGCGTGGCCCGCATACTATGCTAACATGACTCTCAACAGTCGTCTCGAAGTGGCGGACCTCGGCCTCATAAAGAAGAACGGCAAGACTCAATACCGCATCCGCTACGGGATCGACGATGACAACGACAATACCGCTGACTACGTGAGCTACGCGTCCTCCAATCACGCGACCGTTGCCTACAGACCCAAGCTCAAGGTGAAGTACACCGTTCCTTGAAAACTGTTCCTGTTGTCATTCCTTATGAAGATCCGTGTCTATATTGCCGCCATTCTTCTAGCAACGTTGTGTTTCGCGTCCGCGAATGACGGAATGAGATCTTGGAAATTCATTGATGGTAAGGACCTCACGGCGGAGCTTCTGGATTATGAAGAAAAGTCCGGTAAAGTGTCATTGCGGATGGAGGACAAAACGATTTTTCAAAGCCGCTACACGGAATTTTCACTAGTCGATCAGGCGTGGCTGCTCCAGTGGCTAGAATACATGGAGGAAATGCGGGCGATCCTGAAGAATCTCAATGGGACCTTGGAACGGCACGAAGGAATAGGCAAGTTCACGACCGAATACACAGTCTATCATCCTTCAGGAACGATGCCTCGGGAACAGCGTCCATTGTTAATTCTATTCCATCCGGGTGGAAACGGTCACTCGCAGATTCTTCGCTATGTGGAAGCGGCCGAGGCTGTCAAAATGACTCTTGTTTCGTGCGAGACATTCCAGAATTTGGGAGATTCACCAACCATCGAAGCCGAGTATTTGGAGCGTTTCAAGGAACTCCTGCCACAGATTGAAAAGGCCGTACTGCACGATGCAAAGCGGATGTTTATGGGAGGCATTTCGGGTGGAGGATGGCGAGCCTTCCATTACTCCGCGCAGGTCAATCGGCCATGGGCCGGGATCTATGCAAACTGCAGTTGGCTCGGGGGTGAAAAATACTGGGATCTTCCCTATCCAAAAATGCGGGTGGTGATGGTTACGGGAAACAAGGATTACGGCAGTCGCTCCGTAGAAAATGATGTGCGGGTGATCCAGAAAAGTGGTTCGGATGTATCAGTGCAATCCTTCGAAGGCGGGCACCAGGCTGCTCCGGCCTCGGTGATGACCAAGGCTTTCCGGTGGCTGCTCAAGGAGATTGAGTGACGGGTGGAATAGATTCTGCGGTCAGTGCGATTGTGCCAAGGCGGAATCATTCAGAGTTCGGCGAATTCTTCATGTTTGCAGGTTTCTATCTCGCTCCGCATATTGGGAACGGTTCGCTCTAAAGAGCAAGTCCTAGCGGAACTGACTGGCTTTCTCAATGTCACATGTAGTTTCGCGGTTTCGGATACCCCTATCCAATAGGATGGTTTGGCTGAATTTACAGCGGCAGGCACAGCCCGTGCTATCGCAGACTAGCAATGGAGTCCGCGCTTTAAGTGGTCCATCTAGCTACCCCATCAACCATGTCTGTTCCTCAAACATTCACTCATCATACCGATAAGAAAACCCTCTGGAAAGTCATCGCCGCCTCATCCGCAGGCACCCTCATCGAGTGGTATGACTTCTTCGTCTATGGTGCTCTCGCCACAATAATAGCAGGTCACTTTTTCCCGAAGGACAATCCAACCCTAGCCTTCATGCTTACGTTGGCTACCTTTGCGACGGGCTTTGTCGTCCGCCCGTTTGGTGCCATCGTCTTCGGTCATATTGGTGATCTCGTAGGCCGTAAATATACCTTTCTACTCACTTTATTGCTCATGGGGGGAGCGACTTTTGCAATAGGCATCTTACCTGACTACAAGACAATTGGGATTGCGGCACCTATTTTTCTAGTGCTGTTGCGCTTGGTCCAAGGACTTGCGCTCGGTGGCGAATACGGTGGCGCGGCGACTTATGTTGCGGAGCATACTCCGCGTGCGCACCGCGGGTTTTATACCAGTTTTATTCAAATCACTGCGACTGGTGGCCTGCTGCTCGCCATCGTTGTGATCTTGATCATTCGTGAAATCATCGGCGTAGATAAGTTCAATGACTGGGGCTGGCGCCTGCCCTTCATTCTCTCGATCGTTCTCGTAGGTCTTTCTTATTATATACGCATTAAAATGGAGGAGTCTCCGCTTTTCACGAAAGCCAAAGAATCTGGTAAACTTGCAGTGAATCCTATCAAAGAGAGTTTTCTTAATCCTGAGAATCGTCGGCTTGTTCTCATCGCGCTCTTTGGTGCTACTGCTGGCCAAGGTGTCGTTTGGTACACTGGCCAATTCTATGCGATGTTCTTCCTGCAAAAAGTGCTGAACGTCGGCTACGAAACGTCTCTCATGCTCATTGCTTCTGCGCTCATCCTCGGTACTCCGTTTTTCGTATTCTTCGGGAGTCTATCTGATAAAATTGGCCGCAAACCGGTGATTCTGGGCGGTCTGCTGCTCGCCGCAATCCTCTATATCCCACTATTCATGGGACTCTCGCACTTTGCCCAACCGCTCAACCATGCGGCGATCATCGCGCTACTCTTCGTCATGGTGCTGCTTGTCGCCATGACTTACGGTCCCATCGCCGCTTATCTCGTGGAGATATTTCCGACTCGCATCCGCTACACTTCGATGTCACTTCCCTATCATATCGGCAACGGGGTGTTCGGTGGTCTCACGCCTTTGATTGCCACCTCCATGGTGGCGCAATTCGGTAATCCTTATGTGGGACTTGCTTATCCGATCAGCATCGCTCTCATCACCACCGTCATCGGTTCGATCTACCTCAAGGAAAGCCGTCACTTGGAGATGTAGTGGACGGGGTGAAGATCTAGAAAGCCTACCAATTAGGGCAACTCCCATTTTATCTCATTCATAGGTGTGCTGAATTGCTCGGCATAGAGAAACCAGCCGTCGCCTTCTTGAGACCAGCGCCAGCGTTGGACTTGTGGGTAATGTGGCAGGACTCCGGCGCGTGGATAGGGACCGAGGCGGATGCTTGCGATCGATAGAGGTTTTTCGCTGCTCATGTGGAGTCGATAGCCGCTAGAGGGTAGGCGCTCGTAATGGAAACTGATCAAAGTTCGCTCCCACAGTCCGTTTTCGGCGGCGACGCGCACCGGCCAATTTTTTGCTTCGATGCTAGTCCAGCCGTTGGGTAGTCGGGGAATCAGAGTGAGTCCGGTTGATGTTGCGCGGTCGTCAATGCCTGCGACGACGCGGGTCATTTTGAGGATCTCGGTCTGCTGCATGAGATTGCCGAGGTCTCCATTGCGGAACCAGCAATGTCCGTCCGGGTGGACGATTACGCCCTCGGGAACGATGAATGGATGATCAGGATGATAACAAAAGGCGGCAGCCCGTTCGACAGCTCTGGTGGCATCAGCGGTGCGATCCAATAATAATGCGGATTGGGCGAAATAGGCTTGGCCATAGCCGAGTGTGCGGCCGGCATCGGGGGCGATGGTTCCTTGGCCGCGGAGTTGGGTGTAAGTATGGTTGAGTCGCTCAAGCTCCTCAGCCGTGGACGGAGCGGTGAAGCCAGAAAGATCGGCATTCGCGAGCAGGGGAGCCATGCGTTTCCAACCATAGGCCCAGCCGTCAAACAAGGTGTCGGTATCGATGTAGCGTGGTGAAAAGGGATCGTTTGGCGTGGCCGGCAGGGTAAGTCTTGAGGTGATGGATTTCTCTATGAGCAGTGCTGCATCGTTCCATTGCGTGACATTTTTGACTGCTCCGTGTGAGTCCGCTAAACGTGCGAAGGCCCGCTGGGCCAGTGCAGCCTGGGCATTGGAAAAAAGATCGCGGCCGCCGCCGCCGGAGGATTCGGATTCATTGTAGAGCAAACCGTCGAAGGCGGAGATTTCAGGATGGGCGATTTGCCACGGAAACCAGTCTCCGGCATCAACGAACGCAGGCCAGTTCTTAGCCATCCATGCGCGGTCCACGGCGGGTGATGTGGCGAGTTGTGCCATGGCCAGCATGATCGCTGCATGTCCGTCGTTTTCAGCCCGTAAGTAACTGCGTTTCTCGCCCTCGCCGACTTCATAGGCATTGATCACTCGCTTCCAGTTAGGGCGTTTGTAGCGTGAGTCACCGTCGTAGAGGTAGTGCAGAAACATTTCCCCGGCGGCGCGTGCCTCGCGGTCCCTGCCAAGCGCGAGGAGTTCACGAAGTGCCGGTCCTGCATCCCGCGACCAACTGTGGTGTGAATACTGCCCGACCTTGTCGCGCCATGTTCCCATGCCGATGTAGCCGCCGAAATTGGGAGCACCCGGTGATGAACTGCCGATGCGTCCGTTGGCGTTCAGTTTATTTTCGACAAGGTCGCGGGCATTGGCGGCAAAGACGTGGCTGAGGATAGTGGCCGAGGGTGGACCGGTGAAAGTGAGTTGTGGATAGCCCGCAGTGGATTCGGGTGGTTTGAGGGTTTTTGGGAGAGAGTCGTCGAATTGATAGAGCCGTCGTGCCAGTGCCTCAGCCGGAGCATGATCTTGCTGGCGAATGAAGAACGCCTCGTCCATGAGCCGCAGGCCAGTGGGTGGAGTCGCACCTAGTGGAAGTCCGCTGATGGCTCCCACTTGCCAACCGGCATTGCGCAGTTTTTCGTCAATGAGTTCGATGGATTTCAGTGGCACGGGTCGCACCCGGATACCCATGAGATAACGTAGAGATTTGGGTGCTTCTGGGTTTTCCAGGTTGTGGAGACTGACGGCGAGCAACGCCGCTGCGGTGGAATCCGTAGCGAAGGGTTCTCGGTAGGGACCGGCTTTCAACGCATTTGAATAAAGGAGGTTTTGCTCGTTGGGTTGGGCCGAGGTGAACAATTCGTATGGCCAGGCGTTCACGCCGAAGAGGATCGGCACTTGTTCGAGTGTGTCGTCGGAGTAGCGCACGATAACACGGCCTAGACGATCCCCGATGAAGAGGCGTCCCTCGTAGGCGTGGGCGGGTTCATTCATGCCCCAGCGGTCACTTGCTTCGGGGTTTGCAGTCGTCATTCCAGCAAGAATCACGGCGCTCAGAGTGGCGCTGGTTTGGTAAATTCCTGGTACCAAGTTGCGGGTTTCTGTGGACTTCAGAAATGGAATTCCGTGAAGTGTCACGCTGGACTTGGCATCGGTGGGCTCTAGCGGGATAGGAGCTTTCTCAGCGAGTGAGCGCTGAAAGGAAATCGCTAACATGAAGACACCAAGGATGCGAGGGGCTGACAGGGAACTGTTCAAGGTGTTTCTGTTCCGCAGAATTTTGAGTTCATGATCGCTTGGCGTGGCAGGTTCGGTCCGTTGCATTCGAGTTGAAATTGGCGGTCACTGTCTGTCGGGTAGCTTGAATCGAGGCACAACGGGTGATATCCTTCTCTGAGCTGGATTGAGGCGCTGAGTAGTGATGGCGTGTGGCGATAGTCGTTGTCAATTACGAGTGCTTGATGCAGGCGCAGTTGGGCACGATTTGCGGATTGCAGATGGAAGGTATACTCACCATCTATGGGGGCGTGAAAATAGCCTTTCAAACGCAAGCCGTGCGGGCTGTCGCGAGCCGGACTTGCGGGATCGAGTGATGAACTCCGTCCTTTTTCTAGTGGATCAAGCGAATCAAAATCCGGGAGCCATGGCCATGTTCCTGGGTAGATTGCAAAGTCCATTTTCCCATTCTCCAAGTTCTTGGGAGTGACGGATGGGATGAGGGTGTCGTCATAGGGACGGGGCGCGTCAATAAGCGGACGGCGTAGACTCATAGCTGCGTCGTTCCATGGTGTTTCGAGGTTGATTTCTTGGGCGGCAAGATTGGTGGATTGACGGGGATCTTTGATCACATCATATACCCCAAACTCCGTCTGAGGACGAGTGATGTCCACGCGCAATCCAGTGAGTTCATTCTTTCGAATCATTTGCATCTGCCCACGGGTGCGACCACGAACAGAAGTCGGAAATTCAGAGAAGGCGGGGGTGGTGCCTCCGACATTGTATTCGATGTAGATGGTGGGGAGACGTTGGAGACCATGTGTGGTGAGCGTCGGCAGGAGAGACCGTCCATCAGTGCGGGCTGGGGCCGGAAGACCCGCAATCTCCGCGAACGTGGGTAGCCAGTCCCAGTGGCAACAAGGAAGATCGCTTGTCCGGCCAGGCGGGATTCTAGCAGGCCAACGGACGATGGCACCGACGCGAATGCCACCTTCCCACACATCCCGCTTGATGCCGGAAAACGGGCCGTAGCTTCCAAAAAATTCTGGCGAGTAGGGTTCGTCCAGATAGGATTCCACGCTTGGGCCGTTGTCGCTGGTGAAGACGACGAGTGTTTCGCGATCAATATCGAGATTCTTGAGCTGTTGGAGCAAGTCGCCCACGGAGTCATCAATGCGGCGGACGCTTGTGGCGTAGCGTTGATAGACGTCTGGCCAAGCAACTTCGGGCGTAGATGGATTTTTATCGTGATCCCAGGTCGCGTTTGCGTAATCGGGATGGATCCATGAGTCGATCTCGCCGCTGGCGGTGTTGATCATGTGACCGGGTTCACCCAGCCATTGCAATCCGCCGATGGGATAGGGTTGGGTCGGGAGTTCGAGTACGGCGTGCGGGGTGCTGAAGGCGAGGTAGAGGAAAAAGGGCTGCTTGGGTGTCAATTCATGCTGCTTGGTGATCCAGTGTTTGGCCCGAGCTGTAAAGAGGTCGGTGGTGTAGCACTTGGCAAGGCTACCAGAAACTTCCTTATGGTTCTTCCATACCTCCTTGGGGCCGCGATAGGGGCCATCTTTGGGGTAGTGATCGTGACCGTCAGTGTGGCGGATGAGGCCGAAGAATTCATCGAAGCCGCGGTTGAGCGGATGGGCAGGAAAATTGGGCGACTTCCCCGCAAGGCCCCATTTGCCGATACAGGCGGTGGCGTAACCTGCGGTCTTGAGAACGGTGGCGAGGTTGTGGTTGTCCTCGAGCGCCTTGTCGAATTGGTTGTCGCGCACATTCGCATGGCCCTGATGAAGGCCGGATAGAAGCGAGGCGCGGGATGGCGCACAGACCGGAGCCGCGCAGTATTGATGGGGTAGAGCGATGCCCTCTGCGGCGAGGCGGTCGATGTGAGGAGTGGTGTGCCATGGTTTCGAGCGGTCTCCGATCTGCCGCCGTTGGTTTTGCCAGAACACGCCGAGGTCACCGTAGCCCAGATCATCAGCGAGAATGAAAATGATGTTCGGACGGGGTGTGAGTTTTTCTGGCGAGGCGCACGCTAAACCCAACTTGGAAAAACAAATGATCCCTAGCAGGGAAAGGCATTTGGTCGCGTATATCATGGCTTTTCGGAAAAGATGGGATCGAAATCGGATTCGCTAGTCCAGCCCGCAGTCGAGCGATCACCAAGCATGGTGCGCTGCTGGAAGTTGCGCAAGGATTCACAGCATTTGGCAGTCGGGGTGTAGGCACGGGTGAAGAGAATCCCGGTGCGGGCGACGTGGTCGAAGGCCGGGGTTTTCACCCAGTCGCAGCCATAAGCACCAGCGTGGCCGTAGGACCAGTCGTCGGCCACTGCAATGAGGATGTTAGGGCGCTTTTGCGGGGACGCCGTGGCGAGTCCGAGGGTCGTGAGCACGATGGCCACGATGCAGCGGAGGAACGCTTGGGTGATCATTGGGACAGGCGGAAGTTCGTATCATTACTGGCCCATTTTCACAGGAATGGCAACTTTGATAGCCTTTTTCCCATGCGTTCCGATGCACAACTCCACGGCACCATCCTTGGCGGATGCCGGATCGACGGCTACAGCAAGAAGTCGGGAACTGCCGGGCGCAATCCATACGGAGGGCATCGGCTCGGCCTTGGAGCGCTTGGTCCACAGGGTGATTGGTGCGGATTCGGAGGCCGCACTCACGACCTCGATGATCCAAGTCTGCGTTTTTCCCGGGGCTAAGGAAATCGTCGGAAGCCCAAGCGCAGTCTGAGCGTCGTCGTTGCGCAGAAGAACGGTGGCTTTGGGCTTGCCTGAAGTCGATTGTGCGGCGGCCTCACGAAGCGTTAGAAGCAGCTTGCTGGCGAGTGATGCGGGTGGATCTTCGGGATGGTTCAGCCATTTTTCGAGCACTTCGGGAGCCACCTTTCCATGAAGGGTCGGATCGAGGTGTTTTAGCAGGCTGAGGATTGCCTCCGGTTCGGTGCGGTCAAAGGGGCGTGGCTTTGGTGGCTCTGCTGCGGCTGGGCTACCCTTTTCGATTTCCCGCAGGCGCTCGATGAAGCGTGCTGTTAGCCAGGAACCACTGTGGGCTTGGCTTTCCGGCAGCAACTCTTTGGGGTGGGGATACCATGATTGGACGACGAAATTGTCCGGCTTCCCGCCCGCTGCGAGATAGGCGTCCAGATACTTGAGGGAGTCCTCGGAAAATGCTCGGGCGGATACGTAGCCGGTTTCGGAATTGGCCGTTAGGTTGAAGCGTGTTCCCTTAAGGCGGGCGTAGGCTTCCAACTGCAGGATTCGTTCGGGCCAGTTCACGGTGGCAGCGATGGCATCCGTGGGTTGCTCGGCGAAATAGCGCCATGGGAAATCCCCCTGAAGGGTATGGATCGACTGGCCTGCTTTCTCGACAGCGGGGAACAGCGCCTCAAGTGCTAGATGGGCGTCGCCCCAGTTCATCGTGCCAGTCCGACCCGGCCCGGTGTGGAATGCGGGTTCGCATTTCCATCCCCAATTAGGGAAATTCACAATGACAACGAACTGGACCGCTGGAAATTTCTCGCGCATCACTCGCATGTAGGCGACGACTTCGAGAGCGGCTGATGGATAGTCGGCCATGCCTTGAAGAAGCTGAGCGGGGTTGTCTTCACCTGGGATGGTGAGACGCCGCATCGGATCATCCAGCACGAGGTAGTCTGGCTGGTGTCCGGCTTGCCAGAGGGACCGGAGTTTTGCGATTTCGACACGAGCCGTGCGTTCCCCAATGCCTGATGCCAGTATAGGTAAATCGCGTGTGGGAATCACATCGGATGCGGCATTTCCGGGTTCTCTGAGAATTTGTGAATGGTCGAAGTAGCCGCATTCCACTCCGATCTTGACGCCATTCTGGTGAAGCTTCTGCGCGGCTGACGCTGCGGCTTTTGGCGAGATGCTCAGTTTCATCGGCTTCTCCATCGGCCACAGGGTGTTTATGGCGAAGAAGGCGGTGTCCAAGCCCTCGCGGGTGACTGGCCAGTCTGCGTCATTTGCCGCCGAGAGGGTGCCGAGTTGGAAGTGGTTGAGCCACACTCCAGGAGACTCTCCTCGATTCTCAGTGATAAGACCTCCCGTGATTGAGAGAAAACACAGTGTCCGACGCAAACATGGCCCCGGCAGATACCGGAGCCATGATCGTGTCGAAGCAACTGTTGAGTGGATCAAAGTGTGCTTCATTGAATGTATAACTGTTACGGCAGAAGGACCACTCGCACGAATACCTTGGATCGCGTTCCAGGGCCGTATGCGACGTCCAATTGTGCGTCCGAGATGCTGAAGTTCGTGAGAACCGCAGTGGTGACTTCCTTGGTTTCCATAATCTCCCAAGGTGCTTGAAGGTTTAAGCTGGCTTCGATTTGATAATTACCGGCTTTCACCGCCCGGAAGGTTCCTGCGAAGGCAATGTCCGGACCGGCAGAAGTAATCTGGGTGATTTTGAAAGAATCAGCATTCGCTGGTAGCGGAGCAATGTTGCCGAACAAGTAGCCAATTCCCGGGCCGAAGGTCCAGATGTCGGTGATGTCAGGTGATGCTTCAATCAAAGTGCTGAATCCGGTGCCATCATTGTAGTAGCCGTAGATGTTTCCAAGATTGTTCGACGGCGTTTCACCTGGGACGACAGTGTCGCGTCCGATGACGAGATCATCCTTGCCATCACCATTGATGTCCGAGACAGACAGAGTGTCACCTGCGATACCGAGGCTGATTGGGCCGTAATCCGGAGCCCCATCGCCGAAGCTCCCTGCGGTGCTCAAGTCAATAAAGATTTGATTGGTTGAAACTCGACGAATCATTCGGTCAGCAATTCCGTCGCCATTGAAGTCACCCATGAAGGGCTTATCTCCGAGTGCCTTGTCGCCGAATGCGGCCCACCCTACAAAATTGGAGAATCCTCCCTGGTCAGTGGAAATTCCGATTTGACCATTGGATTTTAAAATTCCCCAGACCATAACATTCGCGGCACCGCCTACTTCCGATCCCTCTACATAGACCCCCGAATCGTCGATACTATCTTCGTCGATATCGCCGAAGACCAAATCGGTTTTTGAAGCGCTAAGGAAACCGAATGGGACGTCAATGTCCCCAAAGGGTGCGTTGAAATTGTTACTTGTGGCGAACCCATTCGCTGCTGAGGTGGTGTAGGCTGCAATAATTTGTGAAGGATTGGTTCCGCCGTTGTTCGCGGTTTGTCGCCAAACTTTGTCACTCATTCCGTCTCCGTTGAGGTCGGCTAGATAAACGTCGGTAGTCCCGGAATAACCGAAATTGGAAATTTGGCCGAAATTGAGATCGATCTGCCAATCCAAGGCAGTCCTGACTGTTGGAAGCCAAACCACTTCTTGGGCCTGTGGTGGCACCAGTTGGTAGCCCACAAGAATGTCAGCAGGTGGTGCTGCCGGCGGTGGTGGGTTGGGATCGAGTGAAGTAATGGTGAATGGGCTGGTGGTCGCCACGGCGAAAGGACTGGCAGGACCGACATAGACAAACTCAGTCAAAGGGGCGGTAGCGAGGTCGGTGGCGAATGAAGTGCCGGAGACGACTCGGATAATCCGTTGACCGACGCTTTGGGCTCCTGCGTTTGCCGCGTCGTTGCCATTTTCATGCACGACTTTGCAGCCATCGCTTAATGTCACTTTGGTTCCATTTGCTGCAGTTCCTGCGCCGTTAATTGTGTTCCTGGATGTGGCAGGAGGCGCCGGTGCGAAGATGTGCATCTCACTGGTTCCTGTCAGGTTGACCACGAGATCAATCGCCACGTTGTTGCAGTTGATGATAGAATCCGTCGCGTTGATGATCGAGTCCGTATCTGTCGTCAGTGTCCCTTGGATACTCCCTGATGTGAGGGTGAAATTTTTGAGAGTGAGTGTGCGCCCTGACTCGATAACGAATGTACCCCCCGAAGCGGACCCTCCTACCATGGAAATGTCCTCGTTAAACGCAACACCTTCGACGGGAGCGTTTCCCGACCAGTTGCCGGGATCGAATAGAGCTCCCCCTGGTGATCCGATCCACTCAGTTTGAGCGTGGACCGTGGCGGAGGCGAAGAGCAGGGTGGAAAAACAGGCGGCAATATGGAATCTAGGTTTCATGGATTTTTAGGGCAGGAAGACTCGTTGGCAACACAAAAGCGACATCAACGAGTGTATGTTAAACTTATTCAGTTGTATTATTAGTTGAGTCGAAAGTGAATCAATTCCGGCGGCGGCGTAGTAGGGCGAGAGCGCCAAGGCCACCGAGAATACTCGCGGAGGGTTCGGGGACGGCGGCGGAGAAAACCTGAAGGTTATCGAACTTGTGTTCACCCGCTCCGAAGCCGACAAAGTTGGCACTGCCTTCCATGGTCATCACGTTGTCGGTGTAGCCACCGCCGGTCTTGGTGTAGCTGCCGACTACGGTGCTATTCACCGTGACGTCGATGGTAGTGGCTCCAAGTCCGTCCCATGGATTTCCATCGGTGTCATTGATGTCGAGAATGACCGTCATGGTTCCTGCGCCAGCGGGGTTTGCCAAAAGGTTCGCGACCAAGGTCACACCGTCATAGAACTGAATGAAATTCCCGTTCGGAGTCGCCCCGAATTGGTCTTCCACGAAGCGGACGCTGAAGCCAGCGGCTGCAGTGCCCGATTCGGCACGACCACTGAGGCCGTTGGTCGCAAGGGAACCAACGGTAAATGCCGCATGAGAGTATGAATTACTCCCAGGCGTGTTGGTGAACATGTCGAGCGTAAACTGAATCTGTTTGCCAAGGACTTCACCGCCGGTGGTGAAGCCATCAAAATTGTAGAAAGGTGCCAGAGTAGCAATACCGTTGGAGTTCGGTGATACAACTGGAGTGTAATTGTCACCAGTCAGCTGCAAATAGCCGTTCGTAGGAGCGCCCAGGATTTGGTCGCGAAAGTCAGTTCCTTGGCTCGTAGGGTAAGTGGGTGTTAAAACACCGATACCAGCGGTCACGGTCCCTGAAGGAATTCCGGAAGCTGGATTAAAGTACTGTCGTGTGAAAGCAAAGCTGCGCTCGAATCGACTATCCAACGAGTTTGCACTCGTGTTGTAACTGTCACTCCACATCAGAGTGGCGGCTTGACCGATGGACGTGAACAGCAGGGGGAGTGCGATGGCCGCACAGCGGTAATTGGGTTTTTTCTGTTTCATTGCAACCTCAAGATGCCACTTTCCTAGAGTCGTTGCTATCCTCATACTCCACAAGCTTGTGTTGAAAAACCACCGATTTGAGGCATTCTTTCGGATGGGTGGGTTCTCAATGCTTTTCGTAAGTCGCGTATTAGGAATGATTCAGTGGATTGTAGATTGCTTGGTATCCGATTGGATGTGTTGTTGGCGCACACAGATCAGCTTTGCAAAATAGCTAGGACTGGTGCCTTGATACATCCAGTCCGCTACGATGAAAAACAAGCCCGCTTCCATACGCCTCTATCAGCTTACAATGCTTTGCGGTCCCCTATTGACGTTTCCTGCGGTGGCGGAGGAGTGGGTGGATGCGGCGGAGTTCGGAATCCACAAGCTGGCAGCGCGTGCGGATGCGACGCCCGTGCTCCGGGCGGCGATGGAAGCCTGCATCGAGCGCAAGGCGGACGGGCTTAAAATTCCAACAGGTGAGTGGCACTTGTTTCCCGACCACGCCTTCGAGCAGAATTTGGCCGTCGCCAACAACGATCCTGGAATCAAGCGGGTGATTTTCCCGATCGATGGATTTGATGGCTTCACGCTGGCGGCAGCGGGCGCGAAGTTTGTTTGCCATGGCTCGATGATCCCGATCAGTGCGGAGAACTCCAAGAACGTCACGCTCAGGGGATTCAGCATCGACTGGGAGCGGCCCTTCAACTTGCAGGGGCAGGTGGTGGCGGTTCATCCAGAGATGAATGCTTTTGACCTCAAGTTGCACCCAGAGGTCTGTTACGAAATGCGTGGCAGCCGCTTCATTTTCCGGGAAAAGCCTAGCCCCGCGCCCACTACCTGGAAAGAATGGGCACCGCCCGTCACAGCGACGCTGGCGTGGGAGCACAATCTTCAGTGGAACATGTGGTTCCAAGGCGGCACCCGCCAGCCGGTGCCGGATGAATTCCTGTATGCGATGGAGCCGGACCCACGGGTGGAGGAACTCGCGCCGCATTTGATCCGGATATTCGAGTCCACCAAGCTTATGCCGAAGCCGGGCATGGTGCTCATCATTAGCGGAATGCTGGATCCCAACCGGACTTCGCCGGCGATTCGAATTTCCGGGTGTAAGGATATTTTACTCGAAGACGTGACCGTGCATCATGCCGGTGGGATGGGCCTCATCGGCCAGCGCTCGGAAAATTTCACCCTGCGGCGTTACCAGGTGGCGCTGCCGGAGGGCAAGGACCGCTACGTCACGACCACGGCGGACGCCACGCATTTCAACGGCTGCCGCGGCGAGATCCTGATCGAGGACAGTCTGTTTGAAAACATGCTCGACGATGCCACCAACGTGCACGGCTGCTTCGTGCGGGTGGAAAAGGTGGAGGGCAACACGCTCACCTGCCAGCGCGTTCACAGCCAGCAGCGCGGTCTGGTGATCGCGGAAGAGGGAGATGAAATCCGCTTCGTTACGAGCGCGGATCTGCAGGGCTACGGTGATGGCAAGGTGCTATCCGTCCGTGATCTCAACTCAGATCGGTTTGAGATGACGGTGGATCATCTGCCGGAAGGCGGCATCCGCCCGCTTTCCGGGCTCTACAACCTCTCGTGGCAGGCGAATCTCACGTTTCGAAATAGCATCGTTCGCAATCACCGCGCCCGGACCATGCTCATCGCCACCTCGGGCAAGGTTTTGGTCGAGGGTAATAAATTCCAGAACTCATCGATGGCGGGCATCCAGATGGAGGGCGACAATGGCTTCTGGTGGGAATCCGGCCCCACTCGCAACGCCGTCGTTCGGAAAAACACGTTCACCAATGGCGCGGGTGCCGTGCTGAGGATGTCCGCCGAGGTCGATGCGAAGCTGTTTCCGAAGGCGAACTATCACGGTGGGATCGTCTTCGAGGACAACCTCATCGAGACCTATCATGGAAAAATCGTCGAGGGTCAGGCCATCGACGGGCTGATCTTCCGCAACAACATCATCCGGATGACGGACTTCGCACCGCCCTATCTACCGGAGCTGGCGTCATTTGCATTTAACTCCGGACGCAATATCCTGCTGGAGGGCAATGTCTTTGAGGGTTCTGAAAAAGTTCCCCAACTGGATGTCCACGCGGGCACAGCCGACGCTCTTCCCACTTTGAAAAACAACCAACGCATCGTTCTAAAAAAATGAAACTTTACCCTATCCTCGCCTCACTGGCCCTGCCGCTGTCCCTCGCGCCTGCGGCGGAAATTCAACCTCTGACCCCGGCGCAGATCGCCCGGAAATCCGTTCGGGTGGCAGCGGTCCAGATCACCGGACCATGGAATTGGCAGGTGCCCACGACCGAGAAAAATGATACTGCCGCTCCCATCATCCCCTACATCGACCGCGCCGGGAAGGACAAGGCAGACCTCGTGGTTTTTCCGGAGTTATACCTAGGGATGTTCCGTGTTCCCAGCCCGCAGACCGAAGCGATCGCCGCCGCGGCGAAACGAAACAAGCTATATGTGATGGTCGGTTGTTTCGAGGTCACCGACGAGAAGGGCGACTATGGAAACTCCACACTTATCTTCGACCGAGAGGGGAAGATCGTTGGCCGCTATTTCAAGGCCTATCAAGCAGTCGGGGGTGCACCGTATAGTTGGCCGCCTGTGCCAAATGATCCTGAGTGGATGATGACTCCCGGCGAGGAATGCCCAGTCTTCGATCTCGACTTCGGACGCGTGGGCATTCTCACCTGTTATGACGGCTATTTCCCGGAAATGTTCCGTCTGCTCAGCCTAAAGGGTGCGGAAATGATCGTCTGGCCGAATGCACGCCAAGGCGCGGTCGAGGACTACATCGTGCGGGCGAATGTCCATCAGAACTACGTCCACATGGTCACCACAAATAAGGCGGTGGGCGCGGGCACCATGATTGCCGAGTGGCCGCAGGGCGTGAAACAACAACTCACTGAAGCGAAGGAAGGCTATATCATGGCTGACCTCAATTTAGCCCAACTGCGAAACTCCAGGGTCAATGCCCGCGAGTTCCGCCAGCGTCGGGCGGGCATGTTTGCGGACCTCGCGAAGGACTGGTCGGTTGCGGAGACTTATGGAGTCAAAGAAGCCGGAGTGGTGGTGCCGCTGCCGTCCGCTGAGGCGAAGGCAAAGGTGTTGGAGCGCTCAGGAGTGACTACGAAGCCATGAAAATCTTCCCCATTCCGATGCTATTAAGGGGAATGCTTTCCGCCGTAGTCTGTGGTGTTAGTTTCGCCGCAGCTCATCCTGGGCACGGCAAGGAGGGTGATGCCCATCACCCGTTGGAAATCCCGCAGGTCGTCCGAGTGGACGCGCAGCCGCTGCTTTTACAATGCCAAAGACTGGCGGAAGCTCTGGACAGCATCGGTGCTTCGCTTCCACCGGGCACCGCCGCCTCGCTCAAAAAGCTCACAGAACTTCACGATGACGCCGAGATCACGCGCAAGGTGCAAGATCTACTCGATCCGCAATGCATCGCCGCACTGGAGATCGGCGTGGATGGAGAACTCGTCGCTTCGCCGGCGCTCAACGGAATGGAACTTGAAGAAAACGGCTGGCGCACCGCCTTGGTCAAGGTCATCAACAAGGCCGGTGCGACCTCGCGACTGCGGATTGATAGCCCGAGCGCTCGCCCGCTGCCGCGTGCCCCGGCGGATGAAGTGGCGAACCGCTGGATGACTCTGTCGGTCTTCGACGGCCGTCCACTGGCCTCCGGATTGAGTGGACTCGGTTTGGAATACCGGGTGATCCAGCTATCCGCCATTGGCACGGGTGAAAGGAAAACTAACATCGAGTTCAGTGTAGGCGGTTTGCCCGGTCAGAAATCCAGCGTCATCCGTGAGTGGAATTTCACCAAGGATGCCGACGGCTGGGGAAATGCTAACAACGGCGTGATCGAAGCAGGTGGGGGATCATTGCGGTTCAAATCCGACGGGTCGGATCCCTTCATGTCGGCACCGATGCAGGCCCGCGGCGGACGCATGGTGCTGCGGTTTTTCGCCCAAAGCGACATGGGTGGCATGGGGCAGCTCTACTGGACTTCTCCCGATGCGGGCAGCCCTGACGCGCAACGCCAAGTCGCGATCCAGATGCATTCCGGCGCCCCGCAGATTTACGAAGTGGAATTTGAAACGGTGGGCGAACTCGCCGGACTGCGGCTCGATCCCGGGATGGCTCCGGGGAACATCCGTATCGACTGGATGAATCTCGAATACGCCAAGGGCGAAAGTTCCGATTGGGTGTCCGTGCCGATGACTTTCAATACGCTACCCGGCACGGCTGTTACATTCGATGTTAAGGATGCGGATGGCTCACTGTGCATGGCAGCGTTTGAGATTCAGGATTCAAAGAGCCGTGTCTATCCAGCGCAGGCGAAGCGGTTGGCACCCGATTTCTTTTTCCAGCGGCAGATCTATCGAGAGTCCGGGGAAATCATCCGATTGCCGGCTGGAAACTATGTGGTGAAGTGTTCGCATGGCCCGGAGAGTATCATTGAAAATCGCACTCTAGTGGTAGGAGCGGAACCCATGACATTTTCCTATCAGGTCAAGCGCTGGATCGACACGGACCAGCACGGCTACTGGAGTGGCGATCACCACATCCATGCGGCGGGCTGCCTGCATTATGACAATCCGACTCAGGGAGTGCGCCCCCAAGATATGCTCCGGCACATCATGGGTGAGGACGTCAAAGTCGGATGTTGCCTCACCTGGGGACCGTGTTTCGACTTTCAAAAGCAGTTCTTCACCGGCAAGCCTGACGATGTAAGCCGGTATCCGTATTTGCTAAGATATGACATCGAGGTCAGCGGCTTCGGCTCGCAAGTGTCAGGACATCTCAATCTGCTGAATTTAAAGAAACAAATCCCTGCGGGCGGAGACTCTAATCATCATTGGCCCACGCTCGGACTCAACACCCTGCGCTGGGCGAAGGCTCAAGGCGCAGTCACCGGCACGGCCCACAGCGCGGGTGGCTTGATGAGCGCCGTCGGTCGCACGCCGGGCACGGATGGACCAAACGGTATTCCGAATTTCAAGCTGCCTGCATTCGATGGCATCGGGGCGATGGAATTCATCGTCGATGTCACCCACAAGGTGCCTGGCGAAAACGGCGCACTGGTCCCAGCCATCGACTTCTTTGCCACCATGAATACGCCGCGCATCGAGGAATGGAATATGTGGTATCACGTGCTGAACTGCGGGCTAGAGGTGGTCGCGAGCGGCGAGACGGATTTCCCGTGCATGTCCGGCGAGCGGGTAGGCATCGGCCGGGTCTATGTGAAACTTCCCGGAAAGCTTAACTATGACGACTGGGTGGAAGGGCTGCGGGCGGGGCGGAGCTATGTCAGTGACGGCACCGGGCATCTCATGAACTTTGAACGTGCGGCGGATGGATCATTCTCGGTGGATGCCGCTGTTAGGCGTGAAGGGGGACCGCCGCAGGAAGTCGAACTCATCGTTAACGGCCTGCCGGTGGCGAAACAAGTGGTGCCATCCGATGGTACGCTGACTCGCCTAACATTCTCCGCGCCGGAAATCAACGGTAGCAGTTGGGTGGCCATCCGACATTTTCCGAGCGCCCATACCAATCCGATTCGGGTGATCATCGACGGCAAGCCGATCCGCGCGAGCAAGGACAGCGCCGCTTGGTGCCTCGCTGGCGTGGATCAGTGCTGGAAACAGAAGGCCAGCAGCTATGCCGAGGCGGAACAAGGCGAGGCCAAGGCCGCTTACGATCATGCGCGGGAAACCTATCGACGGATCATCGCTGAGTCCGCAGACTGAGCGCCATGCGACTACCGGAGCCAAGTCCGGGCGGCGACGTCTGGTTTTCCTTCCTGAGCATCGTGCTGGAAGGTGCGCCTTATTTGTTTTTTGGCACCTTGGTTTCCGGCTTTATCGATGCGTTCTTACCTCGGCAGGCGATGGACCGACTGCTGCCACGGCGACCGTTTTTCGCGATCCTCGCCGCAGGTCTGCTAGGGTCAGTGTTCCCGGTGTGTGAATGCGCGGTCGTGCCAGTCATCCGGCGTTTGTTGAAAAAAGGCCTGCCGCTGTCCTGCGCACTCACTTACATGCTCGCCGCGCCGATCCTGAATCCCATCGTCGTTCTGAGCACGCTCTCCGCATTCAAAGGGCAGGATGCCGTGACGATGACAGTCTCGCGCCTGCTGATCGCCTATATCATCACTGTGGTGCTTGGACTCGCTGTGAGCCGGATGAAGATCTCACGGGTGCTGCTAGAAAAGGCGATGGCTAGCGGCGATGACGGGCATTCCCACTCTCATGGTGGCTCTGGCGAGCGCGTCCGCCGAGCTTTCGGCACGGCCATGCATGACTTTTTGGATACTGGGAAATACTTTGTTATCGGTGTGTTGATCACCGCGTTTTTTAATGCCCGCGTGATCGTGCAGCCGGGATTACAAGATGGTATCGGCACGCTGGCGGGCAATGATTTCCTGGCGATTCCGGCGATGATGGCTCTCGCGTTCGTACTCTCGCTGTGCAGCACGACGGATGCTTTCATCGCCGCGAACATGCAGGGGTTTTCGCAAGCATCGAGGCTGGCGTTTCTGGTGTTCGGGCCGATGGTGGATTTCAAACTCATCTTCATGTATGCCTCGGTCTTCCGCAAAGGATTCGTGGTCCGCCTGGTGACGGCGATCTTCCTGTTAGTCGGAATCAGCACATGGATTTGGAAAACTTTCATTCCTCACGGATCATGAGTCACGCGGCCAGTCATCACCATCCGGCTTGCGGCTGCGGGCACGACGCCGAGCCGGCCCCGCGCGGAGGAAGCGTGCTCGCATGCCTGATCCTGGCGCTATGGGGCGGAGTGATGCTCTACTTCTGCGGCAGCGGGCGGATTGAGCACTATCTCAGCGACGAGGGGCCATTCCGCGTGCAGTGCCTGCTTGCCGGCATCGGCCTGCTGCTGCTGGCTGGCGCGAATCTCTGGTTCACGCTGCGTGGGAAAGCCGTCCATGGCCACGACGGGCCGCCGACCACCCGTGCGGCACTGGGCATGGTGGCGGTGCTTGGGATTCCGCTCACGTTGGCAGCGCTGCGTTCTCCGGACCGTTACAGCGATGCGTTTTTCCTGATGAAAGTCCACGCCTCACCCGTGCCAGTGGCTGGAACCGCCGCTGCTTTCACCATCGGTGAGCTTGAGCGTCTGTGCGGCGGGCGGACTGCGGCGGGTGACATCCCGCTCGGCCTTGAGCAGGTGTTTCAACTCGCCTCACAGCCCGACGACGTGCGGAAAGTGATCGAAAGCGTGCGCCTCGAGACGGTGGGGCAAATCGTGCGCGACCCCGCCGATCCGACGCGCTGGCGGCTTTCCCGCCTGATCATCACCTGCTGCGCGGCCGATGCCCGGGCGGTTTCAGTGGCCGTCGAGTCCGATGGCGATCCCACGCAATGGCGGCAACTCGGCTGGTATCGGGCCTTCGGGCGGGTCTCCGTCGACCGTTCCGGGCTTCCGGTCTTCAAGGTTGAGTCGATGACCCCGGCCGAGCCACCGCGCAACTTGATCGTTTATTGAGATCCTGCAGGGAATCCCATCCCATTGGACGTCTAGACGGCGTCTGCACAACAATGCATCGTGTGTGTATTGAGATCGTCCATGTGCTTGACCGATACGGGCACTCGGCACGTTCCAGCCTCTCCCATGCGCTCCGGATTCATACGTTTTGTTGTTCGACTGCTGGCCACCTTGGCCATCGGGACGGGCCTGTCTGCCGCTGCAGGGATTTCTTTGATCGAGGTCAGCATTTCGCCCGAGTCCCGCGTCAAGGCGGCGGAGGGGGAAGCCTTGCGTGAATTGGTCCAAGGGGAATGGCGCGAGTTCGACATCGTGATCAACAATACCGCCGGGATCACCTCGGCGCTGCAAATCGAGAGTGAGAATTTCATTCCCCTAGCGCCTGGAGTGTCGGGCCGCGACCAGTGGCTGTGCCTCGAACTGGTGCCGCAGGGAGCGCTGACCGGCAAACGCAGCGAAACCCGCAAACTCCGGCTCTGGACGAACCAAACTGGCATACGTTCCGCGGTTCTCAACGTCAATGCAGGTCAAGGCACCCAGGACCTCGGTTTTCGCAGCGACGTCCTGCTTAATTTCAAGATCAAGCAGGCGGACAACGACCGGGAGAGCGCCCGCCGCGAGGCGCTCAACTGGTTCCGGCTGTTCACCCGCCTGCCGATGGAAGCTCCGTGCGAGTTGCAGGCGGAAATGCTCGATCTATCATTGGAGGTCTATCAGGGATGGATCATCCAGCCTGAGCCCGATCCGGTGAAAACCGCCGCGTGGTTGGAAAGCCTTCGCTCCCTCGCGGCCAAGACTCGTGCGATCCTCGGCGCGACACGCGTCGAGTGGCACGGCGATTCGCTGGCCATAGTCGAGGCATCCCCGATTCCTCTGACCGCTGGCTTGAAACACGTGGCGCTGCTCGACGTCACCAACCGCTCCGCCGACGTGGTGATGCTCGTTCCTGTGTGGTCCGGTTGGAAGGGACCGGTGGCCGAGGGGATCGACCTCCAACCCGGCGAGTCGATGCTCACTTGGGCGAGTCTCGTGGTAACGGACGCTGGAACGAAGGATTCCACCCTGACCCTGGTCCGCCAGAACGTGAAGCCGGAGACTCGTCTCCAGGCAGATGCCGCCATCACCGTCAGTCAGCCCGCGACCTTGAAAGGCCGGCTCATCGAAGGCTCCACTGGCGAGGTTTTCCCCGGTCGCGTTCATGTTCTCGGCAGCGACGGACTGCTCCGCCACGGCAAGGCTTATGCCGACAACGTCACTCTATCCAGCAAGACATTCGTGCCGCTGATGTTCGCCGGTCACGCGGCGGATTTCACGCTGCCGTTTTTCTATAGCGACGGGACTTTTGAAATCAATGTCCCGGCAGGCAAAACCAAGGTCACTCTCGAGCGAGGCTACGAGCATCCCTTTGTGAGTGAAACCGTGGATCTCAAACCCGGTGAAATCCGTGAAATCACCCTCAGCTCGCAGCGTTTTCTCGATATGAAATCGCTCGGCTGGATCAGCGGTGACACCCACATCCACTGGGCGAAGAACTGGTGGAGCGAAAACGAGGACCTCGGCTTGCTCAAGATTGTCCAACGCGCGGAAGATCTTCGCGTCGCGAACAATCTAACACTCAAGCATCACACCAAGGACCAGAATTTCATCGCCCCGACCCAGTTTCCGATGGGGCCGATCCCCGGCATGTGCGATGGCGACTACCACGCGGAGATGGCGGAGGAATACCGCAACGAGGAGTTGTATGGCCACATCATCCTGCTCAACATCAAGCGTCTGATGGAGCCGGTCAGCACTGGCTTCATGGGCGGCCCGCCATTCTGGGACTGGCCGCACAACCTGCCCGCGATCCAGGAAGTGCGTTCCCAAGGCGGCATCATGATCGAGGCCCACGGTCTCGGCCGCAACAATGACGTGCCGGTCAACGTCGCTCAGGACATGAGCGACTCGCTCGACCAACTCGAACCCGACGATTATTACCGTTTCCTCGACTGCGGCTTCCGGGTGCCGCTCAGCAACGGCAGCGACCATCCCGCGCGTGTGGCGGGCATTTGCCGCGTCTATGTGAAAACCGAGCTGCCGTTCACCTATCACCGTTGGATCGATGGCATCCGCAACAATCGCACCTTCACAACCAGCGGCCCGTTGTTGTTCCTCACCGTCAACGGCAAGGACATCGGCGAGGTGCTCGATGTGAAACCCGGCACCCCGGTCAAGGTCGAGGCCCGCGCCGTTTCGCGCAACCCCATCGGCGTGCTCCAGATTATTTCCAACGGAATGGTGCTCGCGCAACAAGCCACGGACGAGCGCGAGGCGGAGATCTCCTTCGACCACATCGCCGGCGAACCGCTTTGGATCGTCGCACGCGCTTCGCGCAGCGCGAGTTTCAACGCGCTCAGCGGCCCGGACATCGCCCACACCAGTGCGACCTATGTGAATGTGGATGGCAGGTCCCGCTTCCAGCGCGAGGCCGCGGAAGAATGGATCAAGCGGATGGAAATCCATGCTGCCGACATGGAGAAGAACGGCCGTTTCCCGACGGACGGGGACCGCATGGAAGCCGTCGGTCACGTGCGATCGGGGATCAAAGTCTATCAAGACCTCATCGCCTCCCATCAGGTGCGGAGTGCTTCCAAAATCAATTTCGACATCCGTGATGAAGGGGGCGACCCTCTTGCTGCCAGAATCCATCTTACGGATAGCGCTGGGAAACCGGTGGATCCTTCTCGGCCGGAACTCCCGTTCTGCAACGACCACTTCACTTCTGACGGCAGTGCCGGATTTTCCCTCGCTGATGGAACCTACCACTATCAGATCGAAAAAGGACCGGAATGGAAGGCGGTGAAAGGCGAGATCGTGGTGAAGGGTGATGCAGCGCCGGTCGCGGTGAAACTCTCCCGTCTTGTGGACATGCCCGCCGAGGGTTGGTGGGCGGGTGAGACCCACATTCATCGTGATCCCGCACAACTGCCTACGCTGATGCGGGCGGAAGATCTCTGGATCGCTCAAGCTAACACCTGGTGGAATGATGGCGATGCGTGGGCGGGGAAATCCCTACCTGCCGATCCGGTATCGAAGACACCTGAAGGCAGGTTCTACAATGTGCTCGCCGGTGAGGACGAGCGGGGTGGGGGAGCTTTGTTGATGTTTGGGCTCAAGCAGCCGTTTCCACTGGCCGGCTATCCGGGCAAGACTCACGAATGGCCACTCTCCGTGTTTTTCTTGGAGATGGCAAAAAAGCGTGGAGCATGGATCGATGCAGAAAAACCCTTCTGGCAGGATTTTCCTGTCTGGTTGGCGAGTGGGAAACTCGATTCGATCGGCGTGGCTCACAACCACATGCATCGTGGCGGAGTGCTCGACAACGAGGCATGGGGGCAAGCACGCGACCCCATCAAATACCCTGGTGTTCACGGCAACGGGCTGTGGACCCATGATCTATATTTCCGCGCTCTCAATTGTGGCCTGCGCGTACCGCCTAGTGCTGGCAGCGCAAGCGGTGTTCTGCCAAACCCGGTCGGCTACAATCGCATGTATGTCCATACCGGCGACAAACTGGACTGGCAAGGTTGGTGGGATGGTTTCAAGGCCGGGAGAGTGGTGGTGACGAACGGACCGCTGCTGCGTCTGGCTGCGAATGGCAAACTGCCCGGCGAAGTGTTGAAAACCGCAAAGGGTCCCTTGCAAGTGCTTATCGCCGGGAATCTCGATTCGCAGGATCCGATCAAATCGATCGAGCTGATTCGCAATGGGCGCGCCGAAATCATCCAGCTTCCCGCGCTGGTGACGATCAATGAGAGCGGATGGTTTGCCGTGCGGGCCATCGCGGATGTGGACGACACGTTCCGCTTTGCCATGACGGCACCGTGGTATGTCGAGTTGGGTGGAGTGCCGATGCAACCCATCAAAAAAGATGCAGAATTTTTCCTCGATTGGACGCAGCAACGCATCGCTCATACTAGAGAGTCAATCCGTGATCCTGAGCAACTGAAGTCTGCGCTCTCGACTCTATCACAAGCCGTGACCTTCTGGCGCAACAAAAGCGGATCAGCCCAGCCAACGACCAAAGTCTGCGGGCGGATCGTCGATGCAGAAACCAAGAAATCTATCGCCGCGCGCATCTACCTGCGGAATGCGGATGGCGCTTGGTTCTTCCCCGAAAGCGATGGTGGCACGGCGGTGCGTTATGAAAGACGAAATTTCAACAATCCGCTTAGCGTGGAAAACCACACCACGCTCAGCGCCCATCCATGGACCGCCGAGCTCCCGCCAGGCCGCTACACCGTCACAATCGAGCGCGGCAAGGAATGGAAGCCATTGATCCGCGAGATCGAAGTCGGCACCACACCGCTCGACCTTGAGCTGCCGCTCGAACGCTGGGTGAACATGGCCGCCGAAGGCTGGTTCAGCGGGGAAACTCACGTCCATCGCACCATCGCGGAGCTTCCTAATATTATGCTAGCGGAAGATCTCAACGTTGCCTTTCCTCTCTCTTACTGGTGTACGCATGGAGAAGAAACCCCGTTCCATTTCGACAAAGGAATGGAAGCCGGGAAACAAGCCTCGCTCATTCAGGTGGACGATACCCATGTCATCTGGCCGCTCAATACCGAATGGGAAATTTTCACCATGAAGGGGCATGATCACACACTCGGCGCGATCCTCGTCCTTGGCCACAGAGACATGATTACCCATGGCGCACCGCCCTTCGGTGAGATCGCTGCTGCGGTGAAACAACAAAACGCACTCATCGATATGGATAAGCCGGATTGGCCATGGTCTCCAGCGCTACCCGCAGCCATGGACATCCATCTCTACGAACTTTCCAATAACCATGTCTGGCAGGTGCCGTTTGCTCTAACGAAATGGTTCACGGCTGCGCCGGAATGGATGCTGCCGGGAGCCACGAAATCGGGAACCGAACGCGATTGGATCGAATACACCCACCGCACCTACTGGGCCATGCTCAACTGCGGGAAACGACTGCAACCCTCCGCTGGCACGGCGAGTGGCGTGCATCCCGTGCCGCTCGGATACAGCCGCGTCTATGTGAACTGCCCGGATGGATTCAGTTATGAAAACTGGTGCGCTGGTCTCCGGGCTGGTCGCAGCTTCGTCACCACTGGCCCCATGCTCAACTGCACAGTCCGCCGTGACGGCACCGATGCTGTGATCGAGACCCGTGTGCGCTCGCAGATCGGTCGCGGCGACATTGAAATCATCGTCAATGGCGAAATCCGCGAAACCCGTCCCTTCACCGACCATGATACCACTATCAGCTGCCGGGTCCCTCTCGATGGCACCAGCTGGATCGCCGTGCGGGCGTGGGAGCCGCAGCCTGATAGACGATTCCGTTTCGCCCATAGTGCGCCGGTCTGGTTCGACGACCCACAAAAGCCGCTGCGCCCGCTCAAGCGCGAGGCCGAGTTTCTCGCCGCTAGGGTTCGCGAGGAAATCACTCGCAGCCGCGGAGTCATTTCACCCGACGCCCTCACCGAGTTCCAACAGGCACTTGCCGAGTGGGAACGTGCCGTCTCCCGCGCCCGCTGAAGCCAACACTCTCAACCATCCCAAAAGCCATGCTTGCCAAATCGATAATCCGTCCCACCAAATCAGGGCCACCTTCGGCCTCGCCGCCGTCGCACGATGTGCTTGTCCGCGCGACCGATTCGAACGCCGCGAGATCCCAGCAGGTGGGGGTCTCCACCGCCATCCAACTCGGGACCCGCGGTATCCTCCAGGCCGGTGTCTCGACCACGCCACCGCCGTTGAGAATCGACGGGCGAAGCCCGACCGATGCTCTCTGGATGGTCTGCTTCAACCGTCCTGCCATGGTTTCGGTGCGCGGTGCATGGCAGCCATACGATGCTGGAACCGCCTGCCTGCTGAAGAACCCAGCAGCCATCAATCTCGACCCCGGCGACGACAGCGATTGGGGGTATGCTTTCGTTTGTTATGCCGGGACCCTCGGAGGTATCGCCGCGGATCGTTTCAATGGCAGCCTCTGTCGCCCGTGGCAGGCAGGACCCTTGGTTCAGGCGATCCGCGGCCTCCATGCGGAGGTCTCCGGTAGCAATTCGCCCGCGCTTGTCCACCACTGGGTGGAGCTCATTCACTGCTACGTTCTCGGCTTCTCCTGCCCGGCGAAGACCGATGATCGCGTCACCCGCGCGTGGCGCGTCATCGCCGCCAATCTCAAACGCGATTGGAGCGTCGATGACATGGCCGCCACCGCGATGATGAGCTCCGAGCATTTCCGCAGGCTCTGCCTCAAGGATGTCGGTTGCAGCCCGATGAAACACCTCACAGCGCTGCGCGTGGAGAAAGCCGCTGAATTGCTCTGCTCGACCGACGCCAAGATCGAGTCGATCTGTGAGGAGGTCGGCTATGAATACCGGTCCACGTTTTCCAATGTGTTCACCAAGATCTTCGGGGTTCGCCCGTCGGCGTATCGCGAGGCGAAAATCAGCGTCGGATAAATCCCAATGCCATTAAGGACTCGTTAAAGCAGGGATGGCTGATGTCGCAAATTGCACTAGCGCTTTCCCAACAGATGTTTTGATTGGACGGATGCAATCCGCGCCGATCCCCCAGCTTACCCGCGTTCTCGGGTGATTTCGTCCACCTTTTCGAGCTTCTCCTGCCCCGCGCCTTGGCTCCGCTCGCCGACCCGCAGGCCCAGCCGGACGCGTTTTTACTCAGGGATCTGGGTGAAGTGAGTCCGGTAATCACCGGTCCCAAAGGCGTATTTCTGGTTAGAATCATGGCCGTGAAGCCTCCGATGACGAGTTCCTTCGAAGCCGTCTGGAACCTCCTGGAGCGTGAGGAACAGGCCAGGTTGAAAACAGAATTGGAGCAGGAATTCCAACGGGACATCCAATCAAGACATCCGGCGGCAGTCAGATGACGGTAACCCGAAGTCGACGAATACCATCAGAGTCCACAGCGCGTCGCCGCCATACTTCGACACTACGGGCGGCAGCGGCATAAAGCCGGAGCGCCACAGCAGGCCGCACGCGATCGCTGCGAGCGCCAGCACGGCATACAGCACGCGGTTCCGCGGTAAAGGCGGTGTGTGCTTCCGGGCGGGCCGGATGTGAAGGCGGTGCTGCATGGGCGGGCGGACGTTGTAGCGGTGAGGCCGGTAGCCCGGCAAGCGGGACGGCTCGCAGGCATCCATTTCATCGAAAATTCACCAGGAGTTCGCCAGGCCTGCACGCAGCCGCGCGATGGTCGCCCCGCTATGAAAGAAAACATCATCATACCCATCAAGAACGAGCGACTGAAACTGTTGACCCGTTGGACGGTGGAAGCGGCAAGCTGGCTGATATGCCTCGGCCTGCTGGCGGCGAGTGGAGCCGTTGCCGGTCTTGCCGCACTGGTCTGGCTGGTCTCAGGCTCCGAAGTGTTTCTCACACTCGGACTCGGCAGCGGCCTGGTGCTGGGACTGGCCGGGGTGTGGCACTTGCTGCGCCAGCTCGACCGGGCCGTCAGCCAAATGAAACATGCGCCGACCGATATGGTGTGAGCGCGCGAGTGATGTTTGGTTTTCACCGAACAAGATCCGCCTCGCTCCCGTCGCCCGAGCGACCCATGCTGCCGCCATGACGCGATTCCTGACCATACTCGCCGCGCTGATCCTGCCCGCCGCCACTCTAGCCGCAGGAGGGTCGGACGACGGCTTTGTCCCGATCTTTGACGGCACCTTGAAGGACTGGGACGGCGATCCGGTTTACTGGCGTGTCGAGAACGGGTCGCTCATCGGCGAGGTGCGCCTGGACACCTTGCTCAAACGCAACTCCTTCATCATCTGGCGGGGTGGAGAGGTCACCGACTTTGAGCTGAAACTCGAATACCGCGTGTCTGCCGCGGGTAACAGCGGCATCAACTACCGCAGCACCGAGGTGCCGGACGTGAAGTGGGCGATGCGCGGCTACCAGGCCGACATCGACGGCAAGGACCAGTGGAGCGGCCAGAACTACGAGGAACGGGGCCGGACATTCCTCGCCTACCGCGGCCAGAGCGTGGTGATGAAACCGGGCGCTGGACCGGAAGTCGTCAAGGTGCTGGGCGACCGTGCGGAGCTGCAGAAGAAGGTGCGCAAGGAGGAGTGGAACGAAGTGCACATCGTCGCCCGGGGCAACCTGCTGCGACATTTCACCAATGGCGTGCAGATGTCGGAGGTGCGGGATGAGGACCCGGAGAAACGCAGCCTCAAGGGGCTGCTGGGCGTGCAGGTCCACACCGGGCCGCCGATGAGGATCGAGTTCCGCAACATCCGGCTGAAGCGTCTGGAAGTTGGTGCCACCGTCTCACCGGCGAAGTGAGCGCAACGACACTTGGCCCCCACCATGTGCAACACCTACCGCATCCGGCCGATGCGCGGTGCCCAAGGTCTGGCGCAGTGGGTCACATCCCGGGCACGGTGAGTGCCTTGCCGTTGTGACGGGTGCCCAGTGAGGTCAGATACGGCACCTGTCAGTCCCCCGTCCCCACCGTGCGGTGGCCTTGTCGCTTCTGCACCCGTCGACCGCCGCCGTGTGAGCCGCGGCGAAGCCGGGGTTGACACAAGCTGCGAAGCCTCTCCCGGAAAGCCACCTGAGCCTCGGCACCCCCACCCGTTGGCTTTTTGCGGCCTGGCACCGCTGCCGTTTTTAGCACCTCGACGTTCAGTGCGTGAAGTGCGCGAAGTGCGGCAGTTGCGGTAAACCCTTCACGAGAATTCCTAAGAGGTATTTACTTCAAAATGAAAAGAACGCGCACTTCGCGCACTGAGAGGGATGGTGGGTAGCCGGACGACCCCCGTACTGCCCGGCTACGGTACGCAGTCTTCCAATAAGGTGAGAGAAACGTGAGTGACTCCATTTTATGCTAGGTTTTTTACTGGAGTATCAATCACCGTCACTGATTGATATTGAATGGCGGAGAGGGTGGGATTTGAACCCACGGTAGCTGTTACACTACGTCTGATTTCGAATCAGGTGCCATAGACCACTCGACCACCTCTCCTTGAATGGGGCGGAAAAATGGTGGGTGGACCGCGGTTTGTAAAGCTCCCAATTTGATTTAATCAGGCAACCTGCCAACCGGTGAAGAACAGGCAGAAATGAATGTGTCACGGGGCTAATCCGGGAAAACAATCGCCCGGTGGCCGTCGATGATCGTCCGGTCATGGACGTGAAAGCGGATGCCCTTGGCGAGGGCGATCCGCTCGCACTGGCGGCCGAGGCGTATGAGGTCGTTCGGGGTGTGGAAGTGTTGCACCCGGTCGACTTCCTGCTCGATGATCGGTCCCGCATCGAGGTCTGGCGTGACGTAATGGCAGGTGGCGCCGATCAGTTTCACGCCACGTTCGTAGGCTTGTTTGTAGGGATTCGCGCCGATGAAGGCGGGCAGGAAGGAGTGGTGGATGTTGATGATCCGGCCGGCGTAGGCGCGGCAGAAATCGTCGGGAATGATCTGCATGAAGCGGGCGAGCACGATCAACTCCACGTCCTGCTCGACCAGCAGCTGCTGGATCCGCACGAAGCCGGGCTCACGGAGTTCTCCGTCCATGTGAATCTCATGGAAGGGGATATCGGCCCGTTCAGCGATGCCGCGGCAGTTGTCACGGTTGCCGATGATGGAGGTGATCTCGATGGGGAGCTCGTCGAGTTCTGCGCGCCAGAGGATTTCGTTGAGGCAGTGATCGGTCTTGGTGACGAGTACGGCGGTTTTCATGCGATAGGGGAGTCGCCGGAAATGCCAGTCTGCCTGCAAAGAGCGCCCCAGGGTGCCGAATCCATCCATGAAGTCCTGCACGTCGACGTCGAGGTCCCGGGTTTCGATTTCCAGTCTGGCGAAGAATTTTCCACCGAGTTTGTCGGAGAACTGGGCGAATTCGACCAAGTTGCCGCGGTGGCCGGCGACGTAGTTGGCGACCTTGGCGACGATGCCCGGCTGATCGGCACAGCTGAGCTTGAGAATTAATCCGGGGCGGGACATGAGAGAGCGACGCTGGACGACCGTGGTCCCGCCGTCAATCGTCTCTGGGCCTCAAATCAAGGGCGACGGGTGGAAGCGTCCGTTAGTTCGGGAGAAACCCGGGCTGCCGGGGGGGCTTCAAGCGGTGATGGCGGACGCGGCTGGCTGGCGATTGCAGGAGCCGGGGTGGTCTCCGGCGTCAGGCTCGGCCGGGATGAAAGTGTTACGAGCAATACCAAAAACACGAGGGCTGAAAAAGCACCTGCCAGCCCGGCGATCCACCAGCGGTGGGATCCCAGATGGGGCGAGCCGATTCCCGGCTCGTTCAACGACGGGGGTGAGGCGCGGCGGACGATGGCATCGATGACCTGGGGTGGAAATTCCGGAGGTCTCGCTGCGGGGGTGGCCGGCAGTTGCCAACCGGCAAAATCCAGATCATCGGCGGCCAGTGCGAGATCTTCCGGGTAGGAGGAGCTCCGCAGGTGGGTGGGTCCGGTCAGCAGGGCGAAGATGGCGGCTTCATCGACGAATCCCTCCCGTTCCATTTGGAGTGAACCGGATTCTTCGGGGGTTCTCATGGAGGGGAGAAGGCTGAGTCGGAGTGATTTCATCTTCGGCATGGGGTGATTGATTGATCTGATATCGTTAAGGTTGGGAAAGGTCAATCTTTAATGTATCTGAAGTAAATTCACAAATGACTGTTGGTTCAGCTCTTTACCAAGGTCTGGCAGGGCGATGCTTGGGGTTGCAATCAGTGTGCTTTGCATCAAGACTTCTCAACAAGTCATGTCATCCAGCTCACCTGAAGATTCCCTGTTGCTGATTCGCTGCCCTTCCTGCGGCCAGCGGTTCAAAGTAGGGGATGATTTACGCGAGCGCACCGTCGAGTGTGGCGGTTGTGAACACCGGTTTCGGATCAATGACGAAGTGATCGTGCGGGGGCGGAAATTTTACCCAAGCGAGGAAAAAAATCCGGAGCTGAACCGCTTCCCCCGGATTCCTTTGCCCGAAGGTGAAGCCATGATGGGCGTCAAGTCGGTGCGCTACGGCAACCTGCCGGACCCGGCGGTTCTCGAGCCGGCATCCCCCCAGCGGTTGATTGCCGGAGGAGTGGGAGCCGTGGGAATGGTGCTGATGGCGTTGTTCCTGATGTTCGGAACCAGTCGTGGCGGGGCCTTGGACGGAATGCCCGTGGAGAATCGCTTTTTGATGGCTGGGTTTGTCTGCATTCTGGGAACCACGTTGTTGGTTTATGCGAATCCGAAGGCTCGCGCGAAGGCGTTGGGCGTGGCGCTCCTGTTGGCCTGCGGCCTTTTGGCGGTGCCTTATTATTTCAGGCAGGGATCCGAGGTGCTTCCCACCCAGGCTGTCATCACTCCACGTGACCTCATTGCACCGGTGGATAACGCGAGCGGCACGGAGGGCAAGGAAGCCGATGACTCGGTGGCCGCCCTGCGGACACGGATCGGAACGGGACCGCTGGAAGCGGAAATTTCCAAACTCGCCAAGGAGGGCAGCATGAAGCAGGCGGTGGGAATCTGGCTTAGGGGCTTGAGTGACAGCCATCGGTTCCTGGTGCGGGACTATCTGCTCCGGGTCACCGGCGCGGATGTCTCCTCCCACTACTATCCGCGGAGCGGCGGGGACTATCTGTTGGTCCTTTCCGGGATCAACAACACGCTGCAGGAACTCGTGGAACTTTCGGCCCCCTTGGGCCTGGTAGAGAAGACCTATCAGGAAATCTCGATCATCGAGGTGCGGGTGGGGACTGACATCTTTGTCGAGGGATCCATTGAAAAGCTCACGGAAAAAGACGATCCCGCCTTCTACGATTTGAACAAACGGGAGCTTGAAAGCATTGATTTGGAGCGGGTTAAGCGTGCCGTTCAACGCTTTGCCGAAGCGGAGCCGAAAATCTACCGCACCGATATCAGCAGGAAGCTCATCTCCATGCTGGACGAAGACATGGTGGATTTCAAAGGGAACATCTGCAAGGCGCTGTCGGTCTGGTCGGAAACGCCCGGACCCGCCAGCGAGGCGGCCCTGAAAGTGGTGGACAAGCTGGTCGCCGACGGCAAGCCGGTGCCCCCGGAAATCATCACTCTGATCGTGAAGGAAAAAAATCCCGCCGTGATTCCCATTCTTGATGAGCTTTGGTTTAAGAATCCGATGGCGTGGGAGTCACTTTACGGCGATCTGGGTCAGTTGATCGAAAGCACTGTGATCCGGCGCCTCCCGGAGACCAAAGGAACCGTCCGCCACTCGGCCGTCAGGCTCCTCGGCCGGGTGGGAGGAACTGACAGTCTGCCGATTCTGGCGACGGAGGTCCCCGGATCGGACTCCGAGCTGAGGGTGCTTCTGGACCAGGCGCAGAAATCCATCCGCACCCGAATTGCCCGATAGATCTCGAATTCGGAAAACTTCTTACGCCTGACGAGGAAATCGCCTTGCCGTAAGAAGCAGTTTCCACAAGCCTTGGGCGCTTCTCGTTTCGCGCCAAGCTGGGATAATCCGGGGGGAGAATTCCAGCCGCGCGAGACGGGGAGCACTGTATCCTATCCAGGGCGGCCCTCCCGATGTTTCATGACCGCCCAGAAAAACACTAAACCGGCTCGAATTCCGCGGACTCGCGCAACTGGCGTTCCCAGATGAAGCGGCGGAACAGCACCTTCACCGCAGCCGTTAGCGGAACGGCCAGCAGCGCGCCGATGAAACCGCCGAGCACCAGCGACCAGAAGAGCATCGAGAAAATCACCGTCAGCGGGTGCAATCCCACCGAATCGCCGACGATTTTAGGAGCGGTCACCAGCGAGTTGATCTGTTGCACCACCACGAAGATCCCGACCACGCTGCCGACGTAGGCCCACGGGCTCATTCCGAATGGCGCGGTGCCCTGCGCGTGCAGGTAGGCGATGACGCAGGCGGGGATCAGGCAGAGGATGTTGCCAATGTAGGGAATGACTCCCAGGATGGCCATGAAGACGCCAATCAGCAGTCCGTAAGGCAGCCCGAAGATAGTCAGGGCGATGCCTACCAGGATTCCGTCAATCGCGGCGACAAGCACCTGCCCGCGGAAGAAGGATATCAGATAGCCGTTGATTTCCTGAAGTGTGTCCACCAGCGAGGTCTTGAAGCGCGAAGCCTTGAGCGGCACATAGTCATGCCAGTGGGTGCGGATAGAGGCGGAGTCCTTGAGGAAGAAAAACAGATAGATCGGCACCATGATCATGCCGAGCAGCAGCCCGAGGATGCCGAGCACCTTGGTGGAGCCCGCCGTCAGCCAGCTGCGGCCGGTTTTGAAGATCACGTCCACGTTTTCGACGAGCATGCGTCCGCCACGGGTGCGGGCGAACGGATCGAGCGATTCCGGAGCGACGGATTGCCGCTCCGGTGGCAGCGGGTTCCCCTGGTCATCCGTTTCGGTGAGGAGCCAGCCGACAGGCCCGTTGCGGTGGCGGACGCGCAGGTCGTGAAGCGAGCGGGCCAGAGTGGGGGCGAGGTGTTCCGTGCCGTCGTCCGGAGTCCCACTTCCCGGAATTACCGATTGGCTGGCGGCGGGAGTCTTGGAAAGAAAGTTGCGCGCGGCCATGCGTCCGCGCTGGATCCCCGGCAGGATTGCGGCCACCAGCAGGGTGACCGCCAGCAGGATGGACAGGAAAAGGCTGATGACCGCCCACAGCCGGCTCATCCCGCGGGTTTCGAGGAATTTCACGACGGGATCCAGCACATAGGCGACGATGCCAGCTACGATCAGGGGAATCAGCACCGGTTGGAGAAATCCGAAGACCGCACCCATCAGCCAGATCAAGCCGACCAACAATGCTCCGATGACAAGGATGGAGAATCCGGTGGCGGCGTTCCAGAGGGTTTTCTGCTGAAAAGGGGTCGGGTAGCGCGTCATGGTAGGATTCTCGCGCACTTCTATGGAGGCTGCGCCGCGACTTACCAATTACAAAACATCCTGCTTTTCGGATAGTTCCGCGGCTTGCCTGGCGACTTTATCCAGCACTCCGTTTACAAATCGCCGCGAGTCGGTGGTGCCGAAGCGCTTGGCGAGTTCGATCGCTTCATTCATGGCCACCTTCGGCGGAGTCGCGGCGTGCAGCAGTTCGTAGGTGCCGAGCCTGAGGATCGCGCGGTCGACCGGATCGATCCGCTCGGGTGAGAAATTCTCGACCACAGTGGCGAGCATTTCGTCGATGGGTTCCTTTTTCGCGAGAATCTTGTCGACCAGTTCGTCCGCCATTTCGCGCAGTTGGCTGATTTCCAGTTTGGAGTCGCGGAGTCGGGCGAGATCGGCCTGTTCGGGGAATTTTTCGGGTTCTTCCACCATCCGTAGACGGTCGGAAATCCGTTGCAGCCGACGGATGGTCGCCGCCACTGCTTCCATTTGGCCACGCAGGGCGGGAAAATCTTCCAAACCTTCGATGAACCGGCGGCGCGCGGCAGCGAGATCGCGGTCCACTTTAAAAAGGGTTTCCAAGGCATCGCCGAAGCTTTCCGCCACGGAGGCATCGTCGTCGTCCTTCGGCAGGCGTTCGAGCTTGGCGAACGAGGTGCTCCAGCCGGATTCCAGTTCGGCCACGCGCTTGAGATCGATTTTCAGACTCTCCGCCTGCGGCCAGGCCGATAAAATCGTCATCGCCAGCGCCTGGCGCTCGACAAACTCACTCAGCCTTCCTTCCCGCCCGTGGGCCAGGTGGTGGACGGTGCGGAACGTCGCCAGTTGCAGGCTGCGGCGGTCGGATTCAGTAACAAAATCCCAGAACGGACCACGCAAGGCCGCCGGGTCCGCGCCACCTTCGAGATCGGCGCAGTAAAGAAATTGGACGACTGCCTCGCGGATGTGGCGGCGGCTAGGCATTGCGGTGCTTTTTATGGGAGGCGTTGCGGGGCATGGATCGGTCGAGTTCCTGGTAGATGTCAATCATCGAGGCGGCGGCTCGCGCGGCCTCGCGACCCCGGTTGAGCTGGGCTCCGATGCAGCGTGCGTAGGCCTGCTTTTCGTCGGCGACCAGCAAAACTTCATGAATCACCGGGCGCAGCGATTGGATGGCGAGTTGCTGGAGCGTATAGGTCACCGAACTGGCCACCATGTCCGCATGTTCGGTGGATCCGCGGATGATCACGCCGAGCGCGATCACGCAGGCCGGCGGGTCGCGATCGAGGATGGAGGCGATCATCACAGGGATTTCAAACGCACCCGGCACCCGGATCAAGTCCACGCGGCCTTGTGGCACCAACTCGCCCAACTCCTCGATCGTGTTTTCCACCAAGGCGTCGGTGAACTGCTCGTTATACTTCGAGGCGACGATGCAGATCCGGACTTTCGGTCCGATGATCCGGGGTTTGGGCGGCAAAGCTGACGACATGAGCGGGGTATGGCGGGCGACGAACGAAAAGTCAACCGACAGGCTATGAGATTCACCGGCACGGCGAATTTCACTTGGCGAAAAGGCCCGCGGCGCGAAGATCCGTGTATGGTTTCCTTCCACGAGGCGCTCGGGCTTCTTTTGAAAAACTCGCCGTTGCTGGTGGTGGAAAGCTGCCGTTTGCAGGATGCCGCCGGCCGGGTTCTGCGGGAAAACGTACTCGCCGATCGGGCGTTTCCCGCATTTGACCGGGTGATGATGGATGGCTATGCGCTGAGATTTTCCGATTGGCAGGCAGGGCAGCGGACGTTCCGAGTCACCGGTTCCGCTCCGGCGGGGAAGTCGGTGACCGTGCTTTCCGGTGAATCCGGCACCTGTGTCGAGGTGATGACCGGTGCGCCGTGCCCGCTCGGCGCCGACTGCATCATTCCGGTGGAGGACGTGACGGACGGCGAAGCGGGAGCGGTGAAATTTTCTGATGCCGCCTTGCCGGTTGCGGGGCGATTCATTCACCACGCCGGAAGCGATGCCGCGGCAGGGGAGATTTTACTGGAATCCGGCTGCCTGCTAGGCTCGCGGGAAATCGGCGTGGCGGCATCCTGTGGCGCGGCGCGGCTCCGGGTATCGAAGCTGCCGGATATCGCCGTCATCGCCACCGGAGACGAACTCGTCTCTGTGGACGAAATCCCGGAGCTCCATCAGATCCGCCAGTCGAACGCCCACTCGCTCGCCGCCGCGCTGCAAATCGCCGGTTACCCGCCGCGGCACGTCGGAGTGTTGAGCGACGACGTCTCCGCCGCCCGCCCGGCCGTTGAAACGCTGCTCGCTTTACACGATTGGCTGGTCCTCACCGGCGCAGTGTCAAAAGGCATCCACGATTTCGTCCCCTCGCTTCTGAATGAGCTCGGCTGCCGGGAAATTTTCCACGGCGTGGCAAATCGCCCTGGTAAACCCGCCGGCTGCTGGATCGGGCCGGGCGGGCAGGTGATCCTTGCGCTTCCGGGAAATCCCGTCTCCGCGCTGACCGGCTTGCATACCTTGTTAGTTCCCGGACTCGCAGTCGCCTCCGGGCTGAAGCCAACGCATCAACGCCGGGTGGTGATGGATGCCCGCACGATGCAGCTTCCCGGATTCACCCGCCATCTCCCGGTCACGCTCCGTTCGGACGGCCGCGCCGAGCCCGCCGTCATCGGCAACAGCGGCGACTTCATCGGCTTGCTCAAGAGCCATGGATTCGTCACCCTGCCGCCTCTCGAATCATCCTCCGCCGCGTTTCCCTACACCCCCTGGCTATGAGTAACCCCGATTTCACCCACGTCCGCAGCGGTCAGCCGACCATGGTGGACATTACGGAAAAATCCCCTAACCGCCGCACCGCCGTCGCCGAGGCACGCATGGAACTCGGCGCGGAAATCATCGGGAAATTCCAGAACAACGAACTGCACGGTCCGAAAGGCCCGGTCTTTCAGACGGCCATCATCGCCGGCACGATGGCGGTGAAGAAAACCAGCGAACTCATCCCGTTCTGCCATCCGCTGCCCGTCGAAAACTGCGAATTTCTAATCACCCCTAACGACACCGGCGTCGCCATCCGCTGTGAGGTTTCCACCACCGGGAAAACCGGCGTCGAGATGGAGGCCATGACCGGAGCCAGCGTCGCCGCCCTCACCGTCTACGACATGTGCAAGGCGATGAACAAGGCCATAAGCATCGTCGATCTCCGGCTGATTTCCAAAACCGGCGGCAATTCCGGCGACTACCACGTATGAAAAACGAACGCACCCTTCATGGCCTCGTTCTCGCCGGTGGCCGCAGCTCGCGAATGGGCAGGGACAAGGCGACTCTCATCCATCCGGACGGCCGCCCGCTTGCCCGGCGCTGTTGCGATCTGCTGCGCGAGGCGGGCTGCGAGTCCGTCGTTCTATCACTCCGCCACGATCAGGAAATCCCCGCCGGCCTCGATGAGCTGGAGATCGTGCGCGATCCCGCCGGAGCCAGCCACGGACCGATGGCCGGCATCGTGTCCGGCATGCAGTTGCATCCCGACTCCGACTGGCTCGTGCTCGCCTGCGATCTTCCGCGCCTCGATCTCCAGACGCTCGAAAACCTCATTTCCTCCAAACACGCCGGGGAGTCATTTCTCGCCTACCGCAGCGAGTCCGACGGGCTGCCGGAGCCACTTTGTGCGCTCTACGCCGCCGGATCGTTGTCCATGCTCGAGCAGGCGGTGGCCGACGATTTCCGCTGTCCGAGGAAGATCCTGATCCGCAACGACTGCCGCCTGTTGGACCCGGTGACGCCCCGCGCGCTCGACAACGCCAACACTCCCGACGACTGGGAAACCGCCACCACGCCATGACGCTCACCGTCTGTTATTACGGGCTGCTCGCCGAGCGCCGCGGCCTCGCGGAAGAGCGCGTCAACAGCCCGGCGGAAACGCCCGCACAGCTATACGCTGAGCTGGATCGTGAACACGCGCTGGGACTTGCGATGACCGACTTCCGCGCCGCCGTGAATGACGAGTTCGTTCCCTGGGACCACCCGCTACGGGAACATGATTCCATCGCGTTCCTTCCCCCAATGTCCGGCGGATGACAGATTTGAACAGGGAAGACAGGATTCGAATTCTTCGGGGAGCAACTGCGCCCGCGCAGGTGGTTTTTGGCGCCCTCGCCGAAAACAGCGACGATTCCCATGCGACGCCTGTCTTTGGCGAGGGCGCCAAAGACAACACGCGAGGCGCGTGTGCTCCCCTTTGGGAGTTACAATCAATGATCGGTTCCCGACCGTTTCATTCAATTTACGCCTACTAGAACACCCCACCCTCCCATGTCTTCCGTCAGCTTCTCACTCACCAGCCAGCCCATCGACATCCCGTCGCTGGCGGCGGCGCTCGACAATCCTGCCGCCGGGGCGGTAGTCACCTTTGATGGGCGTGTGAGAAACCACAACGCCGGGCAGGCCGTCAGCCATCTGGAATACCAGGCCTATCCGGCACTCGCGATTTCCACCGGCCAGCGCATCCTCGAGGAAGAGGCGGGCCGTCACGGGCTGCTAGCCATCCGGGCCGCGCATCGCACCGGCCCGCTTGCGATTGGTGAGGCCGCCGTTTGGGTCGGTGTGGCTTCCGCCCACCGCGCTGCCGCCTTCGATGGGGCCCGCGCGATTATGGAGCGGCTGAAATACGAACTGCCGGTTTGGAAAAAGGAAACCTACGCCGACGGCCGCACCGAGTGGGTCGGTCCGGATAATAAATCCGCCGAGACCGGCAGGACGGGCGATGACGTTCCCGAGTGGCAGGCGGAACTGATGGAAATCTGGATTTCCTCTGGCAACGACTTTCGTGGCCGGCACGGACAGGAACGTCTGGAACACGGCATCCAATGTCTTCCGGAAGTCGAGTGCGTCGCCGGCATGGGCCTGCGCGGCGACCGTTATTTCGGCTACAAGCCGGACTTCAAGGGGCAGGTGACGTTTCTGGATGCAGGACTCGTGCAAGCCGTGCGCGACCAGTTCTCAAGACCGGATCTATCCGGATCGGTTTTCCGCAGAAACCTGATTGTCCGGGGAATCGATCTGGGAGAATGGGTGGGCAGGCGTTTCCGTTTTCAGGGCATCGAGTTCGAGGGCAGCGAGGAGTGCAAGCCCTGTTACTGGATGGACGCCGCCGTAGCGCCCGGTGCGGAGGAATTTCTCAAGTCGGACCACCGCGGCGGCCTCCGCGCGCGGATTCTGTCGGATGGAGTTCTGCGAGTCGGCGGGTGAGATTGTGCTTGGCGAATGTTGCTGGATTGATTGAGTAAGCGCCGTTATTTCAACCTCCCACCAGCATGTTTAAAGAATTCAAGGAATTTGCACTCAAGGGCAACCTCATCGACATGGCCGTGGCCTTCGTCATGGGAGCTGCGTTCATCAAGCTGTCCGCAGCTTTCATCGATGACCTGGTCATGCCATTTGTCGGCCTCGCATCAGGTGGTATCGATTATTCCAATCGATTCATCGCCCTGTCTTCCAATGTCACCAAGACGGATCTCGCGGGTGCGAAAGCGCAAGGAGCGGTGTTCGCCTACGGAAATTTTATCACCACCGCCATCAATTTCCTCATCGTGGCCTTCGTGATGTTTCTGGTGGTCAAGGCGATCAACAAGGCCAAGAAACTTGCGATCAAGGAGGAGGCCGCTGCATCCGCCGCGCCCTCGGAGCCGACTGGCGAAGAAAAACTCCTCACCGAGATCCGCGATCTGCTCAAGAACAAGGTTTGATCACGCTTCGGCGGATTTTGCCTCGAACTCGGCTTTGGCCGCTTTCCGGCATTCCGCGACGAAGTGGTTGCAGGCCTCGCGGCAGAGCAGGGGAATGGCCTCGGATTCGGGCAGGTCGCCGGGGATGCCGTTGAAACGGCTCGCCTCGCTGTCGTCGAGCGGAGTTTGCGGGTCGAGCCGCCAGAGGATTTTCTTCGCGCACTGGTGGGCGGGGCCGCAGACTTCCTGGACGAGTTTCTGCGCACCGGCGTCGCTGATCGAGCGGGCGAAACGATACATCCCTGTCTGCCGGTTGAGTTTGTCGCGGAGGGTTTCGATTTCGAGCGTGCCGTTCTGATAAGCGAGGAAGAGGCCGACGCAGGCCGGATAAAACTGGTCCAGGGCGAGCCGCAGATCATCGTCGTTTTCCAAGGTCATCACCCAGCCGCGCTTCAGATTGACCTGCCCCTTGGTGAATCGGTAGGTCCCGTCCTCGGCGTAGGTCGAGAGATCCCGGGCATCCGCCGGGCCTTCGTGGACTCGTAATCCACCGAATCCGGCGGATTGCGCACCCTCGAGATCCGCATGGTGGCAGAGAATGAATGGATGGTTGTAAACGTTAGTTTGAATCTCCAGTTCTCCAATCCGATGGATGCCGGATTCGAGCAGTTGTTTGAGTCTGAGGGAGGTGGCCATGCTTTGAATGGAAACTTGGTTTTAATGGGTGGGACTTATTGAATCAAAGACTTTTGTGAAGTTGATCGAAGTCTGAAACTTGATCCAGAATGACATCGGCCAACAGTCGTTCGGTTCCAATGGCCGAGCAGTAAAACAATTGTTTGCCGCGGAGTGAATGGGGGTTGTGGCGGAACACTTCCCGCTGGCTGGCGGCGGCTCCGACTTCGCTCTCGATGCCAAGAAGCACCGGAATGTCTTGGAACGAATGTAGTCCGTCCGAGATGAAAAACGGCACCACGACGACGTTCGGAGTTTGCGACATTTTGTCCCACTCCGCGATGAACGGTTGTTCCTCCATGTAGGCGTCGAGCACGGCGGCATAGCCCGCACCCGACGCGGCGATCAGGTCGGCTTGGTCGCGGATGGCCTTGGTGGAGTTCTGGTTCAGACCGGTGCCGTGGCCGGTGATGATCAACGTGGTCTCGCCGGGATCGATTCCCGGAGCGACTTCCTTGGCGCGCTTCAGAATCAAGTCGGTCATCGAGCGATGCACGCCCACGGGCAGGCAATAATGGAATGTTTTGCCGCGAACCGTGGTGGTCGGACCGGTGAGTTGCAGCTCGCGGGGAATGACGTCCTGGGTGAAATAGCCCTCGCTGATGAAATCCGGAACCACGTAGACCTCGTCGGAATCGATCAGGTAAAACGCCTCGCGCATCGACGGTTCCTCCTTCCAGAAACAACAGTGGACTTCCGCAAACAGGCCGCGGGTGCGGATTTCATCGGCGTGCTCGAAATAGGGCGTGGAGGAATCCGGATTCTCGGTGGAACCGTGACCGACGATGAGAAGGGCGCTGTGTGGCTTGGCCTCGATGGACATGCGGCGAAGTTGGCAACGGATGCCGGGAATGCAAGGCGGGGAACGATTTGACTTGGCGGAGATTCGTCAGAAATCCCTTCGCAGGGCTCCGTATCACGCAATCGGATCCGGGCAGACCGAGCGGCGCTGGCACTTGAGGCAGAAATCGCCGAGGTAGAGTTGGTCGATCCAATCCATGATTTCGCGCAGGTGGCCGGCGTCCGAGGTGAGGAACCCGGCTTCGAAGTTCCGCTTGTGCGCCCCTTTCGCCCCGAGTCCGGCACCGGTCAGATTGGCGGATCCAATGAAGGCCTGCCTGCCATCCATGATGACCGCCTTGGTGTGGATGCGGGGGCAGAGGATGCGCTCGAACAAGTCGCTGGAGACGAGATTCGGATACTTGTCGAAGTCCTCACGGAACCGCGGGCCGGGTTCCTTGGCATGCATCAGGCGCACGCTGACACCGGCATCGACGAGGTCGGAGAGAATCTCCAGTAGCGGAACAAAGCGGCGGCCCTTGGGAACATGCAGGTCTTTAATATCCGCCGTGACGATCCACAGGTATTTCTTCGTCAGCGGCAGCAGTTCGACGATGATTTTCTGGTAGATGGCTTCGTTGAGGAGGAGTTGCATGGAAATGCGGTGAGCGTGGCAAAGACTGGGTCCATCACCCGGGCCGACAAGGATGAAACCGGACAAACGGATGGGAATGTTGTCATCGCGATACTGCCTTTGTGCTTTCCCGGGCGTTCGAATGCGGTATTGTCTTCGCTGATGAATTTTTCATGGTTGCGTCCTATTGGGGTGATTGCGGTTTTCGGATTCGCATGCAGCGGGCTGTATTCCCAGACCGTCGTTAAACCCACGACGGGGCGATCGAAAACCGAGCCGGGGCTCGAGCTTGCCGTGGACTGGAAATGGTGGGTCGCGCCGGCTGCAACGGGGGAGTGGGGGATGCCGCTGCCGGAAGAGTTGCGGCCGAAATCGCCGGACGACGGTGGTTTGAAACCGGCCGCGCCCGCAGTGGACCGACCGGCGACCTATGAGGTGAAAAAGGGCGACGCCATCATCAAGATCGCGAAGAAGTTCGACATGGCGGCGTGGCAGTTAAAGCAGTTCAACGAGCTCAAGGACGACCGCCTTCAAATCGGGCAGGTGCTGCGGATTCCCACGCCGGGAGAGTTGCTCACGCTGATACCCCCCCCGCCGCCACCTCCGCCGGAGCCGAAGAAGGAAGTGACGGGGAAGGGGAAGAAGGCCAAACCGGTGGAACTGCCGGAGCCTGAGCCTTTGATTGATCCCGCCGGCGAGTTGCAGCAGGAACTTGAAAACGTGCGGCTGCAGGTTTTCCTCGATCGCGAAATGTTTTCTCCGGGAGTGATCGACGGCAAGGCCGGTCCGACGTTTCTGAAGATCTGCGAGATCTATCAGCGGACCCACGCGGACGCCGCGGATCCCGCCAAGCTGAAGGCGAAAGCCGAGGTCGCGCTGGTGGATCCTTATACGAAATACATCCTGCGCGCGGAGGATTTCAAATTCATCAAGACTCCCAAGGTCGAGCCGGTCGCGCTTCGCAGTGGCAAATCGTCTGCGTCCGGGAAAAAGAATGCCAAGATTGAGATCCCCGCTCCGCAGGCGACCACGATTGATGATCTGGTCGCTGAGGGTTTCCTCGGCTACACGTGTGCGTGGGAGTTCGTCGCGGAGCGGTTCCATTGTGACGAGGCGTTCCTCCGCGCCATCAATTCGCAACTCAAGGAGACGCCCGCCGTAGGAACCGAGTTCCAGGTGCCGGGCGTGATCTCGTTTGAAATCGAAAAGGCGCTCGACGCGCCGCTGCAACCGGCCGCTGATCCGCAGAAACCCGTGACGGCTGCGGTGGTGCTTTTGTCCCGCCTCGAAATCTCGCGTGAGGGAAAAATCATCGCCGTCATGCCATTGACCACCGCGCGCCCGGGGCTGCGCGGTCGTGACAAATGGACCGTACTCGACGCGATCCCGCAGCCGCGCCTGGCGACCAAGCGGGAGCCGCGTGAAGCCCCGAAACCCCAGCCCGTGGCGACTGTGGATGCAACTCCGGCGCCTGCCATCGAGCCGCCGCTGGTGACGGAACAATACCTCGCACCCGGACCTAACAATCCGATAGGAATTCTCTGGATCAATCTCGCGAAATCCGGCAGCACGGACCCGCTGCCCTACGGATTGCACGGCACCAGCAACCCGGCGCGGATGAAGCTCGAAGGCATCGGCGGACTGCGGCTCACCAACTGGGACATTGCCCGCGCGGTGCGCCTGATGCCTGCCGGGACGACCCTGCAGTGGAAGGCGCAGTAATGCCACTGGATCGGGAAAGGCACTTGAGAGGGGACGCCTGCCGGATCCGGGAAATTCAGCTTCCCGAGGCGCCACCCGCTAGAGTCCAATCCATGCCGCCGGACGCCATCGACTCCTTCATCACCAGCTGGGAAAACTCCGGTGCCGCCGAGCGTGCGAACAACCAGATGTTCCTCTCCGAACTCTGCGACATCCTCGAAGTCCCGCGCCCCGATCCCACCTCGCCCGATCCCGCGAAAAACCTCCACGTCTTCGACCGTGCCATCACCCGCGTGAATCCCGACGGCACCTCCGTCACCAATTACATCGACCTCTACAAGTCCCGCCACTTCGTCCTCGAAACCAAACAAGGCGTCTCGGTCCCTGAAACGAATGTAGCGGCGGTCTATGACCGTCGGGCGAATGAAGAAGCGCCTTCGCTCTCTTCCAGTGGCATCGACGCTCACAGAGCGACGCTACAAGACACCTCGTCGGCAATCGACGGTCACAGACCGACGCTACAGAAATCCGGCCACGGCAAGCGCGGCACCGCCGCCTTCGACAAAGCCCTCGAACGCGCCTTCCACCAAGGCCGCGGCTACATCACCTCGCTCCCCGCCGCCGAGGGCCGCCCGCCGTTTCTCATGGTTTGCGACGTCGGCCACAGCATCGATCTTTACGCCGAGTTCTCCGGCACCGGCGGCCATTACGAGCGCATCGCCAAATCCATGAAAAAGCGACCGGAGCTTGTCACACTCTCGCTCGCGGCCTAGGTGCCTGCCGATCAATGAAATTCACAGCTCTAGAACTTTGTGCGGGAGGGGGAGGTCAAGCGCTCGGCCTTGAAATGGCCGGATTCAAGCACGCTGCTGCTGTCGAATATGAAGCCCAATTTTGCGAAACTCTCCGTGCCAATCGGCCAAATTGGAACGTTCTCAACAAAGACATTCGTGATCTGACACCTTCCGACTTCACGGGACTTGATCTGCTCGCCGGGGGTGTTCCCTGTCCGCCTTTTAGCATCATAGGTTAGCAATTGGATTCTTTTTCTAGAAGCGCTAACGTCTCTTCCGTTCGTCTTCGAATGCTCTCTGTCGCAAACGTCTGACAATCGCGATACACCTCGTCCAAATGGGCAATCAAACCTGACCGAAGAATATCGTTCAGCCGAATTCCTTCGCTGTGACTTTGGCGGAAGTCGATGATTCTTTGACGTCTTGCAATCAGTCTCTCAGCGCGTTCAGTCTCATCCGGCCAAATTGCTAGCCAATATGAACAATTCATGCATTTGGGTTGGCATTGCGTTCCATCATGGGAAAGAAAAGACTCCCATCCCGATGGGGCCAAATGCAGCACAATCGCTTGATCATCACGGCGTTTCTCACGGTTACAACGAACACATGAAAGAGCCACATTTCCTGGAATATGTAACCCTGCGCGGAACCGATTCATTCCATCAAGATGCTCAACCGCAGCCCGGTCCAGTTCCAATGCCTTGCCGCAATACAGGCATCCGGTTCCAAACGATTCCGCTACAGATTTAGCATACCGAGGATCCCTGACCCCCAATCCGATTTTGGTGGTGATTTTACGGCTCACCTCATGGAGGAACATACCAACGAGTTTGTTGGCGACATCCGATTTGGCTCTCATGGTCGCCCCGCCAAGATGCTTGGATACGTCAAAACTCATTTCGATTCCTTGCCGTTCGAATTTGTCGGCATTTGGCCAGATGCCCCAGACATTCCAAGCAACCAACTGACGTCGGTTTTTAGTGCCCGAGCAATACCCCGCAGTTCGAAATCCAAGACACCACGGGTGCCAATCTCAATTTTCGTAATTGCCACTCGGTCCAACTGAATGCCCTCGGCAGCTAGCCGTCCCGAAAGTTGATCCTGTGTCAGAGGTGGTTTGAATTCCGCTCTGGCAAGACGGATCCTGGGTCCGGAGATATTTTTACTTTGCGGTTGCTGACCAGAGGCACGCTTCATCGATCTCTGCGTATCAGTCGATCGGTCGCCAAGTGTTCGATAAAAGAACATTTGCATTTTTCTCCAAACGAAACTGGAATCCAGAGTGCATATCCCAATACGCCGAAAAAGCCGAATCCCGCTACCGATGAGAGCCGCAGTTTTCCGCCGTGATGGCGGAGTCTGTCAAATGTGCGGGGCAATGACCGGTGACTTTGATCCCTGCGATGGAACAACCATTCGACTCAAGGTCGACTTCGTTGTAGTGCCGCTTGGTGGAGAAGTGACCACGATCGATAACATGCGCCTAGTCTGCTCATGTTGTTCTGAAGGGCTGCGTGGATTGCATCTTCCAAAGCCGGACAGAGTTCATTTATTGAGTCAGATTCGTCGTGCAACGATTGACGACCAAGAGGCCGTATTGAACTGGCTGCTGACCAAATTCGGAATGGTTGCCACAAAAAAGAGTTGATCGAAACCTTCCCATTCCCCGCGCTCGAAGAAGGCACCCTCAAGCAGCGCATCCGCTTACTCGGCGAGCGTCTCGATTCGCACCGCAAACGGCAGCAGGAGCAACATCCCGGCCTCACGCTCACCGCCAAGGAAACGCTCATCCACGACCAAGGCCTCGTCACCCTCCTCCGCCAGATCCACGACGAGTTGGATGAAGCCGTGTTAGAATCCTATGGGTGGCGGGACTGTAGCGGCGATCACCGGTCGCCGCGAATGGATGGCGCCAGTGAAGAGGACTAGCGGCGACCGGTGATCGCCGCTACGCGC
>JANPKJ010000076.1:0-68714 GCA_031425955.1 Akkermansiaceae bacterium | reverse complement strand
CGTTGAGGAATTGAGGGAAGCAACCTTGCCGGCCCTCCGACGCTATTGGGATGACGCAGCAGCAGTGTTGCGTTTGGTAGGTCGAAGCTGGCTGCTCGATCAAGTAAACGCTTCGAACAAAACAGCGGAGTCACATTAATTCAGCGAAATGGTATCAGGAGTTCGCCGGCAAGCTGCGCAAGCTTTCGGGAAAACTGATGAAGGAGCAGAAGAGATCGCCGCAGGCCACGGCGCACAGCGAGGAACAGGCGGGGCGCTGGCTGGAAGAGGGTCTTAAAGCGGCGGGCCTCATAGAGAGGGATCTTCCGGGCCTCAAAGGATCCGATCCTCGGAAACTGGCCATGGCGGAGCTCCTCTGGAAGCAGACGACGGTTTCGCAGGAGTGGATTGACGAAAAGCTGTCGATGCGCAGCGCGGCGAACGTGAGCCAGCAACTCCGACGGTTCAATCAAGCGAAGATGCAAGCCATGCTGTCTCCTGAGATGCAGGCATTTCTTAAAATGGCCAGGAATGCGGAAACGTTACTGGTATTTTGTCAAGATTTGCACACTGGTACTATTTCCACGCCGTCCGAAGCAGGCGGGCGAGCCTGAAAGGCTCGAGCTCGCCTGACTGCTTCGGCGGATGATTGGAAGGTGCCTAACATGGTATCTTCACGCCGCCATGAAGAAGCCATCCCGCAAGATCCAGTCCGTCTATCGTAACCAGAACGCCCTCGTCCGCGCAGTTTTCGAACGCGCCGGAGACGCCCGCAAAGTCCTCTGCGTCGCCCTCGATTATGCCAAGCGTAAGCACATGGCACTCATCTGCGACGGCCACGGCGATGTCCTCAAAGCAGCCTTCCCCGTGGAAAACAACGCCGCAGGCATCGGCTACCTCATCAAGGAAATTACCGCTACCGCCCGCCACCGCAAGATCCCCAAAGACCAGATCTTTCTCGGTGGCGAAGACGAAGCCGCCTACGTCGCCAACTTCACCGAGGCCCTCCGCGCCAAAGGCTACCTCGTCGTCCGCGTCAACGCTTACGAGGCCAAGGAAAACCGCGAAAACCTCCTCGCCAGCACCGACACCCTCGATTTGCTAGGCATCGCCAAAACCCTGCTTTCGCGCCGTGCCCGCATCACCGGCGACACATCTTCGAGCGCCGCCGCCTATCACCACCTCCGCGAAATCACCCGCTGCCGTCGCACCCTCGTCCGTCAGCAAACCGCTGCCTCCAACCGCATCCACGCCCTCGCCGACCAACTCTTTCCCGGGTTTCTCAACGGCTCCAAAAGCGCCCTCACGCCATTCTGCGACTCCTCCCTTGAACTCATGAAAGAGCGCTTCAGCGCCCCCGAGATTGCGCGGCGCAAAGTCACCAGCCTCGCCAACCTCCTCCGCCGCAACCGCGTCCAACATCCCGACGAAACCGCCGCTCAAATCATCCAGTTAGCCCGAGAATCCCTGCCACCCGCCGCCCACCGCGTGGCCACCCTCCAGCGCACCCTCGCCGCCACCGTCGATCTCTATCAATGCCTCCATCGCAACGCCCTGGAACTCCGTGCCGACGCCGCCCTCACCCTCGCCACCACCCCTTACGTCATGCTAACCAGCATTCCCGGCATCGGCTTCGTCCTTGCAGCAGGCCTCGCCGGCGAACTCGGCGATCCCAAACGCCTCGGCAAGTTAGACTCCCTCTGCGCCTACGCCGGCATCGTCCCACGCACCCTCCAAAGCGGCGGTCCCGACTCACCCGCCGTCCAAGGCCACGCCTCACCCCGCTGCAACCGCATCCTCAAAGACTGGACCGTCCAGAGCGCCCAGAAAATCCACCTCTACGGTCCGCCCGAACTCAAGGACCGCATCACCCGCTGGAATGCCAACGGCCAGCACGGCATCTTCGCCGCCGCCCGCCACCACCTTCGGTTAGTCCATTCCCTCGTCAAGAACGAGCACCCTTATCTCGCTCCCCAAGCCCGCACCCGCCAAGCCACGCCTGACCAAATCGCCAGTGCCGCCCACGCCACCTGGGGCGTTCTCCAGCGCAAATGGCGCACCGTTAGCGGCGGCCTCGACCTCATCCTCGACGAAGCCCACCCCCTCGGCTTCTGGCGCAAGGTCATGCTCGAACTCCATGGGATCGACCTCCCCGAGCGCCAATGAACCATCTTCCCACCAGCCCGCGACCTCAAACGAAATGAACCGCAAACGGGACTAGCAAAACGGAGACGGGGCGACCGGATGGCTCATTTGCACATGCCGCGTGGAAACGCGACGGCTTGGGTCAGTATGCCAAGACACCGGTCGCCCCCGATCCGACCTGGGAGAACAACCCCGGGCCGGACCATGGCTCCAAGATACTCCGCCCCGGCGAAAAGTCGAGGGCACGTCATACCAGTCCGCCAGGCAGAGGGGGCGAAGCCGGTCTGCAAAATGACCGGCAACCGGTGCCTGCCACCACCCGCACCCGTCTCCACCTTCCGTCCCGGAAGCCGACATTCCAAGAGGTCCAGAACCAGCCCGGCCAAATCGAAGCCTTCGATCTGGCAAGCATCCTCGTGCCCAAATCCAGCCTTCAGAAAAAATCAAAAAAACACCTTGTTTCGATCTGATACTACTGACCCTATTTTCTGACCCCGTCTCCATTTCTAAGTTAAAGCGACCCGTGCCGCCACGAACCATCACTCCTCCGCGGTCGGCGGCACGATCTTCTTCCGCTCCCGCGCCTCGCGGAAAAAACTCTGAATCAGGAAAAGGCACTCTTCGCCAAGCACTCCGCCCGTCACCTCGCAGCGATGGTTCAACGGCGGATTCGCCTCCAGCAAATTGATCCACCCGCCGGCGGCTCCGGCTTTCGGGTCCGGGCAGCCGAAAACCACGCGCTCCGGCCGACAATGGACGATCGCCCCGGCGCACATCGGGCACGGTTCCTTGGTGACGTAAAGTGTGCATTTTTCCAGCCGCCAGTCGCCCAGCGTTTCCTGCGCGCCGGTTAGAGCCAGCATTTCCGCATGAGCGGTGGCGTCCTTGAGAAGCTCCACCTGGTTCCACGCGCGGGAAATGATTTTCCCCTCGTGCACGACCACCGCACCGACCGGAACTTCCCCGGCGGCATAAGCCTTGCGCGCCTCACGCAGCGCCTGGCCCATGAAATAAACGTCGCTGTGCAAATCAATGATCGGTCCTTCGTCCTCCACGCCGGAGGGTTAGCGGATTACGTCGCTCATTGCACGCGGATTCAGCGGTTCGCTTCGATGTCCTTTCGGAAGGTGGAACAACCCTGAAATCCTCCTTTCTTTCCATCTGGCCATCCATTAGATCCGAGTATGCCGGACGCCCGCACCCGCCTGATCGAAGCCGCCGTCCGGCCCTTGTCCGACAATGTGGAAATGAAGGCCGCCACCACCCACCTCTTCGGCGAGGTGGTGAAGCCAGAACCCGATGGCGCGGAGGAAACTACCACCCGCTGGGACACGGTAGATGCGGGAACGCTGCGACCCATGTGGCGGTGGGTGCTTTTTTCACTCCTGCTCGTCAGCTCGGCAGCCCTTCTCACCTACGGCACTCCCCACGTGCGCGGCTACATTACTGCCTATCAGGCGCTCTCAGTCATCGGCTCGATGACTGGACCGGCCCCCACTCTTCCGAAACCGGGGCGGAAAAACCTCACGCCGGAGGAACAGCTGATTCTCTACGGTGACGAAACGCAAACCTCGAAATCCGGGCAGGCGAAAGGACTCTGGGACCGCTACCCGGATAGCCCGGCCTGTTTTTCACGATACGTGGAAGCCCACTACTCGGAAAAAAAGACTTTACCCGTCGATTTCCTAACCACCGCACGGCGGCTTGATCCTCAGAACGCTTGGTTCACGTATCTCGCCGCCGCTGTTGAGGCGAAGGACGCCATCAGTAAAAAGAAACGATCATCAGCAGACAAAGCTGCCGGGAAGCCCCCAGTATGGGAAATTCTCGATCAAAAGCGCTTGGATCAATCCTTGAAACTCATCCGCGAGGCAGGAAGTCAGTCTTTCTTTGACAGCTATGAAGCGGACACAATGCGTCAGAAAATCCCCTTGTTGGCACAGGGGAATCAATTGGAGCGGGTGAATGCCATCTGCTATTTGGCGGGAATGACGGCTTCGGATTTGATCGTTATGCGGGGGCTTGGAGATGTGATCGGAGCAAGAGCCTCACAATTGGCGAAGGAAAACGACATTCCGGGATTCCGAGATTTGATGCACGATGCGGACCATCTCGCCCGTCACAGCATGCACACCAAGCCAGGCACACTGGTGGCGGGACTGGTGTACGGAGTGAGCATCGCCATCGCTTCCGAAGGATTGGCCGCTGGTGCGAAATCGCTAGGCCTGCAGCCGGAAGCAGAAAGGTATCAGGCGATTGTTGACCAGTACCGGCAGGGTCGGGAGAACCGGAAAAAGGAGGACCTACGGATCGACGGAATCGAGTTCTCAAAGAAAGGCGCTCTGATTTACGGGTTGGTAACTCCCATGGTCGGCCGCCAGGTGCAAAATCCTCCCGTCATCACCGATGCTGATTTGAAACCTGCCCGGATCGCGGAACATGAGCGGATCGCCGTTCTCTTTTCCCTCGGAGTCATTGTTTTCCTGGGAGTCACCCTTCTGGGGTGTTGGGCGTTCCGATACCGGCAGGGAGCTTTGTCCGCCCGCCTTTCCAAGCGATTCCAGTCGCTGCTGGTTCCGGCGGACTGGATCTGGATCGTCGGGATCGGAGTGGTACTGCCGATTTTCCTGGTGATCGGCCTCAACCGTTTCACCCCGCTGGGGGCACGGGATTTCAGCGCTGCTGGCATGAATTTCATTCTGCCGACCGCGCACTACACAGCACTGCTTTTGCTCGTGTTGATGCTTCCGGTGCTCATGGCTCGTCTCCGGCTGGAGAAACGGACCGTCAGCTTTTCATTCAAGTGGGGGAAATCCTGGATCGGTTGGATTTCAATGGTGGCCATCCTCGCCCATGCCGTTCTGATCGCATTTGCGGCGAAAAGCGGTTCCACTGGTATGAAGGTGACAGCCGCCTCTCTTCTCATTTTGCCGGAAATCTGGTTGTTCGTGACGGTGCTTCGCACGGTTTTCTCCAGCCCCATCCGCGTCCTGATGGCCGGCACGATCGCCCGGATTTTGATCCCGACATACGCCACGGCGATGCTTCTGATGGTCTGGTGGGTGCCCGCGTTGATCGCGGCGGAGGCATACTGGTTCAGAAACGATCACTTCACGAAGCTGGATCCCGAATTCCCCGGGATGACCTCCTTCGAGTACAAAGTGGCGGCGCAATTGCAAAAAGAACTCAGGGAAACGCTGGGTTACGGCGCTCTCGAAAAGTAGTGGAGTAATTCAGTCCGTTCTTCGAACTCGGAAAGCCGGACTGAAGTCCTCGACGATTCAGGATTTCCCTTGCCAACCCCCGCCGCATTTCCCAGTTTCCCCGCCCCTCTTCAAGCCGCCTTATTCACCAACGAAGATCCGGAGGGATTCCATGCGGCAAATCTTCAAAATCGCCCGTCCTGATTTCAAGGCGGGAAACACTGAATACCAATGATCAACGAACTCATCAACGAAATGGTGGACGCCGGCGTCCACTACGGCCACCAAACGAAAAAATGGAATCCCCGCATGAAGCCCTTCCTCATGAAGGACAAAGGCGGAATCTACATCATCGACCTGGAAAAAACCGTCCAGCAACTCGATAAAGCCTCCGATTTCCTCGCCGACCTCGTCGGCAAGGGCAAGAAAGTCCTCTTCGTCGGCTGCAAGCGCCAGGCCCAGGACGCCATCCGCGAAGCGGCGGAAGCAACCGGTCAACACTACGTCAACCACCGTTGGCTCGGCGGCATGCTCACCAACAGCCTCACCGTCCGCAAGTCGGTCGAGCGCCTCAAGTATCTCGAAAACATCGAGAAACAACCGGAATTCAAGGCCATGTCCAAGAAGGAGCTCGCCGCCCTCGGCCGCGAGCGTGAAAAACTCCTCCGCAACCTCCGCGGCGTGCGCGACATGGACAAGAAGCCCGACGCCGTCGTCATCGTCGACTCCGCCCGCGAGACCATCGCCGTGGCCGAAGCCCGCCGCCTGAACATCCCGATCATCGCCTTGGTGGACACCAACGCCGACCCGGCGCTCGTCCAGTTCCCGATCCCCGGCAACGATGACGCCATCCGCTCGATCCGCATCATCCTCCAGAATCTGGTCGATGCCATGGTCGCCGCCCGCAAAAACTAACTTGTTTTCCGATTGCGGGCGTCCTGTCTCACGACGGGTCGCCCGTTTTCATCTCTACCACTAACAATAAATTTCCCATGATCACTGCATCAATCGTCAAAGAACTCCGCGACAAAACCAGCGCCCCCATGATGGACTGCAAAAAAGTCCTAACTGAAACCAACGGCGACCTCGAAGCCTCCATCAAGCTCCTCCGCGAGCGGGGCATCATGAAGTCCGCAAAAATGAGCGACCGCGCCGCGAACGAAGGCGTCATCACCGCCCGCGTCAACGCCAACACCACTTCCGGCCTCCTGATCGAAGTGAACTGCGAGACCGACTTCGTCTCGAAAAACGAAAGCTTCCAAGCCTTCGTCGGCGACATCGCCGATGCGCTTGCCGCATCCGCAGCTGCCGATCACGAATCGGCGCTCGCCCATCAACACGGCGAGCAGACCATCGAAGACACCATCAAAGCGAAGGTCGGTGAGGTCGGCGAAAACCTCCAGTTCCGCAAGTATGTCCGCTACGATGCAGCTGCGGGCGGCGTCGTTGCTTCCTACATCCACCTCGGTGGCAAGGTCGGCGTGCTCATCGAAGTTGGCACCACCAAGCCGGAGACCGCTGGCACCGACAGCTTCAAGGAACTCATCAAGGACCTCACCCTGCACATCGCCGCCTGCGCACCGAAGGGACTTTCCCGCGACGACATCCCGCAGTCCGTGGTGGACAACGAACTCGACATTTTCCGCGCACGCCTCGAAGCCGAAGGCAAACCGGCAAACATCATCGAGAACATCCTTAAGGGCCAGATCGGAAAGTTCTTCGCGGAAAGCTGCTTCCTTGAGCAAGGTTTCGTGAAGGATCCGGACATCAAAATTTCCGGTCTGCTCGATGCCAAAGGCAAGGAACTCGGCGACACCCTCACCGTCACTCGCTTCGTCCGCTTCGGCCTCGGAGAGTAACCCCGTGACACAGGCATTCCTGCCTGTTCTTCGTTTCCCAAAACGCCCGTCTCCCTCACCGGAGCCGGGCGTTTTTATCGCCCGTTTCCCCCGATTCGATGAATGCAGTTGCCGCCCGCGGATGCAGACGATTTACTTTCGGATAAGGTTAATCACGGGCAGGCGCCGGTTCTCCGGTCAGGCGGACTCCTGCTGGTTCTAGCGGCACTCGTCGTGGTTGTCGGCGGGCTGAAGATTGCCGAACGCTTCTTCGTGCCGCTGCTGTTGGCGTTCTTCGTGGCGACGGTTAGTTTTCCGCTCACCACCTGGCTGCGCGACCGCATGGTGCCGGTCATCCTGGCGATCTTGCTGACCGTGCTGGTCGACTTCCTCTTCATCGCCGCGGTCATTGTGTTAGGGATGGCTCTTGTCGGCGATTTGCAGCAAAAATGGGACGTACGGTATGCGGGACAGCTGTCTGAGCAGATCCGCAACGGGTCGGGATCACTCGCCATCCAACTCCATCACTGGGGCGTGGAGGACGCGCAGGAGAAAATCCGCCTCGCGCTGGAAAACAACCTCGCAAACCTTCAGAACGTGCGCTTCGAGCGGATCTTGGAACTCGGCACTGGCGTGCTCGGACACGTCGTTGGATTCTTTGGGATCTCGATTACTGTGCTGACCTTCACTATTTTCATGCTCCTGGAGGCGAAGACGTTCGGCCGCCGGTTTGAGGCGATCAGCAAGGCCCGCGGCCCCGACTTGGAACGGATGCTCGGGGCCACCCGCGATATTCAGCGCTTCCTCGCCATCAAGACGGTGGTCAGCCTCGTGACGGGAGTCCTTGCCGGACTGCTGTGCTGGACGGCGGGCGTGGACTTTTTCATCCGGTGGGGCATCCTTGCCTTCGCGCTGAATTTCATCCCGGTCGTCGGTTCGCTGGTGGCTGGAGTTCCTCCAACTCTTCTGGCACTCGTTGTCTCTGGGTTTCCCACCGCCCTGCTCGTCGCCGGCGGCTATCTGCTCATCAGCAACTTCCTCGGCAATTTCCTCGAGCCCACGCTCGCCGGCCGGCGCCTCGGCATTTCCACGCTGGTGGTGGTGATCTCCGTCTTTTTCTGGGGTTGGGTCCGGGGTCCGCCGGGCATGCTGCTCGCGGTGCCGCTCACCATGATCATCAAGGTCATTCTCGATGGCAGCGAGGAATTCCGCTGGATCAGCGTTGACATCTCCGAAGAAGCGCCCGGCACCGCAGCGGAACTTGCCGGAAGCGGTGACGGCGACGATCGACACCCGGCCGACCTATCAGACTGATGTTGTGCATGTCTAGGCCGGCGGAGTCGGCTCCGCAGCCATTCACAGCGGGTGGCTCACCATGACCGCTGCGGTGAAACCGTCGGTATCATAGGTGAAACGACTCGGTCCCAATTGCTGTGAGAAGCCTTGTCCGATATCGGCACGCAACAGCGTTTTCAACGACCACGGGTATTGCTTGGGGGTCCATTCGGTGGAGATCTGCAGATAGAAGCCCCCGAGGATCTTGTCGCCGGATGATGAATCGCTCCATTGCCTCAAAGCCGTCCGGGCTCCTCCACGTGCAAGTGAAAGTTCCTCATCCTGGCTGGCGGACCAATGAATCCAATGCAGCGAAACGCCGATACCGGCCTCGAGGTTCCATTCCGGAGTGACCGGATGTCCGATGGTCGGGCCAAACGAAAAAGTCGAGTGGTCGGCACGGATTTGAGTCCTAACCACATTGCTCACCAGGGCGTTCTCCATGCCGGTTTGCACTGCCACGATGGTCCGGGAATCCGGGAGATTTTCCAATATGAATCCTGGCCCCCCGAAAGTGCCCGAGTAAGGCGCGGAAGGAACCAGGTTTCCAAAGCCACCGAGATTGTAATCATCCGTCCAGTCGTGGCGGAAATCATCGCGGGTCTGCGAAAGGGCGAAGTCGCTCCACTCGCGGTCCGCCTTCACGGGCAACCACGAAAAGCTGGCGCTGAATCCCGGGCGCATCCCGGCGATTTCTTGTTGATAGATTGCGTTGAACTGGATGACCGGAGCGACTCCCTGCTCATTGCGGTCGAAGGCGGGTGCTGTTCCGACAGTGAGGATATCGCTGCGGATGCTCTGGAAGCCGGTCGCATGAAACGAAATGTCGTCCCCACTGACTTGACTGGCATTTTGATAGCCCCAGTAGCTTGTCAGACCATCGATATCAGTGCTGGAGTCTTTTCTGACAAAACCGTCGTTGTAAAGCCGATCGCCGTAGGAGTCTGCCCCATCGATGGGAGGGTTGATCAACACGTTGTTGCCCACGAACGACGGAAGGGCGAAGCTCGCGCTGCGGGAACCTCCGGTGAATCCAAGGCTACCCGAATGCCGCCATGCCGGACCCGCAGACAATGAGAAATCCCAGTCGCTGGAGCGCGCGACAGGTGCCTTGGATTCGCCAGCGACGGCGGAGGTGGTAGCTGCACCCATCAGGATGAGCGGACTGAATAAATTCATCTTGGTGATAAAAGTTTGTTATTCTTCAAGGCGCCCCACTCGATAGAAACGATGGGGACGGGAGGAGGGCGCAACATCCGTCCAAGGAGGACCACGGTCGATCCACTGCACTTTCGTTCCACCGGCTTTGATGAAAACGGGGCAGGACTTCCAGTTGACGGCATCCTCGCTATATTGGACGCGGTAGGATTTTCCCGGATCCGCGGTGAACTCGATGACCACACTGCCATCGGCCTGCTTGATGCAACGGTTGACGCCAAACGGGGGAGGGGCATAGCTGAGCGAACTTGCCATGCTCGCGAGAATTTCCGAAGAGACGAGACTTGCGGAAATCAATGGCGGGGAAATGGCTCCCCGTGGTGAGGCGTAATATTCGAGAACCAAAGAAATGAATTCGCCAGCCTGCATCGGGCGATGATGTGAGATTCTACCGCCTCCGTCTACCGTCGAAGAGCCGTTATAAAGACTCACTCCGGCGCGCAGGTTCGAGATGGACAGGTCGAACCCCGCGATGGCGCGGGCGGCGACGTTCGTCACGATGATTTTCTGCTCGTACAGACCCGTCAATCGACTGAGAGTTGGGTTGGTAACAACTGTTATTTCAGGGAGCGGGAGTGGTGGCAGGACCATCTCGAAGCTTGAGCGCGCGGAGGCTCCCGAGGCGTCGGTGACCTCGATTTCGAGCGTGGATGATCCACTGACATAAGGTGCGTATGTGACATTCAGCAAGCCTTCGTCATTCAGTCGAATGTTTGAGAATAGGGAGGGGTTGGAATTGGCAACGACTTCCCAACGGTGCGAATCCTTTTCGTCAGGGTCGGAAAGAAAAGTCTGTAAATTGAGCACCGAGTCATCTGCCCGGTCATTGGTGAAAACGGAGGGGAGCTCCAGCGGCAAGGAAGGAACATCATTGAGCCAATAAACGGTCACATCGAAGGACTCTTCCTTCGACTGGTTCTGGGCATTCACCGCCCGCAAGGTGACTTTGTGTGTCTGTGATGGGGATTCTCGATCGCCGGAATCCGCTTCGCGTGGAGTTCCTCTCAGAACACCATTGGAAAAGCTCAGCCAGCTTGGAAGAACAGGCGCGGTGACGGTCAATGCACCGCTTCCCAAGCTTGGCCACAGGAAATTGGGAGTCCATGCATAGGGCGAGTCTTCCGTGCCGGAGGGGGCTGAAACGTAAGCGAAGGATGTCGTTAGGTCGTCATCCAGGATATAAATGCGGGGAACTCCCGCTTCCAAGGTGATCAAAGCGGATTCGTTAGCATTGAGCGCCAACAAGCGCAGCGGAGTTCCGGCAAACAGGGGCGGGGAGGTTTTTTCCGCAAACGAGGAACCATCCCAGCGCTGGACCTGCGTCTGTGTGCCCGATGCGCGGATCGTGAGGAGCTCTGAGTTCCGCCAGAGGGCATCCGTGAAGCCGTTCGCTAAAGTGGCGATCCGGGTCAGGCCGTTGGAGTTGAAAACAACGCCGCTACCGATCACGACTTTTGAGCCATTCGCACTCACCCGAATCGGTTTCACCATCTGGTATTCTCCGTGGTAAGGGGTGTCGCCACTACCTGTGATTTGACCGGTGGTGCTGATGGTATCGTAGTGGAGGTCATTCGGGCTCAGTCCATCCCGGAAGTGATAGACCCGCCGGTTCACCGGATCCCACGTGTTGTGATTTCCCGTATAATAGGTGAAACCACTGGTCGTGATGTTCTGCCCTGATTGGGTGAAGGTCATCAACCCGGTCGGAAGGGAAATGTAGGGGAATTCTCCCGCGACGGCCAAACCCCGCGGCGCGACGGGCAGGTTGAATAGCGGAGTTTCCCGCGGGCTGGCAGCGGCAAGATCCATCTGCCGGACCACTTGGCTTTGATAGGCGAAATAAATGTTGTGGGTCTCCTTCGAATAGGCCGCCAAAGCCGGAGCTCCCAGCAATGGCAGCGTCGGAAGATACGTCCGCTGTGAGGGAGACCAGCGGAACAGGCTGAGCTGTGATTTGCTGAAGAACAGGAGATTCCCATCCTTGTCGGCAAACACCTCGTCAGGCGTGTAAGGCAACCCGCGTGGATCCACTGGCGCGCCCGGATTAGAAACCGAGAGTTTGGACAGGGCTACCGACTGAACCCGCAGTCCACGGGTGTCCGCGCCATCCGCGAAGAAAACCACCGCGTCCGTCCCGGCAACCGCCACCCTGAGCCCTGCCGAGCCCAGAGTATGCGAGCCGGTTTCCAACAGGGAGTTGTTGTAAGACATCAGTTTGTCGTTGCGGAGGATGATCGGCACATCGACTCCATAAAAATCCAAGTCGGTGAAGGCTCCACCCAAACTGTTGTTATAAGTCAGCGAATCGGTCGAATAGACGGTCCCTGAATCGTCCGTGACCCTCACTCCGTTGGGGAACATGAATGTGCGGGTCGCCGATGGATACGTGCCGTGATAAAGACTGTCATCGCCTGAGATCAGTTTGCCATCGGCTCCGATTTCCATGTAGTGAATGTCCGATGGCGAAACATTGGTGCTGCGGAAAAACGCCCGGTTGAGTTGGGGGGCAATTGAAAATCCGGTGCCCGAATACCAATAACCTATCATCGCGAGGAATAATCCGGTCTTCTTGTTCATGGTGACGAGACCACCTTCGGCAGGGCCATAAACGAGGATCTCTTTGAGGGTGAAAAGCACCTTCACGGTGGCCTCGGCGTTCCCCACCGGTGTGCGTTGCTCGCCATTCAGGGCAAAACGAATGACTGCTCGATCTTCGGCGACGAAGATGCCCGATTCATCCACCCACAAGGCAGTGGCAGCTGTATGCAAGGGAATCGATTCAAGCCAGCCTCTCGATACCAGATCGTAACGCTCGATGCGGTTGGGACCGGTGAAGGCAAAGTAATACACGTCCGCAGAGCGCATCGCGTATCCGGCGAAGTCTCCACCCAGTTTCGGAGTCGTGGTGGTAATGGTGGCGTAGCTTGAGCTGCCGGACGCGTTGACGGCTTTGACGCGATACGAATAAGCTGTGTTAGGAACGGCGCTGCTGTCGGTGAATGTGGCGGTGTTGTAGGGAACATTGCCGATTTCCTTCCAGACGGAGACCGGATTCCCGGAGCGTTCGATTCGGAAAGTTTCCTCGTTGGCGGAATTGTCACTCCAAGTTAGGGCGACCGATGTTGCGGTTTTGTTTGCAACCGCGAGACCGAAGGGAGCACTAGGGACGGCATTGGTGTTGCGGGTCGTAGCACTGACCTGCGAGGATAAATCGCCTGCGTTGAGGCCGTTTAAGGCCTGCACCCGGAAGTAATAGGTCGCACCGGCGGTCAAACCGGTGGCAGTCAGTGAGGTGGAACCCGCAGTTGCCAGAAGCTCGGTAGTTGCTCCGCTTGCCGTAGTGGAACGCAGAATGCGAAAGCCGGTCTCGTTGTCCGCATTGTCCTGCCACTCCAGGGTAATGGAATTGCTGAAGATGCGTGTGACGCGCAAGCTGTAGGGCTCTCCAACCGGTTGGTCTGGAGATGAAAGCGTCTGGGCGCTTGCTGAGGACGTGGGGTTCGATGAGAGACTCCCCAAAACGGCGGATACCCGGAATTCATAGTTCATGCCTGCCGAAAGGCCGGGGACTGTGAACTCGGTAGCATTCTCAGCACCCACACCAGCAGCAACCCAATTTCCTCCGGCGGTTCGGTATTCGATGCGGAATCCATCCTCGTTGTCCGAACCATCCAGCCAGCGGAGTGTCACAGTATTCGCTCCACGTCCGGCCACCGCGAGGGCGGATGGGGGGAGTGGTTTGGTCGGAGAAATATAAGTGGGTTCCAATGCAACGTTTAGAATCGTGAATCGTGGCGCGCCTTCGACCAGAGTGATCAGCAACAGACGGTCGGAATCCAGGCCAAGGAGGCACACGGGGGTGCCACTGAACTGGCGGGTCGTGGTCCCTGCCACAAACTGTGAATCACTCCAGGTTTGGAGTTGGGACACACCGTTGATAAGTCTTACTGTTACCAGTTTTCCTCCGAACCATGCGGCATCTGTAAAGCCGTTTGCCAATGAGGCTGCCCGCGTCATGCCGTCGGAGTTGAAGACAATGCCGCTGCCTATGACCACCCTCGATCCATCCGGACTCACACGGATCGGTTTCGCCATGCTGTAATCACCGTGGTAGGGCGTTTCGCCTCCGCCTGTGATCTGACCGGTGGGGCTGATCGAGTCGTAATGAAGATCGTCCGGGCCGACGCCGTCGCGGAAGTGATAGACACGGCGTTTCACCGGATCCCACGTGTTGTGGTTTCCGCTGTAATGGCGAAACCCACCGGTGGTAATCACCTCTCCCGAGGGAGAGAAGGTCGTGAGCCCGGCCGCTAGTGCGACGTAAGGAAACTCTCCCGCGAGGGCAAAACCGTAAGGCACACTCGAAAGGTTGCAGAGCGGAGCTTCCCTCGGACTGGCAGCCGCAAGATCCATCTGCCGGATCACTTGGCTGTTATAGGCGAAGTAAACGTGGTGGCTTTCCTTGGAATAGGCTGCAAAAGCCGGTGCCCCAAGTAACGGCAGGGTGGGAAGATAGGTCAGTTGCGAAGAAGACCAGCGGAACAGGCTGAGTTGCGATTTGCTGAAAAGCATGACATTCCCGTCCTTGTCGGCAAAGACATCGTCCGGCGCATAAGCCAGCCCGCGCGGGTCGATCGGCGCTCCGGGTTCTGGAGTCGAAAATGCAGAGAGGGGCACGGACTGCACCCGCAGTCCGCGGGCGTCCCCGCCATCCGCGAAAAACACCAGCGCATCCGCCCCTGCAACCGCTACCCTGAATCCTGGGGATTCGAGGGCGTAGGAGCCGGATTCCAACATTGCGTTGTTGTAGGATAGTAACTTGCTACTGCGGAGGATGATCGGCACATCCACTCCGTAAAAATCCATGTCCGTGAAGGCGCCACCCAGGTTATTGTTATAAGTCAGGGAATCGGTGGAATAAACCGTTCCTGATTCGTCAGCGATGCGGGCGCTGTTGGGGAACATGAATGTCCGGGTCGCGTGGGGATAAGTGCCGTGATAAGGGCTTTCCTTGCTTGAGACCAATTTCCCGTCGGCTCCGATTTCCAGATAGTGGATGTCTGATGGGGAGGCGTTGGTGCTACGGAAGAAAACCCGATTGAGGGCGGGAGCGGTGGAGAATTCGGTTCCCGAATACCAATAAGCGATACTTGCGAGAGCCAACCCGGATCTTTTGTTCAGGGTGATGAGGTCCCCACTGGCAGGGCCATAAGCGAGGATCTCCTTGAAGGTGAAAAGGGCTTTCACGGTGGCCTCGGCATTCCCCAAAGGAGTGCGCTGCCCGCCATCCAGAGCAAAGCGGATGAGGGTGCGATCCTCGGCGACGAAGACGCCGGATTCATCCACCCACAACGCGGTGGCGGCTGCCTGCAAGGGAATCGAGACAAGCCAACTTCTCGATGTCAGATTGTAACGCTCGATGCGATTGGGACCGGTGAAGGCAAAGTAGTAGACGTCGCCAGACCGCATCGCGTATCCCGCGAAGTCGCCACCCAGTTTTGGCGTCGTGGTGGTAATGGTGGTGTAGCTTGAACTCCCGGATGCGTTGACGGCTTTCACCCGATAGGAGTAAGCCGTGTTAGGAAGTGCGTAGCTGTCGGTGAAGGTGGCTGTGTTGTAGGGAACTCTGCCGATTTCCGTCCATATGGAGACCGGATTCCCAGAGCGTTCGATCCGGAAGGTTTCCTCGTTGAAGGAATTGTCTTTCCACGTCAAAGTGACCGAGTTTACGGTTTTGTTCGGAACTGCGAAACTGGAGGGAGTGCTAGGGGTGGCGTTGGAGAGGCGGGTCGTGGCGCTGACCTGCGAAGACAAGTCGCCGGAGATGGCACCATTCACCGCCTGTATGCGGAAATAGTAGGTTGTGCCAGTTGTAAGGCCGATGCTGGTGTAGGACGTGGAGCCGGCAGGCGCGGAAAACTCCGTGGCCACGCCACTCGCCGTGGTGGACCGCAGGATCCGGAAACCGGTCTCGTTGTTCGCGTTGTCCCGCCATTCAAGGGTGATGGAATTACTGAAGATTTGAGTGATGAGCAGGGAGTAGGGTTCACCTATCGGCTCACCCGGCGCTACCAGGGTTTTTGCGGTGACGGTGGCGGATGGTAAGGAAACCAGCGTACCATTCGTGGCCACCACGCGGAACCCGTTAGATGTCCCCGCAGGAAGTCCGGAGACTGCGGCACTTGTCACGCCTGCTGCCACCGTTACACCTGTTGCCCACACGCCGCCCGGGGAGCGGTATTCTACCTGAAAGGCGTCTTCATTGTCCGACATGTCCTGCCATTGCAGCGTGACCGAGCTTTCCGTTCTTGACGCCACCACCGGAGCCGAGGGAGCAAGCGGGCGGCTGGGAGAAACATACACCGTCTCGAAGGCTGCGTTCAACAGCGTGAATCTCGGCGTGCCTTCGATCGATGTGATTACGCACAATCCCCCGGCGGTGTCGAATAAGCGAACGGGTATACCGCTGAACTGGCGGATGGTCGCACCAGGCAGGAACTGCTCGCTTTCCCAGGTTTGCAGTTGGCTCAATCCGTTGATGAGCCTCAGGGTGACCAACTTGCCGCCGGACCAGATCGCGTCGTCGAAACCATTGGCAAGATTGGAGGCCTTGGTAAGTCCTTCGGAATTAAATACCACTCCGCTTCCAATGACCACCTTGGTGCTGTCCGGACTGACTCTGATAGGCGGTATTGCGTCGAAATCACCATGGTAGGGTGTCTCGCCTTCGCCGGTGATTTTTCCAGCGACGTCAATGGATTCATAATGAAGGTCGTTAGGGCTCTGGCCGTGTCGGAAAAAATACATTCGGCGCTTGGTGGCATCCCAAGTCCAGACCATAGAGTAATAGTTCCAGTCGAGCGAATGAAGCCGCGCTCCCGCAGGGGAATAGACATAGTGGGTTCCCCATGCGCCGGAGGCGTCCGATGCGAAGACGAATTCTCCTGCCGTTGCAAGTCCGTTGGGTGTGGACGGCAGGTTGACAAACGGAACTTCCTTCGGCTTTTCGGCTGAGAGGTCCATTCTCTTTAATTCCTGGGTTTCATATCCGAAATAAGCACTGTGATTTTCACGCGAGTAGGCCGCATACTTCGGCACTCCCAGCAGCGGAATACTCCCCGTGTATTGGCGGGTGGTCGGCGACCAACGGAACAGACTTCTTTGCCCCTTGCTGAATAACAGCAGGTTTCCATCCTTGTCGGGAAACGCGTCATCGATGGTATAAGCAAGACCGTTAGGTTCGGTTGGCGTTCCAGGCTCCGGGGCATTGATCGCGGAGAGCGCGATCACCTTCACCGAAGGGTTTCCTGTTGCCGGGGAAAAGACAAACGCTTCGCTCGAAGTGACCATCAACTTCGCACCCGTAGCGACTCCTACCCCGGCACGACCGGTTTCCAGCAGATTAGTGGTGAACGCGATCACTTCCCCGCCGCGCAGTACAATCGGGACATCCCCGTTGAAAGCGATGTCCGTCACGCTTCCGGCAAGGCTGCCAAAATAGGTGAGGCCCGGTGCGGTATACACGGTTCCAGACGTATCCACCACCCGGGCTTCATCCGGGAATACCCAGGTTTTCGTCCCGTTTGGATAATCTCCGTGGTAAGGGCTGCCCGCCGCGCTGCCAACCACTCCCGCATTCGTATAGGTTGCCGTTACGATATCCGAAGGGCTGACCCCCTGGGTGCGACCATACAGCCTGTTGGACAATGGGGCGTGACTGGCTCCAAACATCGAATCCACATAAGACTGCACCGTGGAAAGTTTGGTTCCGGATACCCGGTCAAATACCGTAATCTGCGCATAGAGACTCTGCGAATGTACCGCGATCAGGAGATTGCCGTCGAAATACAGGGACTCGATTCCGCTGGAAGTGGTTCCAATGAGGCTCTCACCCGTAAGTCCGGTTCCATAGCGGTAGATCGTCGTCCCATATGCCACTGCCGCTCCCTGGGCGTCCGCGGCCATTGCTGTTGCGCCAGATCGCGGCAATGCGAACGCGCTCAGCCAGGATTTGGCCGTCAGGTCATAGCGCAGAATCTGGCTGCCAATGAGGAACCTGGCCTCATCTCCGGTTCTCTGACTGCCGATCCAAGCAGTTTGCGCGTTGAGCGGACAAACGATCAAAGCCACCGACGCCAGAAATCGGGTGAAAATACTCAGGATCGGCGAAGTGACTCGGTGGTTCATGGAGGGTTTTCCGTTGGAAGAAGCAGGGCCCCATTTGTTATCCAACCGGGTTACGGCAAGCAAGTTAAAACAGGTTTCCAGCAACCCATCCTAACCTTAATCATACCCGTAAGGCCGCCTTCAAAAACGGGGCGGTGCGGGAGTTCTTGGACTTTACGATTTTTTCCGGCGGGCCTTGGGCGATGATCTGGCCGCCGGCGTTGCCCGCTTCGGGACCAAGGTCGAGAATCCAGTCCGCTTCGGCGGCGACGGCCATGTGGTGCTCGATGACAACGACGGTGTGGCCTTCGTCGACGAGTCGGTGGAGCACGTCGATGAGCCGCTGGACGTCTTCGAGGTGGAGGCCGACGGTGGGCTCTTCAATCAGATAGAGATTGCGCTGGGTGAGCGCGGCGTTGTTGAGGGTGGCCTTGGTGCCGCGGCCCTTGGTGAGCTCGGAGACGAGCTTGATGCGCTGCGCCTCGCCACCGGATAGAGTGGGGCTGGGCTGGCCGAGCTGGAGGTAGCCGAGGCCGGTGTCCGCCATGAGCTTGAGCGGGTGGGCGATGCGTGGCTGGGATTCGAAGAAAGCGGAGGCTTCATCGATGGTCATGGCGAGCACCTGGCCGATGTTTTTCTGGCGGAAGGTAACCTCCAACGTCGCGGGGTTATAGCGTTCGCCATTGCAGGATTCGCAGTGGACCCAGGTGCTGGGGAGGAAATCCATTTCTAACTTTACGCGACCGTTGCCCTTACATTCCGGACAACGACCGCCATCGGTGTTGAAGGAGAAGCGTGAGGCTTCGAAACCGCGCATGCGGGCCTCAGGAAGCTGGGCGAAGAGGGCACGGATGTGATCGAAGACTTTCACGTAGGTGGCCGGGCACGAGCGCGAGGTTTTGCCGATGGGGGACTGGTCGACTTCGTAACAGGCTTTGATTGATTTCTCGCCGCTGGTTTTGCCGAACGGGAGATTCGCTTTTTTGACGCGGGTGGTCTTGGCCTCGTTTTTGAAAAGCGCCGCCACGCAGGAATGCATCAGCGAGGATTTTCCGGATCCGGAGATGCCGGTGAGCACGGTGAGGCGGCCGAATGGAATGGCGGCATCGACGTTCTTGAGATTGTTGGCGGAGCAACCGGCTATGGTTAGGAACGGGTGATCCTTGCCAATCGGACGACGTGAACCGCGGATGGGGTGGTTCATCACCGCAGTGAGGGCGCGGTAAGTTGGGGAGTTTGCTAGTTTCAAGTTTTCAGTTCTCAGCGAAGAACTCTTTTTCTTGCTGGAAACTGAAAACTGAACACCCGCAACTTGCGGCGGCTTTCCTTGATAGACGATCTCGCCACCCAGACGCCCCGCCCCCGGACCCAGGTCGATGAGGTGGTCGGCCGCCGCGATGGTGTCTTCGTCATGTTCGACGATGATGAGGGAATTGCCCTGGTCGCGGAGGGCGATGAGGGTTTTGAGAAGGGCGGCGTTGTCGCGTGGGTGGAGGCCGATGGTGGGTTCGTCGAGCACGTATAGCACGCCGCGGAGGTTCGAGCCGAGCTGGGCGGCGAGGCGGATGCGCTGGGATTCTCCGCCGGACAGGGTGTTGCCGGAGCGGTCGAGCTGGAGGTAGCCGAGGCCGACTTCCTGGAGAAAGGAGAGGCGCTGGCGGATTTCTGGCAGAATGTCGCGGGCGATGAGCGTGTCGCGGGCGGCGGTGAAGGTGAGTTTGGAGAAATGGGTGGAAGCGGCGTCGATGGAGAGGTGGCCGAGGTCGGAGATGGCGGTGGATGAATCGCGGCGAGACGCCGCTAACACGGCCTGCGGCGGGACGCCGCAGCCACTTAGCCTCACGGCGGAGGCGGTGGGGTTGAGGCGGGATCCGAGGCAGGCGGGGCAATCGACGAGTTCCAGGTCATCCATGCGCTCGATCGCGCGGTCGGCGTCCATTTCTGCTTCCAACACGGAGTCAAAGCGCGAGGTGTCGAGATGCCTGCGGCGTTTCGGGACGCGGCCGTGGCCACGGCATTCCTCGCACCAGCCGTGCGGGGAGTTGAAGGAGAACAGTCGAGGGTCGAGCTCCTCGAAGGATTTGTTGCAGGATGGACAGCTGGATTTGGTGGAGAGAAGGGTGAATTTCTTGTCGGCAGTGAAAAGTTTGATCAGTCCCTTGCCGATTTCGAGGGCGCGCTCGATTGAAGAGCTGAGTTCGGAGAGTTGGGCTTGGCGGTTGGAAACCGCGGCCACGACGACATCGATGTCGTGCTCTTTGAAGCGTTCAAGGCGGGTGAAGCCTTCGGCGTCCTTGAATTGTTTGTCGACGAGCAGTCGGGTGAATCCTTGTTTGAGCGCCCACTCGGCGATCTCGTTGTGGAAGCCTTTTTTACCGCGGATGAGTGGGGCGAGAAGGGTGACCGGGCCTTTTTTGAGATGGCCGCGGATGGTGTTTTCGATGGCAGATAGGGATTGTTTTTCCACGGGCACCTGGCAGTCCGGGCAGTAGAGGGTACCGAGTTTCGAATAGAGGAGGCGGACGAAGTTCCAGACTTCGGTGACGGTGGCGACGGTGGATTTTCCTCCGCCCTGCGATACTCGCTGTTCGATGGCGACGGTGGGCGGGAGGCCCTGGAGTTGGTCGATCTCGGGTTTTTCCAACTGCTCGGCGAACTGCCGGGCGTAGGCGGACATGGAATCGAGGAACCGGCGCTGGCCTTCGGCGAAGAGGATGTCGAAGGCGAGGGTGGACTTGCCGGATCCTGATAGACCGGAAATGACGACGAGCTGATCGCGCGGGATGTCGACGGAGATGTTTTTGAGGTTGTGGTGTCTTGCGCCGCGGAGGGTGATGGAGTTGGAAGAGGGTTGATGGTTGAGTGTTGAGGGTTGATAGGAAGAGGAAGAGCCGGCTGAAGCCAGCGCTCCTTTGAGGAAGCGGGCGGTGGGGGTGTCTGACTTGGCGACGGTTTCGGGCGGGCCTTGGGCGACGAGCTGGCCTCCGTGTTTGCCGGCTTCGGGGCCGAGGTCGAGGATCCAGTCGGCGGATTTGATGACGTCGAGGTTGTGCTCGATGACGAGTAGGGAGTGGCCGGAATCTACCAGTTTCTGGAAGACGGTTAGGAGGTTCTCGATGTCGGAGAAGTGGAGACCGGTGGTGGGTTCGTCGAGGATCAGCAACTTGCCGACGGAAGTCGGCGTTCCGCTGGAAGAAAGGAGCTGGCAGAGTTTGAGGCGCTGGGCCTCGCCGCCGGAGAGGGTGTTAAGAGGCTGGCCGAGTTTCAGATAGCCGAGGCCGACTTGGACGAGCGGCTCGAGGAGCTTGATGATTTGCCGGTGGCGCTTGGCGTGGGCGGGCGGCAGGCCGGCGGTTTCCGCGTAGAAGGCGATGGCATCGACAACGGTGAGATCGAGGATGTCGTAGATGGATTTTCCTTGGTAATGGAAGTCGAGGGTGGAGGATTTGTAGCGCTTGCCGTTGCAGTCCGGGCAGGTGACGTAGAGGTCGGAGAGGAACTGCATTTCGACTTTTTCGAAGCCGTTTCCTGCGCAGCGGTCGCAGCGACCGGCTCCAGAGTTGAAGGAGAAGAAGCCGGTGCTGAGGTCACGGGCCTTGGCCTCGGGGGTGCAGGCGAATAGTTGGCGGATGGGATCGAAGGCACCGAGGAAAACGGCCGGCGTGGAACGCGGGGTGCGCGCGACGGCTGTTTGGTCGACGAGTTCGACGCCGCCGAGGTATTGGGAGCCCTTGAGCTCCTTGATCGGCGCGGCGTCGCCCTCGGCCTCCTGACCCAGCTTGCGGGCGAGATTCAAATAGAGGACGTCGTGGGCGAAGGTGGATTTCCCGGATCCGGAGACGCCGGTGAGCACGGTGAAGAGGCCGAGCGGGAGATCGACATCGAGTTTTCTGAGGTTGTGGCGGGTGGCTCCGCGGATGGAGAGGAGTTCTTTGGTGGGCTTGCGGCGGGTGGCGGGGATGGCGATGGATTTTTCGCCGGTGAGCCAAGGCATAGTGCCGAGTGAGCAGTGATCAGTGAGCAGTAAAGAAGTTTCGCGCTTTTTCTTTGTTCTTCCTCTGATGACTGATGACTGATCACTCGGCACTCTCGGACTCCCCTGGTAGATGAGGGTGCCGCCGAAGGAACCTGCGCCGGGGCCGAGGTCCACGAGGTGGTCGGCGGCTTGCATGACGGTTTGCTCGTGCTCGACGACGACGAGTGTGTTGCCCTTGTCTCGGAGGCCGTGCATGACGCCGACGAGGCGGTCGATGTCGCGCGGGTGGAGGCCGACGGTGGGCTCGTCGAGGACGAAAAGGGTGCCGGTGAGGGCGGCGCCGAGGCATGTGGTTAGATTGACCCGTTCCACCTCGCCGCCGGAGAGCGTGCGGGTGGTGCGGTCGAGGGTGAGGTAGCCGAGGCCGACCTGGTCGAGATAGTTGAGGCGGGAAAAGATTTCGGTGACGACGAGGTCGAGGGTGGGATCGGCAGGACGATTTGAGATTTGAGATTTGAGATCTGCAAACCAGGGAAGGAGGTCGCCAATGGAGAGCGCCCAGAGTTCGGGCAGGGTCTTTTGGTTGACCTTGAAGCACAGGGATTCCGGTTGGAGGCGTTTGCCGCGGCAGGCGGAGCAGGTGGTGTAGGAGCGGTAGCGTGATAGAAAGACGCGGACGTGCATCTTGTAGGCCTTGGTTTCCATCCAGTCGAAGAAGCCCTTGATGCCATACCACCCGCCGGATTGCCAGAGGTCCTCGAGTTCGTCCGGAGTGAGGTTGTCGGTCTTACGGTCGCCGTAGTAGATCCATTCCTGCTCGTCTTCCGATAGATCCTCGACGGGGCACTTGAGGTCGATGTCGCGTTCCTTGCAGTTTTTGACGAGGTCGCGCAGGCACTCGTCGCCACGCTCGCCCTGGAAGGGCTTGATGGCTCCTTGGGCGATAGAGAGGGATTTATCGGGGATGGTTTTTTCCAGGTCGATGCCGATGATGCGACCGAAGCCGCGGCATTTCGGGCATGCACCTAACGGGGAGTTGAAGGAGAAGAGGGCGGCGGTGGGTTTGCGGAGGGTGAAGCCGGTTTTCGGGTTGGTCCAGTTGGTGGAAAACGGGCGGGAAGAACAGGCAGGAAGGCCTGTATCACTGATGGTGGCGTGGCCTTTGCCGAGGGTGAAGGCGGCTTCGAGGGCTTCGAGAAGGCGGGAGTAGTTGTCACGCGTGAGTGTTAGTCGGTCCTGGATGACGTGGATCGAAGAGCGAGACTGGAGACTCGTGGTTCCGGGCTCGTCGGTGCGGATGATTTTTCCGTCGAGAAGGATGCGGAGGTAGCCTTGGGCATTGAGGAAAGGGAGGATGTCTTCGGATTTCGAGTCCGGTGGGATCGGAATCGGGAAGGTGACCAACACGGGTTTTCCCGCGAGGTTTTCCCTGGCCCAGTCGGCGGCGGATTCGGGGGAGTCGGGCTGGATGGTCTCGCCGGTGTTAGGATCGTAACCGATGGCGAGTCGGGCGAAGAGGAGCTTGAGGTAGTCGTTGATCTCGGTGAGCGTGCCGACGGTGGAACGGGTGGTGCGGACGTGGTTTTTCTGCTCGATGGCGATGGCGGGCGGGATGCCGTCGATCTGGTCGACGGCCGGCTTGTCCATGCGGTCGAAAAACTGCCGGACGTAGGGGGAGAACGTCTCGACGTAGCGGCGCTGACCTTCGGCGTAGAGGGTGTGGAAGGCGAGCGAGGACTTTCCGGAGCCGGACGGGCCGGTGACGACGGTCAGTTTCCCGAGCGGGATATCGAGGTCAAACCCTTGGAGATTGTGTTGGCGGCAGCCGCGGAGGAGGATGGCTGGCTGGGGCGGGCGGGATGGAGATTTCTGATCAGCTTTAGGCACTCCGGAGGGTAGGCGGGAACCGACGCTCCGCCAGTGGAAGAATCCTAGGAACTGGCAAAAAATCCGGCTACCTGTTGCTTGCCGAGGTGGGACCCCGCATCAGGTCGGTGAAATACTCCGGAGACTCCTTCGCGCTGGCGATCTCCTGCTCGATCAAGCTGACGGCCCCTTCGTCTTTTTCCGTTTTGAGGCGATCGACCTGCTTGCTCAGACCAAGAATGTAGGTCGTGCAAAGCTGGGCCATTTCGGTTTTGAACTTTTCATCGAGGGCGGTCTGCTTCTCAAGATGCTCGGTGTATGACTTGTAAGCATCGGGATGTCTTGAAAGCTGGCCGGAAAAGACCTCTGGGATGCGGTTACCCGCTTTGCGCCAATCTTCGACGTCCGTGCTCAGGATGGTTTCAGCGGCGCTCCGATCGTAATACATTTTTCGAAGGATGCGACCGAGCTCCCGCTGAAGACTGGTGACATTGTCCTCCAGTTTTTTCTCGTAGTTGGTGATCAAGGGTTTGGCGCGATCCTTCATGGCGGTCCGGCCACGAGCGAACATCCCGGCGACATCGTATTTCGGCGCCACGGTCTCCGGGGAAGGGGTGGCGACTTCAGGTACGACAGGCTCCTCTGGGGTCATTTCCGGTTCCGGAGTCGGCTCGGTATTGACCAACGGAGGCGGAGTGGTTTCTGGAACCTGCTCATAGGGAGTGACTTCGGGTTCCTCCGGTTTCACGGGGTCCGGAATCTTGGGCGTAGGTGCGACCACCACCGGCGCTGGGACCGTCAGGATGACTTGTGGTTTTTTCGAAAAATGCCAGTAAGCGGCGACAGCTGCAGCGCCGACGAGCAGAACGAGAAAGACCGATGACATGCCGGACGATTCCTTCTTCTTGGAGGCATAGTTCCGCCGCGGGGCCGCGGGGCGTGGGACGGCAACCGCACGGTGACCCTGCGCTGAAGTCGATTGGGCGATCGCCTGCAATTCAGTCGCTATCTCCTTGGCGCTGGCATACCGGGCGGCGGGGGACGGCTGGGTCGCACGTCGGATGACCGCGTCGAAACGGGTGTCGCAGTGGGAAATCAGCGACGCAGGGCGGGGGTCGTTGGCTGGGAGCTTTCCCGTCAGGAGCTCGTGAAGAAGCACGCCGACAGAAAATATGTCAGCTCGATGGTCGACGGAATGAGGGGCGTCGACGACTTCGGGTGCGGTGTAATGCGGCGTTCCGAAAATTTCCTCGCCCTCTTCGATTTTCCGATCGAGCGGGCGGGCCAGTCCGAAGTCTCCGATTTTCGGCTGGGCGTTGAGATCGAGAAGGACGTTCGAGGGCTTGATGTCCCGGTGAATGATTCCGTGTTCGTGAGCGTGGGCGAGGCCTTGGCAGATACCGGTGACGAGGCGGATCACCTCGCCCGGATCGATGGCAATCCCGTCAGCCGAGTGAAAAATCGACTTCCCAGGCACGAACTCCATGATGATGTATAGCATCCCGTTAACTTCGCCGAAGTCGTAGACGCCGATGAGGTTCGGGTGATTCAGGCGGGCCATCGCCTTGGCTTCCGCTTCGAATCCGGCGCAGAACGCCGCGTCACGGCTGAGCTCCATCGGCAGGATTTTCAAGGCGACCGTCCGGTCCAGGGACTTCTGCACGGCGCAATAGACAGCTCCCATCCCGCCGGTGGCGATGAGGCTTTGGATTTCGTAACCTGGGAACAACGGTGCGAGATCGGCAGGATCCGGAGCTACGAAGCCGGCGTATTCATGGGAGTCGCTCATGGATGGATGAAGTCTGTGGAGGCAGATTGCGCGTGAGGCTAAGCTTCATAAACGTTTGATTTCAAGAAGAATGATCCGTTGTCAGGCAAAACGAAGCTTGCTGGTTAGCCCGGAAGTCGGGATCAAATCACAGCATGAATGAAGCCGAGGTGATGAAAATCTGTGGGGAAAACGGAATACGCCGGATGGTCTCAGCATTTTACAGGCGGGTCCGTGAGGACAATCTCATCGGGCCGATGTATCCGGAAAACGATCTTGCAGGTGCGGAGGAGCGCCTCACGGAATTCCTCCTGTTCAGATTGGGGACATCGACCCGCTATCTGGAAACGCGCGGCCACCCGAAACTCAGAATGCGCCATATCACATTCAAAATCGGCATCGCCGAGCGGGATCGCTGGCTGGAGTTGATGACCTCCGCCATGGAGGAAACCGGCGTGCCCGCGGAAGCGCGAGGATTTCTCGACCCGTTTTTCGCTCAAGTCGCGGATTTCATGCGGAACCAGGCGGACCGCTGACTCCAAGGGGCGCGGCGCTCAGCCCAGCGGCGCATGATAGACCATCCACTCGGGGATCTTGATCGACGTGTTATACAAGACGTGAAGCGCAATCACCGTGGCGAGAGAGCCCGTTCCGGAATAGAGAAGCGCACAGGAAAAGCCGAATACGCCGACGCTCACAAGTCCGTATCCATCGTAAAAATGGAGGATTGCGAAAATTGCGGATGACAGCAACGCACCCGGAACCACTCCGATCCGGTTCCGCAGCGAGCCGAACAACACCCCGCGGTAAAGGATCTCCTCGGCGAGCGGTGCCAACAGGCATGCCGAAATCACCGCGAAAGCCAGGCCCCATATGCCGGCGTCCCCCATGCTCAATCCGCCTCCCGGCTCATTCATCCCTGCCGCTCCCATCGCCCAGCGGAGAGCCTGATCCATAACCATCAGCAGCGAGAACATCCCCAGAATCTCCCTCACCCGGATTTTTTGGTCCAACCCCAACACCCGGACCGCATGCGAAGGCCGCTTGAAAAGCAAACCGAGCGCAATCAACGTGGGCAGAACCCGCGCGGCGGAATCCAGGAGAATCATCATTGCCGGGGGAATGTTGGCAAGATGGGCGAGCCCAAGATCCAGCGTCATGCTGAAGCCGATCCACGCCAAGGTGGCCAACAGGAAAACCACCAACCCCATCGACATCGGCCAAGCCCCACCATAGCCTCTAGGCTTGTCGGCCAAGCCGCATTTCAGGCACCGCAGTGCCGCCGGCACGAACGCCAAACCGACCAATCCAAGGATCCAAATCACCGATCTCACCGCCACGGCACGGGATCTGAGTTGGAAATTGTCTTCGCCGTGGATTTGCCGCCAGTGCGTGCTGGGTGGCGCTGATTGCTCCCAAGACTCGATCAATTTGGCGTGCCACCAGGTGCCACGGTGACTGGCCAGCCGTTCCGATGTCTCCCGGAACTCGGAAATCATTCCTCCTTGAAGAACTTCCCCCAGCGTTTCCTGCATTGGCAATCCCTCATGCACCGCCTTCACAATCGCGAATGCCTCCAAACCTCGCGGACTGATCGAATCCTCAGCCGCCAGTTTCCGGAAAACCTGCAGGGCGTCCGCCCGGGTCGCCGCAGGCTTGCCCACCCCGACGAACCATTTCAGCCACTCCGGATCCTCTTCCATCGCATCGGCGAGACGCAGGTCGCGATCGATTTTCACCACCGCAATCTCCTCAGTTCCAGGAACATAGCCCGCTGGTTTGCCGAAGTAATGATCCCACAGCCAGATTCCCAGAATGAATGCCAGTAGGGCAATCAATGGCTCGGGATAATCCCGCCGCAGAATGACGCGATACGGATTTCCCGGCGGTTCCACGGCTGCCGTTGATTTCTTAATAATGCGGCAGTTTTTATAAAAATACCCAAATAGCAAGCGTCCCCTAACTTTAAATTACAATAAAATATCAAGCCTACGAAACTTCGAAATTTCGATTGGCGGGTTTGCACGACCCGTCGCAGGCTTTCCGCGAAGAAATTTCCCGATGCCAGACCCTACCGAACCCGTCCTCCTAGCCACTTTCGGCATGGCGCTTGGCATCTTTGTGCTCTCCGCCGCTTTCCAAAAACTCACCGCCCCAAAGACGGCGGGTGAAGAGTTGACGGAGCCTGCATTCGACGGGCCGGCGGCTGGCGACCAGTCGCCCTATCAAGCGCCCGCCTTCCAAGAACCGCCAGCGGGGCAACAGACGGGGAAGGTTGCCACCTGGTTTTACCGGCCATTCGATTTGGTCGGAATTGGTTTCATCTTTGTGTTGTTTTTCAGTCTGGCGATGGCCTCAGCCCGTTCGGCGGATGAGGAAGCGATGGTCCCCGACCCTGCAGGACTCCTGACTTCCATCGTTTTCCAATTCATCATCGCCGGCATTGTGACTTTTTTCGTGATCGCCCGCATCCGCCCGGTCGACTGGCTGGGACTCAGATGGCCGTCCTGGCAGTGGGTTTTCCTGATCGCGCCGGCCACCGTTTTTTTCATGTGGATGCTGATCGGTGGTCTGCAAGTCGCCGGATTCATGAATTGGATCGAATCCCTGGGCGTCGAGACCATCCAGGACACCGTCAAGCTCCTCCAAAATTCCAGCGACCCTCTGCTCCTTGGTTTGATGGCGTTCGCCGCGATTGTCGCCGCGCCGTTATGTGAGGAAATCGTCTTCCGCGGCTATCTTTACTCTGCGGCGAAGAAATTCGCCGGACCCTGGGCAGCGGGGCTTTGCTCCTCGCTCGTCTTCGCCGCCGCCCACGGCAGTCTGGCGGCACTGCTGCCACTGCTGATTTTCGGTGTGGTTCTCGCCGTGATTTACGAAAAAACCGGTTCGCTCTGGGCTCCCATCTCGGTGCACGCCTGCTTTAACGGCGCGACGGTGATAACCCAGGTGATCGCCCGCTACTACAATTTTCCGTTGGAAATCACCCCATGAAAACCCTCCGGGACATCGGGGAAGACGGCCTGATTCAGCGACTGGTCGGCTTGATTCCCAGAAGCGTCGATCCCGCCGCCGGGCCGGGAGACGATTGCGCGGTCATCGATCACGATGCGCAATCTCCCACCCTGCTGCTCCTGAAAACCGACGCGCTCGTCGCAGGCATCCATTTCCTGCCGGAGACCCCCGCCCGATCGGTCGGGTGGAAGGCCGCCGCCCGGGTCGTCTCGGACTTCGCCGCCATGGGCGGGCAGCCCGGCCATTTTCTCATCACGCTGGCGCTTCCCCCGGAAACCGCGGTCACTTGGGTGGAGGATCTCTACCGTGGCATCGGTGATTGCTTGGAAATCCACGGCGGCCTGCTTGCCGGCGGAGAAACTTCAAGCGTCCCAAGTGGCTCGGCAGCAGTTATTTCCATCGCCGCCACCGGTTGCGTCCCGCGCGATCATCTGGTGCTCCGTTCCACGGCGGGCGTCGGCGATGCTGTCTTTGTCACCGGCAGCCTCGGCGGATCCATCCGCGGAAAACACCTCGATTTCACCCCCCGCCTGCGGGAATCCCACTGGCTCGTTTCGAAATACAAGCCCACCGCCATGATGGATCTATCCGACGGTTTGGCCAAAGATCTTCCCCGCCTCGCCGCCTCCTCCGGTTGTGGATTCCAAATCGACGCTGCGGCACTTCCTCTCAACCCCGGCTGCACACCCACCGAAGCCGTCGGCGACGGCGAGGATTATGAGATCCTCTTCGCCATCCACCCCGCCCGCATCGACGGGCTTCTCGCAGCGTGGTCCGCTGAACTTCCGGACCTTCCGCTCACCCGCATTGGCAGCCTGGTGGAAATTTCCGCCGGACAGTCGCTCACCGGCGGATGGGAGCATTTTTCCGCAACTTGATGAATTCCACCTCTGAAATCGACTTGGGATCCTGCCTGTGACATTATTTGCCATGTCTCCGTCCTGAACGGAAATCGCCCATGACCGCCCGCCATTCACTTTTCTGCAGTCTCGCATTTCTGCTGTCCTCTTGCGATAAACCGAAGGAAATCGCCACCGTGCCCGAACAGGCGGACACACCTCCACGGGTGACCAAGACCGTGCGCCCTGCCAGAACGAATCCCCAAAGCACACCCGAGGAACTGCGGGAAATTTTCAAAAAGGCCGAAAAAATCGAATCTCCCCAGGAGCGGAATCATGCGCTCGAAGAGGTTGTGTGGGACGCCATGGAGCTGGATCCGCAACTCGCGAGTGAGGGATTTCTTAAAATCACCCCGGGCAGCGAGGAAAAGAACCGCCTGATCCAGCACTATGCGATGCGTCTGGCCGAACAGTCACTCGACGAAGGCATCAAATGGGCCGCCACGCTTCATGGCGAAAAGGAACAATCCCTCGCCTACGACAGCATCGCCCTCGTTTTGGCGGAAACCGAGCCGGAGCGGGCCGCGCAAATGCTCTCGGAATCGGGAGTCGCGGGCCGGGACTTCGATGTGGCGGTGGTGCAGGTCCTTCAGCACTGGGCTGCATTGGCTCCGGAAGGTGCTGCGGGCTGGGTCGTGCTTTTCGATGCTGGCGAAGGCCGCAGTGCCGGCCTCAAAGCGGTCGTCGGGACCTGGTCACGCAGTGATCCTCAAGCTGCGTTGACCTGGCTCGGAAACCTTCAGAACCCCGCCATCCACCAGGAAGCGGTGAATGGAATGGCTGAAACCATCCTGGAAATGCCGGAAGGCAGCCAGGACGAAATGCTGCGGCTCGCCACTCCGGAAATCCGCTCCCGTTTTGAAATTCTCAAAACCCAAGCGGCGGAACCCTAATTCTATTCAGCTCAGGCGGCCCAGTTCGCGGGCCACCAGCATCAGCGTCTCACGCACGCCGGGAGCAAATCCGCCGTCCGTCTGCACGGCAAGCATCACGGATCCCTCGCGGACGAACTCAAGAGGCACGGAGCCGGAATACAGCTTCAATCCACCATTGCCGAAACCGAGATTCGGCAGCAGATGCTTGAGCGTCTCGATCGCCCCCATGTCCTGGGGACTCACCCGGGCGATGTTGCGCATGCCGGGAAGCGCCCGCGTCCGCTGGAGGATTTCCTCGACGTTCATCTCGCGATCCACGCCGAAAATCGCGCGCAGCTCCAACTGGCGGATCGAATAGGAATCGGACTGGGACGCATCGAATGAATCTGGGGCCACCGGAGCCTGCTGAGTCACCGGAGCGAACGCCGTGGGCACTTGGATCGGTGCGGCAGGAGTCTCGATGGTCGCTGCGGGCGTCATTGCGGGTGCCGGCTGTGCGAATGCCGGTGCCGGTTCCATGAAGGCTTGCGGTGCGGGACTCGCCGCAGGCTCCTGCCAGTTTCCGAAAGCGGCAATCGCCGCTTGGGTCGATGGCGAAGGGCCACGCGTCGGCTCGACAGAAAACGGAGAAGTCGCAGGTTGTTGGGGAGCCAGCGAAAATGGCGAGGCGGCCGCGGTCTGCACGGGCTGGGAAGCAGGCGCTGTCTCGAATGGCGCGGCGGAGAAGTCCTTGGCCGTTGCCTCGTAGCCGAAACCCTCGGAGGGTTCCGCCACCTGAAATGGAGAATCAGATTTACGACGCTCGGGGAGCTTTCCTCCCCGCCCGGATTCCGAGGCATTGGCCTCTACGGCTTCATCCACCACCGTAAAGGGGGATTCCAGACGCGCCACCGCAGCGAATGGACTTGCCGCCGCCGGTGCCGCCGGCTCGGGAACCACGGCAAATGGCGAATCCTGCCGGGTGGCCGGCTGGTTCGGAAAACTTTCGAAGATTCCTCGGGTCGTGCTCATTTTGAATTCGGATTGGAGTTGGAAATACGGATCAAGTGTTCTGCGGGTTACCGCAGGGTAAAAAAGCTTAATATTTACGAAATGTCTAGCCCCGCGGCGAAAACCTTCAATTTCCCCCGTTTTCCTCCAACAGCCGCTTGAGCCGGTTTTTCATCGAAACCTTCGCGACCGCCGGAAGCCGGTCGACAAAAAGAACCCCGTTCAAGTGGTCGATCTCATGTTGCAGCGCCCTTGCAAGCAAGCCGTCGGTCTCGATCACCAAGACCGATCCGTCCAACTGCGGCAGGGTCGCCTTCACCGCCTCCGGCCGGCGGACCTCGGCGCGGATCCCGCGGATGCTCAGGCAGCCTTCCATCCCGAATTCCTTGGCTTGGCCGAACGCGAGCTCGGGATTGATGAAAATCAGCGGCATGATCTCTTCGATTTCCGCGTCCGCGCCATTCACCTTCAGAAAGGAAACACATTCGGGATCGTGAGAGACATCGATCACCGCCAGACGCAGATCCTCGCCAACCTGGGGAGCTGCCAGGCCCACGCCATTCGCATCCACCATCGTATCAAGCATGTCGGCGACGAGCTCGATGATCGTGTCATCCACCGCCGTGACAGGCCGGCAGCGTTGACGAAGGACTGGATGGCCGTATTGGACGATTTCGCGAATCATGGGAAAGTGGCGGGTTGTCTAGTCAATCGAACCGTGAAGGTCAAACACCAGAAACCAATCAAAAATCAGGCGTGAATGGAGTTTCGAAAAATTTCTGAATTTCGACCATTCGATGCTGAATAATCTCCGAACCGCTCCGTCGAAACACGAGTCACTGGAAAACAACCTAAATATGAAAACCATCCTCACCACCGTTGCAATCGCCGCCCTCGCACTTCTCGGAGCCGCTCCAGAAGCACAAGCCCGCCCCTATCACCAGTCCGGACGCGTCTATGTCAGCAGCTACCGTTCCTGCGGCACGCCGGTTTACTCGGAGCGTTATTTCGTCGGATACGACCATTGCGGCGAGCCAATCTGGAGAGTCCGGAGCGTCCGCCAACCCTATTACCGTCCAGCGGTCCGGACTCGCTATGTCGCGCCCTGCCCGCCGCCTTACCGGGGTGGCTACCGCGATCCCCACTCCGGCTATGGCAGGCACTACTCCGGCGGCAGCGTGGTCGTGCAAGGCTTTTTCGGGCACTGAAATACGGGAAGCCCCAGCGGACTCAACGAACGATCTTCTTGGAATCCAAATCCAAGTGTTGACACCCCGGAGCATCCGCCCTAATCACTCGCCCCCGCGCCATGCGAATGGCGGAGTAGCCAAGTGGTAAGGCAATGGTTTGCAAAACCGTCATTCGAGGGTTCGATTCCCTCCTCCGCCTCCATCTAAGTGATTCAAAATCAAGAACTCAGAAAGGAATCCGGAAGTTAATCATTCCGTAGAACATGCGCCGAGATGCATTCGATTGCGCCGAAAACGGGCAATAAAAGGGCAACGATTTTTTCAGGCAGGTTCCCTCCATCCCCGCCTGTGGCCGCGCATGAGATGGATGGCAAGTCTGATTCCGGGGTTTCCGCCCTCGCGCACACGCACGCGAAGTGTCGCAATACCGCCCGCTGACTCGACAGCCACCCCCGGATGACTGTAATACGAAGCCATGCCAGTTTCAGTCAACAAAGGAGGTCGGCCCAGTTTATTCAACGAAGCCATCGCCGACGAAATTATCGAGCGGTTGAGCAAGGGTGAGCCCCTGGCGGCGATGTGCCGGGAGGATCACCTTCCCCACCGAGCCACGGTCACCGGTTGGTGCCTGGCGCTACCGGAATTCGCCAAGCGGTATTCCATGGCCAGAGCAATCGGATTCGATCAACTTGCCGCCGAATGTCTGGAGATTGCCGACACTCCCCTTGAAGGAATTCGAACCCGGACCGGGAAGGACGGCGAGGAGATCACTCGCGAAGACATGCTGGGTCACCGCAAGCTCCAGATCGAGACGCGGCTGAAGCTGCTGGCGAAATGGGACCCGAAGCGGTACGGTGACAAGCTCGACGTGAACGCGACGCACGCCGGCGAAATCCGGATTGTGGTCGGCGGGGATATCAACTGAGCAACCATGAACTCCGATTGGAAAGCGGCTGTAATCCTCAACAAGCTGGCAGAGGGGCAAACCTACACCGAAGCTGCCGCGGCGGCGGGAATTTCCCGTCGTGGCTTGTTCAAGCGGCGGATTGCCTCGACCGAGTTCAATGTTGCGGTTCTGGCAGCGCGTGAGGTAGGTAAGGACGAGCGTCGATACCGGCGATGGCTGAATCACCCGTTCCGTGGCTTGCGACCGCCAACGGGCAAGGGGCATGGCGGGAAGCCGCGGTTCTGCTACGGCCGACGGTGAGACTTTCGGCTCGTAGGACAAACCGGTTGTGCCATTCTCGGCGCTCGATGGACTTCGCCCCCTCTCCCTCCGAAACAGGTTTTCCGATAGCAATGGTGCCGGAACTCGATCCCTTTCCCGGTGTGTTCGCTTTCCTCGATGCGTCGTTGCCTGAATGTCTGCGACGGGCTGCTATTGAGAATGATCCCGGCGTGGGAAGATTGCCACCGATGCCTTCCCAAGCGGAGGCATGGCGGCACGTCTCGAATTGGAAACTGAAACCGCAGGGGGATCAGTTTTTCATGGGCTACGTCGTCGAGGGCTGGGAGAGGGAAGCGATTGCGAAGGTCCTGAATGCCACTTTCAGGCTTCAGTGGAAGGGATGCCCCCTGCGCCCATTTCTTGCCAAATATCGGCTCTATCATCGGGACGACATGGCGGATGCCCTCGCCGCCGCCTACATCCAGCATAATCGGGACTGCGATCCCGAAGCGGCTTTGAATGCTGACTATGCGGTGAACTTCCGCGGCCTTCTTTATCACGAGGATCTCGACAGTTTTCGAAATGCCAAGGGGGATGGATACCTTCAGAGATTATGGCATCATTTGAGGGATTTTTTCGAAGAGGGCGACCGAATCGTCAAACACGACAGCGGTCCCTACGAATATCTATTGCTTGTGCGTGGCGACCGGCTGGTTTGGAAAACGGAAATGATTCACAAATGCGTGGTCGGTGTGTCGCTGAAATGGAGAGCGGAAGTTGACCACTTCAAGGCACTCGGCGGCTGCAAGGCTTTCCTGAATGGCGATTTCACTTGGCCCCCACCCGATTGGGTCAACCCGGTTTCGGATGAGGAAGAGGCGGCTTCTTTGAAAAAGCGATTCAAGGATTACCTCGCAGAAGCTCAGACGAACGACTGAGATGAATCCACCCATCATCTTCCTCGACATCGACGGCGTGCTGATCGCCTACCCCGAGGGTGAGCCCACGCCGCCGGTCTTCCTTCCCCGTTGCGTGGATGCCCTGAAATCGATCCTGACGGCCGTTCCGTCGGCTCGGGTGGTGTTCTCGTCCACCTGGCGCTTGCCGCACCATGTGAACCGGCTCCATGAGCAATGGCTGGAGAACGGCTTCCCTCTCTCGCTCGCTATCGACGGCACGCCGGACTTGCGACAAGATCCCTCAGTTATCCGGCGACATCAGCGGGGCCTTGAAATCCAGAGATGGCTGGAGGCAAACCCAAGCGCTATCCGGTGGGTCGTGATCGACGATGATCGCATGGCCATCGAGGAGGTGATTGATTGTGGCCGGTGCGTTTTCACCAACCCTGCCCGCGGACTGACAGAAGAGGATGCTGCAAGAGCGATGGCGATTTTAATGAACGCGCCCCAAGACTCCCCACAAAACTTGCCAACGAAGTCGCCACGTTTCGAGAGAGCGCCCGAGCACTTGATTCGGGAAGGGAAGCTTCAAACGGAAGCCGGGAGGAAGCAGTATCTGGAATCATTGAGTGGGCAAAGTCCGATGAGCGCGCCGGACACGAGTGTGCGGCCGGAGGACTGACGGTCACCGCCAATCAAGATCCATGGGAATCGCGGCGTGACTGATCGCGTTCACCATCGCCTGCACACCCTCAATCGGGCTACTCTCCGCGTCCTGCCAGTCAACGGGCGGTTCCATGTCCAGAAGTGACATCACCTCGAACACCCAGCTTGCCACGCGGGCGATTGCCTCGTCGGCGTCGTCATCCGACTTCCAGTTGTAAGCAGTTCGCCCAAGATTCGGAAGTCTATCACTCTGCCAGTTGCTTTTCCACTGGCCGGTTGAATCGAGGAAATCCGAGACTTTTTCCAGCTCACGGACTAACCATTTCCGTTCCTCCCATTCCTGCAATTCGTCGAGCTGGATGAGGTGTTGGGCGAATTGCCTGGCACATGCCCTCCGCGATGAAGTGACGGAGTTGGATTCGGCATTCAAGGGCGTTCGACGGGAATCAGGTTCGGAAAGGAATCACCACCCCGTGATCGTGTTGTGAATGTTCCGCAAGTTCCGGTCGATGCTGTTCAACTGAGAGTTGAGCATCATAAAATCAGCCCGTTCACGCCTCGCCTGCTTCTCTCGCTGTGCCAGTTCGGCCGCTGCGCTCTTCGCTTGTGCGATCCTGCCAAGCTCGGCTTCGTAGGTGCTCGCCAGCTCAGTATTTCCGATCTCGACCGCCTTCGCCTTGTTGTAGGTGGCGGCAGTCTCCTGAGCGTCCAAATCACGTTTTCCGGCGCGGATCTCGCCGATGAAATCCCTATACGATTCCATGATCTTCGAATAGTTCGCATCGAGGCTTCGCGGCTGAGGCAGCTTTTTCACCCACATGACTTTCACCTGGTCGGCGGTGATGAATTTCGGGACCGGCGCGGCAGCGGACGGACGGGGACTGGCGGCTTGGTCCCTCGCCGCTTGCTGTTCGCGAACATTGTTCGTTGCGGCACTATCAGCTACCTGCTGGCGATATTGGGCAGCGCCCTCAACTGTGATCCCGTATTTCGCACGCTGTTCGTTGGATAGCTTTTCGATGGGAATCTTTGCCGACCCGGATTCATGGATGATCCGAAGTCCATCGGGTTCCACGCGACGGATGGTCACCGACTTGAACCCGTTCAACTCCGGAATGACTTTGCCATCCAATTCCACAGGGGCTTGCGGGACAGGCGCCGGAAACGCGGGGGCAGTCGCTTTTGCTTCCGCCGGCTTTATCCCCAGCTCCTTCGCTGCCTGAACCGCCAGAATCATCGGTTTTTCCGCAGAATGGTAGAGCGGGCTGCTTTCAGCCTTCATTGTCTGCTCGATCTCCAGCATTCGCTTCGACAGCGGGCTGTCCGCCTTGGCCGCGTCTGGGTAGAGAGCGACGGTCCGCTCCTCAGACTTCGCGTAATCCTCGTAGAAACGTTTCTCATCCTCCAATTCTTGGCCGAAAACAAGGATTGCCGAAGTGAGTAGCAGGAGGGGGATTTTTATCTTCATCCTCCGTGCCTATCAATTTCCATATCAGGAGTCAAGGAGGGCGAGAAAACGCAAAAGCCCCGTCCAGCCGAAACCAGACGGAGCGGGGTTGGTGGTTCAGGCCGTCTTGCGGATCTTCGTGCCACGGCGCATTGACACTTGGTTGATGTGATCCCAAATGCCGGTGCGCAAATAGGCAGCCATGCCTACCTCTAAAGCAGCGGCGGTGTCCTTTGCAAATTTCCATGCCTCTTTCGTTACGATCATGCGAAACGTGGCGCAGTCCATTTCCGGGCTGTCATTGGTGGCCAGACATTCCATGTAATCCGCCAAGCGCCCGGCCTCCATTTTTCCGTCCGTCAGACGCCTCCCGAACCAAAACAGGTTGGTTTCGAGTTGTTCGCGGTAGAACGGCTTCAGTTCGCCCATCTCCTTCATGGCCTCCTCGTCGATCTCCAGCGCCAGTTCCACCCATTCCTGAACGGAGTAGCGAGGCGTGACCGTCACGGAGCCATCGGACGAAGCGGTTCCCCGGTCGTTTTGCCGGAGTTCTGACAGCGCCCTGGCCAAGCGGTGTTCTTTGGCCTCGTCGGATCCGCTGGATGCTAGATCGCCTTCGATGGTGACTGTGATCGGGCGGATTTTCTTCTTCGGAGTACCCTTAGTAGTGGCAGTTTTAGCGTTCATTGGATCGGATAGTTAGGAGGGGTTATGGTTCAGGCTTGGGCAGCGATCATTTCTTCAACGGACGGTTGGGCGAGCTGCTTCAAGTCAGCGCCACGCATGCAACGTTCACGGACGATTTGTTGAAGCGGCTGGTCGCAATCGCGGGCTTCCTTCTCACAATCCGTCCGCAACTCCGGACTCATGCGCTCGATCCATCCTGTGATCGTAAATTCCTTGAAGTGGGAATACCCCACGACCTGGGCGATGAAACACACAGGGTTGAACGTCTCAATCGGCTGATCGGCAATCCCGTTGTCGAGGGCTTCGACTCCGGCCTGCATGATCTCAGCCGCAAGTTCCCGGTGATCGCGATTGAGCTGTCTGGCCAATCGATGGACGCCTGAGGGGATTTTTGTCATGGTCTGTTCCGCGAGAAAATCACTCACAGACATATCAAAATAATCTTTGATGCTCATCCCTCGGGCTTTGGCCGCAGCTTGCACTTGCTCGGCCAGCTTGCCGGTAATATCGAACGAGCCGTCTGGGTTTTGGGTGACGACTCCGGTTTTCTTCTTTGTGGTGGTGGCCTTGGCGACCTTGGCTGGTTTTTCGAGTGTTGATTTCATGTAAAGGCGAAGCCTGCCACGGGCGGAGATTACGCTCCACGCGACTGCGGCCAAGCAGTCACGTTCCATGACAGGCTTCAGAATCAATTTGATGGAATCCCTCGCCAGGTGGCTAAACCCCGGATTTTCGAATGAGGACGGCGCGTAATCGCCGAAGCGGAACAGATGGCACTCTTAATCACTTCCCGTCAATGAGTTTCTAACATACAAAACATAGGGATGCATAATTTACTATCTATAAGCAACTTACGAGCCGCCTCCCGACGGAAAATATTTCCCTTCCCAGCTTTCCCGGAATTCGCTCGAAAGGGCTTGTCGCCGGGCACGATGGACGTGCTTCCGAGACAAACTAACATACAATCCCAACAGAACATATTGCTATGAGCAAGATCACCGTGGAACTCACCCAGGACGAGCGCAAGCAGGTCATCAAAGACGCTACCGACGCACTCGCCGAGAGGCTTTACGACGAGTCCGCCGTCGAGGAACTTCGGCTCATCAGCAAGGCGCGTGCCGCTGGCCTGCTCGATGTCGATCCCAAGACCCTCGACGCGATGGGCATCCCTCGCATCTCCCTCTCCAACGGCAAGCTCGTCAAATACCTCGCCTGCGACATCGCCGCTGCCATCGCCGCCCGCCGGGAGAAGTAAACATTCCAGTATAAAAAGATGCTAGGCACACCGCTTTCCTGATAGGCCGGACAGCGGGTTAGGGGAGTGTCCGGTTCATGCACCCTACAAAACATCAAGTTTCGGTAAGTGCCACATCAGTGGGGAGGAAGGCGGTTGCTTGAAGTGAAAAAACTTCGCCCGCCTGACTGCGGGATGCAGCACAAGCGGGCGATCTCTGGCGGAGAGTGAGGAAATCGAATCAACGGCGGCCCATCGCGAACACCGGGCGAGTGGCAACAGTCAGTGGCTTTGGTGGCGGCATGGTCTGGCGAATTGGCACAGCACGAGGAGCATTCACCATGGAAGGCAAGCCAGCCGCACGCTTCAGCGAGTTTGCCGTGATCGTCGCTTGGTCGCGGGAGTTTGCACCGGCATAAACCGCGTCCATCTCGCGGGCCTTCGCCGGATCAAGCTGGCTTGCCTGATATCCCTCCTGGGCTGCCTTGTAGCGATCCGGCGCGGGTGTGGGCTTGATTCCTGCCACCAGTTGGCTAGGCGCGGACTGAGCACCCGGCAGGCCAATGGACGGGCGTTCAGGGGTCGGCCCGATACCGGCCACGCGTGGACGCTCCGGGCTGACCCTGTCAGCTTCCATCATTCGCTGTGCGCCCGCCCGTGCTTGCGGTGTGTTCATCCGTGATTGATAGTCGGCACGAATGCTCTCATCGGTAGCAGCGGGACGCACAGGGCCGACTCCGCCACCTCCGGGAGTGGCATCGGCAGCGCGTGGTGATTGCCCGTAAACTTCACCAATCGGCGCATACTGCGGAACACCCCGATTCATGCCAACAAGCTCCTGACCGGCTGGCGTAGCGCCAATGCGACCGGTCCGGGTCGGTGGTGTGACGGGAGCTGCCGGCATCGGAGAACCCTGATACTGGCCGCGTGGTGCTTTGACCACAGGCATTTGTCCGCCGTTCACTTTGCCCTCTGCGTGCATGCGCTCGTCAGTCGGCAAGCCAGAGGGCAAACCAAGGCGCTTTCTTTCGGACTCGGCAAGAGCGGTCTCCTCACGTTGTTTCTGAGCATTGTATCCAGCCCCCCGCTGCATCGCTTCGGCTTCCTGCTTTTTCTTGAGCTCCGGCTGCACAATTGGGCTGCGCGAATTCTCCACCTGCAATGACTGGCCGTACATCGATCCGACGGACCCACCCAGCGCCATCGGGCGCGACTGGCTTTGCATGGCTACCGCCGACCGCATCGCACTGCTTCCATTGTCGGCAGTGGCAAACCGCTCGTTGCGGCTGTTCTCAGTGAGTGCCGCGGCGCGGGCTTCGTCGGAGCCGGGGGCGTAGTTGTTGGAAACGACCGGGCCGGTGACCGCCGGGCGGGTGTTTTGAATAGGAGCGGGCGATGGTGACACCGTGGGAGTTCGACGCTCACTCGGACGCTGGATCATGTCAGGAACGCCGTTGGCATCTTGATCGTGTCGAGGCTTGGGCTCCCGGCTTTCGTCGTATGCCTTCAATCCTGCGTCTCCCTGATACATGCGAATCCGACTCCGCTTCTGGCGTTCGACTGTCTGCGATGGCGACTCACCCGGCAAAGACGCATTCAGCGAGGCGTTGGTGACCCGCGCCGGGGAAATCCCCTGAATCAACCGCTCGCTCGGCGCAAGGTCGGTGTAAGGACGATTCGCTGACCTGGATGCGTATTTCTCTTTGATAGAGTCGGGAGCTGATCGCCACATTCTATCAAACTGCTGCATTCCTTGGTCGAAAGTTTTTCCCTTGAGTGGCCCTGACCTATACTTGCCGGTCTTCTTACTAAGGTTCCCACTCTGGGCCGCCCAAGTGTCGTAGGCCTCGGCTTTGCCCGGCGCTTCCGGAAAAACCATCTGCTTTGTTCCTTCTTGCCCCACGTATTCAAAAGAACCGTCCTCGTTTCTGCGATAAGATCTCTCAGCCATGGAGGCAGCGATACCACGGGACCGATGTTTTAGAAAGCTGGAAACTTAGTCATGCCTAATTTTCGCCCAGCTCCGATGCGCGGTAGGAGATGTTGAGCATCAAGGCCGCTTCTAATCGGGTTTGGAAACGGCGAACATGGTCAGAAAAGGGGGATTACAGTTCTTGCGATGCGCTCGTGGATTGGCCAATTTCTTGAAATGGAATGTCCGGAAAAATGGGAGTTGGTGGGCAATGCGCTGGTGAACCTTAAAAGCCGCCTGTTGACGCAGCGTGTGGTGGTGGCAATGAACCTGGTCCGGCAGGAGGTTCACCGGTTGGGGGTTGAAAAAGGGATAGAATGTCTGTTTGGACTGGAGCGAAGAGAACGGGCGCGAACCTCCCTAGAAGCCAATCGCCTGGCAAAAGGTGAAGGGGTCATGGAACTCGGGGAGATTCACGCGCTATGGCTGGTGATGCGGTGCGAGTGCGCGGCGGATTTCCTCGGACAAATGTTCCCGCCTCTGTCGAAGAACGGGCCGTGCCAAGAGATCCCGGCTGGATGGACAGAAGAGGATGCGCTGGCATGGGTTCTCACTGAGCTGTGGAATCGCAAATCGGACAGTTGGCTGAAACTCGTCGCACTGGAATGGATCGGTCCGTTTCCGTTTTATGGCATTGAACCAGCGCCAGACTTTGTCTGATGAGGAACTGCATCACACCTCGATTGCCCCATCTCCATCAACCCGGTCGAGCATCTTCCGGAACATCGCCCGGAGCGCCGGTGAGTGGCGAAGCCGCTCCTCCATCCCCACGGCTGAATCCGCATCGACGTTTACCTGAAGAATCTCCTCGCGCCGCACCGGGAGGCCGTGGCGTTGAGTCGTCACAAACTGCGCCGCGGCGAGACGTGTTTTGAAATCCGGTTCCACCACGCCCGCCCGACTTGTCGTCGTCGCGGTGAGGCATTCCCTCAGAACCCGACCGACCTGTTCCTCGGGACACTCCAGGTCGAGAACTTCGGCAAGCTTTTGGGCAGGTGATTTTTCAGACGAACTCATGGCTTCTTCCGGGTGTCGGTGAACTTGAATTTTCTAATGACAGGGCGCGGGGCGAATTCTCGACGGATGCGCTCCTGAGCGTCCGGCGGAAGATCGGCGATTACCTGCAAAATCACTTCAGGCGGAAACCTCTTGCGGAGCGCATCGAGTGCTTCCGAACGGATCTTCTCGGGATCGTAATTCATTGGCGCGGAGGTTTGGTGATGGCATTGATGATCTCACTGTTTGGCTCGAAAAGCATCTTCACAATCCGACCGGAAGGCAATTTCCAGTGCATGTAAGCAGCCCGCTGATCTTCATCAACATGCGACTGATGGGCATCGCAGATGGCATCAATCAATTCTCCCGCACCCGCAGGAGGGCCGGACACATGAAACGGACCTTCGCAAAGGTGAGTCCATTGCTCGGGATCAATGCGACGCGTCACGCGCAGGATTGTCCCTTGGCGAGTTTTGTAAAAGTGGGTGGCGGTTTCAGGGGTGGTGTTCATGACGTTCTCGGTTTCGGTTTCATGGAATCGGATTTTGGAGCCAAAGCACGCGGGACTTGCCGCTCGTTTTCGCGTGGCGCTGCCCTGGGAGGCGGCAAGGATGCTCCGCCCGCCCAATGAGTCCCGCATCGACCCCAAGCGCCGGGGCGGCGTCCTTGAGCGATTGCAGCGCGGCGGCGCCGGGATTCTCAAACCAAGCGTGAACCGACTTGCTGCCGGTCCAAACGATGGCGGCAAGTTGCCATTGAAGGCCTTCACGAATCCAACGAACCAAAGCCATCGAGTCGCTGACGTGCCGGTGGACCTCCGCGGGTGTCGTGGGGGCGATTCCGTCAAAACCGTCGAAGTCCAAAATCGTGAAGGGCGAACTGGCGACATTTTCGGCGGTTCTTGATACGGTTCCCGGTTTCCACGTCGCCGGCGAAATCATCGGTCCGACGACCTGCTCGTCAGCGTTCTGCCAGCTTGCCACCGTTCGCCAATGGTCAGCGTGGCGGGTGCCGGAGTGAAACACCTCACCCGTCCAGATTGTCTCGTCCTGCTGAAACAGGCTGGCGATGAAGTGGCGCGGGTCGAGCTCCACGAGCGGCCCGTCGATGCGCTGGGGGCTGTTTTCCCAAACGTCGGCGGCGTTCCACCGGTGGCGGGCAATGATGCAATCGCGTTTTGCCTTGGCGGTTTCGATCAAGGATGCCTTCGCGGATGCCTGGCGCTTCTCCTCGTCGCGTTCCATCCGCCAGCGTCGATCTCGCTCGGGGTCCGCCTTCCGCTCGCCGACAACGCCGACCAGTCTGAAAATTTCGCGGCGGTGTTCGGAGTCACGCCCAACGGTGCAACCCCATTTCTCCGTCTCGGTGTTCATGAAGAAGTGATCGCCAGCACGGTCACTTCCGGCGGCGTGGCAGGCGGGACAGCGGCCGGTGATCTTGCTCCCGGTTCGGCGGACTTTTTCAAGTCGCGTGATGTCGATGCGTGGTTCGGTGGCGGTCATGGTCGGGATGGCTCAAGATTCAAAAACTTCAGATTTCGGGGCTGAGGTCAGGGTCAACAACTCCCATACTAGGTATATGGGAGAAGTTGACCCTGACTCAACCTTAGCCGGGGTCAGGGTCAGGGTTAAGAGGTCAACTCGGTTTTGACCCATTGGCCTATGTGCTCAGGGAGACAGAAAAAACGAACATCGCGATTGGTGTTTTTGTCTTTATCGGTGAATGACGAGATGCTTCCAAGTTGCGCGTTTGAAATCGCAGTTTTGGCCGTCGAAATGCCGCAACCGCACTTCCTCATCACCGTTTCGATCAGCGCTTGCCGGGTCATCGCTCCAGTTGCAAGAGCCTCCATGACGTGTTCAATGGTGGCTTTTTTGTTGCGACCGCTGCCGGACGAATAGACAGCCTCCATCATTTCCGCCGCTTCGCCATGGGTCACCGGGAGCCACGCAGGGCGCTTGGGATCGTCCGTGCGCTTGAAGTAGGCATGGTCGGTGAATTTCCCTTCATCATCTTTCCATCCGACCGTCTTCCGCTTGCTGACATGGAGAACGCGAAGCCCGTCCACCTTGGTGGGTGCCAGGGTAAAGACGCTCCGGGGGATGTTCGCGACCTCGCCACCGCCAATTCCGCTGTAGGTGAAATCCATGTTTTCCCACGAGTCCTTGTTGAGCTTGCATGTGTGATGGGAAATCAGCGCCGCGCACCGATGACGCTTCAGGATCGGCCCCAGTCCCTCACGCAGAAACACGCTGACAGTCTCAACAATCGATCCGCCGATGAATGAGAGTAGCGGATTGATTAGAATCAAGTCCGCGTGTTCCTCGGTAAGCATCGCGTCAAGCCTCCGCAAAAAAGCGTCTCCGGTGAACTGCCTCGAAAAGTCCGTTCGAACCATAATATCGAGAGGCTTCAAGTTCGCTGCGGTAAGCTGTCGCCCGGTGATGGCCTTGGAATGCAGCAAGAACCCCTCCCGGCACTGACCGATGGTCGAGGCATCATCCTCGCCGCAAAAGTGAATAATCTTCAATGGACGCGTTGGATAGATCCCGCAGTAGGGAAGGTTCATTGCCCACGCCATGCTTGTTTGACTCATGGCAACGCTCTTGCCTTCACCAGCCGGCGCGTTCCACATGTGAATATCGGTGACTCGGAATTGCGCGTCTCCTGCTAGCACATCCTCCGCAGGTGGATGGGTTGGAAATTCCGTGAAGCCACGAACCACTTCCGATTGATCGGGAGATTCACCAGCGGCCAACGCCAGTGTGTCGTTGGTTATCGCTCGCGGCCCGTCCGGTGGATTGTATGGCGGACACTCATCAACAACGTGCAAGTGGGGATGCCCGTTCGATTCTTCGATGACCACGCTGTCAGGCTCCCCGGAGAGAAAGTCGGTGGTGTAGTCCACTTTGCGGTCAGAGGTGCTCATGGTGCAACCCTCCCGGTGACGAGATCAATCAGGTGATCCGGGCTTTGTGCAGGGATGCTCAAATCATCGGCCCTATCAAGAAGGACGGAGGTGGAACACGTCCAATCCTCGTCAGCATCGAAGAGCTTCTGCCAGACGCGGCTTGTTTTGACGCTGGCGGGGCCGTCGATGAATTTCCATTGCCGCCCGCTCACCTCGACAACCCCGACGTGATGAACGCCAGGTGAGAAGGTGGGGGAGACGAGGGCGATCCGCCCGCAGCCGTCGGTGAAATCCGGGTGAAGGACCATGACGGCACGGTCCTTTGGAAATGTGAAAAAAGTGGTGTTCATGATGGGTCAATCTGTGGAATTGACCCGGAGTCCTCGGCAACGTAGGCTCTGAGCGTTCAAGTTCTCAGCCCTGCGCCTGTCCGGAGAAATCCGGGCGGGCGTTTTACTGGGCGGGGGTGGCGGCGCTCTTCGTCGTTTTACGAACAACGCGGCCAGGGTTGCGGCGAGTGACGCGGGCCTCGATGAAGCTTTCGAGGGCGCTTGGCCGGATGCGGACACTTCGTCCAATGGCAACGATTTCAAGGTCGCCGGAAGCAATCGCTTCGTCAACGGAGCGGAGACAAGTGGACAGCGCGAGGGCTACATCTTGTCGGGTGAGTAACGACGCGGTGGGTGTAGCTGAATTGAGTTGCGGGTTGGGTGGTGGAGTTATGATAGCACGCATGGTGCTGATGAAGATTTACACAATGCAGGCATTGGCAAAAATCTCTGCACTCGGAACTGTCCGGACACTTCCGGGAATCTCTTACCACATCAGCGAATTTCGCCAAATCGAGAGCCTGCTTTTTTTCCGGCCTCTTCGTGGTCTGGCTTCCATGATTCTTTAAATCCAAGGTCTCGAATGTCCTCGATCACTCGCTTTAGATCAGCGTCGAGTTGCTTTTTCTTGTCGGGCTCAAGCAACGCGAGAATTTCGTTTCCAGAGAGGCACCACAACCCCGCGGGCACCCACGAATGCTTGATCTCTTCCTTGTATTTTGAGTTATGATCCTTCTGCGTTACTCCCTTTTTTCGGCGTTGCAGTCGTCGTGCCTCAGAATTTTCAGAGTTCGCCATGGCGGTGAAAAATGAACCGGAGTCGCCAGATTGTGCGAGCAGTCCATGGATGAAAAAAGCTGCCGCCGACTCATCCTGACCGGAAAGATTCCGCCGCACCCATGAAGCAGTTTCGTTCAAGTCTGGTTCCCCTTGCGGCCATATAGCCGCTTCCCATGCCTTGAGCGCCACCAGGAATCCGTCAAGTTGAGTCGATGCGGAGAACATGGCGAAGTCAAGAGTGGAACAGGATGCTAACCTTGCTGCCTTGCCTAGAACCAAGCCAAGCCGATGCTCCGCCGCTCGATAGAGTGCCTCATGAATCCCGATGTCATAATCCCTTCCAACAAGTGCGGCTCCCAAGAGTGCGGCATTCTTGTAGGTCTCGATGGTCATCTCTTTCACAAAGTCAGGCAAGGAACCGATCCCAGCCATGAATTCAGATTCTGGGAAGAATGGCACAACGGGAGAAGGTGCAGCCTCAAGCCATTCGCGAATTGTCGGCCCTATGGGGTGTTTATCCAACGGGCCAACCGTCAGGCACGATTCAAGGAGCTTTCGCACCGACTGGCCAAGTGCATCAAGCGCATGTTCTTTCGTTGGTCCGTAACCTTTGGCGGCGGGGAATTCAGGAGACGTTGCCAAAAACACGCCGCCTTTGCTGACAACCTTGCCCGTGAATTTTACAGAGCTAGTCATCGGGAGGCTTTCTCGGGTGATTGTTTCGACCAGTAGCCACGCGGCGGCTTTGTGAGCCCATGCTTTGCGGCGTGCTTCACAACGGCTACGTCGGAAACCCCAAGGGCACGGGCGATCTCCACAGCGGGCTTTTCCCACAGCATCGCCTGCAACGCTTCCGGGCTTGGCCATTCTATCGCGGTCTTGGCGGCAGGCTTGAACGGCACAAGGTTTTTGGGGCCGGCGGTGGGGCGGATTTTCCACAGCTTTTCGGCTTCCCGCTTCTTGATGAGCTTCCGGTAATGGGTGTGAATCATGGCAACGGAGGTTCCCGCTTGCTTGGCGGTTTCATCAATGGAGCCGTGCGTTTCGTAGTGGCAGGAAATGAAGGTTTTCCGCAGGGCGTTTTCTGGCCATTCACCCACGGGCCAGCCGGCGAGGGTCCGGGCATCCTGCAAGCGGCGGGTGTATTCGTCGAAGTCGCGGAAGTCGGCAATCTTCCCGCGCTTCTTGGCGTGGGGGCGGAGCCATTCCAAGGCATTCGCCGGGATCGTGACATGGCGGGCGTGCCCTTCGCGCTTGCCCTCTTGGGCGGTGATTTCAATCGTTCCGTCCTCCCAATCCACGGCGGACCAATCCAAGCGGGACATTTCCCGGTTGCGAATGCCGCAGAAGGTCATCAGGACCAGGGCGGGAAGGGTCGCGGCCGGGCTGGCGTTGAGTAGCTTTTCAACTTCCTCGGGCGTGAGAATCACAGCCCGCTTGCGGCGGGACTTTGGCGGGCTGGTAGCCGTCACCGGATTGACGGTGATGTTTCCGGCCCGGACGGCATAGGTGAACAGGTTCCCAAAAACGCGGCGGAAATTGATCTTCGATTGCGGGGCAAGCGGGAGGTCATTCAACCAGGCGGCAATCGCGTTGCGGTCAATGCTGGCAATCGGCTTTTCCCCGAAAGTGATTTCGAAACGGGCAATCCGGTTTTTCAGATCGGCAAGGTGAACGTCGGAAAGCCCCTCCCGTTCCTTTTCATCCAAGAACCGCTTCACCACGGTTGAGAGCTGCGTCGAGTCATGCTTGGCCATCGCGTCGAGGTGCTGAATATAAAAGCTCACGGCATCTGTCAGCTTCTTGCCGTAAGGTTGAAGTGCTTCGTGGGCATTGGCGGCTTCGGTAAGCAGGGTTTCGTCAGTCACAAGAACGCGGTGGCTTTCCGCGACGGCGGTGATGCGGCCCGTTTCGTCGGTAATGAATTTGTCGCGATCCGCAGATTCATCGTGCCGGAAAAACTTCCTGCTCCGCTTTCCTTCGATGCGGGTTTCGACAATCCAGCGGTATCCTGCTTTCCTTTGGGAATGCGTCTTGGAAAGCTCCCGGCATTTCACGGGATCTCTAGCCTTGGCTCGTTTGGTTGCAGCGGTTTGCATGACGGCGCAACAGTCCGCGAAAACTACCCCCGATTCAAGCCATTTCGGGCAATTTTTGGGCAATCTTTATCATTATCCAAGTTTTACAGCTAAAATAATGGTTTGCAAAACCGTCATTCGAGGGTTCGATTCCCTCCTCCGCCTCCATCTAAGTTCATTGCAAATAAGAGACTTAGAAATTGTATTGAAGGATCAGAAGATCCTGCCGAAGCGCTGAAAAACGCACGAAAACACACTCGAAACCGGATAGTAAGTGGGTGGCGGATTGGTGGGTTAATCCCGGGACAACCAAGATATCTTTACTGAATCGGCGAGATGGCCGTCGCGCGCGATAAAGTCGCGCCCTCCAATTATTGGAGCCGGATGATCGCAGCCAGCTCGTTTCTGCGCAGCTTACCTAACTCGCTTCTGGGGAGATCCGCGATGACAGCGGCGGGGCGGAGTCGTCTGAAGCCGGCAGCTTGTTTTTCGTAAAGAGCAAGCGTGGGATCGATGACTTGCCGGCTAACCGAGGCTTCGAAAACCGGGACAAGCGCGCTACCGGCTCGCTCGTCCGGGATGGCGATGACTGCGAAGGTGCCGGGAGCGAGCCGGTCTTCTGATAGAGAAATCAGTTCGCGTTCAATAGCTTCGGGATCGACGAGTTCGCCGAGTATTTTCACGAGGGTGTCGGCGCGGCCGAGGGGCGTGATGGTGCGGTTTTCAAGGAGCACGCGGTCGGACGTGGTGTGCCAGGCGTTACCGCAACGTGTGAATTTTCCGTCGGTGACGTAGCCGGAGAAGAGCGCGGGGCCTGAGATCTCAAGCAGTCCGTCGGTGGAAACCCGGGTCTCCCAGATCGGCAAAAGCGGAATGGGCGCGGATTGATAGGGTTGCTTGAGCGAAGCGAGAGTTTGCGTGGCGATCTGCGAGGAGGCTTCGGACATGCCGTAGCTGGCGAGCACCGGCCAACCGAGATCGCGCGCGGCCTGGCCGGTGGCAGGTTCAAGATGCCCGCCGCCGACGACGATGGCTTGGAGGGTGGCCGGGGCGGTTAGTTCTGCCTTCACGAGATCGTGGACTTGGGTGGGGACCAGCGAGGTGTGGGTGGTACCGGCGGTTTCCAGCCAATCTCGGAATGATTTGGGGTCCCAGCGTTGACCGAATTCCTGAAAATCACATCCCGCTTCATAGGCCCTCGCAGCGACGCCGAAGCCGCCGACGTGGTGGAGCGGCAGGATGAGTCCCCAACAGGATGCCGGAGTGACTGCTAGATGGCGATTCACCGCGGCGGCGGAGGCGAGCAGCGCGGGTTTGGAAATGGCGACCGACTTGGGCACGCCGGAGCTGCCCGAGGTTTCGAAAAGCACGTGCCCGGTGAGTTCCGGGGTCACGGATACCGGTTCATTCCAAAACTCCTCGATTGTTAGTAAAGACGCGTCCATGGCTGGGCTGCGAGAAGATCGTCGAAGCCGAGGCCGAGGCCGTCGGGCACTTTAAATTCCGGCGACCACGGGCCGAGGGCTTCGGTGAATTCGTTGGGCTCGAACAAATGATGGGTTTGCAAGCCGCACATGCCGACGAGTCCGGGGAACTGCAACTCCAACCGCGCGGCTTCCCACGCGGCGAAAGTCTGGCCGACGGGGTGGTCCATGTAGCTGGTCATGACGACGCGCTGGTTGTGGTGGATCGCCGCCTCTCCTAGCAAGAAGGGCTCGTCGACGGCGGGCTTGATGACCATCACCTGCGCGGCGGCAGAGATCGGAGTAGCTTCGCGGTCGACTGCCAGATTGATGCGGGTTTTCCGGCGGAGGTCGGTCCAAGAGGTTTCGGAAAACGGGCAGGGGTCTTCGACGAAATCGATCGCGGCGCGGGTCTTCTCGCTGAGGGCTAGCAGGAATTGGGCGGCTTGCTCCGGGGTGAGCGATTCGTTGAAATCCAACCGCCACTTGAGAGCGGGGAATTCGGTGGCCATCGTTTCGAGGAACTTTGATTCGGCGGCGAGATCGCGGCCGGTCTTGAGTTTGATGGCGGTGAATCCGGCTTCCACTGCGAGGTTGATTTCCGCGCCGTCGGCCTTGGCGAGGGTGGCGTGGCTTACCGGCACTTCCATTTCCTCGAACAACGAGTTTTCGAAATCCCGGGCGGCCTTGTCATACTCGGCGCAGCGGATCGCGCGGCGGACGATGGGCCAGCGGCGCGCGCCTGCCAGATCGGCGAGGCATTTCTCTAACGTGGGATCGCCGAGCTCAGGCCAGGGATGGATGCAGCCGTAACCACCGTCGATCTGGATGAGCGCGCCCTCGAAGTCCCGTCGGTTGGAGATGGAGTTCATGAAGCCGCGCGCCTTCAGGCGGTAGCGGGCGATGAGCGGCTTTTGTTCGATGAGAATCATGGGCGGTTAAAATTCGCAGTGCCCTGGCGTCCGTGCAAATGGAATCACGTCGCGGATGTTCGCCATGCCGGTGACGAACATGAGCATGCGCTCGAAGCCTAGACCGAAACCGGCGTGCGGGACGCTGCCGTATTTCCGGAGATCGACATACCAGTCGTAGGCTTCCGGATCGAGGCCGTGTTTGGCGAAGTTTTCCAGCAGAACATCCAGCCGCTCCTCGCGCTGGCTGCCGCCGATGATCTCGCCGATGCCGGGCACGAGTACGTCCATGGCGGTGACGGTCTTGCCGTCGTCGTTGAGACGCATGTAGAACGGTTTGATCTCCTTCGGATAGTTGAAGACGGTGACGGGCTGTTTGAAATGCTCTTCGGTGAGCCAGCGCTCGTGTTCGGACTGGAGGTTGAGGCCGTATTCCACTGGGTATTCGAAGGTCTTGCCGCTTGCTAGCAGAAGCTCGACCGCTTTGGTGTAGGTGATGCGCTCGAACGGGCGGCTGGCGACGAACTCGAGCCGCTCGCGAAGGCCCTTGTCCACGAATTTTTCGAAAATCGCCAGGTCGCCCTCGCTGTTTTCGAGGGCTTCGCGAACGAGGTATTTCACCAGCGCTTCGGCGAGATCCATGTCGCCTTCCAGATCGCAGAACGCGACTTCCGGCTCGATCATCCAGAACTCGGCAGCGTGACGCGATGTGTTCGAGTTTTCCGCGCGGAAGGTGGGGCCGAAGGTGTAGATGTTGGAAAGGGCGCAGGCGAAGGTTTCCCCTTCAAGCTGGCCGCTGACAGTGAGGTAGGCGCGCTTCCCGAAAAAGTCTTCCTCGGCTTTCCCGATTTTGTCATCCGGCAGGGTGGTGACCCGGAACATTTCTCCGGCGCCCTCGCAATCGCTGGCGGTGATGATGGGCGTGTGGACGTAGATGAAATCCCGCTCCTGGAAAAACTTGTGAATCGCGAACGCCATCCGGCTGCGCATGCGGAAAACCGCGCCGTAGAGATTCGTGCGTGGGCGGAGGTGGGCGATGGAGCGCAGGAATTCCTGACTGTGGCCTTTCTTCTGAAGCGGATAGTCCTCTGGCACCTCGCCGAGCAGTTTCAGCGAACCTGCCTGCATTTCCCACGCCTGACCGGCGGCGGGCGAGGGGATCAATTTTCCGCGGACCTCGACGGAGGCGCCGGTATTCATTTTGGAAATTGACTCATAGCCGGGGATGCCGGCGTCGGCGACAATCTGGAGATTTCCGAGGCAGGTGCCGTCGTTGAGTTCGAGGAAGGAAAACGCCTTGGAATCCCGGCGGGTACGGACCCAGCCGGCGACGTGGAGGTCATCCGTCGGTTCAGTGCATGTGAGGACGTGCTTGATCAGCGATCGCATGGGCTTGGATAACCACCGTGCGGGGCGTTGTCAAAGCAGGTCCCCGGAATTGATGATAGTTGACCGTGAAGGGAGAGGTAATAGCTTCGCTCGAAACACCCCGCTTCATGAAATTCTTCAGCCGCTTTCTCATTCTCGCGACGGTTACCGCCGCCAGTGCCTGGACCCCACGCCAAGAACCGCCCGCGATGCCGCTTGATTCGTTCGTCCTGCCGGAAGGCTTGGAAATCACGCCCTGGGCTACTTCGCCCGCGCTTTTCAACCCGACGAACATCGACATCGACCACAAGGGCCGCGTCTGGGTGCTGGAAGGCGTGAACTACCGCAAGAAGACGGATCGGCAGCCGGGTGGTGACCGGATTGTCATCCTGGAAGACACCGACAGCGACGGGAAAGCGGACAGCTCCAAGGTTTTCTGGCAGGATCCCGAGTTGGTGGCACCGCTGGGAATCGCCGTTTTCGACAATGTCGTCATCGTTTCGCAGCCGCCGAATCTGCTCAAGCTCACCGATATGAACCGCGACGGGAAATTCGAACCCGCGTCCGGCGACACGCGGGAAGTCCTGCTCACCGGCTTCAACGGGAAAAACCACGACCACTCGCTGCATTCCCTCACCGCCGGGCCGGACGGAAAATGGTATTTCAACCAAGGCAACACCGGCGGCATTTTCACCGACAAGTCCGGCAAAAAATTCCCCATCGGCAGCACCTATTACAAAAGCGGCGGTGGCGAGTGGCCGTTCGACACCAAGTCGGCCTCCGGCGAAACCAGCGGCGACGGATTCGTCTACGTCGGCGGCTTCACCGTGCGGATGAACCCGGACGGCACTCGTGCGGAAATCGTCGGCAATGGCTACCGGAATTCTTTCGAGCAGACAATTAACTCGCGCGGCTATGTCTTCCAAAACGACAACGACGACCCGCCGGCCTGCCGCACCAGCCACGTGCTCGAGCACGGCAATGCCGGGTTTTTCTCCGCTGACGGAAAGCGCTCGTGGCAGGCGGACCAACGCCCAGGCCAGGACACGCCGACCGCGCATTGGCGGCAGGAAAACCCCGGGACCATGCCCGCCGGCGACGTTTATGGCGGCGGCTCCCCGACCGGCATCGCGTTCTATGAAAACGGCGCGCTCGGCGACAAATTCACCGGCACGCTGCTCTCCTGCGAGGCCGCACGGAACGTGATTTTCGGCTACCAGCCCGCCATGGACGGCGCGGGATTCAAGCTGGATCGCACCGATTTCCTCACCACCAATCCGGAAAAGCAATTCGATGGAGCCGACTTTACCGGCGGTGCGAAAAAACACGGCGCAATGAGCGAGACGGACAAAGTCAGGTTCCTTTTCCGCCCGTCCGACGTCTGCGTGGGCGCGGACGGCGCGCTCTACGTCTCCGACTGGACCGACCCCCGCGTCGGCGGACACGATACCCAGGACGACGCCGCGTCCGGCATCATCTACCGGATCGCACCCAGGGGATTCAAACCCGCCATTCCGGAAATCGACCCCACCACCGTGGAGGGGGCCGTGCTCGCTCTCACGTCCCCGGCGGTCAACGTGCGCTCGCTGGGCTACCAGAAATTGAAATCCACCGGCCCCGCCGCCTATGACGCCGTCGCGAAAGTCCTCGCAGATCCGAATCCCTTCGTCGCTGCCCGCGCCATCTGGCTGCTGCCCTACCTCGGCGAACAGGGTCGCACGAAGCTCGATTCCCTCATCCAGGGCTCCGATGCCGCCGCCCGCCTCACCGCCTTCCGCGCGATCCGCCGCACGGATGGGAAAATCGACGCTCTCCCCTATGCCCTCAAGCTCTCCACCGATCCCGCGCCGGAAATCCGCGCCGAGGTGGCGCTGGCGATGCGTTATCGCCCCTTCGAGCAAGCTCGCGATGTGCTGGTGAACGTGGCCACCCGCTACGACGGCAAGGACCGCACCTATTTGGAATCGCTCGGCCTCGGAGCCGGCCATCACACGGCGGAACTTTGGAAAGCCGTGGGTCAGAAATTGCAGCCCGGCGCACCGGAAAATTGGTCAGACACCTTCGCCCACCTCACATGGCGGCTCATGCCGGAAGCCGCCGTTCCTTCCCTGAAAACCCGCGCCGCCGCGGAAAATCTCACGCCGGACCAGCGCAAGCTCGCCGTCGATTCCCTCGCCTTCATCAAGTCCGAGGCGTCCGCCGCTACCTTGATGGACCTCGCCGCCGAAGGCTCCGCAGTTCGCGATCAGGCGGTCTGGTGGCTGGTCAACCGCAGCGAAGGCGAGTGGGCGTCCTTCGATTTAAATCCCGAGCTGGAAAAACGCGGGCTCATCGAAAAACCCGTGGCGCTCGTCGAGGTCACCGTCCCGGAAAAGCCGAAGAGCACCCAGTTCACCGTCGCCGACGTGATGGCGCTCAAGGGCGATGCCGCCCGGGGCAAGGTCGTCGCCGGACGTTGCATCATGTGCCACAAAATCGACGCTGCCGGCCCGGAATACGGACCCGCGCTTAAAGGCTTCGGCAGCCGCCAACCTCCGGAAGTCGTCGCCCGCGGCATCGTCGAGCCATCATTCGACATTTCCCACGGCTTTGAGGGCACTGGGATCCAACTCAAGGGCGGAAAATGGATCGACGGCCGGATCATCGCGGACGGAAACCCGGTCGTGATCACCTCCACCGGTGGATTTACCCAAAAAGTGCCCAAGAAAGAAATCGCAAGCCGCAAAAACCTGGACCGCTCTCTCATGCTCAATGCAGACCAGCTGGGCATGTCCGCCCAGGACGTGGCGGATGTCGTCGAGTGGATGAAGACCTACTGAGCCGGCAGGTTCTTGTGCGATCCGTCGCAGAGTGGTGGGTTTGCAGTGTGCTTGCACTGGCACCACCAGACGGTTTTTTTCTCCGCCACCTCGTATTTCACCGGTTGCAGGCCGGTGCCTTTATGCGAGCCGTCGCAAAACGGCGGGTGTCCGGAACGCCCGCAGGAACACCACCAGTGGACGCCAGCTTCTACTTCGAGGGCGAGGGGTTTTGAGTCGCAGATGATCGGTTGTTCAGCCATACCTCGAATTTTCGACGTTGTATTCAGCGTGCTTCGGAAACGGCAGCGATCGCCAGTTTCTCCGGTGAGGCCGGGGTCGCGGCAGTGGCGGGTTTATTGTCGAGTTTCGGATACCTTTGGGAAGGCACCTCGTTGAGAAACGTTGCTCCGAGCCATCCTGCGAGGATGACCGACGAACCACTTACAAAACGACGCGTATTCATTAAATGATTCGGAAATGTTTACTATTTCCGCTGGCAGATTTTGATTCCTTCCTCCGGAAATAGCAACCCTAAAGATGTGGGTCGAGCAGTGGGATCCGCCTGATGTTCAAGGAAAAGGGCGTCCCGGCTGACGGGACGCCCAGATCATTTAGAATTCCGAACGAGAATCACACCGCGTCGTTTTCCTCGGGAATCCGCATGCAGTAGAACGAGCGGTAAACGAAGATCAGCGCGACGATGAAGAAGAAGGCGCCGATCAGGTTCTTGGTCGATTGGTTGGTCATGGTCACCGCGATCTCCACCGCGAGCAGGCCGAAGAGGGTGGTGAATTTGATGACCGGATTCATGGCCACCGAGGAGGTGTCCTTGAAGGGATCACCCACGGTGTCGCCGACGACGGTGGCGGCGTGCAGTTCGGTGCCTTTTTCACGCATGTCCACTTCCACGATTTTCTTCGCATTGTCCCAGGCTCCGCCGGCGTTCGCCATGAAGATGGCTTGGAACAGGCCGAAGAAGGCAATACCGATCAGGTAGCCGATGAAGAAATACGGGCTGAAGAACGGCAGGCCGAGGGCGAAGCAGAAGACCACGATGAAAATGTTCCACATGCCCTTCTGCGCGTATTTGGTGCAAATGGCGACGACTTCCTTGCTGTCCTTGTCGGAGGCGGTGGTGACGTCGAGCTTCATGTTCTGCTTGATGTAAACGACCGCCCGATAGGCTCCGGTGACGACCGCTTGGCAGGACGCGCCGGTGAACCAGTAGATCACCGAGCCGCCCATCACCAGACCGAGGATGATCTCCGGCTGCACGATGGAGAGCTTGGTGACCACGCCGCCGAACATGTTTTCCAACAGCATGATGATGCCGAATACCATCGTCGTCGCACCGACCACGGCGGTGCCGATGAGCACCGGCTTGGCGGTGGCCTTGAAGGTGTTGCCCGCGCCGTCGCCTTTTTCGAGCTGGTATTTGGCGTTCTCAAAGTCGGCGTTGAATCCGAAGTCGCGTTTGATTTCCGCGGCGATGCCGGGGCTGGCTTCGATCTGGCTGAGTTCGTAAACCGACTGCGCGTTGTCCGTCACCGGACCATAACTGTCCACCGCGATGGTCACCGGTCCCATGCCGAGGAAACCGAAAGCCACGAGGCCGAAGGCGAAGATCGGCGCGGCGAAGGCGAACTGCGCGGGCATGATCGCCATCAGGTCGGAGTTGGTGGAGAACTGCCACGCGCCGAACATCAGCAGCATGATGACAAGCCCCATCCAGAAGGCGGAGAAATTACCCGCGACGAAGCCGGATAGAATGTTGAGTGATGCGCCGCCGTGTTTCGAACAGTTAGTCACCTCCTTGACGTGGCGCGAGTTGGTGCTGACAAAAACTTTCGTGAACTCGGGAATCAACGCGCCGGCCACCGTGCCGCAGCTGATGATCAGGGAAAGCACCCACCACAATTCAGGCAGCGCCTTGCCGGCGAACACGAAATCTCCTAGCAGCACCTTACTCGCCACGAAGGTGACGCCGATGGATACCGCGGAAGTGAGCCAAACGAGATGGGTGAGCGGTGCTTCGAAATCGAAATCCTTCTTGCCGCTGAACATCGCCTTGCTGATCACTTCATTCACCAGATAGGAGCCTAGTGAAGTCACGATCATCAGCGTGCGCATCACGAACAACCACACGATCAACGTCGCGCAGACGTCCTGGCTATCCGCCAGTGCCAGCGCGAGGAAAGCGATGAGCGCCACGCCCGTCACGCCGTAGGTTTCAAAGCCGTCGGCGGTGGGGCCCACCGAATCACCGGCGTTGTCACCGGTGCAGTCGGCGATGACGCCGGGGTTCTTCGGATCGTCTTCAGGTAGATTGAAGACAATTTTCATCAGGTCCGATCCGATGTCGGCGATTTTGGTGAAGATGCCGCCGCAGATCCGCAGGACGGACGCACCTAACGACTCGCCGATCGCGAAGCCGATGAAGCAGGGGCCGACGAGTTCGGCCGGCAGGAAAATCAGGATGCAGATCATGAAGAACAACTCCACGCAGACCAGCAGCAGCCCCACGCTCATGCCCGAGCGCAACGGGATGCCAAGCGTCGCGAGCGGATCGCCCTTGAGTGCGGAAAATGCCGTGCGGGAGTTCGCCACCGTGTTGATGCGGATGCCGAACCAGGCCACGCCGTAGGAGCCGAGAATGCCCAGCACCGAGGCCGCCAGGATGACGGCGACCTGCGGCACTGGCTTGTGCTCGAGGATTCCGAAATAGTAGATCATGCAGCCCGCGATGAGCAGCCACAGGATGGCGAGGAATCTCCCCTGGGTGAACAGGTAGGTTTTACAGGTTTCCCAGATGGTGTTGGAAACGCGCGCCATGCTCGCATGCACCGGCAGGTTTTTCGTCTGTCGGTATTGCAGCAGTCCGAACATCGCCCCCAGCAAACAAACCACGATGCCCACGAGCATCAGTGTGTGTCCGCTCATGCCCCCGAGGGATGGGAATTTTACGGAGTCCAGATTGGGGATTTTTAAATCGGCCTCGCCTGCCAAGGCGCCACCCGCACCCGCGAGTGTCAAGGTCGTCATCATGACCAGTGATCTTAGAGTTTTCATAAGGCTTAACACACTGGTCATAATGGGCATGGTTTGGCTACCCATTTCCTGTGAAACACCAGTCGCATCCGACTTTGGTCCGCCGGAGGATTCTGAAATCGTCGTTGAACTTGCATGGAATCTGCAATTGGGAACACTCGAACCATGAGTAAAGTCGATATCCTGCAACCCAAACGGACGGTGGCGGAGCTGAAGGATCTGCGGGCACTAACCGGCGATGACGACGGCGCGCAGCGGGTGGCGTTCACTCCGACCTGGGCGAAAGCACGCGAGTGGTTGAAGGGGAAAATGGCGGAACTTCCGGTGGAGTCGCATACGGATGCTGCCGGGAATCTGTGGTTCACCCTGCCGGGGAATTCGGAAAAATCCCTCGTGATCGGCGGCCACATCGACTCGGTGCCGAACGGCGGTTGGCTGGACGGCTGCCTGAATCTGATGGCAGGCGTGGAAATCCTGCGGCGGATCCACGCGGAGTTCGAAGGAATGCCGCCGGTCACCGTCCGGTTGGTCGACTGGGCGGACGAAGAAGGCGCGCGCTTCGGAAAAAGCCTGTTCGGCTCCTCCGCGTTTTCAGGAAACCTCAATCTGGATGAGGCGCGGGTGTTGAAGGACCACGACGGTGTCGCACTGCCCGATGCGATCGCCGGCCATGGAATCGATTTCGAAAACGTGAAAAAAGCAGGCATCGAAGCGGAAAACGCAGCCGCCTATCTGGAATTGCACATCGAGCAGGGGCCGATCTTGTTGGATATGGGAATTCCGTTAGCCGTGGTGCTCGGCACCTGTGGGGTGGAGCGCCATGCGATCATTTTTCATGGCCAGGCCGCGCATTCCGGCAGCACGCCGATGAACCGCCGCAAGGACGCGTTTCTCGCAGCAGCGAAAATGGCTCCGGAGATTTATGCAATCACGGACCGGCATGGTGGCGTGTGCACCATCGGTTCATGCACCACGGAGCCGGGCATCGTCACCAGCGTCGTCGGGAAATGCCGGATCACCCTCGACCAACGGCACCTCGACGCGGCGTCTCTCGCCAACATGCTCGCCGAGGCCAAGTCCGCCAGCGAGCGGTTTGCGGCGGAGGGAAACGTCACCGTCACCTCGGAGAGAATCTGGCAGATCGATCCGGTGCCGTTCGATGAAACGCTCGTCAACTTCTGTGACGCCGCGATTTTGGAAACCTGCGGAGTCTCCCACCGCATGCCATCCGGTCCGCTCCACGACGCGGCAGAAGTCTCCCGCGCGGGAATTCCCACGGTGATGATGTTCGTTCAGAGCCTGCACGGCATCAGCCATAACAAGATCGAGGACACGCGGGAGGAGCACCTCGAACTCTGTGTGCAAGCCTTCGACCGGCTGGCCCGGAAGACGATGGAATGGCTCGCCGGTGATTGACTGTTTCCTGAAGCGAGAGCCGGGCGTGGTCCGCGCGTTCTAGCGGAAAAGATCCTTCGATGGGGGAGGTTCCGAAGGGAGGTCCGCGGGTAGGGGGCCATCGGGGTCTGGCAGAAATGAACCGGCCACGACCGAGAGAAGCAGCGTCAGGACGCCGACAAGCACCGAACGTAGGACGGTGCGCCCAAGGCTGAACTGCCCGAGCCGGGCGGTGAGCGTCGCGGTCAGCACAAGCGAGAGAATCACGGCGACGGCGGTCGCGATCGCACGGGTCTCCGGCGGCATGAGGACGACCACTGCGACCGGTAGGACTGCGCCGAGCATGAAGGCCACCGCCCCGCCGATTCCGGCGATTAGCGGGGCATTGGCAGGCATGAGCTCACGGATCCCGTGCTCCGATTCCAGCTGGGCAGTGAGCGCATCCCGCGCACTGACTTGCGCGGCGACCTCGCGGGCGAGTGCCGTTTCGACGCCGCGAGCCTCGTAGTAAGCTGCGAGTTCCTCCAGTTCGGCCTCGGGGCTGCGAGCGAGGTCCCTACGCTCTTCCTCGACTACAGCGAGTTCCGCGTCCCGCTCCGAAGCGGCCTCGCCGTACTTGAACCCGCCAAATGACACCGCGCCCGCGACCGTCGCTGCCAGCGAGGCTGCGATGAGCGCATCCGTGCCGGCACCCGCGGCGATGAAGCCCTCGATCACACCCGCTGTCGCGATGATCCCGTCGTTGGCCGCCGGCACGTAACCGCGGAGATCTTGCGCGGAGATCATCTGCTTCGCCCCCGTCTACTGCTGACTCCGCTTTGGTTTTCCCCAAAGAGGTTGGTTCTTACGTCGTCCTTTTTTGGGGCTTCAATCATCACGGTGCAAAGGCTTCAAAGTCTCCAGTTCCACGAGCGATGCGTCGCGCGGTTTCGGTGTTGAGCAGGTCGGGATCCGGGGCGATTCCAATTCTCGTTAAGTCCAGGCGGTCCGCGTCCCAGCAACACGCCACAGTCCGTTCCACGCAGTAGGTCATGTCGGTGTGGTTCTCACAGGCATAAGCCAGCAATGCGAGCTGTAAATCGGTCACGGGAAGAATTCCCTCCGCATGCAAATCCTTCGCCAATTTTGGGCAATAATATACTTCACTCAGAAAAACTTTATGAAACTTAATAATTTATCGATCACCGACCGGCTCCCCAAGCGCTTCAATCAAGATGAGGCAGATCGCTTTCCTGAAGACATTTTGGGATCAACTATCGTAAAAATAGGAATGCCCAAAGGGGGGAATTCGTTAGAGGGGGGAGGGCTAGCAATCGAATACATTCCTAGCGGCTCACAGCAAAGCCACCGCCTCGTGATGAGCTTTAATGAGCTTGGAATGTGGATTCATGCTATGGGTTGAGAGATGGCGGAACATCCCATTCTGGCTTAAGTTTTAGAATTCTTCTTCTTAGGAGAACCATTAGCGGGTGAAGTCCGAAACCCCCATTATCGGGGCGCTCGCCCTCAAATATGTAGCGCATTTCAACAAAGGCATCTTTGCTGCGTTCTAGTTCATCAGCCAGATTTGTAGGCTTCATAGGAGGCCCCTCCTTAAAAGTAGCCTTGGAATATTTTGCATTAAATTCCTTTTCCAAAGCAGCCTTTGTGCCGCGCTTTAGATTTCGAAAAAGCTCTTTAAGATCGTGCGTGTCGCCAGGGCTAGACCCCTCAAGTCGCAAAAGGATTTTAAGAAACAACTCCAACGCAAATGCGGTGTGCATAGCATAGGCGAAAAATAGGTGATGATGCTTAGCATGAACGATATTTACAGATAAAATGTCTGCCGCATGTTGGAATATCTGAGCCGAGTTGAACATCGACTTCAGATTGACTTCTTTTTTGTCGCCCATGTATTCTTAGTTGCTTCGGTTGGGATTAAACGGGACGGCCAGATTCCTTATTCCGTTTTTCACGCCATTCCTTTTCCCTCTTATCCACTTCGGATTTCGGCACGCGTAGGAGACCCGGCGGCAGCACTCGCCGTAGAGGCTGGTTTGGTCGGCGCGTTCGAGGGGGATAAATTGCTCGATGAGGGAGATCTTGAAGGGGGGACGGCGACGGCTTCGAGCTTGCGATCATCAAGCAGGCACGAAGCGCAGTTCCACTTTCCGACCGAGTGCTGCGGCGGCCTTTCCGAGGCTGGCCACGGTGAGCGAGGGGTTTGACGGGTCTAGCATCCGGTCCAGCGATGCCCGACTGGTTTTCATACGCGAGGCCAGTTCTGTCTTGGTGACGTGTTCCTGCTCGAGGATCTGCTGGAGTTGGAGAGAAACTACGCGCTTGAGGGCCAGCACTTCCACCTCGGGAAGGACGCCTTCCCCGGCGAGGAAATCGCGGAAGTCGCTGCCACGGTGGGCGTTTTGAGATGCTTTGGTTTTCATCGGTTTATTGAGTTGATTTGAGATAGAGCGATTGGCGTTTGCGGGCGAGATCGAGTTCCTGTTTTGGCGCGGTCCGGGACTTTTTGACGATGCCATGCAAAAGAATGATTTCCTCGTTCACGATGATGAAAAAGACCCGGGCGATCCGATCTCCAAGCGAGGATCGCACTTCCCAAAGTCCACCGCCCAAAGAATCGACCAAAGGCTTGCCCACGGGCCAAACCCACTGGACGGCGAGGATGTCGGCACCAATGGATTTTCTTTCGTCGGTTGTCAGCTTGAGCAGCCATTCCCGCACCGGCTCATTTCCTGTCTCTGTGCGGAAGAAGATGACGCGCAGTGGGCGAGGAGTTGGCTTGGCCATGGGAGCAACGTATCAAAAAAGATACTTTCGTCAATTGGCATTTCACTATGCCCAGTCCCAACAGCTTTGCGATTGGGTCTTCGGGGGGATTGATGAATGAAAGCCGGAATGAATTCCGCGGTCCGGGGAAGAACAGGAATGCCTGTGTCACGTCAGGAGGAGGCCCGGCGGGAGGGACTCGCCGTAGAGGCTGGTTTGGTCGGCGCGTTCTAGCGGGATGAATTGCTCGATGCGGGAGATTTTGAAGGCGGGGACGCCGGCGGCTTCCAGCTTGCGGGCGATGTCCTTGCGGAGGGGTTTGGGGAGGTCGTGGGTGCGGTGGTCGGTGACGCGGGCGGCGCGGAGGAAGAGCTCGGCGAGCTCGGGGGTGGATTTCCAGTCGAGGTTCTGGAGGGCATCGAAGGCGGTGGCGACGAGGTCGGGCGGGACGACGGCTTCGGGACCGGCGTAAAGTGGGGTGCGGTTGAGGAGGAGGCCGAGGGAGACGAAATAGGGGGCGGCGTAGGGCGCGGTGGCGGATTTGGCGAGGAAGAGGTGGACGAGCTCGGCCTTGGTGGCGGGGTCGATGCGTTCGAGGGAGCCGGCGAGGCGGATGAGCTCGGCGGGCGGGTTTTTCTGCTGGCAGAGTTTGGGGAGCTCGGCATCGATGAGGGATTGCTGGCGCTGGCGGTCGAGGCCACCGGCGAGGCGGCGCCAGAGGATGTATTGCTGGAGCTGGATTTGTTTGCCCGGGTGGGCGGGGCCGGCGGTGTGGAGGTTCCAGAGATCGTCGATGCGGGCGGGATCGAGCTCGGCGCCGAAGCCGGGGCGAAGGAGGAAGCCGGCGAGGATGAGGAGGGTTTCCTCGTGTTCGACGGAGTTGACGCGGCAGGGGATGCAGCGCTTGAGGGTGGTCCAGAGGGTGCGGATGAGCATAAGGTTCCACTCGTTTTTGGGGGCACCGAGGATGGTTTCGAGGCTCTTGATGAGACGGGCGGCGGTGAGGGGATCGGCGGGATCGAGGTGGGCGCTGAATTGGGTGACGATGCGTTGTTTGGCGGCGGTGAGGGTTTCCGCAGGGATGCCAGGGTCGGTCTCGGCGAGGATGGGGGTGTCGTCGGCGCGGAGGTTGAAGGCGAGCGGCCAGACTTGGTCGATGGCGGGATCTGCGCTGACGCATTCGAGGTGGAGGAGGCCGAGTTCGGTGAGCTGGGTGGTGAGGTGGACGGGGAGGCGGTCGGTGGTGGTGGATTTTTCCGCGAGGCGGGCGGTGGTTTGGAGGGGCGGGAGCTTGTGGAAATCGGCGGTTTTGAGGGGGACGAGGGTGCCGGCCTGGTCCTTGTCATGGCGGGTGGAATACCAGGTCTGGAAGCGGACGGGGCGGTTGAGGCGGAGTTCGAGGCCGGGATGGGTGATTTGGAATTCGACCTCGGGCTCGGCTCCGCGGGGGAGGATGCAGACGAGGGAGGGTTTTTCTTTTCCCGCTTGGTGGACTTCGAGGTAGATGGAACGGGCGGCTCCGGCTTGGATGCGGGCGCTGCGGTGATGCAGGATGCCGCCGAATTTGGCGGCTCCGCGGGCGACGGCGAGGTCGGGCTCGGGGTTTTCGAGGACGTGGGGGTGGTTGTTTTGCCAGGTGCCGATTTGGTGCTGGATGCGGGTGCGGAGGCTTTCCGGGTAGAGGGAGCCGCCGTTGAAGAGGATGGCGTCGGCGGGCGGGAGGTCGCGGAGGAAGTTGGCGAGGTAGCGGGTGACGGCGCTGTCGGCGGCGTAGGGCAGGCCCCATTCCTTAAGGGCGGCATCGGCCTCGACGGGGCGGGCGTCGGCGGGGACTTCGGGGTAGAAGCCGTCGAGCAGGATGGTGGTGATTTCGTGGCGGGCAATGCGGGCGGAGAGGGTTCCGGCAAAGAGGCTGGAGCCGCGGCCGGGGAGGGAAACGGGGAATTCCTCGGCGGGATCGCCGTCGGCGGCGAGGCAGCGTTCTTTCAAATCGCGGCAACGGGCGACGAGGTCCTGCCACTGGCTGCCCGCCAACGTTTCGCCTTTGCCGGCGAAGCGGGGTTCGAGGGCGTGGGCGATGGCGAGATCGATGTTGTCGCCGCCGAGCAGGAGGTGATCGCTGACGGCGACGCGGCGGATGGCGGGGAGCGGGGTGCCGGATTGGCGGGTGATTTCGAAAAGGCTGAAGTCGGAAGTGCCGCCGCCGATGTCGATGACGAGGACGTTGCCGCCGTTTTCGGGGAGCTGGGACCAGAGGGCGGCGGGGTCGGCGTGGGCTTCGAGCCAGCGGTAGAAGGCGGCTTGGGGTTCTTCGAGGAGGCGGACGTTTTTGGGGAACCCGGCTTCGGCAGCGGCATCGAGGGTGAGGCGCTGGGCGACGGCGTCGAACGAGGCGGGGACAGTGATGGTGATTTCCTGGGAGTCGAAGGGGGAATCGGGGAAGCGGGTGTCCCATGCGCCGCGGAGGTAGTTGAGGAGGAGGGCGGAGGCGCGGATTGGGGAGATTTTTTGGCCGTGCGGGATTTCCTCGGAGGCCCACGGGAGGAAAGCGGCGGTGCGGTCGACGGCATGGTGGCCAAGCCAGGATTTGGCGGAATGGGCGACGCGGCCGGGAGTCTCGCCGGCGCGCTTGCGGGCGAAGCGGCCGCAAAGCCACTGGGCGGTTGTGGTTTGGCGGGTGGGGGCGAGTTGGGCGGATTCGGCTTCGGTCGGGAGGTAGAGGAAGGACGGGAGTGTGGTGGACTCGGCGAGGCGGTCGGGGGATTCCCATTGGGGGATGGGGAAGACTTGGGTGACGGCGTCCGGGGTGGCGAGCGAGAGGAAGGACAGGGCGCAGTTGGTGGTGCCGAGGTCGATGCCGATGCTGAATTGGGGGTTGGGCATGAGATTGGAGCGCGGAATTTATTCCGCTTGGGTGCTTTGGATGATTCGCGCGGAATAAATTCCGCGCTCCAATTATTCGGTCCTCACTTGGAACTCCACCTTCCAGCGTTGGTCGGAAGCGGTGTGGTTCATCCAGAGCTCGAGGTTGCCCATTTCTGTGACGACGGCATCGATTTTGACGGGGATGACCTGGCCTTCGGGGAAGCCTTGGAGGACGGGGAGGTTGACCTCGATGCGGGCGGTTTCCTCGAGTTCGCGTTCGGCGTTGGGGAGGATCTGGCCGGGGGTGTCGCCGCTGCGGATTTCGGAGGAAAAGAAGCGGAAGCTGGCGGGTTTACCGGTGACGAGACCGAATTCGCGGCCTTCGATGAGGCAATCGCTGCCTTCCTCCATGCCTTGCGGGACGACGCAGAGCGCTTTGACGGGCGGTTTGAATCCGGGGACGGCGGGCATCGAGGATTCTAGGCCGATGTAGTAGGAGCGGGCGGTGCCTGCCTTGATGCGGATGCCGTGGCCGGTGGCGCGGTTCTGGCCGTAGGATGCGGCACCGTTGGCGACGGCGAGGTCGGGTTCGTCGCCTTCGAGGGAGCGGACGGTTTCGCCGTCGTTCCAGGAGGCGAGCAGGTCGAGGACGCGTTGGCGGACGGGTGCGGCTTTGAAAACCCCTCCGTTGAAGAGGACGGCACTGGGTTTCAGGTAGTTACCGGTTTGCTCGCCGACGAGGGCGGTGAGGGCTTCGCTGGCTTTGACGTTTTGCAGGCTGCGGGTGAGGAAACGGGCGAGGTGCTTGCTGATGACGGGATCGGACGCGTAGGGCAGGCCAAATTCCTTGAGGGCCGCGCCGCCGGTTTCGAGCGGGACGTCGGTGACGCGGGTCATTTCGAGAAAACCGTCGAGTACGACCTGCTCGAGGGTGGCGCGGTCGAGCTTGGTCGAGAGGGTGCCGGCGAAGAGGCCGGAGCCGCGGGAGGGGACGGTGACGGGAGCTTGGTCGAGCGCGGGGTCGGAAAAAAGGGCAATTTTTGCGACGCTGGCGGCGTGAATGAGGGAGAGAAATTGCCAGTCGTCGATGGATTTTCCGGCTTCTTCGAGTAGGGCGCGCAGGGTGTAGGCTAGGGCGAGGTCCATGTTGTCGCCGCCGAGTAGGAGGTGCTCGCCGACGCTGATGCGTTCGAGCGCGAGATTTCCGCCGCTGGAGGTGACGGCAATGAGACTGAAATCCGCGGTGCCACCGCCGACGTCGCAGACGAGCACGATGTCGCCGGCGCTGACTTGGCTGCGCCAATCCGCTCCGGCTTGGGCGGTCCAAGCGTAGAACGCGGCTTGCGGTTCTTCGAGGAGGACGACGTTCGGAAGGCCTGCGGCTTCGGCTGCCTCGTGGGTGAGGTTGCGGGCAACTTCGTCGAAAGACGCGGGGACCGTGAGGACGATTTGGCCCTTTGAGAGATCCCAATCGCGGCCTTGTGCGGCTTCGGCGTGGAGAAATCCTTCTTTAAGGTGCGCCAGATAGCGGCGGGAGCATTCGAAGGCGGAGAGTTTTCCATCGATGGTCGATGCCCATGGAAGAACGGGCTGCCTCGGATCGATGTGGGGATTGGAGAGCCAGGATTTCGCGGAGGTGACGAGGCGATCTGGGACCAAGGATCCGTGGACGCGGGCGAAATGGCCGACGATTCCAGAGTCGGAAGACCACGGCAACTTCACAGAATCGGCGGGAAATTCCTGGGGATTCGGGATGTAGAGGGCGGAGGCGAGCGTCGGCATTTCGCCGATGTGATTAGGAGCGAGGATCTGGGTGATTTCGACGATGGACGTGTGCCCGGATCCAAAATCGGCGACCGCGATGGCGCTGTTGCTGGTGCCAAGGTCGATGCCGAGGCTGAACTGGAAACTCATGATGAATAGGGGCTCATTTGACCTCGACTTGCGCCGCAGCGATGGCGGGCAAGCGGTCGGTTTTCAAAACGCGCGGAAGTTTCACCGAGGTGGTTCTCCAGCCTTTGTGGACGACTTTTCCGGTGAACGGAGCTTCGCCCGAGAGGTTGCCGACGAGGCGGAATTCATCGGCGCAGTAGCCGGCGGGCACGGTGATGGTCGCGCCCTCGCCTTCGGTGCTGATCGGTTCGATGTGGAAATGCTCGTTCAATGCCTCTTTGCAACCTTGATGCACGGCGCGTGCCACGCCACCGACGTCGGCGTCACTGTAAGGCGTGATGTCCTCCATCAGGAAGTCGATAAAACGCCCCTTTTCCTGGAGAATTCCCAGCAGCGTGACGACTTCCGCCTGGGCCTGGTTTTGCGGAATTGTGGCGGGAATCGGCTTCACAGCCTCGGCCACGGCGGGCTTCGGGGCCTCCGGGAGATTTTTCCCGGTGAACAGCATCACCAGCAGCGCGATGGTCGTGACGAGCGAGGCGATCGCGAGGATCCGGGAGATTTCGGGAGGAGTGGGCACCAACTGTGCGGCGGCCATGAGGGCGAGGAGAACGGCGGCGATTTTCACGTGTGGGACGGGGCTGGGAGTTATGATTTGAAGAGGGCTTTTTCCTGCCGTGAACATACCGCCGGGGTATGGGCTGCCAAGGAGTTTGATGAACAGGCGGCTCGTTTTGAACCGCCGGGACTGGAGACGGCGGACCGTTGCTTCCGTTTGTTCAATGGCGCCACGAGGATCTGTCCCGCCGCCGCAGCAAGGGAAGTGGATCCTGCGGGATGTTACTTCCCGCGGAAAAACATCTCATCAAGCGTCAGCACGATCTCCACGACGATGAGGATCACGATCTACAACTCCACGCGCAGGCTGCGACGGTTCTGCACAAGGTCGATGGAGGTCTGGATGGCGCGGCCGATCATATTGAGCTACGCCTTGACGGCTTCGAAGCGGTGCGGGATTTCAAATTCGTTGTCGAGGCGGGTAAGTGGCGAACCCAGAAACTGAAAGGAGGCTTGCCCGGATTGCATATTTCACGCTTGGGTTGCCGAGAGATCGGCGGCTAGAGTTTGCGGCACCCGATGAGTCCGCTAAATCTCAGTGAAAAACTCCTCGCCTCCGTCTCGCGGGATTTCTTCCGCCCGCTGACTCGGCCATCGGCGGCGATTTATGTCGATTGCGCGGAACGCCTGGCCGACGTCGCGGGCGAGGCCGGTCGGATTCCCCACGCCGAGGCGATCGCCCTGATCCGCGAAATCCTCGCGGCGCACCCGGACATCGTGCTCGACGACGACGAGGGCGCCTCCCTCCGCGACGCCCGCCAGCGCGCCGGCCAGTTTTTCAACCGCCTCTGCGATTCCCGCTGGCTCGAGGACCAGCAACTCGGCCTGCACGAACGCTGGGCGCTCGTTTCTCCCGGCCTCCGCCCACTGCTGCGGCTACTGCGCGAACTCGCCGAGGATGAAATCGCCGAGCTCAAAACCTTCGCCGACACCGTCCGCGGCGTTTGTGAAACCCTCGAACGCCCGAATATCCTCGACCCGCGCCTGCAAGAGCCGGACGAAATCCGCAGCACCGTCACCGACTGCAACGCCCGCCTCGAAAGCGCGATCATCCAGCTCCATGGCGTGGAAAAACTCATCTCGCTCTTCGACCGCCGCCAGCGGCTCAGCGACTCCCCGGCGGAAACCCTGCGGCTGCTTTACGCCGAGTTCGGCGCGGGCCAGCACATGGTGTGTTACGACGCGCTTCGTAGAAACGGCCTGCTGCCCCGACTCCAGGTGCTTCGCTCGTACATCGCCGACCGCCGCGACGATCCGCTCGTCAAAGAGCGCCTCGCAGAAGGTCTCGCCGCCCACTATCATTGGGACGAAAACGAATCCTACCACCGCGCGGAAAAAGCCCTGCGCGACCTCGAACACCGGCTCTCCGCCATCCGCCTCGTCGCCGATGCCATCGACGCCCGCATGGCCTCGTTCAACCAGCTTTCCCAACAACGCTACCGCTATCAGACCGAGCTCCGCGGCCGCCGCCCGGAAATCGTCAAAGCGTATTGCGACTCGATCAACGCCACACACGAAGGCACCCGCCTCGCCGCCATGCGCGACGCCGAGCCGGACTTCGCGCCGCTCGTGCCCGAGGTGAAATTCTTCTTCGGCAGCGAGTCGCTCGCCCGGACCCGCCGCTTGAAAGCACCCGCCGACCTCACCTTCGGCACCGACTCCGGCGGCCGCGACGAAAGCGCCGAGGAAACGCTCGCCGCCCTCCGCGAACGACAGCGCCTCGCTCTAACTCCCCAACGTGCCGCGCGCCTCGTCGCCCGCCTGCTGCCGGAAAAATCCAGCGTCGTCGTGACCTCGGATTTCACCGCCACCGACCTCGATGAAATGCTCGATCTGCTCGCCATCGCCGCCTACGAGCACGCCGTCACCGCCGACGGCCAGCGCGTGAAATGGAGCATCGACGGCCCCGGCAAAATCACCGGCCTCACTCCCGAAAAAATCCCCGCCGACCCCCAC
>JANPKJ010000075.1:0-2490 GCA_031425955.1 Akkermansiaceae bacterium | reverse complement strand
CCGAAGTCGGCGAGGCGTTTCGGATTGTCGGGCCGCATGTAGCCGTAGGCGTTGGCAAAGCGGCGCAGCATCGGGGCGACCAGTCTGGGATCGCCGGCATAGGGGCTCTGCGGATGGCAGATCGTCATCGCGAGTTTTTCGCCCTCGTAGGCGGTGCGGATCGCGACCCAGCCGGCATCCGGCGCTGAGATGATGTCGCCTTCCGGCCCTTTTTTGAAGCGCCCTTCGAGCAGGAAGGCCTGCGCGGTCCGATCGCTCTTGTGCCCTTTGCGCTCCAGGTTGCCCGCGGGGACGAACTCTGTGACCTGGTATTCGGTGAGGGGCGGAAAAAGATTGGGCGGGGCCGGGCGGGCCTGGCCGATGGCGCGCGGCAGCATGCCCTCGACCTCGAGGAGCAGTTGTTCGGCATCCTGGATCAGCCCCGCGTCGGTGGAGTCACTGGTATCTTCGACCGCCCATTCCAGCGCGGCTTTTTTGAGTTTCGCTGGAGGGGTGTCGGCGGGCAAGGCGGCGACGGCTGACTGGAGGCTTTCCAAGCGTGTTTTCGAAGCGGAGGCCGCGTCGGTTGTGAAGGCGAGAGAGCAGAAACCGAAAACGAAGGAAAAAAGCCGGGTAAGCAAACGAGACAGGGTCATGGGAAGCAGAGTTTAACGCGGAAAGCTGATCTTGTAGACGACCGCATGGGAGGTGGGATATACTTTGGTCCGTGTTTTTCAACGGATACAAAATATAAGTTTGTCGAGATTCAACGAAAGAAAGCGGGGGGAAAACAGGGGCGATTTGCCGCAGCAACAGGCGATTTCACAGCACGGTGAAATTCATCAGATCTCCTCAGCGTCACTCGATGATGATCAAATTCTGCACTCTGTTTGCCGCAAGCGTGGCGATCCTTTCGGCATCTCCTGTCTGGCCCGATTCCGCGAATGTCTCGTGGACGGAATTCGCCAAAGACTCTCAGGATTCGATGCCCGTAGGCAACGGCGACATCGGGCTCAACGTCTGGACCGAATCCAACGGAGACGTGCTCTTTTACATCGGCAAGACCGACTCATGGACCGAGCAACAAAACAGCGGGCTTGGTAAAGTGGGAAGGGTCAGGGTCTCTATCAGCCCCAATCCATTTGTGGCGGGGAATTTTTCCCAGACCCTCAAGCTCCGCGAGAGCGAAATTCTGATTCGCGGAAGCGGCACGACTCTCCGTCTGTGGGTCGATGCAAACGCGCCAGTGATTCGCATTGAGACCGATTCCGACAAACCGGTCACCACCACCGTCACCCTCGATCCCTGGCGGACCGAGCAGCAAGACCGGGTCACACCCGACGTGGAGATGCCAGCGGAAAATGGCCGGATAACTTGGTATCACCGCAACAGCGGGAAAATCAATCCGGAGCTGTTGGACCGCACTTTCGGCGCAACCATCCGTGGAGATCATTTTACCGGTCTCACCGGAAAATCCATTCAATCCACCAATCCGGCGAAGTCCTCCCTGGCGACAGTCCACGTCCTCACAACCGCCACTGGAAGTATCGATGAGTGGAAATCGAAACTGGATCAACAGGTGGCAAGCTCGGGATCGGTCGATTTGACCAAGACACGCGAGGCCCACCGCAAGTGGTGGGCGGAGTTTTGGGACCGAAGCCACGTGATCGTGACTGGGGACCCGGATGCCTCACGCGTCACCCAAGGATATATCTTGCAGCGGTTCATCACCGCCTGCGCCGGGCGCGGTGCTTACCCGATCAAGTTCAACGGCTCGATCTTCGTCACCGACAATCCCGCTAACACCCGCCGCCAGAAAGGATCCAGCGTGGACATCCCCGATCCGATCAACGCGGACAATCGCGGCTGGGGCGGGCAGTATTGGTTCCAGAACACACGGCCGATGTATTGGCCCCGGCTCGCTGCAGGTGACTTCGATCTCATGAAGCCGCTGTTTCTGATGTATCACTCGATTCTGGAACGAAACGCAGCGCAAGTGAAGGAGTTCTACGGTCACGAAGGCGCCTACTTCAGGGAAACCGCGCCCTTTTGGGGTGGCTTGAAAAAGCTGCTTCCCGCCGACAAGGCCGGCTACACAGAGCATTATTACCTCCCCATCCTGGAGTTGGGAACGATGATGGTGGATTACTACGACCACACCGGGGACATGGAATTCATGCGTGGGAAGCTTCTCCCCGTTATTTCCGCCGGGGTCACGTTTTATGATCAACACTTCGCCCGCGGGACGGATGGGAAACTGCTGTTGGATCCGGTAAACTCGATAGAAATGTTTTGGAAAACCCGCAACCCGGCTCCGGACCTGGCTGCGTTGCATTTTCTGCTACCACGCCTCATCGCTCTTCCGGACAGCTGAGGCGGCCCCGAAAATCCGACCACTCAATGGCTAAACTAAGCTATGGTGGAGGGATGCGGCGGATTGATAGGAGATCATGGATGTTGGTTCAAGGGTGAAGTGGCGAGGGGCTCGAATTTGGGTTGATGGAGCGTAGG
>JANPKJ010000074.1:0-3067 GCA_031425955.1 Akkermansiaceae bacterium | reverse complement strand
CACCTCGCTCGCCGGCACGCTCACCATCGAAGGGAATATTTTTCCTAACACGACCGGACGCTCGCTCGATCTCCGCGGAGCGGGCGGCGGTGTAATCAACGGCAATCTGCTGGATGGCTCCACCACCAACACCATCCCCGGAGTCTCCAAAAACGAGGCCGGAACTTGGACGCTCAACGGCAACAATAGCTTCGCCGGCGGCACCACGGTAAGCGCCGGTACGCTTGCCATCAACGGCGCGCACGCATCCGGCGCGGTGACCGTTTCCAGCGGAGCTGTTCTAGCAGGTCGCGGCTCTCTCACGGCCGCCACCACCGTGAATGGCACCCTCGCGCCGGGTGATCGCTTCGGCACGATGACCATCGCCAACACCGTGGCCTTCGGATCTACCGGAAGGCTGCAATGGGAACTCGGAAGCAATTCCCTCGCCGGCGACAAGCTCGTCGCCACCGGTGCGGTGAGCGTGACCGCGGGCGCGAAAATCGATGTGGCGCTCAATTCATCCGGTAGTGAAACCACCTACGCGCTGAGTTTCTGGCGCAGCAGCCGCAGCTTCCCGGTTCTTTCTTGTGCTTCTCTCAGCGGCACCTTCACCCTCGGCACGGTCACGGGGGATGCCGCTGGACACGCCACACCCACCTATGGCTCTTTCGCGCTCCAGCATAACGCGACCGGTGTGAACCTCGTGTGGACCCCCATCCCCGGCTTCCCGATCATCGACGAGCCCCTCGTTTCCTTCACCCGTCCGTCCGCCAGTCCGGCCTCGCTGCCATCCGTCTCGCAACGCCTGCGGGTGACGGCCACCGCAGCTGGCGGCGGCACCACCACCTTTGTCTGGAGCGTTGTCCCGGACCCGGATGTGGAAACCGGCACCGTGACCTTTGAAAATCCCAACGTCGCGGACACGACGGTCACGTTTTCTTTGAAAGGCTCCTACACCCTGCGCTGCACCGCCACCAACGAAGCCGTCAGCCGATCGAAGGATCTGATCGTGCTGGTGGAACCGGATACGACGGTCGTGCTCCAGGAGGAACTGAACGGCTACACCCACTCAGCGAGTTACATCCAGGCGAACAGCACCGCGTGGAACCACGGCTCGGATGAGAAAATGTTCGTCGGTCGGAACAGCAGCGCCGCCCAGCGGGCCGTGCTGGCGTTCGGCATGGATTCAGTGCCTGCCGGGGCCACGATCCAGTCCGCGAAACTGGACCTTTGGACCGATGGCACGCTCGGCGTTGGCACGGTGGGCGCGCTCGATCTCCATCGGCTCACCCGCGATTTCCAAGAAGGAGTCGGAGACGGCAGCAGTTCCACGAATGGAGCTAGCAGTGGTGTCACCTGGGCCACCTTCGATGGCTCCAACACCTGGACGACCGCGGGAGGAACTTACGATCCGACGAAACTCGCAAGCATCGCCGGTTACGACGCGATCGTGGCTCACGACCGCAAGACCTTCGCCAGCTCGGCCCTGGCGGCAGCGGTGCAAACGGCCCTCAACAATTCCGAGAAGCTCAATCTTCTGGTTTTCTCACCCGTCTCGGAAGCGGACACCACGGCTAACAACTACACCGTCCTCAAGAGCAACGACAATGCCGTCGGCGCCGAGCGTCCCGCGCTCACGCTCGACATCACGTTCAACTCGCTGCCATGGATCAACCCCGGCAACACGACCACCGCCGGCGCGGGCTTCCCGCTCACTCTCAACGCCGCGGTTTCCTTCGCCACCGGCACCCAGTGGAGCCTCCTCAGCGGGCCTGGAGCGGCCAACTTCGGAAATGCCGCGAGCGCCGCCACCAGCGTGAATTTCTCCACCGTTGGGACCTACGTCCTGCGCCTCACCGCCATGAACGCGCTGGGTGAAACCTCCGCCGATCTCACGGTGAATGTCTCCTCCTCGCCGCCCGGTTTCACCGCCTGGCAGGCTTCCAATTGGCCCGGCGTCACCGATCCGGCCATTATCGGGCCGGATGCGGATCCCGATGGTGACGGGGTGAAAAACGCGATCGAGTTCAATGCCGGCACCGACCCGAAAAGCGCGGCGAGCAACCCGTCGTTCATTTGGAACCGCATCGGCAGTGGCTCGTGGAGCAGCGGCGGAAGCTGGCAGCTCGGCGTCGCTCCCGCCAGCAATGCCGCCACCAAGCTCGAATTCTTTACCGGCCTCACCCCCTCCGGTTCGATCACGGCAAACAACGACATCGGCTCGAATTTCACCCTCAAGAGCCTCGCCCTCAAAGGCACCGGCAGCGGCACCACCAGCCTCACCGGCGGTTCCCTCAGCTTCACCGCGGGTGCCACGCTGGACGTCGGCAGCGACGGCATTTCCTACACGCTGGGCACTCCCGTCTCGATGGGCGGCGCATTGGCCATCGGCGGCACGGGCGATGACACCGTCGTTTTCAATGGCATCGTCAGTGGTTCCGGGACGCTCACCAAAAGCGGCCCGAGCACCCTCAGCTTTGGTGCGAACAACACCATGACCGGCGGACTCGTCCTCGACGGCGGCACGATCCGGCACACCACCGATCAGACCACCGCGCTTGCCAGCCTCAACTTCGGAGCCACTAACGGCAGTGGCAACACCAGCACGCTGGACCTCGCCACCACGCCCGCAAGCCTCACCGCCGGCAGCCTCACTGTGCGCAGCGCCTCCAGCGGATCGAACAGCGTCCTTGTTGGTTCGGGTGAAACCCTCGCCATCACCGGCGCGGTGGACGTCTCCACATCGGCCGCCAGCTCGTCGAATGGTGCCAGGCTCGTTTTCAACGGCTCCGGCGCCGTCGCAAATTCCACCTTCCGCGTCACGGGTTCCGGCAATTTCATCGTCGGCAAAAACAACTCCACCGAATCCACCACGCGCAACACGCTGCTGGACATGCGGAATCTCGCGACCTTCGCCGCCGGCACAAGCACCACGCCGTTGGCGGTCTTCCAAACCGGATACTACACCGCCCAAGCCGCCAACTACGAGGACTACGGGGTGAACACCACCTACCTCGCGCCCGCCAGCGTCATCTACGCCACGACCTTCGGGGTGGGGGACATGAACGGCGGTGTCGGCGGAAAA
>JANPKJ010000073.1:0-3958 GCA_031425955.1 Akkermansiaceae bacterium | reverse complement strand
ACCGTTGACCGTCAGGGTTCTTCCGGAGGCGATGACGAGGCCGCTGCTGCCTGCGGCGGGGCCGGTCTGGGTGGTGAGCGCGAGCGCCGTGACATTGGCCGCGAGATCCAGCGTGCCGGTATCGGCAGCGCCGACCGCGCCACCGAAGAGCAGTGTTTTCACACCGGTGTTGTTCACTGAGTAGCGTAGAATCCCGCCCGTGATGAGGCTGTTGCCGGTATAGGTGTTAGCCGCTCCGAGGCTGAGCGTGCCACCACCCGATTTGACCAGGTTTTTCGTGCCGCTGATGACGCCGTTGGCGGACAGGGTGTTGGCGGAGACATTGAAGGTGGTGTCAGATGTTAGAGTGATCGGATTGGCGATGCTGTGAGGCACGTTGAGGACGCCGCTGACGATGGTGGGAGCGGTGCCGCTGAAATTGAGAGCTCCACCGCTGAGAGTCGTGGTCTGATTGAGGAAGCGGAGCTGGTTGAGGGCGAAGGTGCCCATGTTTTGATTGCTGCTGATCGGCGTGCTGTTCTGGAAATCGATGATGGCGGTGCTACTAGGCACCGGTTGGCCGGGCGGGTTCGGAATCCACGTCACCGCGTTCCAATTTCCCGCCGTGATGTTGATGAAGCTGGCGACGTTCGTCGTGAGCGTGACTTCGTTCGAGACGCCGCTGGCTCCGGCGACGTTGTGCGCGGTGACGACCCAGAAATAGGTGACGTTGTTGAGTGCCGAGGTGTCCGAATATTGGGCAGAGGCAAGTCCGCTGGCGATGAGGGTGTAGGGTCCGCTGCTGGTGGTGGAGCGGAGGACAGTGTAGGTCGTCGCGAATGGAACGGCGTTCCAGGTGAGTTCCGGATAGATATAGCCTTGGGTTACCGTGAGGCCCGTGGGAGTGGCGGGAGGGACGGCGGGTGTGCCGGCGACTTCACCGGAGTTTCCGCTTTCGCCGCCCGTGCCGAGGGCCGAGATCACGTAGTAATAGGGAGTGCCGGCAAGCGCGGTGGTGTCTGAGTAGGTGGTGGCGGCCACGTTGGCGGCGAGGGTGGTGTAGGGTCCGCCCGCGGTGGTGGAACGTTTCACGCGGTAGCCGGTCGCTCCCGCAACCGCGTTCCATGTGAGAGGAACTGAGCCAAGGGTGGGAGTCGTGGTCAACCCATCAGGGCGAGGAGGTGGCGGGGTTTTGGCCGTGGTGAATGAAACGGACGCCGCGGACCAGACGGTGCCGGATGCGTTGACCGCACGATGTCTCATAAAATAGGTGGTATTGGCAACGAGGCCGGAAACAGGCGTGATGATATCGCCAAGGCCGCTGGTGCCCAAGGACAGATTGTTAGTCCAGTTGGCGGGATTGGTCCCGCCGTCGCTGGTCCCCCAAAAGACCGTGACGCTGGTGGCGCTGGTACCGGTGGAGGTTAAGCCGCCGACAAGGGAGGCGCCCGTTTCACTAACACCCGCAGGTGGGAGCGTGGTGATTTCCGGAGTGGCTGCAGGCGAAGGAACGGTGGATTCGGCGACGGTGAGGTTTACCGAATCGATCACCACTTTTTGATTTCCGGAGGTGCCTGTGAGCAGGCGTCCGCCGGTACGGAGCTGGGACATCCATGGGTTTTCGATGGCGGGCCAATTGGTGTAATCGACCGCCGCTCCATTGATCCATCCGCCGCGGTGGGTGCGATCGTCATTGTAGCTTTCCTTTTCCAGAATGTCGCCGCGGCGGGTGACATAACGGGCCTTGGTGATTTTGTAGGAACCGACCGTGACGTCCGTGTGCGATACCGAGGAGCTGGCGAGCAGGGCGCTGCGGAAGGCAGCAAGCTGGGCGGCTGCCGTTGCACCGACGTATTCTGTGGGCAAGGCTGTCTCGATGGCGACGGCGAACCGGTTGTTCGTCGCACTTATGTTTGCGGCGAAGTTCGGGTCGTTCTGCGGGTAGCCGACACCGCCGACGGCGATGCGGAATTCCGAATCACCGGGTTGTGGATCAGCGCGCGGCGAGTAGAGGCCGGCGGCCGGGTCCCAGACGAATGGGACGTCCGAGGCGACGGAGATCATGACGTTGTTGTAATGGAGAAAGATACGGCCGGAGGTGGCGGCGTCATTGATCATCGCGAGATATCCGCCGGGAACCTGGGCTTGGGCGTAGCGCGGGTCGCGGGCGAGCGGGTGGCTTTTATCAAAGGCGTAAACCACAGCGTCCCGATGCTGGAGGGTGTCGAAATCGAGCTGCATTTTCCCATGGTTAGAAGCGGCGCGCATGTCGGCGGGATCGTCCGTGCCGGAACCCATGAGCCAGAAATAGTTTTTCATGCCCTTCCAACGGACACCGTAGCTCCAGCTCGACCCGCTGCCGGAAGCGCGGGCGTCGGAAGCGGAGAAAAGCATGTATTTATCCCCCTCGACATAAGCCTGCTGATAGGCATTGGCGCCGAAAAGACGGGAGGTGTAGGAGGCGCTTCGGTCGTTGGCCGCGCGCAAAACAGGTGCGGGAAGGACATACCCGGAGGCCGCTATGACCGCCATTGCTTTGGCGTCGCCGTTGCGCCCACCGCTACCGAGCGCCTGCCAGAGCATGCGCCCGTAAACGCCGAGATAGCCGCTCTGGTCCTCGTAGGACCGCAGACTCCAGGTAGCGATGTAGTTGTCCGAAGGCTGCCAGACCGGCCCGATTTGCGCCATAAAAGAGGGCCATGACATCGCACCGGCGGCGCGGATTTCAGGGTCTTTCGAAAGCTGGAAGAGCGTGAGCGACGGCAGTGCATTGAGGATGCCGTAGTCGTTCGAGGCGAACTCCGAGATGCCGGTCTGGGATTCACTGCGGAGTTGGCCGATCATCCAATTGCGCCCGGTGGGATCAGAGGGCCGCCAGTCGTTGTCCGGATGGCGGAAAGCTCCCTCGCCGAATTCCTCCGACCCGAGAATGCGCATCGTCTGCGCCAGCTTCAGAAGATTCGAAGTGCCGGGCGTGCGGTAGTTGATGGTGGGCAGGCGATCGCGGATGGCATTGCGGCTTGCCGTATTGACATATCTTTTCCAACGGATGACGGCATCAACCGCTGGATAGCCGTCGAAAGTATAGCCGTTTCCCGCGCCCCACCAAAGCGAGGCCGTCTGCATGTCCACTTTGGCTTTTTCCATTTGCCCGGAGGCGAAAGCGAGATGGACGCCTTCGAAGCGTGCTGATGAGGTCATTTTCCCATCGATGTAGCTGAGGAGGGTGAACTGGTTCCGGCGCTTCGCCTCGGCGACTAACGAGTCCGGCGTCGGAATGGAGCGGAGTTGGAGACCGTTGACCTGGACGGACGTATCGGATCCAAGATCGAGGCGCTGGGAGGCTGCGCTGGCGCGGAAAATGCCGGTCATGTGGTGACCGAGGCCTCCCTCGTAGGCGAGGTTATCGCTCGGGCCGCCGGGGTTGTAGTTGAGGAATGCCGAGCCGTTGATGCGCTGGCTGCGGCCGCCACCCGCGACGCGCGAATCGTTGGTCCAACATTGGATGGAATACCACTGGCCCGGGGTGAGGCCGTTGAAGGTGAACGAGCCGTTTTTCCCGCCCCATGCGCCGCTGCCGAGGATTTTCCGGTAGTCGCTGCTCATCGTGGTGAACGGGGCACTGGCTGAACCGAAGGTATCCGATCCTCCGCTAGTAAATCCTGATAAAATATCGAGCGACTGGCTGGCGAAGCGGGTGAAGGTCACGCCATTGAGCGGAGCAGCGGGCGCGGTCGAGCTGAAGACATAAGCCCGCACCGTGGTGCCGGTGGTAGTGACATCCGAATCGCCGGTGGTTTCCTTCCACGGTTCCCAAGCGATCGCCGCGAGCGGATCCGTGATGCGGCGGACCTGATAGGCCTGGATCATGCCGTTGGTGCTGCCTTGGAAGGTGATGTTCTGCGAGATGGCGTCCGCGGTGAAACTGCCAAGCGCGAACTGGCCCTTGCCGCCGGACGTGGCGGTGGTGTTCATGCGG
>JANPKJ010000072.1:0-3585 GCA_031425955.1 Akkermansiaceae bacterium | reverse complement strand
TATTCCGTGGTTTTCGCATGATCCGGGAACTCCAGTCGAATGTCCCCGAACGGTTGATACATCGCCTGACGGATGGGCTCGCTCATGAACTCCTTGCCGGCGATTGCTTCAGCCTCCCGTTGTTTGGCTTTGGATAAATTGAACAGGGATTTCGCTTCCTTGCTGTTTCCCTCAGCGGCCATCTTCTCAGACTCGACAAATGCCTGGCGCCCTTCCTGAAGCAGCTTGCGGATCCGCGGCAGAAATTCCGCCGCGCCCTCATTCTGATATTCGTGCGGCTTGCCGGTCCAGATCGTCGATTCGTTGAATTGGATCTGCTCCGATGTCGTACCGCCGAATACCATCGCGCCAAGACGACCATTGCCGATCGGTAACGCCTCCGTCCACTTTTTCGCAGGCTGGTCGTAATGAAGTTTGAGTTCGGATGCGTGGCAGACACACACCAACATCCAAAAGAATGATACAGGCCGTATCATGGCTTGACGGGGGTCAACGTGATATTGCGCAGGCGGAACAACTCTTCACCCGTGATCTCCTTCGCGGAGACGCTGATTTCATGCTCGCCCGGCTCAAGCGTGACGGAACCTAACCGTTCTTTGACCGCACTTCCCTGCCGAACGGGTTTAGCGAACTCCTTGCCGCCAACCGAGACAATATAAGTGCCTGCCGCGCCTTTCTGCGCACGCTGCTGCTCCTTCCCAGCATCGCCTTCCGCCACTTTCGCTTTGTTGCCTGCGGGAGCGTCGTAATTAATCGTCAGATCAAACATTCCTTTTTCGTTTAAACGAACGGGCCATGACACGGAGCGGTCCGTCTGGGTCCAGTCCATCACAACGTCATCCGTTTTCTTTCCCGGCCCAAACCGCAGCTTGCCTTTTAAAACGCCGTCATACGCTCGGAGCATATCGACCGGGACGTGATTGGACAACAAACGAACCGGATCCGCCATGGGTTCGCCGGCACACTCAAGCACCACCACGCTGTCCGACGTATCCGGTGCATCCTTTGGAATCTCAATGACGAGATCTTGACCGGATCGTTTGATGGGGAGCACCTGAGTCTTGTTGGAGAGAAGATAGGCGTTCGAGGCATCGGTTTTCAATCCTCCGACCACGAGTTTGCCATTGGAGGGCCATTGGAACACATGGAGGTATAGGCGGTTGCCCTTCCGGGTGGATTCTCCCCATGCCTGCACCGCGAGCGGAGTCCTCGTGGTCCCCCGAATCGACTCGCCATTGACCACCCACCATTTGCCGATGCCTTTCAAGATGTCCACATCGGCCCGATCGATCTTCCCAGATCCCATCGGTCCGATGTTCATCAATTCATTGCCGCCACGAGCCGCTGATTTCGCGAGGAGCTGGATGAAATGGGAAACCGGTTTGTGACTGCGGTCATTGGCATTGTAACCGTAGGATTCGTTGGTCGTCGGCACACCTTCCCAGTCGCCTTTTTGCGGGGGAAATTCCGCTGGGCGGTCGCAAGTGCTCTGATAATCGCCAAGGCCGCTTATCAGGCGGCCATTGATCACGAGCGACGGCTTGGCCTTTCTAACCGCAGCAAGGATGCGCTGGTTTTCCTCCGGCGGAAGTTTGTGCGGCGTATCGAACCAGATGATGTCGGGATCGTAGTTGGCGATCAGCTCCTGAAGCTGAGGAATCGCCTTCTCATCCACATACTTCCGCGCCTTGGGAAGAAACTCGGGAAATTTTTCCCACCAGTTGGCACCATGAAGCAGTTTGTCACCGCCCGGATTGTCGAAATCCCAGTCGTTGCCGGGTCCGTTCGCTTCGCCCCAATCGAAGGCATGGGAGTAGTAAAATCCGAACTTGATACCGTGTTTCGCACAAGCGGCTTTGAGCTCTTGCATGGGATCGCGGGCGAACGGGGTGGCTTTGACGATCGTGGCATTACTGACTTTGGAATCATACATCGCGAACCCATCGTGGTGTTTCGCGGTGATGACGAAGTATCCCATGCCAGCCTCTTTCGCGAGTTTGATCCACTCGTCGGCATTGAAATCCGTGGGATTGAATTTCCCGGCAACCTCCTTGTGATAGACAGGAATCGGAATCTTCGCCATGCGCTGGATGTGCTCACCGTAGCCGCCGTATTGTTTTCCATTCCAAGTTCCGCTGAGACCTGAGTAAACACCCCAGTGGACGAACATGCCGAAGCGGGAGTCACGCCACCAACCAAGTCGAGCTTCGCGCTCGGCCGCAGTGGGCATGAGAGACTCTTTCGAAGGCGCGCGTGCGGAAGAGTCCTCGGCCGCCTCGGTGGGGCTTGCAAAGGCTGCGATGAATGCCAGTGCGGCGACGTAGCTCATGATCGGTTTGTTTTTCATCTTTAGTTTTTCTGGTAGTTGGTGAATGCGAACAAGATCTTCAATCCTGGTTCGCGGAGGTTTCGGCTTTGGTCCATTTCACGAAATCATAAGTCAGCGACTTTCTGCCGTGGCGGACGTGAAGTTTATCGGAACCGAGCGGTTGCTGCACCCAAGGATTTCCAAAGTGTGGATACTCGGAGTAATTCACAGGTTTCCCGTCGATCTTATGATGATCGACGTATTTCACTTTGTGCGGACGGTGGGTGATGTCGAGCGTGTGACCGTTGGGCGAGCGATACGTGAAACGAGGATTGTCCGATTCGATGGCCGCGGCTTCGACGCTGGATTTCGTCAGGATCGCTTGGGAAAAACGCTCCAGTTCCGCATCGACGCCGCCACCGGCAAACATGGCGACCGGCGCTGTATCGAGAATCCAGCCGTTCTTGCGGCTGTCGCTCTGCAGCACGTCGAGATTCTCCTTCGTGTTCGGTTCGGCCCAATACGAAGGTTGGAGATAGCGGAAGGCGAAGAGCACCGGACCACCGTGGCAGAAGACCCAGTCGTTCTTTTCGATTCGCTTGAGGATCGCTCCGTCTTTGGAAAATGGCGCATACATTTTCCAATGCGGATATTTGTCGGGAACCGAGGTGATGCCCACGAGGGTTCCGTCTTTTTGGAGGACCTGAGTGAACGGATTCTCTCCGTAGCCGAATGAGTTAGGTTTGTTGTCTTTGAGATTGTAAGGCCGCTGGGGATTTACCTGCAGTGGAATGAATGCACTCAGCCGTTTGTCGGAAACCCACTTGAACATGACGCGCCGTGCTTCCTTGTAAATTCCGTCGTTCTGGTTCTCGAGGAACTCGCACTGGCTGCCGAGTCCGTAACCGTATTGTTGATAGATGGTGTAACGGATTCTCTCACGCGCGCTGCCGAGGTGGGTGAATGGCTTGGATCGGTCGCGGGCGATGGCGGTGAACAAGGCAGGTGGCTCATAGCTTTTCTTCACCGTGAACCAAAAACATCCGCCCGGATTCATCCGATAGGGATCCACCGGACGATCGGCTCCGAAGTAGAACCACGCAATCGCTCCAGTGGTGTCCAAGCCATCAGGTCCTGTGACGTTGTTGCTCCAGCCCTTCAATCGTGATCCGGGAGTGATGTAGTAACCACGATTCCACGCGCAGGCGGCGTGGAGGATCATCGAATCGAGCGTCATCGCCGCGCGCTTTCTCATTTCCGGGTCTTTCGCGAAGTCA
>JANPKJ010000071.1:0-14577 GCA_031425955.1 Akkermansiaceae bacterium | reverse complement strand
GATAGTGGATCTAACGAAGAGTGTCGGTGCCGATGGTCAGCTCCAATGGTCCGCTCCGCCCGGCGAGTGGATTCTCTATCGATTCGGTCACACCGTCATGGGACCGATCCAACAGCCGCCGCAGTGGCAGGCTAACGGATTCGAATGCGACAAACTCAGCGCCGAAGCCGTCGGATTCCACGTGAACCATATCATCAATGACGCAAAACCCCACGTCGGCGAAATGTTCGGAAAGGGATTCAATTTCTATCACTTCGACAGCTACGAGTCGTGGATGCCGCGATGGACGCCGCGCATGCGCGAGGAGTTTCAAAAGCGCCGCGGCTATGATCCGATCCCGTTTCTGCCCACCCTCGCCAAGCGCGAGATCGGCGGGCGGGCCCGCACCGATGCCTACAGCGAGGATTTCAAACGAACCGTCGCCGACCTGTTCCGTGAGAATTATTTCCCTGTCATCGCCAGTAAACTCCGCGCGGCGGGTCTCCGGTTTTCCTGCGAACCTTACGGCGGCCCTTGGAAGATTCCCGAAGTCACCCCACATGTGGATCGCCTGCTAACGGAGTTCTGGACCCACGGCGGAAACTACCACCGCTCCGGCCACCTGTTGGAAACCGTGCAATCCGGCATGGCCGCCGGATTCAATCCAATCGAAGCGGAGGCCTTCACCGGCCAGCCTGATGTCAGCCAGTGGTCGGAAACTCCGGCGTGGCTCAAATCCATCGGCGACGAGGCATTCTGCGATGGCATCAACCATCTTGTCCTGCACCGTTACACCCATCAACCCTGAGGCGACCGCCACAAGCCCGGTGTCGTCATGGGCCGCTGGGGCACGCACTTCGACCACACTCAGACCTGGTGGGAACCGGGCAAGGCGTGGATCGCCTATCTGACACGCTGTCAGGCGCTGCTTCAGTGGGGGAAGCCGGCTCCAGCAGATCCGCCCGCCGTATCCTTCAACGTCACCGGTGGGCAACCCAAGCTGCGCGCCATTCGCCGCCAGGATCAATCTAACGAAGTATTCTTCGTCGCCAACACCGCCCGCGTGGCAGGGTCGGCCCGGGTCCGTTTTCCGGTCTCCGGTCGCCAACCCGAACTCTGGCACCCCGTCACCGGCGTGATGCGTCCGCTGCCCGTTTTCCAAGTGGTGGATGGCGGTGTCGAAATCGATCTGGAGTTCGCGCCGTCCGAGAGTTTTTTCGTGGTGTTCCGCTCTGCCATTGTTGCCGGAGTCCGGCCAACGGATCTCTCGAATTTTCCGCCTGTGAAACCAGCTCTGCCGCTCGATGCCGCGAAGTGGACGGTGGCCTTCGACCCTGCGTGGGGCGGACCTGCCAGTATAAACTTTGATCGTCTCATCGATTGGAAAGATCACACGGATCCGGGAATCAAATACTATAGCGGCACTGCAACCTACTCCACCACCTTCACTGCGGACGACACCCTCAAATCCGGGAGCCGCCCGATCTGGCTCGACCTCGGCATGGTGCGGGACATCGCGTCCATCCGCCTCAACGGCCGCGACCTCGGAGTGGTCTGGACCGCCCCGTGGCGGGTCGATGTCACCGAAGCTGTCCTCACTGGCGAGAACCGGTTGGAAATCCGCGTGACCAACTGCTGGGCTAACCGACTCATCGGTGACGAACAGCAACCCGCCGACAGCGAATGGAACAAGGGCGACATGGGCTTCGGCGGCCCGCTCAAGGTGTTCCCCGAATGGGTGCTGAATAATCGACCCCGCCCCTCCAAAGGACGATACACCTTCACCACGTGGAATTACTTCACCGCTCAATCACCGCTCCTTTCCTCGGGCCTGCTCGGTCCGGTGGTGCTGCGGAATACCCAGAGTCCCTAAGCAACCTCTCTCATGAAACCGAGCATCATCCTCGCAGTTTTGGCGTCAGTTGCCAGCCTTGTCGGCGCGTCCGAAGTCTCGTCTCCTGTCTTGCCAGTCGTCGAAACCGTGTTTTCCCCGGCCAAGGGGCTTGGCCCGCAGGACGGGGTCATGCGCCGCGATCCCAGCGACGTCATCAAAGTGGAGGATCAATATTATGTATGGTATTCGAAAGGCCGCTTTCAACATGGCTACGATGCCACCATTTGGTATGCGACTTCGCCCGACGGTCACACTTGGATCGAACGCGGCGAGGCTCTGGCACGCGGAACAATTGGCGGTTGGGACGAGCAAAGTGTCTTCACTCCAAACATCCTTGTGGCTGAAGGGAAATACTGGTTGTTCTTAACCGCCGTGCCCAAACCGTTTGTCGCGAAAGGGCCCGGGCTTTCTCCTACTGCCATCGGTCTTGCAGTTTCCTGTTCACCCGATGGACCGTGGAAAAAATTCCCCGATCCGGTGATGCGCCCGCGTGGCGACGATCGGTTTTTCGACGGCGTGCGGCTTGATGACGCCTGTTTGCTAGTCAAGGACGGGAAATATTGGCTGTATTACAAAGGACGCCAGGCCATCGCGACCACGCCCCATCAGACAAAGATTGGACTGGCCATCGCCGACCGACCGCAAGGTCCTTATGTGCGGGCGCAGGATGCTCCAGTCATCGAAGCTGGCCACGAGGTATTGGTCTGGCCGGATGGTCATGGCGTGGCCGCAATGGTCAGCAATCATGGTCCTGATTCCCTCAAAAACCGGATTTTTTATGCCGGGGATGGCATTCATTTTGTTCCCACTCATCGGATTGGAAGCACACCATCCGCCGCCGGCGGATTCAGACCCGAGGCATTCACGGGAAGCGGCAACGGCAGACCCATCGAATGGGGCATTCATATCGTCGAAAAAAAACCATCCTCACCGCACTTGCCTTATCTCCAGAGATTCGACCTCTGTTGGCCGACATCCGACAATCATTAAACAGGAACAGCGATCCTCCGCATCCTCATGAAACGTATCTTCTTCCATATTCTCGTCGGTCTGATGGCTGGTTCCATGGTCCGGGCTGATGATCCTGCCCCCACTCCGCCGCCGCCGGTGGGATTGATCGGTTTCGCCGACCGGTCGCCATCGCTCGATGTGCTGCCGGGGTTCAAAACCCCGCCGCCGGGCTTCGGTATTGTGCCGTTCTATTGGTGGCTCGGCGATCCGCTGACCAAGGAGCGGCTGTCATGGCAATTGGAGCAGATGAAGGGCATGGGCGTATCCGGCTATCAGATCAACTACGCCCACTCCGACAAGGGCGGGCGTTCCTTTGGTCTCACCTATCCGAGTGAACCTGCGATTTTTTCGAAGGCGTGGTGGGAGCTGACAGACTGGTTCAAGGCCGAGGCGGGAAAACAGGGCGCTGGCATCAGCCTGAGCGACTACACGCTCGGCTTCGGCCAGGGATACATGGTGGACGAGTTGCTGCGCGATCACCCGGAAGTGAAGGGCATGGAGCTCAGGATGGACAAGGACGGCAAGGTGACCCCGGAAACAATGCCATGGTCACTCAATCCGATGCATCCGATGTCCGGAAAATGGTATGCCGAGCGGTTCTTCGGCCAATTCGAAAAGCGATTCCCCGGTGAGGCTGGCAAGGGTTTGAACTTCTTCTTTTCCGACGAACTGGAGTTCGGTGTCAGCGGCCGCCTGTGGTCCGATGGATTCGCGGAGGAATTCCGCAAACGCAAGGGCTATGACATCGTGCCGGAACTAGCAGCCTTGTTCAAGGATACAGGTCCCCGCACGCCGAAGTTGAGGTTGGATTATTATGATGTGCTTGCCGCATTGAGCGAAGAGGGTTTTTTTAAACCGATCTTCGATTGGCATCAAGAGCGAGGCATGATCCTGGGCTGCGATCACGGCGGGCGCGGCAAACGCGTGGATGAGTTCGGCGATTATTTCCGCACCCAACGCTGGAACCAAGGCCCCGGAGCAGACCAGCCACGTCTCGGAAAAGATCTGATCAAGGCGAAGGTGGCCGCTTCCATCGCCCACCTCTACGAACGCCCCCGCGTCTGGCTGGAGGGATTCTATGGCAGTGGGTGGGGCACGACTTCCGCCGGGCTGATCGATGCGACTCTCGCAAACTATGCGATGGGCTTTAATTTGTTAGGATTGCACGGCATGTATTACTCCACCCACGGCGGCTGGTGGGAATGGGCGCCGCCGGACAACACGTTCCGCATGCCGTATTGGAAACACCTGAAGGGATTCATGGATTGCCAGCAACGGCTCGCCTATCTGCTTTCACAGGGACACTACCGCTGTGATGTGGCCATCCTCTATCCGGTCTCGGTCGTTGAGGCGGGCATGGACGGCAAGGTCTCGGTGGACACCGCGTTCAACACGGCGAAGGACATTTACTCAAAGGGCATCGACTTCGATTTCATGGACTTCCAATCGCTGGCCCGCGCGGAAGTGGTTGGCAAGGAACTCCACGTTTCCGGCAATGTCTACAAGGTGCTTGTCCTGCCTGCCATGAAGGCCGTGCGACACTCGACTCTGCAAAAAGCCCTCGAATTCAAGCGCGCGGGCGGACTGGTGCTCTCGGTCGGCGCACTGCCCGAGGCCAGCGACCGCATCGGCCGCGACGATCCCGAGGTGGCGGCGATGGTGAAGGAACTGTTTCCTAATGGACCGACAAATGACGCGGCCTCCGCGATTCCGTTCCGGGATTACATCGGCCCTGGTTACATCCAGCATCGCAAGATCGGGCCGCGCGATGTCTATGCGATCTACAATGCGCCGAAAGGCAGCGAAGTATATTTCCGCGCCAAAGGAAGTGTCGAACTGTGGGATCCCTGGAGCGGAACGACGAAACCGCTCGATGTGGTTTCCCAAAACGATGAAGGAACGAAACTCCGTCTTCCTCTCACGGAGAAGGAAATGCAGGTGATCGTCTTCAGCCCGGGAAAAGCGCAACTCGCTTCCCCATCCCCAATCTCAAATTCCCCATCCACCATCGCTCTTGACGGCCCATGGGAATTCGAACTCAAGCCCACGCTCGACAACCAATTCGGCGACTTCCATTGGCCACCGACGAAGGCATTGATTGGTGCTGAGGCACGCAGGTTGAGATATGCCGACGAGACGTCGGCGAATCCCGGTTGGGAGAAGCCGGCGTTCGATGATTCGAAATGGTCGGTTGTTACTTGTGGTTTCGGTCCTCGTTTTTGGAAACTTGGCCCGCTGCCCGAATCCGCCGAGGCTGATGCGGAGCTTGCGGCGCTCAAACACGTCGATCTGTCAAAGATCGTTAGAATCGGCGGCAAGGACTACTCGTGGCAGCCGTATGAGTTCTCCTGGCGCTACGGCATCGAGACCGATTGCGCGCATCAAGGTTATCACGGATTGAAGCTGCAGGTGGCGGATGAGTTCATCGGCTTTGGGGACATCCAGCACGGTCATCCCGGTTGCAAACGCGTTGCCGAAGCGGGAGGCACACGCTACTATCTCTGGACCGCCGTACAGTCGCCGCAAGCAGGAGAAACTCCGATCTCCAGTGGTGGGCTGTTGCCCGCGAAGGCTTGGCTCAATGGAGAATCCCTGGACATCAAGGTGGGCAAAGCCGATCTATCAGGCGGAGGAAACCCTTTGCTGCTGCGCTATGACAAGATCGGCCGTGGATGGTTCGTTCCTGGCTCGAAACCCACGGTAAAAGCGGATGCCCGGCCGTTTTCACCGCAGGCACAGTGGATCTGGTGGCCCGGCGATACCGAGGGAAATGCCACCCGCTATTTCCGCAGGGAAGTCAACCTGACAAAGATCCCGGAATCGGCAACCATGCGCCTGACCTGTGATAACGGCTACACGCTTGTCGTCAACGGCAAGGAGATCGGACGCGATGACGATTGGAGTCGGGTCCGCCAGTTCGATCTCACCAAGGTGCTGAAGCCCGGGAAGAACGTGATCGAGGTGGAAGCACGAAATGTGGGCGGCGATGGCGCATTCATCGGCGAGCTCACCTTGCGGAATCCTAACAATGAAGTGGCCTTCGTCGCCACTGATGGAAACTGGCAGTCCGCCCCCATTCCGGAAGGAAAGTGGACGGCGGCGAGGGTGGTTTCCTCCTATGAAGACAGCCTTTGGGCCAAACATCCGAATGGTCCGCCGCAGCTTGAATCACCGAGCGGAAATGCGGAGAGTAAGAACGTCCTGCCATGGAATGTTGATCTTGCCACGCGTTGGTTCAAGGAGACGACCCGCCCGGTGTTTGATACGCGATCCCAGGTCGTGCGGCCTGCCGGTTGGTATCGATTCATCGCGCCACCGGGTTTGCGCTCACTTGTCCTGCCGGTTTCCGCGAAGCCGAAGCTATGGGCGGATGGGAAAGAATTGCTTGTTAGCGGAAACACGGGTGAATGGAAAGCCTCTCTCACGCAGCCCGCCCGTTCCTCCGCATTGGTTGCGATCCGCGTCGAGCAAACTCGCGGGGATTATGGCGGCGCGGCGTTCAGCGATTACATCCGCCTTGATTGCGGCGCAGGCCAAATCTCACTGGGCGACTGGGCGAAATCAAGCGTGCTTGAAACCTATTCCGGCAGCGCATGGTATCGCAAAACGTTCCAACTTTCCGCCGCACAGGCTTCATCGGAAATCACCTTGGATCTCGGCGAGGTGGCCGCCTCTGCGGAGATTCGCGTGAACGGCCAGGCGGCGGGTATTCTGGCAGCTCCACCGTGGAAGCTCGATATTTCCGCGTTTGCGAAACCCGGCGAGAATCACATTGAGGTTCTCGTTTGCAACACCCTTGCCAACCATTACGTAACCATCCCCACCCACTACCGGGGAGAGACTGTGTCCGGTCTGCTAGGACCTGTCCGTTTGGAAGTGAATAGCCGCTAATTGCACCCTCATTGTCCATGACTCACCTTCTCATATTCCTGTTGTTCCTGCTTTCGGTGTTTACCCAAGCCGCCGAACCCACGGTCGTCACCGTCTCGCCGCAGGAGGTCCGGCAGGAGTTCCAAGGCATGGGCTGCGGTGCGATCTTCTACGAGGCACACGTCACCAGTCTCGGCAAAAACGGCCGCGCGGAGGAACAGGAAAAACTCTACGACGACATCTTCAGCAAGGTCCGCACGGATTTCCTGCAACTGCAGATCCGCTGGGACCACGAGCCGAAGAACGACAACGACGATCCCTACGTCCAGAACTTCGATCCCAAGGATTTCGCCTATTGCGAGCACCCGCTGGAGATTTCCGCCGCTGCGAAAAAGCGGAATCCTAACATGAAACTCTACGCCGTGCTTTACACACCGCCGCCGTGGATGAAGACCAACAACGACGCCGGCGGCGGAGGCAAAACCAAGGCCAGCATCAAACCGGGCCTGGAACTCGAAGTCGGCGAATATATCTGGGCCTTTCTCGCCCACATGCAGAAGCGGGGCCAACCGATCGACTACCTCAGCATTTCCAACGAAGCGGACTGGGGCCATGACCAACCGGGTTATTTCCTCACCACCGAGCAACACACTCTACTGTTTGTTAAAATCGCGGAATACCTCGATGAGATGTCCCGGCGACATCCCGAAGTGCCCAGTCCCAAACTGGTCGCGCCTAACATGCTCAGCGCCGTGGACACCGCAAACCATTCGCTGCCGGCGCTGCTCGCCGCGGCCGCCGATCAGGTGGATGTGGTCGGGAATCACGACTACGACCGCCGCGGTCACCGTTGGGCGAAGATGCGCGAAGTCGCCGGAGACAAACCGCTTTGGATGACCGAAGCCTGTTTCAACGGCGTCGACAAATCGCCCGGATTGATCAACTCCGCCGGCGAGTTCTGGCTCTACATGACCGAGGCCTTCAACGAGGGCGTGAATGTCTGGATGGCCTACGACTGGGTCTATCCGCCGCGTCAGGGCGGCGAGGCGTTGATTCATCTCAATTGGGGGAAAAGCTACTATCCGACCAAGATCTATCACGGATTCCGCCAGTGGTGCGCACCGCTCGTCCCCGGCATGCGTGTGGTGCATAGCGAAGTCAGCGGGCCATTCGCGAGCGGCATCGCCAAGCCTGGTATCAAGGCAACGTCGTTCCTCGCTGCGGATAAATCGAAACTCGTCGTCCACATCGCCGCCGTTCAGGATCCGGATGCCGAAATCGAGATTCGCATCGCCCCGCCATTTGCCGATGCGCCATTCCGCATCTGGCGCACGGGACGGGAAGAAGACTTCGTGGAACTCCCATCCGGCCGGGCAACCAATGGCCGGATCACCACACGCCTGCCCGGTCGGGGGCTTCTAACCATTTCACTGGGAAAAACTAACGAGACTGTTGCCCATCCGCATGACCCGGTTCAAGTGGTCCTGCTTGCGGGCCAATCCAACATGGACGGAAACGTTCCCATCGCAACGCTTCCACCTGAGTTCAAGCAGCCGCCGGGAAACATCAGCTTGATCGACAAGGGGAAACTGGCGCGGATCGCAGGCGGCAAGACCTTCGGGCCCGAAGTCGCATTTGCCGCGACCGTCGCCGCCGCCAGGCCATCTGACGATTTCCTCCTCGTCAAGCGGGCGATGGGTGGCACCTCGCTGGCGGGTTGGGCGCCGCAGTGGGATCAGTCACGCTTGGCTTCGAAATACGATACCGCCGCTGGCCCGATCTATCGAAAGCTGTTGGAAGACTACGCCGCCGCGATCAAGGGACGTCCCGCGCGCCCCACCGGTGTGCTCTGGATGCAGGGAGAAAGCGATACGCGTCACCTGGCGCTCGGACCAAACTACTTCGAGAACTTCAAGACACTGATCGCTGCGTTCCGTCGCGATTTGAATGCACCGGAACTTCCTTTCTTTTTCGGACGGGTCAACATGCCGGCCGACGCCACCGAGGATGATAGGAAGACAATCAAGTTCCCCTACATCCAGCAGGTGCGGGCGGCCCAGGAACGCGCAGCCCGCGAGATTCCGGGAGTTTTCCTGATTGAAACCGACGACCTGGGCAAGCAGGCCGACGGAATTCACTACGACGCCGCCGGACAGATCGCACTCGGTCGCCGCTTTGCCGAAGCGTGGCTCAAAACGGTGGGGCAGGAACCGAAGATCCCGCCGGTGGAAGTAATTTCAGTCGCAGGCCGTCCGGCGTTTCTAATCGCTTCCAAAGTAGAGGCTGGAGGAAAACCGAAACCATGGGTCTGGTATGCGCCGACCTTGCCGAACCTGCCCGGTGCGGAGGAGCGCTGGATGTTCGAGAAGTTCCGCGAGGCGGGCATCGGCATCGCGGGCATCGATGTGGGCGAGTCCTACGGGAGTCCCGCGGGTCGGGAGTTGTTCTCGAAGTTCCACGCGGAGATGACGGAAAAGCGCGGATACTCCCGCAAGCCCGTGATGTTAGGCCGCAGTCGTGGCGGCTTGATGAATCTTTCCTGGGCAGCTGAGAATTCTGACAAGGTCGCGGCCTTCGCCGGTATCTATCCGGTTTGCAATCTCGCCAGTTATCCCGGCGTGGCCAAGGCGGCACCGGCCTATCAGATGACTCCGGAGAACCTGCAAAGTGGTCTGGCCACGCACAATCCCATCGACCGTCTCGCTCCGATCGCCAAGGCGGGCGTGCCGCTTTTCGCCATTCATGGTGACAGCGACAAGGTCGTCCCGTTGGAGGACAACTCGGCACTCCTGAAATCCCGTTATGAAACCCTCGGCGGCTCGATGCGGTTGATTGTCCCGCCCGGTCAGGGGCACAACCTCTGGCAGGGGTTCTTTCAGTGCCAGGAACTGCTCGATTTCGTCATCACCCACGCCAAGCCGTGAGTCCGCCTACCATTTATTAACGAATGACTTCTCGATTCTCCACCTACCTGCTTGTCATCTTCTCCCTCGCAGCCGGGTCGCTCACGCCCGCCCATTCCGCCGAGCCGGTTCCGCCGGCCCTGCCACCCGGTGTCGAGGTCAGCCATCCGCAAGGCAGCCCGCTGCGATCTGCCCTCCAGCCGGTGCCTGAAAGCGCGATTTTCAAAATGGACGGCTGGTATCTTTGGGATCCGTCAGTGATCAAAGTCGGTGACACCTGGCACCTCTTCGCCTCGCGCTGGCCTGAGTCGGAGAAAATGAAGGGCTGGTTCCACAGCCATGTCATCCGCGCGACCTCGAAGTCGCTATTCGGCCCCTATCAATTCCAGGAAGTTGTCCTCCATCCCTCGAAGCACCCGTGGGCGACTCAGGCCATCCACAACCCGAAGGTGATGAAAGTCGGAAACCGGTATCTCATCTATCATCTCGGCATCCCCGTCTGGCAAACCGGTTTCGCCTGGGCGAACTCGATCGAGGGCCCCTGGCAACCGGTCGCCAAACCCGTGCTTGCCACCAACAACCCGTCGATCCTCTTGCGCCCCGATGGCTCCGCGTATGCCGTGGGGAAATTCAAGCCGCGCCAGACCAGGGACGGCGAATGGGATGCCTACATGCAGGCGTTTGAAGCGCGATCCGTCGATGGTCCCTATCGATTATCAGGCGGGTCCGGCAACCGGCTGCCCGGAGGTTTCGAACTCGAAGACCCCGTCGTCTGGATGCAAGATGGTCGCTATCAGGTCTTGTGCACGGATTGGGAATCCAAGGCGACTGGAATCCGCAAGGCACTCGTGCATTACAGTTCCGAGGATGGATTGAAATACGATATCGTTTCACAAGTGCCCGTCTGGTCGCAAACCGCACCCGTGCCGCTTGCAGGAGGCGGTTCGATCACTGTCGCCGGCATCGAGCGCCCGCAGGCCGTTTGCGGGGAGAACGGAAATCCGATCGCACTGCTCGCTTCCGCCTACCCGGAAGTCAAGGAGAGCGAACCTTCCTTCATCATCATCCGCCCAATGGTAGCGTCCAAGGCTGTTCCCTGAATCCCGATGATTCAGCCTGTTAAAACCGTTATATTCGGCGACGGCAAGCACGGTGGTATTGCCTTGAAAAAGAACGGCGGGGGTCGCGCGTAGATTGAGATGGTTCCGCTGGCTCTCAAAACCTTGTCATGAAACACCTCTTCCGCGTGCTTGTAGCCGCCTTGCTGCCCCTCGCATCGAGGGCGGCCCCAGTGGATCTATCGGGAGAGTGGCGCTTTGCGCTCGATCCACACGATACAGGCTCCGCGGTCACGCCGGACCAATGGCGGTTTCCCGATAAGATCCAGCTTCCCGGCACGGTCACCGCACAGGGTTTTGGCGAGTTGCCGTCGATCAAGACTGCGTGGACGGGCGAAGGATGGCGCTACCCGGAAATGTTCAAGGAGTGGCAGGCGGATGGAAATTTCAAGTTTCCCTTTTTCCTGCAACCGCCGCGGCACTACGTCGGACCGGCTTGGTTCCAGCGTGACGTGGAGATTCCCGCGACATGGAAGGATTCCCCCGTGCTTCTCCATTTGGAACGCGTCCACTGGCAGAGTCGCGTGTGGTTGGACGGGAAACCAGTGGGCGATGGGGATTCGATGGGAACGGCACATGAATTTGATCTCGGCTCGCTGCCACCCGGACGGCATGTGCTGACGCTGCGCATCGACAACCGCCTCGCAACCGTGAATGTCGGGCCGCTGAGCCATAGCGTGACCGATCACACGCAGGGCAATTGGAATGGCGTGGTCGGGAAAATGGAACTGCGTCCCCTGGCTGTTAGCCGGATCCGTCATCTACAGGTGTTTCCGAAAGCCGACGGCAGTCTGAGGGTGATCGTTTCCGGGACTCTGGCGGAAAGCGGCCGGATCAGTGGAATGCTGCGTAGAGTGGGTTCTGATGAAAGTCCGGTGGTTCTCAAGTCAAAAGCGGTGACAAGGAGGGAGGACGGCGGGTTCGAGGTGGAGCTTTCTGGCAAAACCGACAAGGCTCCGAAGTTGTGGAGTGAGTTCACACCCGATTTGTATGAATTGACGGCGGGTCTTGAAATCGCGGAGAGCGGGATTTCCGCCGATGAGTCGGTGAGATTCGGCTTTCGCGAGGTCGGGACGAGAGACGGACGCATCACGGTCAATGGCCGCAAGTCCTTCCTGCGCGGCACCTTGGAATGTTGTATTTTTCCTCTCACGGGACATCCGCCTGTGGATGTGGAGTCGTGGAAGCGAATCATCCGGATTTGCAAGGCGCATGGATTGAATCATATCCGCTTCCACTCATGGTGCCCTCCGGAGGCGGCGTTCATCGCGGCGGACGAACTGGGTTTTTACTATCAGGTGGAGGTTTCCTCATGGGCGAACCAAGGCGCGGAGATCGGCAGCGGTCGTCCCCTGGACGCGTGGATCGAGAAGGAGACAACAAGAATGCTGGATGCGTATGGCAATCATCCATCCTTCCTGTTGATGGCCTACGGCAACGAACCGGCGGGGCGAAATCATGCGGAATGGCTGCAGGAGTGGGTGGCGCGAAGTAAGGCGAAGGATCCGCGCCGGCTCTACACGACCGGTGCCGGGTGGACGATCATGCCCGGCAGTGATTTCCACAGCTCTCCCGATCCCCGGATCCAGGCCTGGGGCGGTGGATTGAAATCCGTCATCAACAGCGAGGCCCCGCGGACGGACTTTGATTGGTCGGGATTCGTGAAGAAACACCCTGACGCGCCGGTGGTCTCGCATGAGATCGGCCAGTGGTGCGTCTATCCGAATTTTCGTGAGATCGGGAAGTACACCGGATTTTTCAAAGCACGCAATTTCGAGATTTTCCAGGAGACCGCACGGCGCAGTGGACTGCTAGAGCAAGCGGATGATTTCCTGATGGCATCCGGCAAGCTCCAGGCACTGGCTTACAAACACGACATCGAGGCGGCGCTGCGCACTCGGGGCTTCGGTGGATTCCAGTTGCTCGACCTGCACGATTTTCCCGGACAAGGCACGGCGCTGGTCGGTGTGCTCGACGCGTTCTGGGATGAAAAGGGTTATATCAGCCCTGAGGAATACAGCCGTTTCTGCGGGCCCATCGTGCCGCTGGCGCGCATGAAAAAGCTGGTCTTCACCACCGGGGAAAGCCTGGAGGCAGAGCTGGAACTCGCCCACTTCGGTCCCGATGATCTGGCGGGGCTCACACCGGTCTGGAGTCTAACTAAGATTGGCGGTGAAGTCGTCGGACAAGGACGGCTTCCTGCCCGTGATCTTCCCTCGGGTGAGCTTCATCCGCTCGGCGCGATCCGCGTGCCGCTGTCGGCGGTGAAAGCTCCTGCCAAGCTCACGCTGACTGTCGGCGCGGAGGGCAAGGACTTTTCAAATGCCTGGGAAGTATTCGTCTATCCTGCCGCAGCGCCCGACCAGGTGCTGGCCGCGGTGATGGTCACGCGCGATTTCGCAGTGGCGAAACAGGGTTTATCAGAGGGAAAGCGTGTGTTGTGGATGCCGCTGTCCATTCAGATCCGCAATGATTGCGTGCATCCGCTCACCTCCGGATTTTCCCCGATCTTCTGGAACACCGCCTGGACCAAGTGGCAGGCTCCTCACACGCTCGGCATCCTGTGCGATCCGAAGCACCCGGCGCTTGCCTTGTTCCCCACCGACATGCACAGCAACTGGCAGTGGTGGGAGCTCCAACAGAACGCACAGCCATTCATTCTCACAGGTTTCAAGGAGATGAAACCCATCGTCCAGGTGATCGACGACTGGTTCACCAACCGGAAACTCGGCCACATCTTCGAAGCGCGGCTGGAGCAGGGGAGATTGCTCGCCTGTTCGCTGGATCTGGAAACCAACCTGTCGGAACGACCCGCTGCCAGGCAGTTGCGGCACTCGTTGATTCAATACATGGAGGGAGAGTCGTTTGCTCCAGCGCTCGAATTGGAACTGGATCAGATTGTAACCCTGCTGCGCCCGGACTTTTTTTTGCAGGAAAAGCGCTGACGCTGAATCGACAGCCACTTCTTTCGCTTCAATGGTTTCTGCCGGACTTACAGTTTCCGGAATCCACGGCGAGCCGGAGAATCCTGACCCCACGGACGAAGTCGTTGCCGCTCGGCCTGAAAAAATCCCCCCTGCGGGGGATAGCCATTTTCCCACATCATTCTACCTTTTGGGGTCGGTCAGTTTGCAAAATCCGTCTCTTGGCGATTTCGTGGCCGATCCAAACCCGCATTCCTCAAACTCAAAAGAACCACTATGAAATCCAGATTCAGTCCCCGCCTTTTTGACTTGTCCATTATTCTTCTCGCCCTCTCGATGGGCACCGTTCATGCGCAAAGCCTCTGGACAGGCTCTACGGACTCCGTGTTTTCCACCGGTTCTAATTTCTCTCCCGCCATCGCCAACACCGGCGTAAGTAATCTGGACATTCAGTTCAACGGTTCGGACGCCAGCACTGAAGACCTCACCCTTGCAGTCGCGTTCGGCGGTGGTGCCGGGGGTGCCGGCAGCATCCTGAGTGTCCTCACAGCCCAAAGCAACCCGCTCACGATCACCGGCAGTGGAGCTGCTGCGATTCGTCTCTCAAGCGGGCTGACCGTGCAGGCGGGTGCTGGTGCGGTTACCTTCGCTGGCATTGGCAATTTCACCATCGGCGGCCTTTCCACCGCCTCCATTCACTCCATCAGCAACCTCTCCTCCAACCTCCTCGACCTCGGTTCCTGGCCCGTCATCGCAGGAGGCGGCAACGCCCGAAACCTCACCGTCGAGGCGGCGGGCGACATCGTGAGCAATGGCAACTGGAGCAACTCCGTCAGCCCGCTGCCGAGCTCCAATCCGTTGTCTCTGACAAAGACCGG
>JANPKJ010000070.1:0-76151 GCA_031425955.1 Akkermansiaceae bacterium | reverse complement strand
CTACGCCTATAGCACCACGTCGAATCTCAACATGATGATGTGGACCGCCCGGCATCTGGGTGAACAGACATGGGGTAAGGATGCTTTTGTGCCGCTGGTGCGCGATGCGACATCCTATCATAAGTCCGATCCAGACATACCCTTTCGCGAGCGTCTGCTGGAGCAACTGGCTGACATCGCCAGAACGGGCGGGCCGGAATACGCTTCGCGTCCGTATGGGACAGGGAATCTGGCTCCCGTTCTGACACTGGCATCACTATCCAAAGACGCGGAAGTCAAACGTGCCGCCCAAATCGCTCACGAAGCGGTGCTGGCCCGTTATGCGGCGGTTTGGCTCCGGGGAAGTCTGATCCTCACGAGTCGGCGGAGTTATCCAGACACTTTCAACGATCCTGTGGGACTCACGTCCTACCTCTGGGTCTTCCTTGGGGGCGATCTAATTTCCAGCAAGAAGCCCATCACTCCAGAGACGCCGATGTTCAATGTCTTCGGACCCTGTCTCGATGCGGCGGTGCTGGCCGTAAGTGTGCCCGATATCCTTCAGCGTGTCGCTGCGGATCGGACAGAGCCCTTTGAAGTGCGAAACCAATTTGAGATGAGGTCGTCAGGACGACAGATCTCGTGGGTTGAACGGGACTATGGTGTGTTCAGTGAAGCTTTTCATACCAATCCTCGCCCTTTTTCCCAGACTTACCCATTTGGCGTGCGCTGGATTGATCCCGGCTCCACGCGCCACACGATGCTTTGGTTTGCCGTGCCCTCGCTAGATAAAGCAGGCTATCAACGCATCAGCCATCCACACGGCTTCAACTTAGACGCGCAATCGACTTTCCAACATCAGGGGACCATTCTTTACGTGGTCGATACGCAGCGCAGCGGCAAGCCGGTGGATTACCCGTATGGACTTTGTTTTGTGCCCGGCGGCGCGCTTGCAGTCCGCGATGAATCGAAGACAATCGGCCGGGTTTTTCTCCATTATCCCGGTGTTCTTATCGCCATTTCAGCCACGAAGACGTTCACCTGGGACCGTAAGGCACCGATTCGGATGCCGAACGCATCGAAGCCGGATCCAGAAGACTCCGAATTCCGCATCGATGGCCCCCGATTCGCCGCTGCCATCGAGACCGCACCTGAGCGTGAATACGAGGGAGCATCGCCAGAGTTGCGGCTGGAGGCATTCAAGAAAGCAGTCCTCTCCAGCAGCAAAGTGGAGCTTCTCGACGAAAGTGCGATTGCGGGGCGCTACACGAACCGCAGAGGGCAGGTGATCGAGCGAGAGTTTGCCGGCCCCGTGAGCGTCAATCGACAGCCAGTGGACCTGACGCAGTGGCCGTTAGCCGCAAGCAAATGGGTCAACCAGCCGACGAGAGACGCTCCACTGGAAATTACCGACGGTCATCTCAGACGAGTTTATCACTTCGACACTTGGATGATAACGGAAGGCAACAGCGAATAAGACGGTGGTGGACAACCGGCTACCCGCCCCGAGTCGAAATGAACCTCTGGACTGCAATCTCGAACCCGGTTGTGGAGTGGCGCTCCCGGTAGCCGGTGCCACACCTCGACGTTCGGCAGAAACTTGAAGACTAAATCTATGAAGACCGCACTATTCACACTCACAACCCTAATAACCGCAGCACTTGGAGCATTTGCGGAGGAATCCCCCAAGGATGAAGCTCTTATTCTTGGGAGACTTCTTGAAGCCACTCAGAACAACGATCTCCAAAAGTTCGAATCAGTCTGTGACGAGGCGATGAAGACCGCGATGACCGAAGAGAAGCTCGCACATGTTTCGGGGCAGATTTCTCCGCTGATGAAGGACGGCTTTAAGAAGGAATACATGGGTGTCCTAAACCGAGGCGCCGTAAAGACCTACTATTGGAAGATAGACTTTCAGAAGGAGGGAGTCCCAGATATGCTGGCAGAACTGTCGATGAAGAATGGTGAAGTCGCCGGATTCTTCATCCGATAATCACTCCAAAATGAAGAAGCCCAGGTTCAAGAGTGAAGTGCAACGAAGTGCTTCGGGGTCAGTCCCAAATAACAGACATTTGCTGCGCTTGAATTGAGTCAAGATCCGCCCTTCAACACTCGTCCATCCTCTTCCCATGGTCCTCCCATCATCCCCACGCTGCGCGGGCCGGATGAATCCAGCGCTCTGTGAAGAGGGCGGTAATCGATGATAACTCGCAAAAATAAGATGAAAAAATCCCTTCCCGCGTCACTGATGATACTGCTGGTAATCCTGGTCGCTGCATGTGACGGCAGCAAGAATACGGCCCCCAATCCAATTGCCTGCACTCTCACCCGTGTGGACATCATCAATCATCAATCAAGAATGCGAGGAACCATTTACAAGCAGGTCGGTGCAGACGGTCCATACAGAGAAGATTCAACGCTGATTGATACCTATGGTGATGCAGGCAGCGTCAGGGCAGGCATCGGAACTGGGCAAATTTCCGAATCTTGGCCTGCAACGCCAAACCATTTCTACGAGGGAACCGCACACAGTAACGCCAAAGGTGAGGGGCTTATCGTCATCCGCAAGGTATCAAAGGAAGAAGCTGAACGAGCCAGCTCATCCAACGGCGGGTAACGTCCAAATTTGAATTCGGGCTTCCAATCCCGTCGTGGGTGACCTATTAGTTCGCCAACAGTACCAAATTCCTTGCGATGCCCTCACGACGGAAGCTCCTCCTGATACTTCTCGGCATGCTTCTGCTTTGGAAGCTCGTCCGGACAGACTGGGTGGTCTCTGCGCCATATTGGTTTGGCGACCCAGGTAAGACTTCCGCGCCGGGAGGCGATCATACCACATACGATTTACACCCACCCGTGAGACCGATTTGGTCTCCACCCGTTCCTTCTGATTTAGAAACGGGAGCGACCAGTTGGGATTCGTTATATCCCGGCGGTGGAGCTTGGGGTATTGAAGGACCGCCAGTAGCGCGGCCTGATTTTGTGCTCATCGGAGTCAAGATTCTTGCTGCTTTCATTGTCACCTGTCCACTCCTTCTTCTACTTCATCGAGTTTTCCGGAGACCAGCAGTGCCCGATGATGCCTGACGATATTCAATCCACTGGCGAAGTCGAGACACCGCAATTGCTATCAGCCTCCTTGCTTCGATTATTAACCGTAATTTCAACCTGAATGCGTCATTGTAAGTCCAAAATAGCAGAAATTGACGGCGTTTTTCAAGGTTTGAAATCCATAATGAAAAAATCCGAACTGTGAAATCCAAGAACCCGCGTTCCCGGCCGGCTGAGAATGTCAGTTGTTTGGGACTGACTCCGAAGTATCGAAAATTGAACCTCCTCCAGAATAAACTCCTAAAATGACACTACGAATACTCTTGATGCTTGGCATGCTGATTCCTTGTTTGAAGGCTTCGGAAGATGATGTGCCCGATCCTAAACTATTTTCTCATCCTGGAGCTTATTACCATCTTTCGGCTCCTGGGATGAAGGCTGAAGGTAAAGTCATCGAGAATCGATCACGGACGACTAAGCCATACGTGACAGAATGGGTGTTTCGGAGTGGTTGGGGAACAGGCAACCATCCAGATGGAAGTCTGTCGATTCGGTGGCACTTCATAAAATCCACGGAATATGGTGACGTTTATGTGATTACGTTTGAGGATACTGACCAACGTATTACCAATGTCCCCATCATTTACGATGGTAAGAAACCGCTGATCCTAAAGCACCATGAAATGCGTTTCGAGATTTCCGAGTCAAAGACATCAACCCAAGCCGAAGACGGCGCAGGGCAACCCGCTGCTCGCCCCGAGTTTAAGTCGGAGCATAGCAAATAGAGTCGGCATCTCCGGCTAACGAGTTTTCCGAGAACGAAACATTCCAATCCTCCTCTTCCCATGGTCCTCCCATCATCCCCACGCTGCACGGGCCGGATGAATCCAGCGCTCCGTGAAGAGGAGATCCAGTTCGAGCCATCGACTTGGATCACGCTGGCCCAAATCGATTGACGCCGCCGCTTCGTCCGACAATCGTTTTTCCATGACCGGAAAACGAGGACTGACGCAGGATCACGCGGCGCGGATGCTCGGCACCGGATCACTGGAAAACGCGGCCCAGCGCCTCAAACCGGATCTGGAGAACCTCCCCGCCGTGCCCGCCGGAACGGCGAAAGTCTCGCAAGAACGGGCGACGGCATTCTGGGAGGAAATCGGCGGCGATCCCGCACTCCGGGAAATCCTGCTGCACGGCGCGACCGACGAGCTGTCGCGCTATCAGGGGAACATCGAGAATTTCATCGGCCTGATGCGGATGCCGCTCGGGCTGGCCGGGCCGTTGCGGGTCAACGGCCTGGCGGCCAAGGGCGATTTCTGGATCCCACTCGCCACCACCGAGGCGGCGCTGGTGGCGAGTTATCACCGCGGCTGCCGCGTCCTCACCGCTGCCGGCGGATGTTCGGCGATGGTGCTTTATGAAAGCCTGAGCCGCGCGCCGGCTTTTGTTTTCGAAACGGCGGGGGACGCCTGCCAGTTCGTCGTCTGGGCGCTGGGCCGTTTCGAGGAGTTCCAGAAAATCGCGGCGACCACCACCTCGCACGGTATGCTGGTGGATGTCGGCTGCACGGTGGAGGGCAACCACGTCTATCTGAATTTCGAGTTCACCACCGGTGACGCGTCCGGCCAGAACATGGTCACGCTGGCGACGCAGGCGGTGTGCGACGACATCCTCGCCTGCTCGCCGGTCCCCCCGCTGCGCTACTACGTGGAGTCGAATCTATCCGGGGACAAGAAGGCCAGCGCCCGCGCCTTCACCTCCGCCCGCGGCAAGAAGGTCACTGCCGAGGTGAAACTCCCCGCCGGGCTGATTTCCAAACTGCTGCATACCACGCCCGAGGCGATGGCGGACTACTGGCGGATGTCGGCGATCGGCGGCGTGCTCAGCGGCACGCTCGGCATCCAGGGCCACTTCGCCAACGGCCTCGCCGCGCTCTATCTGGCGACCGGCCAGGACGCCGCCTGCGTCGCGGAGTCTGCCACCGGCGTGACGCGCTTCGAAGTCACGCCGGACGGCGGGCTCTACGCCTCGGTCACGCTGCCCGGCATCATGGTCGGCACGGTGGGTGGCGGGACCGGACTGCCGACACAGAAGGCCTGCCTCGATCTGATGGGGCTGGCGGGATCGGGAAATGCCCGGGCGCTGGCGGAGGTGTGCGCCGGGTTGTTGCTCGCCGGTGAGCTCTCGATCATCGCCGCGCTGAGTGCGGGTCATTTCTCCCGCGCCCACCGCAAGCTGGCGCGCACCCGCAAGGCTCCATGAAGCGCTGGTGGATCTATCAAAAGGAGCGCTTCCCGCTGTTCGCCCACGGCCCGCTGATCTTCGCCTTCAGCGCGTGCGCGGTTTCGTTTTCCTCGTTGCTGCGCGGGGCACCGGCTCCGAGCTGGCAGATGATCCTGACCGCATTCGGCGTGTGTTTGTTGATGTTCCTGCAACTGCGGATCGCGGATGAATTCAAGGACGCGGGCGAAGACGCGCGCTGGCGGCCGTATCGCCCGGTGCCGCGCGGGTTGGTGAGGTTGCGGGAACTGCGGGTGGTGTTCGGGATTGCGGCGCTGACGCAGGTCGGGCTGGTGCTGGCGCTGGATCTGCGGCTGTTGTGGGTGCTCGCAATCGCCTGGACCTATCTCGCGCTGATGAGTGTGGAGTTCTTCTGTCGGGACTGGTTGAAAAAACGGCCGGTCATCTATCTGGTGACTCACATGGGCATCATGCCGCTGGTGGATTTTTTTGGTACCGCCTGTGAATGGCTGCCGCGCGGGTCGTCGGCACCGGCGGGGCTCGGCTGGTTTCTGGCAGCGAGTTTTTTCAACGGCATCGTCATCGAGATCGGCCGCAAGCTGCGGCAGCCGGCAGATGAGGAGGATGGGGTGGAGACTTACAGCCGCCTGTGGGGGAAATCCGTCGCGTCTAACGTGTGGCTCGGCTCTTTGGCTGCCACCCTCGTTTGTGCGGTCGCTGCTGCCCGGGAGATCGACTTCATGGTGCCTGTCTCGCTGGCGCTGGCTCCCATCGCACTTGTTGCCCTGGCGCTCAAACCGGTCTATCTGCGGGGATCGCTGGCGGGGAAAAAGATCGAGATGATTTCCGCGGTCTGGACGCTTGCGCTTTACCTGATGCTCGGCTTGGGGCCGTTGTTCGTGAAGTCACTCTGAGGACTGCCCGGAGTTCGCGGTTTACCGTGCTCTTTGGAAGACAACCTAAAGGTCGAACTCGGGACGCCTAACGTGAATGCCGAAACACCGCTTCGCATTGTCGCAGGTGAGTTCCGCGAGATCCCCGGGCGGCATCCCGAGCGCGGCGGCGAGGGCGTGGCCGATCGCGGGAAGATTGGCCGGGTGGTTGTGGTTTTCCGGTAGGGGATGGCTGATGATTTCCGCGGGCGGCAGCATGTCTGGCGCGTCGGTTTCCAGCAGGATCCGGTCGTGAGGAAGCTGGCGGAAGACGTCGAGCACGGCGGATTTCCGGGGATGCAGAAAGTGGCCGGAGAATGAAAAAAAAGCACCAAGAGGAATCAGCCGGCGTGCCACCTCGATCGATCCACCGAAGGAATGCATGAGAAACTGCGAAGGCGGGGGAGCCTCGGCAAAAGCATCGAACAACGCACCCCACGCCTTGAGGCAATGAATGGTGAGCGGCCGATCCATCTCGCGACCGAGGCGGAGTTGATCGATGAACACCGGCCGCTGGACATCCAGCGGCGGATGGGAAATCCAATGGTCGAGCCCGCACTCGCCGATGGACGCGTGTGGGTGTTTCTCCAACAGCGCCTTCAACCGCTCCTGCCAACCGCCCGTCGCGGTGTGCGCCTGCCAGGGATGGATGCCAAACGCGGGTGAGATGAATTCCGGCTCGTGAGCCGCCAGCATCTCCACGGCCTGCCAGTCGGCTTCGCAGGTGGCATTGACCACGCAGTGGATGACGCCGGCGGATGTCATCGCGGCGATCACCGGCCCGGCATCTTCCAAACGCGGGTCTTGGAGATGGTTGTGGGCGTCGGTCCAGTGGAACATGATTTCAGGAGAAATGGTGGGCTTGTAACTGCCGGCGGGCAATTCTGAAACCAGCCGGTGACTCCACCGCCCCGGGGGCTGGACGTGAATGAAACCGGCTGCTTGAATCGTAAGCGAAGCTCCCAAACCCATCGACATGGATTCAATCAAACGCCGTATTTGCACCCTTCTCGGCCTTGTGATGGCGGGAATTCACGCCGCACCCGCCGCCGAAACCGAGATCCGTTACCTTTCCGGCCGAGGTCCGAAAGATGCGGTGCCATGGGAATTCACGGTGACCAAAGGCCGCCGGGCGGGCGAGCAGACAACCATCCCGGTGCCGTCGAACTGGGAACAACACGGATTCGGATCCTACGATTATGGCCAAAGTCCGGTGGGCAAGGCCGACGAGCACGGCCTTTATAAAACCCGGTTCAGCGTGCCGGCCGCGTGGAAAGACCGCCGGATCCGGGTGGTTTTCGATGGCGTGATGACAGACGCGGCGGTCACGGTGAACGGCAAATCCGCCGGGCCGGTGCATCAGGGCGGGTTCTATCGGTTCCGGCACGACATCACGAAACTCCTGAATCCAAGCGGGGAAAACGTCCTCGAGGTGGACGTGGCGAAGCGCTCGGCGGACACGCTGACCGAGCGAGCCGAGCGGGACGGAGACTACTGGGTGTTCGGCGGGATTTTCCGGCCGGTGTTTCTCGAAGCGGTGCCGGATCGCAGCATCGAGCAGGTGTCGGTGAATGCGACAGCGGACGGCGTGTTCAAGGCGGACGTGGATTTCGGAAACCTGCGGGAGTCCGCGTTGATAGAGGCGCGGATTTTCGATGCGGCGGGAAATCCGGCGGGCGAAGTTTTCACGGCGGAGATTCCGGGCGGGGGTTGCAGTCGCGTCACGGTGGGGACGAAGATCAAGGATCCCACGCTGTGGACGGCGGAGGCACCGCATCTTTACACAGTCAGGCTGGCGTTGAAGAATGGAGGCGGGAACCTGCACGAGGTCACCCAGCGCTTTGGTTTCCGGACCATCGAGGTGCGGAAAGGGCAGGGGATTTTCCTCAATGGAAAACGCATCCTGCTCAAAGGCGTGTGCCGCCACAGCTTCCGCCCGGAGACGGCGCGGGCGCTGGACGCGGAAGACTGTTATGAAGACGTGAGACTGCTGAAATCGATGAACATGAACGCCGTCCGGATGAGCCACTATCCGCCGGATGTCGCGTTTCTTGAGGCATGCGACGAGCTCGGGCTTTATGTCATCGACGAGCTCAGCGGCTGGCAGAAGGCACACGGCACGGAGATCGGCCGCAAGCTGGTGCGGGAAATGGTCACCCGTGATGTGAACCATCCTTCCATCCTGTTTTGGGATAATGGCAACGAGGGAGGTTGGAATCGAGAGCTGGACGGCGAGTTCAGGCTCTACGATCCGCAGGACCGCGTGGTGTTGCATCCTTGGGAGACCTTCAACGGGGTGGACACGAAACATTATCCGCCGTTCGACGATCTGACGAAGCGGTTGGCGGGGCCTAACATCGTGATTCCCACGGAGATGATCCACGCACTTTACGACGGTGGCGGCGGTGCGGGGTTGGAAGACTATTGGGAGGCGATTTCGAGCTCTCCCGTCGGTGGCGGCGGGTTCATCTGGGTGCTCGCGGACGAGGGAATCATGCGCACGGACCAGAACGGGCGCATCGATGTTTTCAGCACTTACGCGCCGGATGGAATCGTCGGCCCACATCACGAGAAGGAAGGGAGTTATCACACGGTGCGCGACGTTTTCTCACCGGTGCGGATCGATGCTCCGGTGCTGGATGACAAGTTCGCCGGAAAACTGACGGTGCACAACCGCTACGATTTCCTGTCGCTGGCCGGCTGCAAGTTCGAGTGGAAACTGCTGCGATTTCCGAAGCCGTCGGACGCGAAGACCGCGGCCGAAGTGCTGGGAAGCGGCACGCCCGCTTTGCCGGACATCGCGGCCCGAGCGGATGGCGAGCTGGACTTGAAATTGCCGGCCGGCTGGCAGGATGCCGACGCGATTTCGCTGATGGTTGCGGATTCCTCGGGACAAGAACTCTGGACCTGGGTCTGGCCGACCCTGTCACTTTCTAAGCGGCCTGCGGAGATCTCCGCGACGCCGCCTGTGGAGAAGTCCGAAAATCCGCTGGAATTGAAAGCGGGGACGCTCACCGCGAGCTTCGACGCGAAGACCGGGATGCTGAAGAGATTGCAGCGTGGCGACCAGGTTTCCTCGTTCACCCATGGCCCACGGGTGGTGTATGCCCGTCCGGCGAAAGGGGAAATTCCCTGGCAGGAGGCAGCCGTCAACCCGGGTGCTACGGTTTTGTGGAAACCGGAGACACCGCAATGGCTGAACCTTCTGGAGATCGATCTGGGGTTGCCCAAGTCCATCAATTGGGCGGGATTCAAACTGGAGATTTCTCCGGATGGTGAATCGTGGAAGACCCTTTACGACGCCACCCGCCGTAACAACGACGGGAACGTCTATGAATTCCCGCCACAGATCGTGGCGGCGGTGCGTCTGTCGGATTTCCGACAGGTGGGCGGTGGTCAGCCCGCGGTGAAGCGGATGCGCACGGCCTATCAGGCGGAGCGGTTTCCCATGGTGACTGAATCGGAGGTGACCCGCGGGCCGGATTGGGTGGAGGGTGTGAGCGGTGCCGGGCGGTTCCGCTGGACGCTCACGGGGGCGGAGGAGCTTCGGTTGGACTATTCCTACCCACTCGATGGCGAATTCATCTATCATGGGATCACCTTCGATCATCCGGAGGAGAAGTTCAAGTCGGTGAAATGGTTGGGGGAGGGACCGTATCGGGTCTGGCAGAACCGCCTGCCCGGGAAGTGGCTCGGCGTGCATGAGACCGCTAGTAACGACATCCAGCCGGGTGACTCGTGGTCGTTTCCCGAATTCCAGGGATTTTTCGCAGGCCTGCGCTGGGCGAGATTTGAGACCGCTTCCGGTCCTCTAACCATGACGAGTCCGGATCCTGGGACCTATCTGCGGATCGGCACGCCGCGGATCAACCATCCGTTCACGACGGTGGGATTCCCGGCGGGAGATGTGTCGTTTCTCAAGGTGATTCCGGCGATCGGCTCGAAGTTCATCACGCCGGGGAAGAGTGGGCCAGCCAGCCGGCCGGTGAAGGTGGCTGGGGAGCAGGCGGGGACGCTGGTGTTTCGTTTTGGGGAGTGAAACTATTCGAGCGGAATAAATTTCGAGCTCCAGTTAGGGTCACCGCACGCCGCGCGGGGCGACTTTTTTCGGTGAGTCGAAGGCGACGTCGGTGATGGAGACGCGGCGGCCTCCGTTGTTGGGGTCGCAGGTGGCGACTTGCATTTTGCGGAGCGTCCAGACGTTGTTGGCGACGTTCATGATGTCCTCGACCTCGAATTCCTTCACCAGCCCGCCGTTCTTGTCGTGGCCGCGGATGCGCATGAAGGCTCCGAATTTCTTGTGCACCCAGACATAGACGACGTCATAGTTGCCGGACGAGTTCTTGGGTTTATTCACCCGGATTTTATAACAGGGTTCGCCGCGGACATCCTCCTCGCCTTCCAGTTGGGGATTCGGCCAATAGAAAAAGCGAAGGGCGAGGTCCTCGTAGGTCAGGTCGGTGCCGGCGATGGGTTCGACGATTTTCGCTCCAGGAAACGGCGTCATCTTGCCGCCGACGTTTTCAAAGAGATTGAAGTTTTCGTCGCCGATCCGCATGTGGAACATCCGCAGCGGTTGGCCTTTCTCGGTGTAGTGGAACTGGATGTCCTGGCCCATGAGGAAGAGGGTGATGGGCGTGTTGGAGCCGCTTTTGCGGAGGCTGCCGCGGAGGCCGTCTTCGAGTTTGGTGAGCGTGGCGGACATGCGGGCTCCCTCGAGAATTTGCTTGGCGTTCGGCACCTGGTCTTGGGCGTAGGAGCTGGAAAACAAGGTGAGGGCGAGGGCGATCGATTTGAAATTCATGGCAATAAGATGGAGCAATCGCCCGCTTGGACAAGTCTTGCGGCGAATTCCTTCAAAAAACCACTGTCGGAGCGGGTTAATTTTAAAAATCCGGGTTTTTGGGATTGATGATCCGGGGCGGGGGCAATTGGATGGGTGCAACGCAAGAGTCGTTGCCACCCCCTTTTATGAGTCTTCGCAAGCAGCTAACCGACATCCTTCCGACCCTTCTTCCCGGGAACCCCGCTGATTCCATCAAGGGAACCGAGCTGATCCGCCTGACGAGATTGCAACTGGTTGGCAATTATTCGGATGCCTCGCTGCGTTATCATTTTTCGATCATGTCGTGCGATCCGGCCTCGCCGATCGCCAAGGTGGAAAAAGGCCAGGGTTACTACCGCAGGAGCGCGCCGCTGCCGGCGCTTTCCGGGGCCCAGGAACTGCTGGCGTTGACCCAGGGACGGCTTGACGATCTAACGACGGCGGACCAGGAACTGGTCGACGGCGCGATGCTGCGGATCCGTAAATTCCGTGCGGTGGTGACCCGTTATTTTGAAATCAACGGGCGCTTTCCCTTCGCCTTCCGGCAGGCGTTCGGCAAGGACGCGCCGATCAGCAATCTCTGGAAGTACCCCGAGTTGGTGCTCGTCGATTGGGAAACCGGCGGCACCGCGGACGAGGAAATGACGCTCGACGAAACGATGCTTTCCTTCAAACAGCGCCTCGGCATCGCCCCGTTCCGGCTGCATGCGGCGCGGTTGAGAATCCAGCCCTCGCTGCAAACCTATCGGGAGGATTTTTTCCAGACGCTTGCGGTTTCGATGTGGGCGCAAGGTGGCGAGCTGATTTACGCGGCACCCATCGAGGACGAGGCTCTGGCGGATAGTTTGCGCCGGTTGAGCGCGAGTTTCGGTGTGGGTGTGACTTCGTTCGGGCTGACTCCGGAGGCTCTCGAAGATCTCCCGCGGCCGGCGAACATCCTGAACGCCCATCCGCGCGAAACGGAAGCGATCATGGCCAAGCTCGACATCAACCGGATCGCCGCGCCGAGGTCCCGCCCGCATCTCGACTGGGCGGCGCTCAGCTCGATGCGCAACGAGTCCGAGGAAGCCGAAAAGCTCGTGCTGTGGCTGACCCGCTGCATCGACGAGCGCCGGGCGGAGGGATTCAAGGACGATTGATTTTTCCACCCGTGTCCTGGAAATTTCAGCGAGTGGCGGTCGTCGGTTCGGGAGCGATCGGGCTCTACTACGGTGGGAGGTTGGCGGCGGCGGGCGAGGACGTGAGGTTCCTGCTGCGTTCGGATTTCGAGGCGATTTCGCAGAGCGGGCTGAAGGTGGAGAGCGTGCACGGCGATTTCGAACTGCCTGAGGTGCAGGCTTACCGGACGCCTAAGGAAATCGGGCCGGTGGATCTGGTGATCGTCGCATGGAAGGCGACGGCCAACCACCAGTTGGCGACGGTTCTGCCACCGCTGCTGCATGCGGGGACGCAGGTGCTCACCCTCCAGAACGGTCTGGGAAACTGTGAGGCGCTGGCGGAAATCGTCGGGCCGGAGCGGGTACTGGGTGGACTGTGTTTTGTCTGCATCAACCGGATTTCACCGGGTCTCGTCAGCCACTCCGCTGGCGGAAGAGTGAGTCTCGGCGAGTGGCGGCCGGATGGAGCCGGCCGCGCCGCCGAGCTGGAAAGGCGTTTCAAAGCTGCCGGAATCCAAGGCGTGGCCGTGGAGAATCTCGAAAAATCCCAGTGGGAAAAACTCGTCTGGAACATCCCGTTCAACGGTCTCTCGGTGGCGGAGGGCGGCGTCACCACCGACGTGCTGCTCGCCTCGCAGGAAACGGAGGATGAACTGCGCGCCTTGATGGTGGAAGTCATCGCCGCGGCGCGGGCGCTGGGGCTGGATCTCAGTGACGATCTCATTGATTTCAACATCGACCGGACGCGGCCGATGGGACCCTATCGAACTTCCAGCATGATCGATTTCGTGGAAGGCCGGGAGGTGGAGGTTGGTCCGATCTGGGAAGAACCGCTGCGCCGTGCGGTTGAAGCTGGAGTCGCGATGCCGCACACCGCGGAGCTGCTGCGCAGGATCCGCGAGCGGTTGTCGTGACGCAACCGACCGCTCATCCGACGCAAGCAGCCGTTAGCCGGTTCTTCGGAAAGAGCCCATGGTCCGCGGCGTCATGCAACGCCACATCCCGTTACTCCTTCTCGCCAGTGCCTCCATCGCCCTGGCTGCCGCTCCTGAAGCCGACCGCCGCGCCATTCTCGCGATGGCTGGAAATTTCAAGGTCACCTTCGATTTCCAGGAAACCGCCGTCATCGCTCCGGACTATCCCACTGTCAGCACGCCCTATCACGAAGAAGCCATCGAGGTGGTCAGCGTGGCCGAGGACACGCCGGAGCGGATCACGCTCCAGCATTTGTTAGTGGTTGGGAAACCGGAAAAACCGCGCGTCATCAAGCATTGGGCGCAGGTCTGGACCTGGCAGGACACCCGCATCCTCGACTATGCGGGCAGCGACGGGAGTGATGTCTGGCAGCGCCACACCGTCGCAGCCGCCCAGGCGAGCGGCCGCTGGTCGCAGCTCGTCACCAGCGTGGACGACACGCCGCGTTATGAAGGCCTCGGCCGCTGGGTGCACGAGTCCGGCGATTCCTCGTGGACCAGCGAGCCCACCCGCCGGCCGCTGCCTCGGCGCGAGTATGAAGTCCGCGACGACTACGACTATCTGATCGTCACCAACCGCCACACGCTCACGCCGGCCGGCTGGGTCCACTCGCAGGACAACCGCAAGGTGGTGGATCGCGATGGGAAAAAATCCATCATCGCCCACGAGACCGGCCTGAACTGCTACACCCGCACGGACGACGCGCTCGCCACCCAAGGGAGCGACTGGTGGAAGGAAAACGCCGTGGTCTGGAACACCATCCGCAATTTCTGGATCGATGCCGGCCAGCAGGACGGACCGGAATTCTCCTATCTCACCAGCCTTGGCGGAGTCGGCTTGAGCAAGAAATTCGACGAGTTGGAAAAGGCCAAGCCCGCCCCGGACGCCGTCGTCGAGGCGCTCACGCCCTATCTCGCCGTTTCCCGCTGATGCTTTTTAAACACCGCTCATGAAATCCGTTCTCTATCTTCTCGCTCTTGCCGGATCCGCGTTCGGCGCCATTTCCTTCAGTCTGCCAGGGACTTCAGAGTCCGCGATCTGGACGCTGACCAGCGCCGCTCATCCCGGATTCAACAGCTTCGGAACCGCCGCGAATCCCTGGGTATCGGCGGTGTCGCCGGATGCCGGGACGGCCGGTGCCGTTCTCAACAAGACAAGCGGTTCCGGCTACATCGGCGGCTCGTTCCTCTACACCGCGAGCACTGTGGGAAGCTTCGGCATTTCCGACAGCGCCCCGTTAGGATTCCTCAAGACCGTCGTTTTCCAAGGCGGGATCAGCGATCCTTTTGACTCGGTCGTGCTGAACTACAACGGCGGAACCCAGTCGCTCCCGGCGGACTTTTCCGCAGTGGTGGCGGGGTCTCTCTATCCGGACCGCGCGTGGCAGTGGGATCTTTCCGGCATCCCGGGCATCACCAATTATGAAATCCTCATCTCGGGACATTTCGCCGCTACCTCCATGTCGGTCACAGCGGGGGATACGTTTGTGCAGGTGATTCCGGAGCCATCCGCAGTCCTGCTGGGAGCCGCGGCACTTGGAATAACACTCACCCGCCGCCGCCGTGCGTGAGTTGGGATTTTCCCTACCATTGGGGGTTGCGCTGTGGTTCGGTGCCGCCGCCGCCCAGGCCGGTGGCACCGGGCCCTTCACCGCGACCGCGCCGGAGCCGGCCGGGGACCGATGGATGTATTCCAACAATCCGACGCCGGGCACCCGCGCGACGGCGTCCACCTTCTCGTTCCTGCCATCCACCGGAGTGGACGACCGCTTCGGCCAGTTCGTCATCAAGTTCGACACCGTCGCGGCAGGCATTCCCGCCGGGCTGGGGGCGGAGAACTATGAAATCCAACGGCTGCGGCTCACTGCGGTTTACGCGTCTTCTGACAGCCTGCCGTATGACCCCACGGAAGATCCGTTAGCCTCGCTCGGTCCCGCCGCCACGCTGGCTGATCCCGACGCGGGCCGGCCGCTCGAACTCCATGGCACCGCCTTCCGAGGCGGTTTCACGGCGGCCACGTTTCAGGAAACCTCTCCTTACGGCAGTCGCAACGCGTTCGCCTCCAGCTTCGACGCGGCCGGTGCCGCGCGCGATGTCAGCAACAACGTGACGCTCGGTTACGAAAGCCATCCATGGGCGATCGGGCGGATTTCATCGGCGGGTGGGGTGGCGCTGGAGCCTGGCGAAATCATTCCGGTGTATGCCCGCGTGGGCTTTGAAATCAATCTCGGCATGCCGGGCGTGGCCGACTACGTGCGCCAAGGGCTGCATCAGGGATTTCTCTGGTTCACGCTGAGTTCCTTCCACCCGGTCAGCGGGCCGGGCAGCGGTGGATTTCCCGCGTATTTCACCAAGGAGCATCCGGAGCAGGCGATCTATCATGATGTGGCGCCGACTCTGGAAACGGAATACTCGCTGCCACTGCGCATCGCCGCCTTCCACCGCGATCCGGCGGGGAACACCGGCCTGACTTGGAATGGTTCGCCCGGATTCCAATACGTCGTCGAGGGTTCGGTGGATCTGGATTCCGGCATTTGGGCGCCGCTCGGCACCTTCACCACCGCCATCCCGGAAGCTCTCCACTGGAGCGGAAACAGTTCTCCCGCCCGCGCGTTCTTCCGCGTCGCCCGCGCTCCGCTGCCATGAAAAAACGTAACCCCGGATTCACCCTGGTCGAAATGTTAGTGACGGTTTCCATCATCGCCGCGCTCGGCACCCTGACCGTCACCGGTGTGCGCAGCGCCCGCGGGAAGGCGAGGACCGTCGTGGAAATCAACGCCGCGCGCAACCTCATCACCGGCTACCTCGGCCATGCTGCGGAAAACAACGGCCGGGTGCTGCCGGGCTATCAGAACGATCCCACCGCGACGAATCTCGAGGGCGAACTTCTATCCGATCCGATGAACGCCCGCTATCCGTGGCGGCTCGCCCGCAGCGTGCCGGGAGTGAAGGGCGTGTTGCTCTACAACGGCACCGAATCCGCGCTCGAATCGGAAAACCGCGACTACCTCGTCAGCGTGCATCCGAATCTCGGGCTCAACGCCACGCTCGTGGGCGGCCACTTCGGTAGCGGCAGCCCGCTCGCGCCGACGCTGCGGATCATCGACGCTTACGGGAAATTCTATCTGAGCCACCTCACCGAGTCGGACGATCCTGGCAAGCTGGTGGTCTTCACTTCCGCGCGCTCGGGTGAGGGTAGGCCGGGCTACTTCGAGGTGCGGCCGCCGAAACTAACCGGGCCGGTGTGGCGGGCGGGGAAATTCACGGATGACAGTCCGGCATCCGCGCACGGCTTCGTCGATTTCCGCTGGGGCGGCAAGGCGGTGGCGGTGATGCTCGGCGGAAACGTGGAGCTGCTCGATGAGCCGCAGCTCCGCGACATGCGCCTCTGGTCGCACCAGGCGGCGCGGGCGAATGAGGCGGATTTCACGATCCGGCGGGCGGAGTAGGTGGATGTTGCGGTGCGTTCGCTGCGGGTGGAGGGTTCGAAATTCAAGTTGGACGGCCGGATCATCGCCTTCGGCCAGTCGGCTGAGGGTGACCTCGCGTCCGTGCTCGGCACCAGCGGAGGCGATGCATCTTTCGAGGATGCGGTGCCCGGCAATGCGGAGATTTCCAGCGGCGTGCAAGGGGTGATCGACGGTTCGCGCGAGAGGTGTTCGCGAAGCGTTGACTGGGTTTCAACCGCGGTTCCGACCGAGCCATTTGCTCGGCGACTCGCCGGTTTCCTCGCGGAAGGCTTTGGCAAAATGGCTGAGGCTCTGGTAGCCGACTTCCAGGGCAACCTCGGTGACGTTCATTTTTCCGGAGTCGAGGGTCTCGCACGCGCGCTCGATTCGCAAGCGCCTGAGATGGCGCTGGAGTGTTCTGCCGGTTTCCGCGCTGACGCGGCGCGACAGGTGGTGCGGGGCGACGCCGACCTCCTTGGAAATGGCGGTGAGGTCGAGCGGTTGGTCGAGCCGCTCGCGCAGCAGATGGATGGCGCGTTTCACCGGATCCCGGTCGCGGAGGGTGGCGCAGAAGCCGCCGCCTTCACCGGATTTGTTGCGGAAGAGGCGGACGGCGGCCCATTCGAGGACGCGCGCTTCAGCAAGCAGGCGGCTGGGACCGGATTCCTGGGCGGCATGGGCGAGCGCGTCGCAGAGGTCGCGTTCCCAGACACCCATCAGCCCGCAAAATGCGATGGAGCCGGCGTCTTTGAGCCATTTGCCGAGCTCGGGATGGAGCCACTCGGTATTTTTGCCGAGCCGGTCGCGCAGCCATTCGCGGGAAATGACGACCACTTCGAGCGTGTGCATTCCTGGGTAGCGGACACATGACCATTCACCCGCCTTGCCGCCGCCGGTCATGGCATACATGCCGGGTTTGAGAATGAATCGCTCCTTGTCCCCCCACACGAGTCCGCTGCCTTCGCGGTTGAGCCAAAGCCAGATCGCGCCGCTGGATGAGACATTCCAGCGCCAACCACCGGAGGTGATTCGACCGGTGACACGGCCGCAACGAAGATCATTTCCCTCGCCCCACCAGATTTCGGCGGCGGGTTTTTCGGGAGTTCCCCGGGTTTCGCCCGGGGCTAGGGATTCGCTCACGCCGACGTTTACTGCGAATTGTTCTCAATAGCAAGGGTTTCGGTTCAGGGAAATGGATTGTAAATCATCAGGCTCCGATCCTAAGCTCTTCGTTGCCGACACATCTCCGGAGTTACCCCATGATTATTCTCATCAAGTTCGCACTCGCCCTTTTCCTCATAGCCTGGTCGGGAGTCGGGCTGTGGATGATGGTGAAATACGACGCGTTGTTCGGATTTCACAAAGATGATCCGGCGGAGTCCTCCGGGGCTCGGGCGCTCAATGTGACACAGGTCGCCTCGGTGTGGTTTGGCTTCTTCGCCGTCGCGCTTTATTTCCTGATCCGGTGATTTCAGGCCTGAGTCGGTTCTCCTTTGAGACGGTGGATGACCACCGGGATGATAAAAATCAGCAGGGTAAGGACCGAGGTGCCGAGGTCGAAGTATTTGCTGGCGAGGAAGTCGTGGATGAGATTCCCCTCAGGCAGGAAGTGGCGGGGGACGCTGAGCACAAGCTTCACGCCGAGCACGGCGATCACGACGAAGGCGCAGGTTTCGAGGAAATGGTAGCGCTGCATGAGCTTCACAAACCCTTGGGCGGCGAAGCGCATGGCGAGGATGCCGAGGAAGACGCCGATGCAGACGAGCACGAGCTTCGAAGGCATCGGGTAGTTTTTCACGTAGGCGATGGCCGCGACGACGTTGTCTATCGAGAACGCGAGGTCCATGACTTCCACCGCCACGACAGTGGCCCAGAAGGGGCCGAGCAGGCCGATGGTCCAGCGGTAAAGCACGTTTCCTTCGATTTTCACGGCCTCGACGCCCTCCTCGATGACGGATTTGTGGCGTGTGAAATGCCCCCACGCAAGCCACAGCAGGTAGAGCCCGCCGAGCGGTTCCAGCCACCAGATGGTGATGAGCCAGGCCGCGAGCGCGAGGCACAGACCGCGGAAAACATAGGCGCCGATGATGCCGTATTTCAGGGCTTTTCCGCGCTGATCCTCGGGGAGGCGCATGACCATGGTTGCGAGCACAGCGGCATTGTCCACGGAAAGCACGCCTTCGATGATGACAAGAATGAGGATGACCATGAGCCCGGCGGAGGGATCGGGTCCGAGAATGTTGTAAGTCCAATCCATGCGAGTTGCCCGGGAAGCTTGGTGCCACAATCGTCGCTGGCAACGGGAAATTCTCCGGGGGGTGGATTTGGCGAGGCGATTGTCACCACTCTGGACTGGTAAATCGAAAATCCCGGAGCATGGCTTGGAACCTGCATCCTGTCTCTGTCCGATGGTTTTCACCCAACGATTCAACTCACATCTGATTCTCGCCCTGACCTGGGTGATCGGGTGTTCTTCCGGTTTGGCGGACGAGGTGATCCGCATCATGGCGGCGAATATCACGAGCGGAAACAACCAGTCCTATGACCCGGGTGAAGGAATCCGCATTTTCCAAGGACTCGATCCAGACATCGTCCTCATCCAAGAGTTCAACTACTCGGGCAACAGCCCTACCAATTTCCGCAGCTTCGTGGACACCGCATTCGGCACCGAATTCAGCTATTTCCGCGAGGGTGGCGACGAACAAATCCCTAACGGAGTGATCAGCCGCTTCCCCATCCTCCAAGCTGGAGAATGGATCGACACCCAAGTCGGAAACAGGGACTTTGCATGGGCGAGGATCGACATCCCCGGAGACAAAGACCTGTGGGCGGTGAGCGTGCATTTCCTCACATCAAACACATCGGAGCGCAACGCCCAGGCGACAGCCTTGGTTGGCTTCATTCAAGCCAATATCCCCGCATCCGACTATCTTGTGGTCGGTGGTGACTTCAATACCAACAGTTTTACTGAGTCCGCGTTGAATACCCTCTCCAGCGTCGTCAACACCAGCGGACGGCCGAACGATCAGACCGGCGATACCGGCACCAACGCCTCCCGCTCCAGTCCCTACGACCAGGTTCTGCCTGATCCGGATTTAGATCCTCTGGAAACCGCCGTGATCATCAGCGGCCACGGCTTCACCTATCCGGACGGGCTCGTCTTCGACAGTCGGGTGTTCACTCCGCTTTCCACCGTGAGCCCGGTGCTCAGCGGAGACAGCGGTGCCAGTGGCATGCAGCACATGGCGGTCATTCGTGACTTTCAAATCCCAACCGGCACCGGTCCCGCCGAGCCGGGCGGACATGTGACGAATTTTGCAGGAACCCCGACCCCGACCTCGATCAGCCTGAGCTGGACCGACTCGATCACGCCACCGGGCGCGAGTGGCTATCTGATCAAGGCCAGTACGAATCCTAACATCACCGCCCCCGTCGACGGTGTGCTGGAAACAGCGGACACGAATCTAGCCGATGGCAGCGCGACCCTCCTGATCCCCAGCGGCCAGCAAGCCGCAGCCTTCACCGGGCTGCCCACCGAGACGACCTACCATTTCAAGATCTACCCCTTCTCAAGCGGAAATCCCATCAACTATAAAACGAGCAACCCAGTCCCCGCACTCGTTCTTGCCACTCTGCCGGACACCAGTTTCATCCCCGCAGCGCCCGTGCTCGGTGCCACCTGTTACCCCCATTCCGCAGGCTTCACGGTCACTTGGAATCCGGTTCCGGGTGCGACGGAGTATCGGCTCGATGTCTCCGAAAGCCCGACATTCTCCGGGGGCTCAAGCACGCTTCTTTTCGAAAATTTTGATGCGAGTTCTGCTGTCCCAGTCACATGGACCAATGGCGCCACAGAAAACGGCACATCATCGGTGCATTACCGCAGTGCTCCGAACTGCCGGGCACTCGGGGGACCAGCAGACACCCTCATCACCCCTGCGGTGAACTTTCCTAGCAACCTCAGCTTCAACGTGGATGCCAGTGGCAACGGAAACGGAAAGACGGCCACCATTTCCTACTCAATCAACAACGGCGCTTGGCAGCTTCTGAATTCCTTCATCGTATCCGAAACGCCTGGCATTAAGACCCTCAACCTCACCAGCTCCCCCAAGCTGGACAATGTTTCCAACGTCCGCTTCCGCTTCGAATCCACCTTCAGCACCTGGTACCTGGACGATGTCACCATCAGCTCCACGACCGCTCCTGCCTTTGTGAGTGGCTATCAGAACCTCTCGGTGGGAAATCAAACCTACCGAACTGTCAGCGGCTTGAATCCCGCCACCACCTATTACTTCCGAGTCCGCGCGGTGAATCTAGCAGGCGCCAGTCTGAATTCCGCGAGCGGCACCGAAACCACCCGCTCCACCGGCTCGCCTTTCGACGTCTGGGCAAGCGACCAAGGAATCGCTCCCACCAGTTTCACCAGCGATTTTGACAAGGATTCACTCACGGACTTTGAGGAGTATCTTTTTGCCACAGATCCCAAACAACCCGGCTCGCAATCCGAGCAACTTCAGCTCTCAACCGCAAATGGAGACTTCCAGGTGACATTCAGGAGATCCCTCGCACCAGGCATCGTTTGGACCCATCAGGGAAACACGGATTTATCCGCCATTGGCACCGATCTCATCCAGGGCCTCGGCTATGCGCAATATCAGATCGTATCAGCAGTCCGCATGGGGGATTACGAAGAAGTCACCCTCACGATCAATAGGGCTGGCGCTCCCACCTTCTTCTATCGGATCAAAGCTGCGGAATCTCCGTGAAAGGCTTCTAGTCCGGTTGAGACGCTGCGTGCGCGGGACCCTTTTGGAGACGATCCTGGGGTCCCGCGTTTCCTGAGGCTGCGGTTCGAGCGGAATTGACCGCCGGGCTACTCTGCGAGAACTGCGTTTGCCTTCTCGGGAGAGGTTCTGGCAAACGCGTTCAGCTTGGTGGCCTGTTCGGGTGTTAGTTTCATGTCGGCGTATTGGGTTCCTTGCAACTGCCGCTTCTGGTCGGATGCGGGCGCTTTCCGGTAGCCTTCGAGCGAGGTGAAAACCCGGGTCGCCACGCCGCTCGCCTTGGCCTTGCGCGTCAGTTCCGCGAGCGGGATTTGCGCCGCATCGTAGTCCACAAGTGTCACCTCATTGCCATCGAGAAATCCAGCTTCCGTCCGGGTCACGCCGTCGATCCCGCCAAGCACCCTCTCACCGGTCCAGAAACAATGCTGGGCGAAGGCCACCCGCCGCAAACCCGCAGATTTCGCCGCCAATGCCTGCGCCATCCGCTGTTTCAATTCCGGAGCCTCCCACACCCGGTCCTTGCGCGGTATCAGGTCGCGGCCATTCGCATCGAGAAAACGAACGACCTGATAGTTCCACGCCGGTTCACCGAATTTTCCCAACACCTCCGCATCCTTGCCGGGCTGATTGTTGTGGATGAGCAGCGGGATGAAATTTTCCTCAATGCTTTTCACCACTGCCGGGTCGCTCAGGACGTCCCGCCCGAATTGTTTGCATCCCGCGCAGCCCGGGACTTCCTGAAAGAGCAGGAACACCGGCTTGCCCGACTTTTTTGCGGATGCCAGCGCTGCCTCGTAGTCTCTTTGCCACCGCACGGTTCCGACTTCTACCGGTTGGATCTGGCCGCCGTGAGGCTGGCATCCGGCCTGTGACACAAACAACGCAGAGGTCACGGAAACGCCGGCGGCCAAGGCGAGTGAGGGCAGGTGAAGCGGGAGACGCATGCAAATGGGAGCACTCCAGGCGATTTCTACTCCGGTTCGTTTCTCAGAGGCTGGCGGAAAATTCGAAAAGGAGCGCGTTCATCCTGAACGCGATTTGTCGCGGACATGCTGTCCACCGGCGTAGATCCACATCGCCTGACAGGATGTCGGGACGAAACAGTCGATAGGATATCGACGCCCCGCTTTTCAAGACCGCCTCTCAAATCACCGGGTGCATGGCGGGCAATTAAATTTTTTTCCCACCTGACGGAATAAGTTTCGAGCAGGCGTGCTCCTTGGTGTGTTCCCCGACATTTCAACCCATGCGGCCGATGCCGCCGGGTGTGTCGGGGTTGATCGAACTCAAATTAAAACCAAACATCATGTATTCCATCACACGCAAATCCCCGCTGCTTCTCGCAGCGGCCGCCATCTCCATCGCCATGGCAGGCTCCGCCTCCGCCCAGTGGCGTATCACCCGTCCGGGCAGCTACAAGTTGTTCTTCAATCACAACGTCGGAAGTGGCGATGGCATCATCATCACAGCTTCCAACGTGACGCTGGACCTCAATGGGTTCAACGTCAGCACCAACGCCCGTGGCACCGGCCGCGGCATCGTCGTCGAGAACGCGCGCGGCGTGACCGTGAGCGGCGGCGGCGTGAGCGGCTTCAATGCGAATGTCGATCTCACGGGCACCCAGAATGTCCGCGTGGAGAAACTGCGGATCACCGGTGATGGTCTTGCCCCCAGCGGCGGACCTACGGAAATCGGCATCCGCCTGATCAACTCGTGGAGCGCTTACATTCTGGAAAATTCGATCAGCTCGGTGAATCTCGGCATCTTCGTGCGCGGGGGCCGTAGCACCGGCAACCGCATCACCCAGAACCTCGTCGTCGGCGGAGCAACCGCGGCAAACAACCTGCTTGGAATTTGCTATAACCCGGAAGGCGGCGCCGCCGGTCCGGAAGGTCCGCGTGGCGACGCGATCTATAACAACCACATCGCACGCTTCGGCTTCGCGGTGGCGGTGAGCGGTGGTTCGGTAAGCAACATGTTCACGGAAAACACACTGGCATCTTTCACCGGTGCTATTCGCGAGCCGGAAAACTTCGTCATCCAGGGCGGCACCAACGTGGAGATCGACAACACCTCGGTCATCATCCCTGCGACCGACATCGTCCGTCCTTGATCCTGACTGGCATTCAATTCGAAGGGGTGGCCGTTCGCGGTCATCCCTTCCATTGCCCCCACCTTCATGAAATTTCATCCAATTGATCGCTTGCAGGCCATCGTATGGCTGTCCTGCTTCGCGCTTTCATCGGCCTCCGCCGCTTCGCTTCAGTTCACGTTCACGAATCTGGCACCCGCCGGTTCGATTTCGATTCTTCCCGGCTTCCTTCCGCTTTCCGCCCAGGACATCACAAACGTCACACTCGTGAGCGCGGACAATTCGATACCCGACGCCTTGCCGCAACTGACCTTCTTCAGCGGACTCGGCGGCGCGGGTGAGTTGTTTCCGTTCGCGGGTGGAGGGTTCTTTTTCCCGGAACTTCTCCCCGGGGACATCCTGAGTTTCTCCCTCGAAAACGTGGATCTGGCGGCGGAGGGGATTCTCTATCAGGGAAGTGTGCTGTTCGGCCAGGTTCCACTCACGGATGGAAGCGGGAACTTCATCGGTGCGGATTTCACGCTCACTGCGGGAGCCATCGCCGAGTTCGACAGCTCGGGAGCGACTCCATTTCTGATTCTTCCGAACAGCGGCGCACCAGGGCCGGAATCGATCACACCTTCCACCCAGGTAATCGGGATTTCGGTCATTCCCGAGCCGTCGGTGACACTTCTTGGAGTGACTGGATTGGTCCTGTTCATGCGCCGGCGGAGGAGCGTATAACCCTGCCGCCAGTTTCATGCCCGAGGAAAACCAGCCAGCCTTGCCACCGCGTCCATCCTCCACGGATGACGCGGAAGTGCAGGCATGGCTGGAGACGGTGGTCATGACCTATTATCGCCAGCTCTATCGCTACGCACTGGGTCTGACAGGGCGTGAGGCCGACGCCGCGGACCTGACCCAGCAAACCGCCGTGAAATTCGCCCTGAAATGGCACGAAATCCGCGAGGATGGGGCCATTAAGTCCTGGCTCTACACCACGCTCTACCGTGAGTTTCTCCTGCTTCGGAAAAGAGAACGCAAGACGGTCGAATTCGACGAATCCCTCATGCCGCAACCGTTTGACGATGCTTCGCCCCAAGAGCTCCGGGTGGATGGTAGGACGGCGGTGGAACTTCTGAAGCGCATGGGCGAACCGCACTGCTCGGTTTTATCGCTTTTCTACATCGACGACATGTCCTATCGCGAGATCGCCGAGGTACTCGAGATCCCCACAGGCACCGTGATGTCCCGGCTCAGTCGCGCAAAGGACGCGCTGCGTTTGCTTCTAACTCCAGCCACATGACCGAGGAACAATTACAGCTTCTCCGTTCGCTTCGTCCGCAGGGTCAGGACGAGCATGAGATCGGCGTGCCCGAGGCGCGCGCCGCCGCGGAGCAGGCCGGACTGACGGTCCATCTGGACAACGAGCGCGAGAACGATCTCGCGATGCGCGGGGCGCTTGGCCAGGTCGAGCCGCCGGCCGGATTGGAAGATTCCCTGAGAATCGCCATGCGCGCGGCACGCGGCATCGGCGAGCCACCCGCCGAGCTGCGCGAGTCGGTTCTATCCGCCGTGCGGCTTCCCCAGTCGCCCGTTCCAGTCGCCCGGCAATCCCGCCGCCACTGGCTCGGCTGGGGTGCGGGTATCGCCGCCTCACTCGCCGTCGGCGGCAAATGGTGGTGGGAGACCCAGGCATTCACCCTCCGCCGATTGACCGGCGCACTCACCGCGATTACCCGAGAGGGGATTTCCCTCGATCTGATGAGCATGGACAAGGTCGCCGTGGGAGAGTGGTTGGCCGCAAACAATGCGCCCCGGCTTGCAGCGCTGCCCGCGAAGCTCAATGAGTTGCCCCGCAAGGGTTGTCACCTTTATGACGTCGAAGGTCGCCCCGTGAGCCTCGAGTGTTTCCTCTTGCCGGAGATGCAGCAGCTCCATCTCTACACCACCCCGTCGGCCGGACTGGTGAACCCGCCCGCTGCCGAAGCAGGAGTGACCATGACGCGGGACGGTGATCTGACACTCGCCACCTGGACGGCGGAAGGGCAAACGCTGCTGTTGGTTTCCCACGAAGCTCCAGAGCTTATCCGCAAATTGATCGCTTAAAATCGAATCCACAACCTTTCCGGTGCATACCGGAGAAATGCGGGTAACATGCCTGATCATGAAAGCCATTTCAACCCTCATTCTGCTAGCCTGCGCGACTCTCGCCGGCGCGGCGGAACCGCTCGCCGCCGGTGCCCGACTGCCCGACGTCACCGTCCGCACCGAGAAGGACGTCCCCATCAAACTCGCTGCAGCCCTCAAGTCCCAACCCGCCGTGGTCCTTTTTTACCGTGGCGGTTGGTGCCCCTATTGCACCAAGCATCTTTCCGCGATGATGGACATTGAGGCGAAACTCCGAGACGAAGGATATTCGATCTTCGCGATCAGCACCGACCAGCCGTCCAAGCTCGCCGCCACTCCCGATCGGGAAAAACTCAAATACACCCTGCTCTCCGACAGCAAGATGGACGCTGCGGATGCGTTCGGCATCACCTTCACCGTTTCCGACGAGACCTTGGAAAAATACAAAGGCTACAACATCGATCTCGAAGCCGCATCCGGCGAGAAGCACCACAAGCTTCCGCATCCGGCGGTCTTCATCGTGGACCGGGAAGGCGTCATCCGTTTCGCCCGCGTGAACGAAGACTATAAAGTCCGCCTCAAACCCGAGGAAGTCCTTGCCGCCGCTATGGAAGCAAAGAACCCAACCCCGAAAACAACGCCGTGAACGCCTCTGAAAAACTCGCCCTGCTCGCGCCCGATCTCACCCGGAATTTCCCCCGCAGCCCTCGCGAATGCCTCGCCGGATTCGTGGTCGCCGCCCGCGCCTTGGACAAATGCCGCGCCGTTGTCGCCGGGACAAACGGGGAATACCACTTCGATTGCCCCCTCGACCGGACCTTTTTCGACTTCGCCGGGCTGGATGCGGACGCCTTCAAGGAATGCGTCGCTACCGGAGCCACGGATGCCGAAGTCGCCGCGTGGATTACTGAAAACGCGCGGGTCAAGGACACCCGGGAGATCATCATTTGGAACAACAAGATGCGTTATACCCGGCCTTGCGACATGCCGCCCGAGCTCCAGGAATTTCTCGAAGGCTACATCGCCACCTGCATTCCGCGGAACCGTCCGGTCGGGGTGTGGTTTGACGTTTACGATCTCGAAGAGCAGCGGATTTGACCGGGAGAAACGTCGGGGGAATCGTCGCGCTTGCAACCGGTCCGCAATCCATTGGGCAGGGCTTGGCTCGGGTCAGGAATTTTGCCGGTGCCTGGCATGCGTTTCACGAAAAGTGAAGTGATTCCGGCGGGGTGATGGGCAATGACGGATTTCGGAAAGACAACTCGTGGCGGTGCACCACCGGCAAAACAGCGGCAACATGGCGGCGCAGAATTGCGATTAGAATCGCCCTAAAGCCAATTGCTGCCATTTGAAATTCCCCCAATGGCAGTAGGGATACACCCCATAGTCTGAAAATCGCGCCCGGCAGATCATACCAAGTTGAAGCGCGATCATCTATGACCGTGACCTTCACAACCATCCCTCCCAATGAACCACGCCACCGGTAGAATGCGATACCTTGCCGAGCGAATCATCAAGCAAGAGGCAGGCGCACGCGAATCCCCCTCCACGGAAAACCAGATGTCCGCAGCGGTGGTTCAGAAGCTGAGGCCCCAGCTGGTGGACCTCATGGGAAACAACGGCTTCCATGCGCTGGTATCCCGCTCGCTGATGCTGGCGAAGGAAGAAGTGCCTTGGCTGGCCGGAGCAAGCCTGAACAAGGAAGGAATTCTGGAAGGATTTGAAGATTCCCATGAACCGGCCGACTCCGAGCGGATCTCCACCGGCGGATCAGTCATGCTTGCCTCGATGCTCAGGCTGCTTTCGTCATTCATCGGCGAGCTTCTCACCATGCAGATCGTACTCGAGATCTGGCCTAAACTGCAGCTCGACGGCTACTTTCTCCAAGCATACGACCATGAAAAAAACCTCTGACACGGCAAAACGCAAGCTGGCGAAAGTCGCCATCCGCCAGCTCCCGACCGGGGTCCGTGGACTCGACGACATTCTCGGCGGCGGCATCCCCGAGTTCTCCTTCAACGTCATCGCCGCATCACCCGGATGCGGCAAAACGACGCTCGCCCATCAGATCGTGTTCGCGAACGCGACGCCGGAAAAGCCCGCACTCTATTTCACCGTGCTCGGCGAGCCACCTTTGAAAATGCTCCGCTATCAACAGCAGTTCTCGTTCTTCGACGAGTCCATGCTGGGCAAGGCCGTCCGCTTCATCAGCCTAAGCGACGTGGTGCTGCAACAAGATCTATCCGCCGTCCTCGCGGAGATCATCCGACATGTCACGGCCGCGAGTCCGGGAATCGTGGTGGTGGATTCCTTCCGCACCGTGATGCGCAAGGCAGTGACCGGCAGCGATGAGATGGAGATGCAGGCATTCATCCAGGGCCTCACCCAGTTTCTAACCAGTTGGGAGGCCACGACCTTCCTCGTCGGCGAATATACCGAGGAGGAAATGCGCGGTGATCCGTTGTTCATGATCGCCGACGGACTCTTCTGGCTATCACAAGTGCCCCAGCGGAACTCCGTCGCGCGGAAGCTCCAGATCATCAAACTACGCGGCCAGGAATCAGTCCCCGGACTGCACACGATCCGCATCAGTGAGCGCGGCTTGCAGGCATTTTCGCGGACGATGGGTTTCGTCGGGAAAAAGGTTTCCTCAGAAAATAGCAAACGCCTTTCCATCGGCATCCCGGAACTCGACGCCATGTTGGGCGGCGGGATCATTGAGGGCGACAGTTGCCTGATCGCCGGACCTTCGGGAACCGGCAAATCCGCGCTCGCCACCCATTTCATCGCCGAAGGACTCCGCCACAACGAACCGGCAGTCATCGCGATTTTCGAAGAGCGCCCGCGAGGCTATGCCGACCGCGCCAACGCGTTCGGACTGGATTTGAAAACCCCTCAGGAAACGGGCAATCTTGAAATTCTCTATCTCCGTCCGCTCGATCTATCCGTGGACGAAACCATGAAGGAAATCCTGGACGCCGTCGAACGCGTCGGCGCGAAACGACTGGTGATCGATTCGCTGGTCGGCTTCGAGATGGCACTGGCCCCCGGTTTCCGTGAGGACTTCCGCGAGTCACTCTATCGGATGATCGTCGCGCTGACCGGAGCCGGAGTCACGATCCTCAGCACCGTCGAGATGGAAGACACTTTCACTTCCATGCCGTTCAGCCAATACGCCATTTCCTTCCTGACGGATGACATGATCCGGATGCGTTACGTGGAGATCGAAGGCCAACTCCGCAAGGTGATCGTCGTGATCAAGATGCGCGGTGGAAATCACAGCAAGGACATCCGCGAATACGTCATCACGAACAAGGGCGTCGTGATCATCGGCCCACGCCAGACCGACTATACCGGGTTGACGAGCGGGCTCCCGAAACGGATCGGCCGGACAGGGGAAGCCCCGCCGGAACCCAAGGCGGAAAGCTGAATCATCGCTCCATGAGTCGTGGAGTCATGAGCCGCTCCACTAACCAACGACCCATCATCACTTCATGGGTGCCTCCGAATCCCGCCCGCAAGTGGAATGGAACAAGGGTTTCCCATGCGGCGCATCCTGAAGCGCATCGACCTACCAGACGACGCTGTCGTCTTCCTCGGGGACGACGCCACGGACGAGGACGTATTCCGTGTAATCGGCCCGGTGGCGATCACCGTGCATGTCGGCTCGGCAACCGCTCCCAGTGATGCCCGGCTGAATGCCCATGACCCGGCGGACGCCGTCCTGTTCCTCGATGCTTTAGCTTCCTTGTTCGATGGACCCTGAATGGATACCGAATGGTTGTCACGGGTTGGGACCTTCATCTTCTGCCCGATCTCGGAGAATGTAATCTGGCTCCCGCGGCCCCCAATCACTTCCCCCCAGACAGTTTCGGCTTTGAGCCCTGAATGGTCGCGCACCGCCATTTCCGAATTCATGGAAATGAAGTGGCTGATTTCCTGCCCTTGCGTCCCACGGAGCAACCGTTTAGGAAAGCCGAAACAAATTTCCCCATGGCTGCGAATTACACCGAAGACGACATCAAATCCCTCGATTGGCGCGAACACATCCGCATGCGCCCCGGCATGTATATCGGAAAACTCGGCGACGGCTCCTCGCCCGACGACGGCCTGTACATCCTGCTCAAGGAAGCCGTGGACAACTCCATCGACGAGCACATCATGGGCCACGGCAAGGAAGTGCGGGTGGAAATCGACGAGGAAGGCCGCGTGGAAGTGCGCGACTTCGGACGAGGGATTCCGCTCGGGAAACTTTTCGATTGCGCGGCGATGATCAACACCGGCGCCAAGTATGATAGCGAGGCGTTCAAGAAATCTGTTGGACTCAACGGTGTCGGCATCAAGGCGGTGAACGCGCTCTCCACGTTTTTTGAAATCCAAGCCTGGCGCGATGGGGAAACTAAGGCGCTCGAGTTCTCCAAAGGCCAGCTCACTGTAGATATGAAAAATCCCCGCCGCGACGACGGAGCGAACGGCACCCGCCTCGCCTTCGAACTCGACCGCACGATTTTCCCCGCCAAGGCGAAATTCAAAGAAGCGTTCGTCGAGAAGATGTGCCGCTACTATTCCTACCTGAATCCGGCCCTTACCATCAATTTCAACGGCAAGAAGTTCCGCTCGAAGGACGGCCTGCTCGACCTGCTGCGCGAGGAGATGGAAAACGAGGCGCTCTATCCGCCGATCCATCTGGTCGGCAAGGACATCGAAATCGCCTTCACTCACACGCCCGAAAGCGGCGAGGAATACTATACGTTCGTCAACGGCCAAAACACCTCGCAGGGCGGCACTCACCTTACGGCGTTTCGCGAGGCCCTCGTTGCGGTCATCCGTGGATTTTACAAAAAACAATACGAGCCGTCCGACATCCGCGCCGGCATCGAGGCCGCGGTTTGCGTGCGGATCATGGAGCCGGTTTTCGAGTCGCAGACGAAAACCAAGCTCGGCTCGGCCGGCATTGCTCCTGATGGCGAGTCGCTGCGCACCTTCATCGGAAATTTCCTAAAGACCAATCTCGACAACTACCTGCACAAGCACCCTCAAGTCGCCGAGGCGATCCAAAAGCGGATCCTCTCCGCAGAGCGCGAACGCAAGGATTTAAAAGGCATTCAGAAACTCGCCCGCGAGCGCTCCAAGCAGGCGAAGGTCCACAACAAAAAACTCCGCGACTGCCGCGTCCGCTACGACAGCAAGCACAAGCGCCGCGAGGAATCCACCCTCTTCATCACCGAGGGCGACTCCGCATCCGGCTCGATCACCAAGAGCCGCGACGTGGAAACGCAGGCGGTGTTCTCGCTCCGTGGCAAGCCGCTCAACACCTACAGCCTGCCGCGCAAGATCGTTTATGAAAACGAGGAGTTCGCCCTGCTCCAAGCCGCGCTCAACATCGAGGACGGCATCGAATACCTGCGTTATAACAAAGTCGTCATCGCCACCGATGCCGACGTGGACGGTATGCACATCCGCCTGCTGCTTCTCACCTTCTTCCTCCAGTTTTTCCCCGAAATGATCCGTGATGGGCACTTGTGGATCCTGCAAACCCCGCTCTTCCGCGTCCGCAACAAGAAGGAAACGATCTATTGCTACGACGACGACGAGCGCAAAAAAGCCATGGCGAAACTCGGCAAAGCCGCCGAGATCACCCGCTTCAAGGGCCTAGGAGAAATCTCTCCCGACGAGTTCAGCTTCATGATCGGCCCCGACATGCGCCTCGACCATGTGGAATACGAGGAAGGCAAAGGCGTGAAGGAATTGCTGGCCTTCTACATGGGCAAGAACACCCCGGACCGGCAGGACTTCATCATCGAGAACCTCCGCGACGACGTGGACAAACAGATCGAAGTCGCGGTGGCGTAAGAATTGGAGCGAGGAATTTATTCCGCCCGCATCTATCAGCAACTCAACCGCAGCCGGATCGCACCTTTGGCCGTAGACGGATCCACCACCCGGCCACCCTGCACGATCTCTAGTTTACCCGTGTCAACGAGCCTTCGGGCCGCGCAGCGGGTGTCTTCCATTCGATCCCGCCAGTCATTGGGAAACTGCCGCCGTGCGGCCTCGCTCGGACAGATCGTCGCATCCGACGCGCGTTGGGTGAGCAGGGAGAGGATCGTTTCTTCGAGTGCCCGATCGACTGCATCTGGTTTTCGTTTCCGGCAGGCATCGGAACAGTATTTCACCTCATGCCAACAGCGCTCCCATTTCTTCCTCCATTCAATGCGGCGACCGCAGGCGGCGCAGGATTTTTCTTCGGGCATGTTGAACTACTTTCGCAAAGCGGATCGAAGGCGCAAGCGGGCAAAACATTCAGGCCAACATCCGCACGCGTTTCACAAGGTATTCCCTCATCGCGGGATCCTTGCTGAGGCCGATTGAACGTTGGAAAGTGAGGAATGCCTCGTCATTGCGATTCGCCTCCGCCAGGAGATGGGCGCGTGCCACCCAGTAGGGAAGATGGTCGGTCAACGCCGCGGCGGGGAGCTCATCGAGCATCGCCAGGCCTTTCTCCGGTCCGGATACTTGGGCATGGGCGACTGACCTGCCGATTGCAGCGCCCAGAGCGGGTGTTTGGTCGACAAGCAAATCATAGAAAGCTGCGATGGCGATCCAGTGGGTGGCTCCGTGGATGGCCCGGGAGGCGTGAACTGATTGAATGGCAGCTTCTAGCTGAAAGCGCCCCGGGCTTTTCCATTTTGAGGCACGATGCAGCATGGATTCAGCTTCCTGCTGCATGAGCCGATTCCATCGCTGCATGTCCTGATCGGGAAGCGGTACGTAAATTCCTTCCACGACTCTTGCCGCGCTGCGCGCCTGAACGTGAAGAACGAGTGAAAGCAACCCAAGGGCTTCTGGTTCGTCCGGGACCAGATGGACCAGAGCGCGGGCAAGCCACAGTGCTTCGTCGGCAAGGGAGTCGCCGGTTTCCTCACAGGAATTCTGCCCGGCGGTGTAAGCTGCGTAAATGGCATCAAGCACGAATCCGAGGCGTTCGTTCCATTCCGGGCGTTCGGGGATCCGGAACGGAATGCGGGCGTCGCGGATCTTGGTTTTCGCCCGCACCAGCCGCTGGCTCATGGCGGCGGGGTGCGTTAGAAAAACTCCGGCGATCCTTTCCGCATTCAATCCAAGCACGGTTTGAAGCATCAGGGGAGCGCGCGCCGCGGCATCGATCGCAGGATGGGCGCAGACAAACAGCAGCTTGAGCCGTTCGTCCGGAAAGTCGTTTCCATCTTCCATTTCGCGAACGCCGGTCTCAATGGCATGGGAAATCGCGTCCTCCATTTTCCTGCGTGTCTTGGAACGGCGCTGGCTATCCATGAGTCTCCGGCGCGCGGTGTGAAGGAGCCAGGCGTTGGGTTTTCCGGGAATTCCCTCCAGCGGCCATTGTTTTAGCGCTGCTAGAAATGCTTCGGACAGGGCGTCCTCCGCTCCCGCAAGATCACCATTCGCACGGACTGCCAGCCAGGAGATCAGCTGCGAATGGGATTCCCGTGCGGCGGATTCTACCGCGACGGATGCAGGAGGGAGGCTCATAGTATCTATCAGCCGGCAGGTGGCGGTGGAAGGGTTGGCCGGACTTCGACCGCACCGCAGATTGCCGACGGACTGCGGGCGGCCCACTCCAGCGCGGTATCCAGATCAGGAACCTCGATGACGAAGAAGCCGCCTAACATTTCCTTGGTTTCGGCGTAGGGACCGTCCTGGATGTGGTGTTTTCCATCGCGGATTCGCAGAGTCGTCGCTGTCGCAGGCGGTTGGAGTCCCGCGCCGCTGACCATGATGCCGGAGCTGGCTAGCGCTCCAGCATAAGCACTCCAGGCTCCCCAGTAGGCCGGGGCCTGATCGGGATCATCGCGTTTGGCGACTTCGGCGGCTGTTTCGGTGAATAAGAGCATGTATTGCATGTTTGGATCTTGTTGGTTGTTTTGTTGGATGGGGGGAAATCGTTTCCCTCCACGATTCATGTCGTTTCTGGTTCGGGGATTTCGACATCCGGTTGGATTTTTTTCGAATTGAGGTCCCGGCAGACTTTCCAGCCCCACCCGAGCGTGAAAACGGCCGCGCTCCAGGTAACGATCACCATGCCCCACCAGATGCCGGAGAGCCCCCAGCCGAGGGTGAAGGCGAGTATCTGATAAGCCAGGATCGGCCCCACGACCTGGCGGTAAATGCCGATCCACAAGCCATAGCCGGGACGTTTCAAGCCCTGCATCATAAACACCGTGACGAAAAGAATCGGATAGGCCGCCAGGGTGACCGCCGCCGCTCCGAGATAGCGGCTGCCATCGCGGATGACATCCGGATCGTCGGTGAAGACCCGCATCATGGACCCGCCGAAAACCCATACCAACGCGCCTCCTGCGATCATCATGCCGGCTCCGTGGCGGATGTTGGTGATCCACGCCTCACGCACCCGGTGCGGCAGTCCGGCCCCGTGATTCTGGGCGACGATGCTCAACATCGCCGTCCCCAGTCCGATCGCGGGCATCAGCACGATCTGCTCGATGCGGGTCGCGATCCCGATGGCGGCGACCGCCGCCTCGCCGAAGTGTTTCACATACCAGATCATCACCAGGATGCCGACCGCGATGGTCATCATGTTGAGCGCCGCGGGGACGGACTGGGCCGCGATTTCCCGCAGGGACGATGGGTCCAGGCGGAAATCTGAAACTCGCAGGTCCCCTGCGACCTCCGTATTTTTCACCTTCGACCACAGCAGGGCGCATCCACCGGCTTGGACAATCACGGTCGAAAGCGCAAGTCCCGCCACTCCCATGGCCGGGATGAAGGCGAATCCCCACATGAAGAGCGGGTTGAGCGCACAGTTGGCGAAGAACCCGGCGATCAGGAAATTTCGATAGACCCGCGTCTCGCCCTGCGCGGTCAGACCGGCGTTAAGAGCCATGCTCAGGACAAAAAAGATCGCGCCGGAAAAAATGACCTTCACATATGACAGCGTCTTCGCAAGCCAGCTTCCCTCAGCACCTAACAAACGAAACAAATGCGGCGCGACCAGCCAGCCCAGGAGGGTCAGCAAGATGCCCGCAGCCATCGCGAACACCAGCGACTGGGCGAACAAGCGCCTTGCGGCGATCGGATCACCGGCACCCAGAGCATGGGAAATCATCGCCGTGGCTCCCTGGCTCAAGCCACTGCCGATCGCGATCATCAGGAAAAACAACGGGAACGACACTGACAGCGCCGCCAATGCGTCGGTTCCCAGAAGACCTGCGCAATAGGTGTCAACGAAGTTGAAAAGCGTGTTGAAGAACATGCCGACACTCGCCGGCAGCGCGATCCGCCACGTCAGTTGCGGGATTGGATCGGTGGTGATGGAGAGTGGAAGCTTCATGGGTTGGAACCTGCTAGAATCCGCTCGATCTGCACGCGGTGGATGCTCATGTGTCCGCCAGCTAGGGCATGCCAGCCGTGCGCGTCCATCAGGCCGAACCAGGGGTGGGGAAAGCGTGCCCGAGTTTTGAAGTTCTTCACGGCTGAGGTGGTAGCGAGCAGGGCGTCGCAGGAGGTTTCATAGTCATCGATGACATCGAGGGTCACGGCAGGATCCGGCTTCACGGCGGCGGTGCTCGCCTCGCCTTCGGGGACTTGCTCCTTGGACAGCGTTCCAATCACGCCGATGAACGCGTGATGCACGATGCGGAGGTGATCGAGTGTCATCAGCACGGACCAGTATCGGCTGCTGTCTTCCAAGCCCTTCGGTCGTCGAATCAACACGCGGCGGGAGAGCGCCGCTTCATCGCGATTGTCGATCAAGCTGCGGATCGTCTTGCGTTCCCGGATGAAATGAGCGGTAAAGGCCGCACTGTTTCCGGTGAGGACTTTCATCCCTAAGATCCCTCTGGCGATGAGATTTTCGGGGAAGGGGAGTCCGGCACCGGGTGGGGCGAGTTGCGGTTCGTTCATCATGCAGGGAACTTCTCTGGATGCTTGTGAAATGCAAGTGAAAAGACTTGTGGAATGCAAGTAAGTTTCCTGTTACCGTTCTTCCATGCCCAAGAACCGACCTGGAAGCCTCACAAACATGGCGGGCGATCCTCTTCGCTCTCCCTGTCCAGTGGCCTGCGCGCTCGACATCTGTGGCGACCGATGGACCTTGCTGGTTATCCGAGATCTGATGTTTGGTCGTTCCCGCTTCAAGGATTTCACCGCCTCACCCGAGGGCATTCCGACGAATATCCTGAGTGACCGCCTCGCGCGGCTCTTGCGCCACGGTCTGGCCGAGCAGGTCCCCGCTGAGGATGGATCGATGCGGCTGGGCTATCGCCTGACCGAAAAGGGGAGTTCGCTGGGGCCGGTGTTGGAGGCGATGCGTGACTGGGGGCTGAGATGGGAGCCCGCCACCAAGGCGATGATGCGGTAGGTGACCGGATTGGTTCGCGATGGAATGATGAGGCGGAAGTGGCCGTGCGACGGATCGGAGCGCAAGTAAGCGGATTCACTGTCTTGAATTCCCATGCCTACTCATTCTTTCATCTTCCCTGTAGTGCTGGTTTTTCGGGCGGGGAAGCAAATATCGTTGTCTAAATAATCAGATCTGAATCGTTTTTGTGACGATTGTTGGTGACGATTTTGTTTCAAGATATCGGGTGGGTTTCGAGTTTGTGTGACGAAATTTTCCTGACGAAATGGTCACAATAGCTGGGTTGTGATGTCGCTGCGCTTGGCAAGTCTTTCGCCGAACGCGACTGAATTTTCGATTTTCCCAACAATTATGAAACCATCATCCTTCCTTTCCTATTCGGGTAACTCCGGCAGTTCTGCGCTTATTGTCGCACTCGTCTCATCGCTCGGAGGATTTGCCCTGGCGCAACCCTACACAAACGCAAACCGCGATGTGCTAGCTGCGGACACCGGCACTTGGTCTTCCGGCGGTGTCACGTTGAACGGCTCGCAATTCATCAACCTCGGCCTGCAAGGCGTGGGACGGGTTGCCGCAAACTCCATCGATGCGGCGACTGGCGAGTCCCTAGGCTCCATCTCCGACATGCAGATCAGCAACTGGGTGAAGAACGGCAACGGCACCTACAGCGGCACGTTTCATTTCCTGCCGGATCGCGGCTATAATTCAGGATCCACCTACTCGAACTATGCCGCGCGGGTGAACAATTTCACCTTCACCTTCACCCCTTACACTTCCTCCACGGCGACTGCGAATCAGGATCAGGTGGCGATGACCTTCGCCAATTCCACTCGCTTCACCTACGATCATGATGCGAACTCCGGAACTCCTGCGGTTTACAGTACTGGCCTGCTGGCGGGTGCGACGCCTGGTAGTCTTTTTGGAAAGCCGATTCCTATTTCCGAGGTGGCAAACACGACCCAGAGCGATGGCACTGTGGGCGCTCGCCTCACCTTGGATACCGAGGGACTCGTCCTTGATAACCGCGCTGGCAAGAGTGGCAGCGGCTGGATTGGCGATGAATACGGTGCCTACATTTATCACTTCGATGCCAACAAGCAGATCGACGGCATCGTCCAACTGCCGGAAGCACTTATTCCTCACAACGGGGTTGGCACGACGAATTTCGACACCAGTCCTGCGAATCTTAACGGTCGCCGCGAAAACCAAGGTATGGAAGGCCTCGCCCAAAGTCCTGATGGCACGCGCCTTTTCGCACTGCTGCAAAGCGCCACGCTTCAAGACAGCGGATCGGGAAACCAAGGCCGCTCGAACACGCGCCTTCTCGTCTATGACATCTCCGGCGGTGATATTCCAAGCGATCCCATCGCTCAGTATGTAATCCAACTCCCTCGCATCGATACGGACGCCAACGGACTGGTGGACCGCAATGGCGCACAAAGCAGCATTCTTGCTTTGAGCAACGCCCAGTTCCTCGTGCTCTCCCGAGATGGCAATGGCCGTGGCTCTTCGGGCGCGCCGCTTTTCAAATCCATCCTCCTTGCCGACATCAGCTCTGCCACGAACTTCGATGGAACATACGACGCCGAAGGACGCGGCCCCGCAGCGGTGGCTTCAGGCGCGACAGCGGCAGGCACCCTCATCGCGGGAGTCACCCCGATTTCCTGGACGCAGGCGCTCAACCTGATCGGTGGCCTCGATACGACCGCTACTGAAGTCGCCAAGTTCGGCCTCAACCTCAATGGGACGGCCACCAGTGACATCAATTCGATCTGCGAGAAGTGGGAAGCCCTCAGCTTGGTATCCGCTAAGGATGCCGCCAATCCAAACGACTACTTCCTCTTCGTCGGAAACGACAACGATTTCCAAAGCGCCACCGGCAGGCTGATGGATGCTGCCGGAACGATTCAGAATTATAACGCAGGACTCGAAAACGACACCGTTGTCCTCGCCTACCGCGTGCGCCTCATCTCCAGCGCACTCGCGCCGACCTTCAACGTCGCCGCGACCGCCGGACTTTCCGCCACGGCGAACAACAGCTCACCGATCAATCTCTTCGCCGCCGCTGCCCCATCACCTGCGGGTGGCACGTTCAGCGGCCCGGGAGTTTCGGGAAATACCTTCGACCCCGCCGTGGTCGCCACCGGTGTCCACGTTATCACCTATTCCTACACTGACAGCTTCGGTGCCACCCAGTCTGCTAGTTTCAATATCACTGTCAGCGCACCAGCCTCGGTCGTCGCCACTGCGCCTACCAACGCGCTCTCGGTCGCGCTCAAGAGTTCCATCATCCTCACCGACACCGGACTTGTGACAGGCTCGGGTGGTGCGGAAATCCCAGCCTTCCACCCTGCCTCGAAGCGTGCCTACGCCGCATCCGGTGTGGGTATCCAAGTGGTGGATTTGACCAATCCATCGGCACCCGTGAAATTGGCTCCTATCGTCCCAACCACGCTTGGTCTCGGCACCAATGATGTCTCACACGTGATTGTGAAAGGCAACGTGCTCGCCGTCTCTCTCGTCAACACTCCCGACAAGACGCTCCCAGGAAAGGTCGCTTTCTTCAATGCTGCCAATGGCGCGCTGCTCGGTTCGGTGACCGTCGGCGCGGTCCCAGACCAACTCGTTTTCACGCCAGATGGCTCCAAGGTGCTTGTCGCTAACGAAGGTGAAATGGCGCTGGCCTCGACCAACCCCGCAGGTGGCAATCCTGAGGGTTCGGTAAGCATTATTGATGTTTCCGGAGGCTTCACTGCTCTCACCGTGCAGACCGCGACCTTCACCAGCTACAACGGTCAGGAAGCATCGCTGCTCGCCTCAGGTGTCCGGGTCTTCCCAGGAAATACCGCCGCTCAAGATCTCGAGCCTGAATACATCGCCATCGCGCCAGATGGTCTCACCGCGATGGTCACCCTTCAGGAAGCCAACGCCGTGGCCATTCTGAACATCGCGACCGCCACCTTCACCGGCATCAATCCGCTGGGCTTGAAAAACTACTCCACGTTGCTCGCCGATTTCTCGGATCGCGATAGCGCCACCAATGGCCAGGCGATCGAACTCAAGACCGGCCTGCCAGCCTTCGGGTTGTTCATGCCGGACGGCATTTCCTCCTACGAAGTCTCCGGTCAAACTTACTACGTGACCGCTAACGAGGGAGACGATCGCAACGATTTCCTCCCCTCTGCCACTCCCGATGTCCTCAGTGTGAACAATGCCCTTTATGATCTGGATAACACCGTCTTCCCGGCCGAGGGAACCGCAGGATCAACGACCGTCGCTGGAACTGGTTTGAAAGGCAATGACCAGCTCGGTCGTCTCTCGGTCACCAATCTCCCCGGCTTGCGCGGAGATCTCGATAACGATGGCGACATCGACCGCATCCTCTCGCTCGGCAGTCGTTCGTTCTCCATCTTGGATTCCACCGGCAAGCGTATTTTCGACAGCGGCGATGCCATCGACCGCATCCTCACCACCTACTTCCCATTCCTTTATGATGACGGACGCAGCGATAACAAGTCCGCCGAGCCGGAAGGTGTTTCCATCGCTGTGATTGATGGCAAGACCTATGCCTTCATCGGTCTGGAACGCTCCCACTCTGTCATGATCTTCGATGTGACGAATCCGGCCAGCGTCACCTTCACGGCCATGGCAAACCGCTCCGGTGACTTGAATCCCGAGGGCATGCTCAACATCTCTGCCGCGGACAGTCCGACAGGCAAGCCATTGCTCCTTGTGGCCAATGAAGTTTCCTTCACCCTGACCACCTATGAAGTTACGCCGCAGAGCGCTCCCATGCAGCTTCAGGTGCTTCACTACTACGGCGAAAGCGGTCTGCTAGGTCTGGAAACCGCACCGATCATGGGTGCCATGATCGACAAGTTCGACAATGATTATGCCAACACCGTCGTCATCGGCGAGGGCGATAGCTACATCCCCGGCCCATGGTTGGTCGGTGGCGCGGATCCTTCGCTCAATACGGTGCTGCATACCGGAACCTTCACTTCTGCGGCCACCACCACGGCGGTTCCTTTCGCCCAGGCCGATATCGCGATCATGAATGCTTTCGGCACCACGGTTTCCGCTCTCGGTAACCACGAGTTCGACTTGGGTTCGCCCGTGCTGTCAGGTGCCATCGTGGCGGCTTCGAGTTCGACAGTCGGAAACTGGGCGGGTGCCAGGTTCCCGATCATTACCGCCAACCTCGACTTCGCCAATGACAGTTCACTGCGCGGACTCTCTGACAACTCGCTCGGCGGAACCGTGACGAACAACTTCCGCGGCAACGAAGTCTCGAACATCAATGCGAAGATCGCGCCATACGCGGTGAAGACCATCGGTGGTCAGAAAATCGGATTCGTGGGTGCGACGACTTATGACCTGCTCTCGAAATCCTCGCCGAACGGCACCGTTCCTAAGGACGATGCGAATCCATCCACCAGCGATCTCCAGGAAGCAGCCGCTTACATCCAGAGTGCGGTGACCGCCCTCCAAGGTCTTGGAGTGAACAAGATCATCATGGTGGATCAGTTGGACGAACTCCAACGCAACAAGGATCTCGCACCTCTCGTCTCCGGCATCGATATCATGGTCGCCGGTGGCGGACACGAGCGCATGGGAGATGCGAATGACGTTGCCGCACCCTTTAGTGGTCACGACGCCAACTTCATCGCCGATGCCTATCCGATTGTCACTGCTGGCTCGGATGGCAAGCCGACACTCATCGTCACAACCGATACGGAATACACCTATCTTGGCCGCCTCGTGGTGGACTTCGATGCGGACGGTGTCCTTAACGTGGCTGCCCTTAACAATACGATCAACGGTGCCTACGCCTCCACCGAGGCAAATCTCCAAGCCGCGTATGGAACGACCAACTCAGCCGCCACCATCATCGCAGACAGCACGATTGGGTCCGCGGTCAAAGCGATTACCTCCGCCATCAATACCGTGGTAGTCGCCAAGGACGGAAATGTCTATGGCTACACCAATGTTTACTTGGAAGGCGACCGCGTCTTCGGCCGCACCCAGGAAGTGAACCTTGGAAACATCACTGCGGATGCGAATGCCCTCAAAGCCCGCGCCGCGCTTGGCCTCGGCAATGGAAACGCGGTTTTCTCGCTGAAAAATGGCGGTGGCATCCGTGCCTCGCTCGGCTCCGTCCTCGCGAATGGCACCAAGGTTGCGCCGATTGCGAATGCAATCACCGGTAAGCCTTCCGGTGGCATCTCCCAGCTCGACATCGAGAACGCGCTCCGCTTCGACAACAAGCTGATGGTCTTTGATGCCACACCACTCGGCCTTAAGAATATCCTGGAATATGCAGCTGGTCTCAGCAGTGGCCCGACGGTGCAAAACGGTGGTTACGCCCAGGTGGGTAATATCCGTTTCTCCTACAATTCAGCCCTACCTTCCGGCTCCAGGCTGCGCTCCGCCGCACTCGTCAATGAAGCCGGGGACAGTCTCGCCAAGATCGTTGAGAACGGCGCGGTGGTGGTAACAGCTCCTCCCTTGATCAAGTGTGTGGCACTCAGTTTCACAGCCAACGGCGGAGACAACTATCCGATCAAGTATCTCAACCCACCGACAAACACTATCGTCAACAACGAGACTTCGAACTTCCGGTTGTTGCTCACCAACGGCGGTTTGTCCGCTGAGATTACTAATAGAAACTTGGATTTCACCGCCGCCACCACCTACACCAGCCTAGGCCTGACAGCGGGAGACGTGCTTGGCGAACAGAAAGCCTTCCAGGACTTCCTTGCCGCTCGTCACCCTTCTCTTGCCACCGCCTATAGCGCTGCGGACACGGCTGTCGCCTTGGATACCCGCATCCAGCAGCTCGCCTCCCGCGCGGATACCGTCCTGAGCGGGCCGTTCACCTACAGCGGATACCTCGCTTCCGGAGCGGCGAACACCGACAACGACGGCTTGAGCCTGCTCGAAGAGTATGCATTCGGTCTCAATCCGGGTCTAAGCGACAACATGGCGCTTAACATCAACATGCCATCTGGTCCTCTCAATGCACGTGGCACACCCACGATCTATTCCGCACCCACCCAGGCCGGCCAGGACTTCCGGTTTGTATTCGTCCGGATCAAGAGTGCTGCTTCCGCTGGGATCACCTACACGCCGCAATTCAGCAATGACATGACTGAAGGCACTTGGGAAAACCGGGCTGAGTTACCGGTGACCGTGATCGCGACCAGTGGCGATTACGAGGCAGTGAGCGTCGACTACCCCTTCTTCACGAATGGGAAAAAAGCCCGCTTCGCCCGCATGGCCATCTCCACTCCTTGATTCCTCAGTTAGCAAACAAGACTCATGAAAAAACGTTCTTTCATAACCTTGCTCATCGCTCTCCAGGTTCTTGCAGCGATCTCATCCCATGCGGCCATCGTTTACAGCGGCTTGAAGGATTTCACCATCACCAGCGACTTCGACGGCATCTATCTTGATGTGGACGCGGGCATCATCCCAGTCGGAGTCGAACCCTCCGGCTGGGACGTCAATCCTTTCTTCGGCGGGGAGGGCATCGCGAACAGCCCTGCCTTCCAGCCGGTAAGGACTTCTTCAGTGTTACCGTATGCTCCGGTGGTCAATCTGACCACCAGCCAGTCGGTCGGAGCGTCGAGCGTCTTCGGCAGTGGATTCGGTGGCTCGGGAGATCCGGTTTCCCATGTCGGACCGTCCCTAGGCCAGTTTGTTTCGGGTGTCGAAGGTTATCTGGGTTTCAAACTCACCACTAATGCGAACGCCGGTCCGTACTATGGCTGGATGCGCGTGGTGTTCTCGAACACGGGCGGCACCGGCTTGATACGGGATTGGGCCTATGACAACACGGGCGGCGACATTGCCATCAGCGCCATTCCGGAAATCTCCTACTCGACCCTGCCGCTCATCTGCGCCGGAAGTCTGATGCTGAGGCGCCGCCGGAAATAAAAGGCTCTTCCTCCGGCATCCCCCAAATCACGACGACCTTCCTGTTCACTCGGGAAGGCCGTTTTGTTTGTTCATGCCTTGTGGGGATTCCGACTTTTGCTCCTCGCTTTTTTTCGAAGTGGATTCACCTTGCCCCCCCGGTCCTTGAAAAAGACTGCGGGCAACCATCCCGATGGAACCACTCCACAAACCCGCCCGTTGATGAAAACCCTTTTGCGTTTGGCCGTTCCGTTCCTCAGCGTGCCGCTGGCGGTGGGCCAGGTGCGGCCGGAGAGTTTGATCTATTCGGGAAACTACGAAAACGGCGCTTTCGAGAGCCTGACGTTCGTCAACTCAGTCGTCGGCTGGGACTTGTTCTTCAACGCCGGTTTCCGGGGTGGCAGCACGGTGATCGGGAACGTCGAAGCAGGGCACATCTGGTTCGGTCACGAGGCGTTCAACCGGCCTGCAACCACGTCGAACCGATTCCACACCTACGACAACCTGGTGGCGGGGAGTCTGGATGAAATCGATTATCACGCCACCACCGTTGGGCACGTGCTGGCAGGCAGCGGGTTCATCCCACCGAATTCCTACACCTTCACCGGTCTCGGCATGGCGCCGGAGGCGACGCTGGTTTCAGGTGCGGTCGCGACAGGGTTTTCGAGCACCGAATTCGGCTCGTTTTCGATCACCTCGGATTCGGTGATCAGCGTCTATCAGGATTTTTTCCGGGGAAACGGGCTCGGCACCGGTGTTGCCCGGCCGGACGTGATCAACAGCAGCTGGGGCGGCGGCGATCCTGCCGGAAACTCGAACCAATCGCTGGCCATCGACGGACTCGCACGTCAGAACTCTTCCGTTGCCTTCGTGGTCTCGGCGGGCAACAACGCGGGCGGCTTGGCATCGGCCCCGGCGGCGGGATTCAATAACATTTCCGTGGGCTCGTTGGGTGGCCCGTCGTTTTTGCAACCCTCCGATTTCACCTCGACGGGCATGGCGGACTTCCACAATCCCGTGACCGGGATCACGCTTACGGGTGTCCGTGTGGCGGTGGACATCGCCGCCCCGGGCGAGCGGCTTTTTCTATCCGCCTATCTGGGGGACAGCGGCAGTATCGGTGCAAGTCCAGAACTCGCGGGGATCATCAAGGAACCATCTCCCACCGATCTGTATTTCCTCAATCTGGACGGGACCAGCTACTCCTCGCCGATTGTGGCCGGTGGGATTGCGCTGCTGAAGGACGTGGCAAAGACGGATCCGTTCTTGAACCACAATGCAAATGTGGAAGCGTTCGACACCCGGGTGGTGAAATCCGTGATCATGGCTGGAGCGCGTGAGACGATCGGTTGGAACAACGGGCAGAACGCTTTCAACGTGACGACGCAGGCACTCGATGTAGCCACCGGGGCGGGCAGTCTTGATTTGGAGGCTGCGGCGGACGTGTATTTTTTCGGTACCCGCGACGTGGCGGGGGCGGGTGGGGGAGTGATCGCTGAGGTGGGATGGGATGCGGGAACCATCAACCTGGGCGGCATGCTGGAATACGTCTTTGCTGCGGAGTTCTCCCAGGAGATGACGCTGAACGTGGCGCTCAACTGGTTCTCGGTGAGGGAATACGACGATCTCTCGGGGACGGGGATGGATCTGGCGTTCTCGAATCTGAACCTGCAAGTCTGGCAACTCGACAGCGAGGGGGAATTCGTGGCGCAGGTCGGAGCTTCCGAATCGGTTTATAACAACACCGAGTTTCTGAGAATCGATTCGATCGCCGCCGGTTCGTACGGCCTGAGGGTCTTGCACCAGGGCATGGTGTTCGATAGCGGCGGGCTGGCGGATGCGGAAGCATTCGGTCTCGCGTGGCGGGCGGTTGCGATTCCCGAGCCCGGGGTTTTCGGGTTGTTAGCAGTTGCCTGGCTCTTGGTTTTGGGGCGGCGCAGGGAGAACTCGTGAGACGGGTTGAAACGAAGTTGTGATGAAACGCATCGCGAAGTCCCGTGCGGCGGTCTTCGGTTCATCAGACCGGGCATGGCGGTTAGAGCAGGTATTTCGACGCTTGCTCCACGTCCTTGTCGCCGCGGCCGGAGAGGTTGGCGACGAGGATGCAGTCTTTCGGCAGGCTGCCGGCGATTTTCGAAATATAGGCCATGGCATGGGCGCTTTCGAGCGCGGGGATGATGCCTTCCGAGTGGGCGAGTTCCTTGAAGGCGGCGAGTGCTTCGTCGTCGGTGGCGTAGGTGTATTCGACGCGGCCGATGTCCTGGAGGTAGGCGTGCTCGGGGCCCACTGCAGCGTAGTCGAGACCGGCGGAGACGGAGTGGGTGAGTTCGATCTGGCCGTCGTCGTTGGCTAACAACCAAGTCTTGGTGCCTTGCAGCACGCCGAGTTTGCCACCTTGGAAACGGGCGGCGTGGCGCTCGGGGACGATTCCGTCGCCACCTGCTTCCACGCCGACCATGCGGACGTTTTCGTCCTGAAGGAACGGATGGAAGAGTCCGATGGCATTCGAGCCGCCGCCGACGCAGGCGACTAGCAGATCGGGCAGGCGGCCTTCCTTTTCGAGGATCTGGCAGCGGGTTTCCACGCCGATGACGCGGTGGAAATCCCGGACGATCATGGGAAACGGATGTGAACCGAGCGCGGAACCGAGGATATAGTGCGTGTGGTCCACATTGGTCACCCAGTCGCGCATCGCTTCGTTAACCGCTTCTTTCAGCGTGGCCTGGCCGGCGGTGACGGCGCGGACCTCGGCACCCATCAGCCGCATGCGGGCGACGTTGAGGGCTTGGCGCTCCATGTCCACCTTGCCCATGTAAACGATGCATTCCATGCCGAAGCGGGCGCAGACGGTGGCGGTGGCCACGCCGTGCTGACCGGCACCGGTTTCCGCGATGATGCGTTTTTTTCCGAGGCGCTTGGCGAGGAGGATCTGGCCGATGGCGTTGTTGATCTTGTGGGCTCCGGTGTGGAGCAGGTCCTCGCGCTTGAGATAGATTTTCGCGCCGCCGAGCAGTTCGGTCCAGCGTTCGGCGAAATAAAGTGGCGTGGGGCGGCCGCAGTAGTTGTGAAGAAGGTCGTCGAGCTCAGCCTGGAAGGCGGGATCCGCCTTGGCGGCGGCGTAGGCGATGGCGAGCTCCTGGAGCGGGGCCATCAGGGTTTCCGGGACGAACATGCCGCCGAATTCGCCGAAGTGGCCGGTGGAGTCGGGGAAGGTGGGATTGGGAAGAGTTGCGGTGGCCATGGACGGCGGCAGTGTTCGACGGGATGGGATGGGATTCAAGGGGAGAATGCGGCAGGTTCGCTCTTGCGCGAGTTGGCACAAACCGCTTTTCTGCGGCGCGATGCTGCGGGGAATACGGCGATTGAACATGGGAATGATGACTTACAAGGCTTGCGGGGTGATCGGGATGGCGGTGGCATTAATGTCATGCGCGGCTCCGAAGGCGACGGTCGTGGCCGAGGCTCCTGTCGAGAAGAAGCAGAAAGCACCTGAACCGGAAGGGCCTGTGATTGCGGAACCTACCCTACCGGTGGATGACGGCCTGCGCATGCCGGACATGTTGGCGATGCCGCAGGAAGGGGATTTTCGTTCGACAAATGCCACTGCGCCGAAGACTGGCAGGCAATCCGGCGCGGTGATTTCGCGGCCGCCGACGGATCCGCCGTCGCGGATGAAGCCTAAGGCGGATTGAGGGGGAAGTAGGAAAAAGATTTCGAACGGAATCAATTCCCAGCTCCAACTGATCAACGCTGGTTGAAGCGGGACATTTCGCGCTGGGCTTCGCGGAGTTCGACACGCTCTTTCAAATCCTGGCGTTGGTCGGCGTGGGTCTTGCCCTTGCCGACGCCGATTTCCACCTTCACGCGGCGGTTTTTCCAATAAATCCGGAGCAGCGGGAGCGAGCAGCCTTTGACGGCGGTGGCGTTGGCAAGCTTGAGAATTTCCCGCTTGTGGAGCAGCAGACGGCGAGGGCGTTTTTCCGCGTGATTGTACCACTCGCCGGCGGTTTGCCAAGGTTGGATGTGGCAGCCGTAGAGGAAGACCTGGTTGTTTTCGACGCGGGCGAAGGCGTCGGCGCAGTTGACCTTGCCGGCACGGATCGATTTGACCTCAGTGCCTTTGAGCTCGATGCCGGCCTCGTACTTTTCCGTGATGTTGAAATCGCGTCCGGCCTTCCGGTTGGTGGCGATTTCCGCGCTCATGGCAAGGCACGCTGGGTGGGGAGCGCTCCGCTCAGGGGGCTTCCCTTTGGATCAACTTGATTTTTCCCTCGATGATTTCGGTGAGGGCGATGTCGGCCACGCCCATGCTGGGGCGGGTGGCGATCAACGGGGAGCGCCCGCTGTTGAGTTGTTTGACGCGCTGGGAGACCAGATTGACCAGGACGAGGGGGTCGGTGACAATTTCGGAGGCCTTATCAAGGAGATCGCTTTTCATATTAGAACCGGGAAATCGCGAAATTGGCTGTGCTTGCTCAAACGGGATGACGTTTTCAGGGAGCAGGGACGGTTTTTTTTCGCTCAAAACAAAAGGATGTGACAAATTTTCCGGATTTAACGCCGGGCCGATGGTCAAACCAGAGAATGGGTGGTCTGACAAGTCTTATCTGGTTGTTTTTTCCAAGGTTTTTTCAGCCCAGAAGGTTACTTCGGCATCAGATCGACGCCGAAGCGGCGGAGGACGATCACGGTGATCCAAAAGAAGGCGACGGTGAGCAGGCAGTTGACTGCGATGGTGGTCCAGAAAGTCCAACCGTTCCTCAGCATCCAGGGGATGATGAGGAACATGGGCAGAGTGGGGAGCACGAACCAGAAGGTGCCTTCGGCGTGGTTAGCCAGCCGCTCGGGCGTTTCTTTGCCCTGGTGCATCCAGATCATCGCCAATAACGAGGTGAGTGGCAGGGCAATGAGGAGAGCGGAAAGTCGGTCATTGACCAACTGGATCTTGTTGACGAAATGGATGATGATGGCTGTCAGCAGCAGTTTGCCAAATTCAAACGGGGTGAAACTGAGGATTTTATCCCATGGGATGCGGTTCATGGCGGGGTGCGTGCTTGCGGTTGGGGGAAGAGTAGGACTAGGTTCCGCGCATGCAAGTCGCCCGTATTGTTTGTTCCGTGGTCGCCGTTTTCCTGGCGTTTGCTCCCATCACCCACGCCGCGGAGCTGACTGCTGGCGAGAAGGCGAAAATTGGCAGGAAAATCTGGCAGAACGAGTGCGCGGGAAGCGTGGATGGGCTGACGAGCTGGAACGGCGGGGAGGAATTTCCGTCGCTCGGGATCGGGCACTTCATTTGGTATCCAGCCGGCTTCAAAGGAAGGTTTGAGGAGAGTTGGCCATCGTTCGTCGTGTTCGCGAAAAAGAATGGGTCGAAGATCCCGCCGGTGGCGCTTGAGCGGCACAGTCCGTGGAAGACGAAGGCGGAATTTAAGAAGGATTTCAAAGGTGCCCGTCTGAGCTCCCTGAGGGCGTGGCTGGCGGGTAATGTCGGGCTGCAGACGGATTTCATCATCGCCCGATCGCGCGCCGCACTGCCGAAAATCCTCGCCGCGGCACCCACCAGCGAAAAGGACCGGATCGCGGCAAATTACCAAAAGGTGGCGACGACGCCGCAGGGGACGTATGCCTTGATAGATTACGTGAATTTCAAGGGAGAGGGGACGCAAGTCTCGGAGCGTTACAATGGCAATGGCTGGGGATTGATGCAGGTTCTGGGAGGGATGAGGGAGGTTCCGGCCGGTTCTCCGGCCGCTGCGGAGTTTGCGGCTTCGGCGAAACGGATCCTTTCCCGACGGATCGCGAACTCGCCGCCAGCCCGCGGGGAAAAGCGGTGGGAGGAGGGCTGGCACAACCGTTGCAATAGCTATGCACGGCCACTTTGACCTGGGGCGTAGCTCTCTTGAGAGTTGAATATCAAGGATGGATGGCTGCGCGCCGTTTGATTTCCGGATGGGGTGGCACGGCGGTTGCTTTGGCTGCCCAAAGCCCATGCGGAATTGGATTTCTCAAATTTTCTCGAAACGATTGTTGCTGACCATGCTGATGGCGGGTTTTGCCTCATCGGTTGCCCCGGCCCAGGATCCGGAGAAATCGATCCAGGAAATCATCGCTGCGGCGACCGTTGCCGAAACACCGGCCGCGCAGCGGGAGTTGGTCCTCTCCTTGAAGCTCAGACCATCCGCTGAAGCCGTGACTTGGTTTGAGAAATGGAAAGGCGGAGCGATTTTCATCCATAAGGACGCAGCCGGGCTTTCCACGCCGGTTCTTCTCTCGGGAGCGGCAGATGCGGCGGGTTCGTTCGCCACGGTTCGCGTGTCCGATGACACGCCGTTGCTGGCGCCGGATGGATCCGCCATCCGGATCAACCCGAAGGAAGTGGAATACGCCGAGACCGATTCCGGTCTTCGAAAAGCGATGAAGGAAGTCGCCGATTTGGTCGCGTTGGCCGATCCGGATTTAACCAAGCGAATCCGGGCGATCCAGGATTCGGCGATTGGTCAGAAATCGGAAAAACTCCCGGCACTTCAGCTTCTGAAAACTACGGAGAAGGACCCGAAAGCTTTGAGGGCACTGGAAGAATCCATCGCGATCATCCAACTGCGTTCTTCGGTGCCGGAAGAGCGTATCGCCGCGCTGAACAAGCTCGGTGAACTCCAGTCGCTCTCGGCCTTCGACACGGTGAAGACGATTCTAGCGGAATCCGAAAAGGCGGGAGACAAGCCGATGATCGCGGCGAGCGCGAGCGCATTGAGGAAAATCGAGCGCCATATCGCCCGGATCAACGCGGTCGGAACGGCGTTTCGCGGGATTTCGCTGGGTTCGGTCCTGTTGGTGGTCGCCATCGGCCTTGCCATCACTTTCGGCCTCATGGGGGTCATCAACATGGCGCACGGCGAATTCATCGCGGTCGGAGCCTACACCACCTATGTCATGCAGGCCATTTTCGGCCAAGGCCTCGATCTCTCGCCTTTCGGATACTCGATGTCTATTCCAGGGATGTCTCTCGGCCAAGGAGGAATGAGCCTGTATTTCGTGGCTGCAATTCCCGCCAGTTTCATCGTCGCGGCCTTGGTTGGAGTGGTGCTGGAGCGCTCGGTCATCCAGTTCCTTTACAAGCGCCCGCTCGAGTCGCTGCTCGCCACTTGGGGGGTATCGCTGGTGATGCAGCAGGTCCTGAAACTGATTTTCGGTTCGAACAACGTTCAGGTTTCCAGTCCTTCGTGGCTTTCCGGAAATTGGACGATCAATGACATCGTCTTCGGTTGGAACCGGGTGTTCGTCATTGGCTTCGCCGCCCTGCTCATCCTCGGCACTTGGCTTGTCCTTAACAAGACCTCGCTCGGCTTGCTCATCCGCGCCGTTATGCAAAACCGCAACATGGCCGCCTGCATGGGTGTCCGCACCGAGCGAGTTAACACAATGACCTTCGCCTTCGGCTGCGGCCTCGCCGGACTGGCCGGTGCGTTTATTTCCCAAATCGGGAACGTCAACCCACCCATGGGCCAACTCTACATCGTCGATTCCTTCATGACCGTGGTCGTCGGCGGCGTCGGCAACATCCTCGGCACGGTGATCAGCGCGCTGGGGATCGGCATGGCCGACCAAACGCTCCAGCAATACCTCGGAAACCCCGTCATCGGGAAAATTCTCGTCCTCGCCGCCATCATTCTTTTCCTCCAATGGCGTCCGGCCGGTCTCTTTGTCACTCGTTCCCGCAGCCTTGATTGATCGATGAACAAAACCCCTTTCACCAGTCGGCTCAACCTGCCCCTTCTGATCCTCGCGGCGATCGTCCTCGTGATCGTCATCCCGGTGCTCAACGCGTTCGGCGTCATTTCCAATTTCACGTTGGGCAATTGGGGGAAATACCTTTGCTACGGCGTGCTCGCCATTTCCATCGATTTGCTGTGGGGATACACCGGTTTGCTGTGTCTCGGACAGGCGCTTTTTTTCACCCTCGGGGGCTATATGATGGGCATGCACCTGATGCGGATGATCGGTGGTGAGGGCGTGCCCACCTTCCTCAGCATGGTCGGCCGCACGGAATGGCCGTCGTTTTTCCTGCCCTTTTCCAGTTTTCCGTTCGCGTTGTTGATGATCATCGTCGTGCCGGGCTTGTTAGCGTATGTTTTCGGGTTTCTCGCTTTTCGTTCGCGGATCAAGGGAGTGTATTTCTCCATTCTCACCCAGGCCCTCACCTATGGAGCTGCCCTGCTGTTTTTCCGCAACGAACTCCTGATGGGTGGAAACAACGGCTTCACCGATTTCAAGATGCTGCTCGGCCATTCGCTGCGGGAGGATTCCACCAAGCGCTGGCTCTACATCGCCACCGCGATTCTGCTCGTCGTCGTCGTGGCCGGCTGCAAATGGCTGACGAGCACCCGCTTCGGGCTGATCCAGCGCGCCATCCGGGATTCCGAGAACCGCGTGCTCTTTTCCGGTTACGCGACCGCCAATTTCAAGCTCTTCATCTTCGTCATCAGTGCGGTCATCGCCAGCTTCGCCGGGGCACTCTTTGTTCCACAAGCCGGCATTATCAATCCCAGCGAAATGACCACCGAGAAATCGCTCGAGGCCGTTGTTTGGGTCGCCCTCGGTGGACGAGGCACCCTTACCGGCCCTGTGATCGGAGCGATCAGCGTGAACGCCGTCAAGAGTTGGGCATCCCGCGCCTATCCCGATTATTGGCTTTTGATTCTCGGCGGCACCTTCGTGCTCGTCGTGATGTTCATGCCGAAAGGGATCATCGGGCTACCCTCTCAGATCCAAGCTCTTATTGCCCGGTTAAAAAAGAAAAAGGATGACGACGTGGCTCCGGCCGCTTCCGAGAAATCTGCCGCCACCGACCCATGATCGTTGAAACTCCCCACCTCAAGACCAAGCCGTTCCTTCTTGCCGCAGAGGGGCTGACCCGGTCATTTGACGGCTTCAAAGCTATCAACGACCTCAACTTCTATCTCGACGAGGGCGAGCTCCGCACCGTCATCGGCCCGAATGGCGCGGGCAAAACCACCTTCCTCGACCTGGTCACCGGCCGCACCAAACCCGATGTCGGCACCCTCAAGTGGGACGATGGAAAACACGACCTCCTCAAGCTGAACGAGTATGAGATTTACCGCCTCGGCATCGGTCGGAAGTTCCAGACACCCACGGTCTACAATGACCACACCGTCACCGAAAACCTGTTCCTCTCACTCGCCGGCTCCCGCGGCATCTGGCACAGCCTGTTCGGGAAAATCACTTCCCAACAAAAGGACCGCATCGCGGAAATCCTCAAGATCATCAAGCTCACCGACAGCGCCCACCGCAAGGCCGGCATCCTCGCCCACGGCCAGAAACAGTGGCTCGAAATCGGCATGCTGCTCGCCCAGGAGGCCCGGCTCCTCCTCGTCGACGAACCCGCCGCCGGGATGACGGACGAGGAAACCTATCGAACTGGCGAACTCCTGCTATCCCTGGCGGGTAAGCACACCATCATCGTCATCGAGCACGACATGACCTTCGTCCGCCAGATTTCCCAAGGCCGCAAAGTCACCGTGCTTCACCAGGGGCACGTCCTCTGCGAGGGTCCAGTCGATCAGGTCCAGTCCGACGAACGCGTCATCGAAGTCTACCTCGGCCGGAAATCCAAAGCTGCCTGATTTGTCCCATGACCGCCACCCTTACCGAGGAAAACCTCCGCATTTCCAATCTCCGGGTCTCCATCGGCGGCAGCGCCATCCTGCGCGGCATCGATCTAACGATTCGTCCCAAGTCGGTCTTCTGTCTCATGGGGCGCAACGGCGTCGGCAAGAGTACCACGCTCAAGGCGCTCACCGGGCTTTACCCGATCGACTCCGGAAAATTCGAACTTCAAGGGACGGACATCACCAAGCTCGGTTCCGCCGACCGCGCCCGCAGCGGCCTCGGCTACGTTCCGCAAGGCCGTGACATTTTCCCCCTGCTCACGGTGGAGGAGAACTTGTTCATCGGCCTCAATGCCCGCGGGTGGAAAAAGGATCCCGCTCAAGTGGACCGGATCTACACGCTCTTCCCCATCATCAAGGAATTCCTTCATCGAAAGGGTGGTATGCTCTCCGGTGGGCAGCAGCAGCAACTGGCCATCGGTCGGGCGCTGCTCACCAAGCCAAAGCTGCTCATCTTGGACGAGCCCACGGAAGGAATTCAGCCCAATATCATCGATCAGATCGGCGATGCGATCAAGATGCTGCGCGCCGAGGGTGAGATGAGCATCCTGCTCGTCGAGCAGTATCTCGACTTCTGCAAGGAGCTCGGCGACGACTTCGCCATCCTCGAGCGCGGGGCCGTCGCCGCCTCTGGTGAGATGAGCGGATTGACCGAGGATATCGTCAAAGAGTTCCTCACGGTCTAGGAAAATCAACGTTTTTTGATCGTTCGGACATCGCCATTACTTTGTCCTCAAATTCCTGCAAGTTGATTTGGAAGCCCTAAAAATAAGGAAAAATTTAGAGTCTTTCAAAAACGTTCAAAAAAACTCATGAAATCTAGGATTTTTACCCATGAAAGTTTCTTGACTGGCATGGATTAAGCTGGCACACGGGGCGAGCAGGATCATCTGCATTCACACATCAACCAAACACTGAACCATGAAAAGAAAGCACTGCCTTAACTTCATCAAACTGCCGATCGTTGCGATCGCTCTGACCGCCGGGACCGCAATTGCCGGAACCGAAACCGTCACCGCTCCCGCACCGGTTGCACCGGCTGAGGACGATTGCATCTCCGCAGTTTTGACGCTCGCCGCCAACTCGCACTTCATCTCCTACGGCAAAGATGTCTGGGCCGATGGATCGCACCTTGGTGATCTGGGATTCAACCCGTCTTTGGAGTTCTCCTTCAAGCTTCCAGAAAATTTCGTGCTTACAGCCGGAACCTGGTGGGATGTGAATACCAAAGCTCCTCAAGGCTTTGATGCCCCACTTGGTGCGAAGATCCAAGAAATCGACCTCTGGACCGGACTTGCTTGGACCTACGACAAGTTCACCATCGGTGGAACTTATCAGGGTTGGATCTATGGTGGTTCCACGGAGCAGATCGCTGACCTCAAACTCAGCTACGACTGCCTCCTCTCCCCAAGCCTTACTTGGCACAACCGTTTGACCGAAGGTGCTTCCGGCGGTGATACTGGTTCCCTGTTGGTGCTCGGCCTGTCCCACACTTTCGAGTTGGGCCCGGTTTCGCTCTCCACTCCGGTGAACTTCGCCTACGTCCTCAGCGAGGACTACAACCGCAGTCAAGCGTTTGGCGGCAGCGGCAACGACTATGCCTACACCTCCGTGGGTCTCCAAGCGGCTTATCCGCTTGAGTTCATGGGCGACTGCTACGGTGAGTGGAGCCTGATTGCCGGTGCGACCTATTACTGGACCTCCGGTTCCGTCATCCCGAACAACCCAACCAACAAATTCCTCACTTATAACTTCGGCCTTTCCGCCGCGTTCTAATTCTCGATTGGTTATCTGCTGAAAGGTTGCGGCGGGGGAGTGCTAGGGGTCACATGACCTCAGTGCTCTCCCGCTTGCTTTTTCTCGAAACACCTTCTCAAGTGCCGCTCAAAAGCGCACTTGAGAAGGTGTTTTTGTTTTCTGGTGTGATTGCGGAACCTTGCAATTTCGTCGGAGCACATCGGAGGGTTTCAATGGGTGTGTGTGGTCCGGTCCCAATCGTCTCGAGTGATCGGCGTATTTGTTGAAGCCTCGCCGTGCAGGGTAGGGTCGCTCAAGAAATTCCCCAAATGGCACGGTTTTAGCTACATCGCGTTTGCTGGATTTAACACATAATCCTGGCTTGTTCACGAAGTTCTAAAACAAAACCTCCCTAAAATAATGATCCACAAACTTCTCCCTACCGCGCTGGCGGCAATCACCCTTACCGGCGCAACAGCGCTCGCGCAGGAAACTGTCAAAGTCGGCGTGCTCCACTCCCTCAGTGGCACCATGGCTATCAGTGAGACCTCCCTTCGCGACGTCCTGCTCTTCACCTTCGACGAAATCAACGCCGCGGGCGGCGTGATGGGCAAGAAGATCGAGCCTGTCGTCGTCGACGGTGCGTCCAACTGGCCGCTCTTCGCCGAAAAGGCCAAGCAACTGCTCGACCAGGACAAAGTGGCCGTGACTTTCGGCTGCTGGACTTCGGTGAGCCGCAAGTCGGTTCTCCCGGTATTCGAGGAGAAAAAAGGCCTGCTCTTCTATCCCGTGCAATACGAGGGTGAGGAAATGTCCCCCAACATCTTCTACACCGCGGAAGCGGTGAACCAGCAGGCCACCCCGGCTGTCGACTATCTGCTCGCCGAAGGTAAGAAGAAATTCTATCTGCTCGGTTCCGACTACGTGTATCCGCAGACCACCAACCTCGTGCTCCTCGAATACCTCCTCAGCAAGGGAGTGCCACTCGAAAACATCGGCGGTGGTTTCACCAAGGACAGCAGTGGCAAGATCATCTCCGCCGGTAAATACACTCCCTTCGGGCACACCGACTACCAGCAAATCATCTCTGAGATCAAGCAGTTCGCTGCCAGCGGCGACGCCTGCGTCGTCAGCACCCTCAACGGTGACACCAACGTTCCCTTCTTCAAGGAATACGCCGCCGCCGGTCTCGACGCCGAGTCATGCCCGGTCGTGAGCTTCTCGGTTTCCGAGGACGAATTCCGTGGTCTGCCAGCGAGCCAGCTCGTCGGTCAACTTGGTTGCTGGACCTATTTCCAATCGATCAAGAGCCCTGAAAACGCCAAGTTCGTGGAAAATTTCAAGGCCTGGCTCGCCAAGTCGGACGTTCCCGGCATCGTCAAGGAAGGCCGCGTGACCTGCTCGCCAATGGTTCTTTCCTACAACGGTGTCTACCTCTGGAAAGCCGCTGTCGAAAAGGCAGGCTCGTTCGAACCTGAAAAAGTTATGGCTGCACTCAAAGGCGGTCTTTCCTTTGACGGCCCTGGTGGCAAAGTCACGACTCAGAAGAACCATCACCTCACCAAGAATGTCTTCATCGGTGAAACCAAGGCTGACGGCCAGTTCAAGATCCTCAAGGAATACAAGGACGTCGTCGGCGAGCCTTTCCTGAAGGGCACATTCAAGGCCAAGTAATCCGGAAATTCCTACTGATTGTTTTTTGGTTTGAGAGCCATGTCCTCCCCGGAGGGCATGGTTTTTTCGTTAACCGCTTGGCATGTCCATTGCTCGTTGCAACCATCTCCGGCACCCTGACTATGAAATCATTCCAATCTTCCCTCTGGCTTCGGCTTGTGACCCGCCTGCTCGGTGTCGTCACCTGCTTTTCCCCCTCCCTTTTGCTTGCCCATCCTGGGCACTATCATCCGGACGAGACCGACGAGTTTGATTTTTTCCGGGCGACTTTTCTCCACTCCCACGGTGCGCTCGATTTCGTTTTGATCGGTCTGGCGCTCGCAAGCCTCGCAGTTGTCGTGCTTAATGGCAGGCCGGGTTTGCGGATCAGTGCCCTTGCGGTGGGCGTGGTTTCCCTTTCGCTGCTTCCGATCTTTTAAATGGCACGCATCGATGCATCTTTCCCCGCGCGAACAGGAAAAACTTCTCATCGTGGTGGCCGGCGATCTCGCCAGCCGCCGCCGTGCCCGAGGACTTAAACTGAACTACCCGGAAACCGTCGCACTCATCACCGCCGAACTGCTCGAGGCGGCGCGAGACGGGAAATCCGTGGCCGAACTCATGAGCTATGGCACCACCTTGATTTCCCGCGATGAGGTGATGGAAGGCGTGGCCGAAATGATTCACGACGTCCAAGTGGAGGCCACATTCCCGGACGGCACCAAACTCGTCACCGTTCACAATCCCGTCCGATGATCCCCGGAGAAATCATCACCCCGCCCGGCGCGCCCGACCTCGACCTGAATCCCGGCCTTGCCACTCTCAAGCTCGTCGTCGCCAATTCGGGCGACCGCCCGATCCAGGTCGGCAGTCATTTCCATTTCGCCGAAGTGAATTCCTCACTGCATTTCGACCGCGCTGCCGCCCGTGGCTACCGGCTCGACATCCCCGCTGGCACCGCGGTCCGCTTCGAGCCCGGCGACACCCGGGAAATCCCGTTGGTCGCCCTCGCCGGGACCCGCGAGGTCCACGGACTCAACAACCTCGTCAACGGCCCGCTCGACTCATGAAACAAACCCGCGCCAACTACGCCAGCATGTTCGGCCCGACCACGGGTGACCAAGTCCGCCTCGCCGATACCGAGCTCTTCATCGAAGTCGAGCGCGACCTCATCACCGAAAATGGTGGCTACGGAAACGAAGTGAAATTCGGCGGCGGCAAGGTGATCCGTGACGGCATGGCCCAGTCACCGCTCGCCCTTGATGCGGATTCCCTCGACCTCGTCATCACCAACGCCCTCATCCTCGACGCCGCCCACGGCGTCATCAAAGCCGACATCGGCATCAAGCACGGCCGCATCGTCGGCATCGGCCACGCAGGAAATCCGCTGCTGCAGGATGGCATCACCATGACGATCGGTGCCGCCACCGAGGTCATCGCAGGCGAGGGTTGCATCGTCACCGCCGGCGGCATCGACACGCACATCCATTTCATCTGCCCGCAGCAAATCGAGCACGCCATCGCCAGCGGCGTCACCACCCTCATCGGCGGTGGCACCGGCCCGGCCCACGGGACCTACGCCACCACCTGCACGCCGGGAAAATGGAACATCCACCGGATGCTCGAGGCAGCCGAGGCCTTCCCCGTCAATCTAGGATTTCTCGGAAAAGGAAATTGCTCCACCCCCGAACCGCTCCGCGAGCAGGTCCTCGCGGGAGTCGTCGGATTGAAACTCCATGAAGACTGGGGCACCACGCCCGCCGCCATCGACACCTGCCTCACCGTGGCGGACGAGTTCGACATCCAAGTCGCCATTCACACCGATACCTTGAACGAAGCCGGCTTCGTCGAAAGCACGCTCGCCGCCTTCAAGGGCCGCACCATCCACACCTACCACTCTGAAGGCGCCGGCGGCGGCCACGCCCCCGACATCATCCGCGTCTGCGGCGAGCCAAACGTGCTCCCTTCTTCGACCAACCCAACCCGCCCGTTCACCAGCAACACCATCGACGAGCACCTCGACATGCTCATGGTCTGCCACCATCTCGATTCCCGCATCCCCGAGGATGTCGCCTTCGCGGAAAGCCGCATCCGTCCCGAAACCATCGCCGCCGAAGACCGCCTCCATGACCTCGGCGCGATTTCCATGATGTCCTCCGACAGCCAGGCGATGGGCCGCATCGGCGAGACCATCACCCGCACCTGGCAGACGGCGCACAAGATGAAGGTGCAATTCGGCAAACTCGAAGGGCCGAGCCACCCCGCCGCCGACAATTTCCGCGCCCTCCGCTACGTTTCGAAATACACCATCTGCCCCGCGATCGCCCACGGCATTTCCCACGAGGTCGGCAGCATCGAAGTCGGAAAACTCGCGGACATCGTCATCTGGAAACCCGCCTTCTTCGGCGTGAAACCGGAAACCATCCTCAAAGGCGGCCTCATCGCCTGGGCCAACATGGGAGATCCGAACGCCTCCATCCCCACCCCGCAGCCGACGATGTACCGGCCGCAGTTCGGGGCCTTTGGCAAAGCGATCGCCGCCACCTCGGTCACCTTCGTCAGCGCTGCCTCCCTAGAGGCTGGCACGCTCGACGAACTCGGCCTGACCAAACGCCTCGTCGCCGTGAAAAACTGCCGCTCCGTCACCAAGAGCGATCTTCCCTTCAACGACGCCCTGCCCAAAATCACCGTCGATCCGGACACCTACACCGTCACCGCCGACGGCGAGGCCCTACGCTGTGAGCCGCTGTCCGTTCTGCCGATGGCCCAGCGGTATTTCCTTTTCTGACAAAGGCCTCTTAATAGCCACAGCACTGATGTTGTGGGCCAATGGAGAGCGAAGATGCCCACTTGGATTGCTCGCGCGCGAAATTTAGGCCGCCGAATGGCAGGAGGCTTTCGGTGTCTACTGAACCGAAACCGGGCGAAGTGTGGTTCGCCGAACTCGGGATGGTGGAGAAAAGTCGGCCCGTTCTGATTTTGGCATTTCCAGACAACGAGGATGCCCGTGCCCTTGCCGTGGTGGAGCCTCTCACCTCGCAAATCCGAGGCATGAATGGCGAGGTCGACCTCGGCAAACCCCGCTGGCTACCCAAGCACTCCGCCGTGAACGTCCAGGGTCTTGCCAGTTTGGATCATCGCAAACTGACACGCAGACTGGGTGAGTTCAGTCTCGCCCAAATGGAAAACATCAAAGCCGCGCTGAGAGATCTACCGAGTTTGTAAGTGTTAGTATTGATGGTGGATTCATGCGATTTAGCGAGGCCTATTACTATTTTCTCGATCTTTTGGTCTCTCCATGAGTTACCAAAATCACCTCCTGTATCTAACGCTCCCGGCCAAAAGGCTTCCCATGCGACAGGGACGGCCTAAGGTGCCGCTCTTTACCGATTTACGCATGACTTTTTCCAAAATTCTCACCCACCCCGGTGGCTCCCATAAAGATGAATTCCTCGCCTGCTGCCTGTTGCTCGCGAAGCACCCGGTGAACATCGTCCGCCGCGAACCGACGGAGGCCGACCTGGCGGATCCATCCACCGCCGTAGTTGACGTGGGTCACGAACACGCTCCGGAGCAGGGGAATTTCGATCACCACCAGTTTGCCAACGACCACCCACCCATGTGTGCGCTTAGTTTGGTGTTGCAGCATCTCGGGGTTTACGAGGACGCGTTGAAATTCTGCGACTGGCTGGAGCCGGCGGAATGGTTCGACACGCGGGGGCCGATTGAAACCGCCCGCTGGCTCGGCGTGGCGCGGGAAACCTTGTTTAAACTTAACTCGCCGATTGATACCACGCTGTTGCGCCGATTCGCTGCGGTGTCCGAATTGCAACCGGGTGAGCCGCTGTGGGAGGTGATGCGCTGGATCGGCGTGGATCTGTTGGATTATTTGAAAAACCTTCGCGAGCGGCTGGATTTCATCGGCGACGTGGGGGAGTTTTGGGAAATCGAGACGGCGAAGGGGCCGTTCAAGGTGCTTTTCCTCCCGCGCACGGATCCGATGCCGGACGAGCCGTCGGCCGGTCTGGCGCGGTTCATCGAGTCGCGGCCGGAGGCGGGTGATGTCGCCGGTTTGGTCTATCCGGACCGCCGGGGTGCGGGGTTCGGGCTTTCGCGGCACAATGATCATCCGGGGCTGGATTTCACGCGGATTCAGGATTGCGAGGATGTGCATTTCGCACACGCCCGGGGTTTTGTGGCCAAGACCTCGGCAACCGATCCGGACCGGTTGCGGGCGCTGCTCGGGCAATCCTGGGTTTGAGCCGGAAAAACAAGCTCTTGCGTGGTTCCGCCATCCGTGGAACTCGTAGCTCGTGCTTGTGAGGCACGTTTTCCCTGTCCCAACACTCATGCGTGAAACTCTTATTGTCATCGGCCTGGTCGTTCTTGCCGTGGCGCTCCGCTCGTCGCGGACCAATCTGCTCCGGAAGCTTGGAGCGCTGACCTTGCTGGTCGCGAGTTACCTGTTTTTCCATTTTCTCACGGGAAATCTGGTGTGGGGATTTCTGGGGGTGGGGCTTTGGTTTTTCCTACCGTGGATCGAGTTGCTCACCCGGATCCGCCGCATGCGGTTGCCTCTTAACAACCGGCTTAAACACCGGGAGGTTCCCAATCCATCGTTTTTTCCGAACGCCATCGAAGCCGCGGCGGCGATGGAAGAGGCGGGTTTCGAGCACGTTTCGGACTGCGGTTGGGAATGGGCGGGGATGCAGCAATTCTTCCGGCTTTTCTGGCATCCGGAGGAGCGCGCGGTCGCTGCGGTTTGCCTTTGTGAGCAGAGTGATGTGGCGTTCGCCTTCATTTCCATCACTTCACTCGACGAGGAAGGGGGCATCTGGCGCACGACGAATTTCCCCTTCGCCCCGACTCTGGAGTGCCCGCCGAATGTGCGCTGGAATCTTGTCCCGTGCGAGCGCAGTTGCTTCCACCAAATTCTCTCGGACCATCGGAAATATCTCAGCCGCGTGAAGCTCTCGGCAGAACGACTGAGGATGCCGGATCCCGAGGAAATCGAAGATTCCATCGAACAGGAAATGCGTCGGCAGGTGGATCACAACGTCGCCGCCGGTTTGATAGAACTCACCGGGGACGGGCATTTCAAATATTCGAACCGTGGCCTCGTTTTTCTTTGGGGCCAGTTCATCAAGGACATGGTCCGTCTTTGCTAAGTCAGATTTGCACCATTCCGGTAGCGAAGAGGGCTCCGAGGACGATGGCGAGAGCGATACGGTACCAACCGAAGATGGCGAGCCCGTGGCTCTGCAGATAAGTAACCAGCCACTTGACGGCGAGCGCCGCGGAAATGGCGGCGGCGGCCACTCCCACCAGCAGGGGTAAAGCGCCGTAGGTGCTCCACATCAATTTCATCCCGCCGAACCAGACGTCGTAAACGGGATCGAGCCCTTCCACTTTCCAGAGGGCCTTCTTAGCTGTCGCGGCGGTGAGGGTGACGACCCCGAGCAGGAATGAATATTCCACAGCCGCCTTCAGGGAGAGCCCGACGACCAATCCTCCGAAAATCGTCATCAAGCTGCGGCTGGTCCCCGGCCACATGGCCACGCATTGCAGCAGTCCGACGACCACGGCCATCTTCCACGTGAGCTCGACCAGCTCCTTGCCGGCCGGGCGCACGCCTCTTTTGCGATTCCCCCAGCTCAAGCCAAGAATCGCGACGCCACCGGCGAACAATGCCAAGGTGATTGGCCATGGGTGGAACAGCTTGGACTCGATCCAATCGTCGAACAGCACCCCGAAAACCGCCGCCGGCAGGAAACCCGCGATAATGGCGGCGACCAGGCGCAATCCCTCGTCGTCCCGGCCAAGCAGGCCTTGAATCATCTGGCGCACCCGTTTGAAATAAAGTCCGAGCACGGCAAGGATCGCCCCGCCTTGGATGCAGATCGCGAACGTGTCGGCGGCGACCTTTTCCGTGGTGTTCGCCGTGCCGATCCCCATCAGGTGTTGTGCCACCAAGAGGTGACCGGTGGAGCTGATCGGGAGATATTCGGTGATGCCTTCGATCATGCCGAGAATGAGTGCTTGCCAGAGTTCCATGGTGAATACCGGGTAAGTTGCGGAACCCGCTGCCGGGGGGCAAGGCATTTGAGGTTGATTCGCCCGGCCGGGTGGCGGATGGTACCGCCCAGATGCCGTCGCACCCATGAAAGTCCACTACCTTAGAATGGTGAGAAAGGCGTTCCGTGCTTTGAGGCACCGGAAGCTCCGCCACCGGCCTTGGTGGCAGAAGATCTCCAAGCCGTTGTTTGAGCGGAGTTTGTGGGTTCCATGTCGCGACACCGTGGCTTCCGGGCTGGCGATCGGACTTTATTTCTCGATGGTTCCGTTCATTCCCCAATCCATCGTCGCGGCGATCCTCGCCATGAGGATGAAGGTGAACGTGCCCTTCGCGGTGGCAGCCTGTTTCGTCAGCAATCCCTTCACCAACGTGCCGTTTTGGATCGCACAGGTCCGGCTCGGCCAGTGGCTCATCGAAACGTTTTCCATCCCGATCCCCTTCGAAAAGCTGCACGTCGACTTGTATGGAGTCGGCGTTGTGTCGGTGAGCAACTGGATCGTCGGCTTCACCGCTCTGGGCGTGATCATGTCGCTGCTTGCCTATCCGCTTGTCCATCTGTTCTCCGCCATTCTGCCGCATCATCTTCCGGTGCGCCGCCGCAGGCTGAAGGCCGCGGAGGAAGTGACGCACGGTTAGAAAATCACGGCTGCGGCCGCGACGGGGCGAATCTGCGCGCCGTGACGCCTCCGCCACAGGGCGCGCCGAGGCGTTCGGGACGGTCCACTACCGGAAAACGAAACCGCTGCGCCGCAGCCATGCTGGAATGCCGGACCAGCGCCCCCACGGCGATCGCGCCTAGGCCTAACAGCGCCAGGGTGCCGATGATGAGTAGGCCCATTTTCACCGATCTCTCCGGCGGCGGCGGTTCGGTACGGCGGGAAAAGTAGCCTTCGTGCTCGCGGACGAGATTCGCCACCAGCGCCTCGAGATAAGATTCCGGAGCCAGGCTTTCGTCGGTGGAATCCCTGACCCTGGCAAGCATGGCCGAGGTTTCGTGGGAAGGCACCTGCGTGGAATTCCCAAGAGGGTGGTCCGGTCGACTCGTTAGATCCCAGCCCAGCCCCAGATGGCGGCTACCGGACTCGAAGACAAGGACGAGCCCGTTTCCATCCGGAATCCACGCCCGCCGCAGATCGGCGGCAAGCTCGGAAGGGGTGGCGGCGATGAGCATCGGTTCCACGACCAGATAGATCTTGTAGCCGTGATCCATTTCCAGCTTCCGGAGTTGATCGGAAATGCGTTTGAACGCTCCGGAATTTCGGTTAAAAAAGTGATTTTCGTCCGACACTCCGAAGACCGGCGGTGCCTTTTCGCCTTCGGTTTTCGCGAGCCATCCGGGCAGCTCCTGCCCACGGACGTGGAGTGCCAAGGCTCCCCAGCAAAGTAGGATTGCCAACCAATGATTAAGCCGGATCACAGTTCAAGGTCTTCTTATATTCCTCAAATAAAGACAAGGCGAGATTCGAACGTGAGAGGGCAGCGGGAGATTCTGGAATTAGAATGGGCAAGTACACTTTCATTGAAAAATCGGGTTCTGAGTACACCTGTCGCCTGATTTTCTAAAATTTCCCGGATTTTCAGCAGTTTAGCATCTGATTGGCGCTAAAATTTGGCAGATTTAGATCAGATATTCAGAAGGAATGGTAAGAAACTCAAATTTCATCTGATTTTAAATTGCTTGTAACCAATGAGTAATGACTTTAATAAAAATGTCTCAAATTATTCTTGTGAGCCAAGTGTATTTCAGTGTACTTTTCGGCACTGACACATCCGTCAGGCCTCCCAGTGATTACGACCGCACCGACCTACATGGGGTACACGCCCTACAAGATGGACCCGAAGTATCGGGTTTCCATCCCGACCGCGTGGCGCCCTGCGGCGGGTGAGGCTCTGTATCTCCTGTCGTCCAAAACGTACGAGATGCCGGTGATCAAGGTGCTCAGCCAACAAGCGTTCGACGAGCGCGTGGAGACTGTGAACAACAGCAACCTCACTCCTGCAGCCAAACGGGCGAAATTGGGTCAGCTCTCGATGCTCTGCCGCGTGGCAAGCGTGAACGACCAGGGCAAGCTCCTCGTTCCCAAGGATCTGAGCGAAGCTGCCGGGATCGCCGCCGAATCGGAAGTGGTGCTCGCGGGACGCGGCATGCACTTCGAAGTCTGGAGCAAGACCAATCACGTCCGAGTGCTCGAAATCGAGCAGACTCCGGACGAGAACGACGATCTCGGCATCCTCTGATTTTTCCCACTCTCACCCACACACACCCAACAGCAGCAATGTTGTTCACCCCACCAACTCTGACATTCGACGCGGTCCGCAATTTTGCGGCTCCGGCCGCATTCGCCCGGATGTCAGGGTTGGGACTCCTTTCAGACGAATCGGCTGGCTCGGGACAGCACGCCGGTTTGTCGATCCAAACAGACGTCCGCACCGCTCCTGGCTGGTTGTCGGTGCGGCGTCTGGTGAGTTTTTCATTGGCTGGGCGCGCGAAGTTTCTCGGGACAGTACCTTCCGCGCCTTTTGAATCGATGGTCCGCGCTGCTCCTGGCTGGTTGTCAGCGCGGCCATCGCAAATTTTCTTTTCAGACGAATCGGCTGGCTCGGGACAGCACGCCGGTTTGTCGATCCAAACAGACGTCCGCACCGCTCCTGGCTGGTTGTCGGTGCGGCGTCTGGTGAATTTCATAACTTGGCGCGCGGAGTCTTTCGGGATGTTGCTCCACTCGCTATCTGAATCGATGGTCCGCGCCGCTTCAGGGGTGTTGTCGGCGCGACCATCGACAGGATTTCTATCGGGACAAAACGGGGAGCTCGGGACAGCACGCTGTGGAGTCGGACATACGGATGCCTGCGCTGCTTCTGGCTGGTTGTCAGCGCAGGCTCCTGTCCATTTTTCAGAGGCTCTCGGAGCAGGGGACTATCATCTACCGGTTTTCCCCACGGAAATCGGTGAGTGGATGGCTGCCGGAACGGGCAAGTTCATCATCGACGGCACCCTCGGCGGCGGTGGGCACACCGAAATTTTTCTCAAATCCGGTGCCCGCGTGCTCGGCGTCGATCGCGACCCTGAGGCGCTGGCGCACGCCCGCGCCCGGCTTGCGATCTATGGTGAACGTTTTTCCACGTGGGAAGGTAACTTCTCACGCCTCTCGGAAATCCCCGAGATCCAGACGGGGGAACGGGCCGACGGCCTGCTGATGGATCTCGGGGTGTCCTCCCGGCAACTCGACTCCGCCGCACGCGGATTTTCCTTCATGCGGGAAGGCCCGCTCGACATGCGGATGGGCCCGTCCTGCCCGCGCACCGCGGCTGACATTGTGAACCAATGGCCGGAAGCGGACATCGTGCGGATTCTCTTCGAATACGGCGAAGAATCCAGCGCTCGCCGGATCGCCGGAGCGATCCTCAAACAACGCGCCACCAAGCCCTTCGTCACCACGTTGGATCTAGCAAACTGCATCGAAAAAGCCATCGGCCGCCATGGCCGCACGCATCCGGCGACCAAGACCTTCCAAGCCATCCGGATGGCGGTGAATGAAGAACTCGAATCGCTCGGGGCCGCTCTAGCAGCAGCGCCCGCCGCTCTCAAGCCGGGAGGGAGATTGCTCATCATCACCTTCCACAGCCTCGAAGACCGCATGGTAAAACGGTTTTTGAAACACCGGTCCTCTCCGTTCCTCGATGAACCGGGATGGCCGGAACCCCGGCCGAATCCGGACTATCAGTTCCGGCTGCTGGCCAGAAAAGCCATCAGCCCCACCGCCGAGGAAATTTCCCTGAACCCGCGAGCCCGCAGTGCGAAACTGCGGGTTGCCCAGCTTTTAGACCTCAAGCCATGAACCGCCGCCGTCAAGAATCCCGAACGCCGATCTCGGTGTTTTTCTCGTTGTTCCTCGCCGCCGCCATCGCCGCGGCCGGGGGAGTGCTGCATGCCTATTACAAGAACCGTCAGATCCAGGTTTCCCGCGAGATTGATGCCATCGACCGGCGCGTCGAGCAGGCGCGCCTCGAGATCCGCACCACCGAGATGCGGATGGACCAGCTTCTCAACCGCTTCGTCATTCGCAAACAGATCGAGGCAAACGGCTCCGCGCTGCGCCCGATTCCCATGGGGGTCGTCGAGGAAATCGATGCCGCCACCCTCAGCCGTCACAGCGTCGCGTCCGCCGTCCCTTAGCCAGTGAATCCCGCATTTCAATCCCGTTGTATCATCCTGTGCTCGGTCCTGGTGGCCGGGCTCAGCGTGCTTTCGGGGAGATTGATCCAGATCCAGTTGGTCGACCGACACCGCTATGCGGAAAGCTCGCGCAAGGCCTATCACCGCACGGAGAAACTTCCTGCGCTCCGCGGTATGATCGTGGACCGTCGTGAGGAACCCATCGCCAAAAGCATCCCGGTTTCCACGGTGTTCGTGGACAAGAACCATCTGATGGATCCGAAGATGGCCAGCTACGGCCTGGCCTATCAGGAAGCCAGCAACGAGCCCGGATGGAACGAACTCGATCTCGCGAAGAGGCGCCGTCGCATCAGCGGATTGCGCGGTGAACTGCTTGCCAAGGAGTCGGCGGAAATGCTCGTTCAGAAACATCTCGCCTACTCGATCGGAATTCTCGCCAGGCCGCTCGGGATGCGCAAAGAGGAGCTCCGCGAGAAGATTATCAACAGCAAAGGCAAGTGGGTGCCCATCGCTAAGGATCTACCCCAGGACATCGCGGACAATCTGCGCGAGGATATCGACACTCACTGGATTCAGGGTTTTGAATTTGAGAATTCAATCAAGCGCTGGTATACCGCGCCGGATCTGGCGACTCACCTCACCGGCTTTACCGGAGAGGTCGTCAAAAAGGACGAGGATGGCATGCCGCATACCCGGGTGCTCGGACTTTTCGGCATCGAGTCGTCGATGGAGACATTTCTGGCAGGTCGGGATGGCACGCGTGAACACTACCGCGACGCCCGTGGCCTGGTGGTTCCAGGAAATTCCGGCAGCCTGAAGCCCCCGCGCGCCGGACTGAACGTGAAGCTCACCATCGACATGGGAATCCAGTCGATCGTCGAGGAGGAGTTGGACGCAGGTCTCGCCGAGTTCGAGTCCAACAAAGGAGCTGTTATACTGATGGATCCTAAAACCGGGGAAATCCTCGCCATGGCGAGCCGCCCGCATTTCGATCTGAATCACAAGCAGGACATCGCTGAGAACGGCTACAACTACGCCATCCAGGCGATTTATGAACCGGGCTCCACCATTAAGATCGTGGCGACTGCCGGAGCGTTGAACGAAGGACTGGTCACTCCGCAAACCTCGGTTTTTTGTCACAACGGTTATTACAACTCGGGTGGAGTCGAATTGAAAGACGATCACCCGGCGGGATCCCTCACCTTCGAAGGTGTGCTTCAGAAGTCCAACAACATCGGCACCTTCAGTCTCGGCCGGCAACTCGGATCGAAACGGTTTTACGAATATCTCCACCACTTCGGATTCGGCAAGAAAACCGGCATCCAGCTTAGCGGCGAAAGCTCCGGCATCGCCCGCGACACCGGCAACGTGATGGACTTTTCCCGCGCCTGCTTCGGCTACGCTTCTAACGTGACGCCCTTGCAGCTCGCATGCGCCTACTCGGTCATCGCCAGCGATGGGAAGCTCCGGAAGCCGCACATCATCAAGGCGATCATCGCAAACGACGGCACCGTGGTCGAAAACTATCCGCCGGAAGTGGTTCAAGACGTTCTCAAACCGAAGGCCGCCGCCCAGATGCGCGCCGCTCTCGAAAAAGTCGTGCTGCCCGGCGGCACCGCCACCCGCGCGGCCGTCGCCGGATTCCGCGCGGCGGGCAAGACCGGCACCGTCCAGAAGCACAATCCGAAGGGCGGCTATCTGGCAAACAGCTATATCGTTTCGTTCGCCGGGATGATGCCTGCGCAGGACCCTGCGTTCGTCTGCGTGGTTGTCATCGATGACCCGCGGACCCAGAAAGTGAATCGTTACGGTGGAACCATCGCCGCGCCGGTTTTCAGCAAAATCGCCAACCGCGTCGCATCCCACATGAATTTGCAACCCACCGAACCCGTTTCACCCCCGCTTGCCACTGCCGCCCGATGATTCTCCGCGATCTTGTTTCCAGTCTGTCACGTGTCACGGTCTCCGGATCGCTCGATGCGGACGTGCATGCCATCACCGCCTCGTCGCGCGAGGTCGTACCAGGCATGATTTTCGCGGCGATCCGTGGCACCACTCTCGATGGCCATCGCTTCATCAATGACGCACTCGCTGCCGGTGCCACTGCGATCCTGGCGGAATCCGCGCCTCCATCCGACTACACCGCGCCCGCGGTGTGGCTGCACGTGCCCGACAGTCGCGCCGCTGTTTCGGCGCTAGCATCGACGCTCGCCAACCATCCTTGGAAGGATCTATCAATGGCGGGTGTCACCGGCACCAACGGCAAGACGACCACCGCGTTCCTGCTTCATCATCTGATGAAATCGTCATGGCACCGCGCCGGATTGCTCGGAACCATCCTCGTCGACGACGGGGAAACCGTGGAACCCGCGAAGCACACCACACCAGGTTCCATTGAACTTGCCGCCGTGCTCATCCGCATGCGTGACAACGGCTGCCGTGGCGTGGCGATGGAGGTATCTTCCCACGGAATTCATCAAAAGCGAATCTGCGGTATCGGTTTCGATGCCTGTGTGTTTACCAATCTAACGCAGGATCACCTCGACTATCACGGCACGCTCGACGCCTATTTCAAGGCGAAAGCGGATTGGTTCTTCGAGCTTGCTGCGAATTCACTCGGGAAAAAACCGGTGGCGGTCATCAATGGAGATGACGCCTATGGAGCCGAGCTTGCATCGTCCTTGGACGGTAAAATGCCCGTGATCCGCTTCGGGTTCGGCGTGCATTCCGACTTCCGCGCGAACAACTTCCGCCAGAACGCACGGGGCATGGAGTTCGAACTCGCGGCCAAAGGGAAAACCTATCTAGTGCGGGCTCCGTTGATCGGCCGCTTCAATGTCTATAATCTGCTAGCAGCCATCGCCGCTTCCAGCGCCTGCGGCATTAAACCGCGTGAGGCGGTGGCCGCGCTGGTCGAAGCCCCGCAGGTTCCGGGACGCATGGAAAACGTCGGTAATGCTGGCGGTGCCACGGTTTTTGTCGACTACGCGCACACTCCGGACGCCGTGGAAAACGCCTGCCGCACGCTCAAGGAGCTCGATCCACGCCGTCTGATCACCGTCTTCGGCTGCGGTGGCGACCGCGACAAGGGCAAGCGCCCGCTGATGGCCGCCGCCGCCGCGCTTCACAGTGACGCGTGCGTCGTGACTTCCGACAATCCCCGCTCCGAGGATCCTCTAACCATCATCCGTGAGATTGAGGGCGGGCTCAGGGGAAAGACCTTCCGCAGCATTCCGGACCGTGCCGAGGCCATCGACTTCGCCATCGCGAACTCGCTTTCCGGCGACATCATCCTCATCGCTGGAAAGGGCCATGAGACGACCCAACAGTTTGCGGACGAAACCATCGACTTCGACGACAGGAAACACGCGAGCAAGGCGCTTCGCGACCGAGCCCAAGCCATCACAGACATGCGGTGAAAACGATATCCGCCCAACAACTTTCAGAGATCCTCGGCGTGCCGCTTACCGCGGGACGGGGAGGCGTGTTAGTTTCTGGGGGCGTATCAACGGATACTCGCAAGCTGCCGCAAGGATCAGCGTTTTTCGCGCTGCGCGGCGAGAACTTCAACGGCGACCTCTTCGCGCTGAAAGCACTTGAAGGCGGTGCCTCCGTCGCGGTGGTGGGGCATTGGGAAGGTGAGGTTCCAGCCAATGCGGTGGTCATCGTCGTGCAGGATACCTTGTTTGCCTTGCAGCGTCTCGCCTGCTGGTGGCGTAAGCAGTTGGACATCCCGGTGGTGGGCATCACCGGTTCTAATGGAAAGACCAGCACCAAGGATTTTACTTCGGCGGTGCTGTCTAGGGCCTACAAGGTTTCGGCAACGCTGGGGAATCTAAACAACCACATCGGCGTGCCCCTCACCGTCCTGGCGACCACGGCGGAACACACCGCCGCCGTGTGGGAGATGGGAATGAACCATTCCGGTGAGATCGCCCCTCTCTGCGAGATCGCCCGGCCGAAATATGGCATCATCACAAACATCGGCACCGCGCACATCGAGTTTCTCAAGACCCGCGAGGCGATCGCCGAGGAAAAAGGCATGCTCGCCCGAGCCTTGCCGGCGGACGGAATTCTGTTTCTACCCGCTACCTGTGAGTTTCGGGAATACCTGCGCCAGCGGACGAAGGCGCCCATGATCGCCGTCGGCAACGGCCGCGGCCTTGTGCGAGCGGAGAACCTGCGGTTTGAAGTCGACGGCACCTCCTTCACCCTCGTCATCGAAGGGGAGGAGCCTGCGGAAGTCGTTTTGCCCGTGCCCGGGCGGCACATGGTGACCAATGCCTTGTTAGCAGCCGGTGTGGGCTGGAAGCTGGGAATTTCTACCAAGGAAATCGCGGAAGGTCTTTCGAACGCCGCCCTAACCGGCGGGCGGCTGGGACGGTACGAGTATTGTGGAACTACGGTCATTGACGACACCTACAACGCGAACCCAGAGTCGATGGCCGCGGCCATCGAGACGCTGGCGGACACGCCGGTCACGGAAGGCTCGCGCCGGATCATCGTGCTCGGCCGGATGGGCGAACTCGGCCCGCACGCACCCGCTGCGCATCTGCGGACGGGTGCCCTGGCTGCGGAACGCCAGCTCACGGTGATCGCGGTGGGGGAGGGTGCCGAGGGGATCGCCGAAGGCGCGAAAAACTCGCCATATTTTTCCGACTTCGAGCAAGCTGTCAAGTGGCTGACGCGTGAAGTGAAACCCGGTGACGTTGTGCTCTTCAAGGGCAGTCGCACCGCCACCGTAGAACGCGTCATGCACGCAGCATTCCCCCGAAACTGATGCTCCCCGCAATTTACGATTTCTGGTATCAGGCATTTGAAGCCGAGAAGGCCTCCGGTCAGCAGGGCTGGGCCGATAGCTTTTCATTTTTAAACCTGTTCCAATACATCACCTTCCGTGCGGCGAGCGCCGGGTTGCTGTCGTTTATCCTCTCGGTGATCTTCGGACCACGGGTAATCCGAAGGTTGATCTCACTTAAAGTCAATCAACCGATCCGCACGGCGGAGGAGGTTCACAAACTCGCGGAACTGCAAGGCGGCAAAATCGGCACGCCGACCATGGGTGGAGTGCTGATCATCGGGTCGGTGTTGATTTCGACCTTGGTTTTCGCCCGCCCGCTGAATCCGTTCATCGCCGTCTGCGCCTGCACCATGGCCGCCTGTGGGTTGTTGGGGTTCTGCGACGATTACAAAAAGGTGAAGGAAAAGAAGTCCGATGGTATCAGCAGCCGGAAGAAACTTGCATGGCAGTTAGTGATCGCCTTGGTCGCCGCGTGTTTCCTCTATTTCAAAAAGGAAATCTCCGGCTTCGGAGCCTCGCCCCAACAGATCGCCGACGGCCTCGCCGGCTACCGGCTTGGCAAGACGCCCATCGACATCGGCTCGATCTGCTTCCCGCTTTTCAAAGAGGTGATCATCAACTTGCACTGGATGATCATTCCCTTCTTCGCGCTGGTCATCGTAGGCTGTTCGAATGCGGTGAATTTGACAGACGGTCTGGATGGACTGGCAACGGGGACGACCATCAGCGTGGCGCTTTCGTATGCGTTTCTTGCCTATCTGGCAGGCCATTTCTACATGGCTACTGAATACCTGGTCATTCCCCACAACCGGTATATCGGCGAACTGGCTATTTTCCTGATGGCGCTGGTAGGTGCTTGTTTCGGATTCCTGTGGTTCAACTGCCACCCGGCCAAGGTGTTCATGGGAGACACCGGTTCACTCGCCATCGGTGGGGCGCTCGGCACGGCGGCGATTTGCGCCAAGCAGGAGCTCCTCCTCATCATCATCGGCGGAGTATTCGTGATGGAGGCGATGTCCGTCATCCTGCAGGTCGGGAGCTTCAAGCTGCGGAAAAAGCGGATTTTCAAGATGTCTCCGATACATCATCATTTCGAGCTGCTAGGTTGGCATGAGAACCAGGTCATCATCCGCTTCTGGATCATTTCCATCATGCTCGCCCTGTTCGGACTCGCCCTTCTCAAGATTGCCTGAACCCCAACCATGAACCTTACTGGAAAACATGTCGCCATCCTTGGCGTGGGCCGCAGCGGTCGCGCGGCAGCGGCGCTCGCGCTGCGTGAAGGTGCCAGCGTCTCCGCATGGGACCGGGCGGGTGCCGAGGCATTCGCCGAGATGCCCGCAGGCGTGGAAATCCATCCGAATGCAACGGAAGCTGATGGGCGTGGGTTGATTTCGGACCTGCTGGTCGTCAGTCCCGGTATCGATACCTACGGCCCTTACGTTGCGGCGTTCTCCGAGCATGCCGGCGAGGTCATCGGAGAGGTGGAGCTCGCGGCGCGCTTTTATCAGGGGCGCATCGTCGGGATTACGGGAACCAACGGAAAGACGACCACCACCGAGTTGGTCGAGCGAATCCTCTCCCATGCCTCGCTGGGAGGAACGGCCTGCGGCAACTACGGCACGCCTTTCGCCGAGGTCGTGCTCCAGGCTGGCCCTCCTGCGGTGGTTTCGCTAGAGCTGAGCTCGTTCCAGTTGGAGACGATCCGGACGCTGCATCCGGTAGTGGCTGTCTGGCTGAACTTTGCACCCGATCACATGGACCGCTACCCGACGGTCGAGGCCTATCGGGCGGCCAAGTTGATGATTTTCAAGAATCAAACAGCGGAAGACACGGCGGTGGTTAGGTACGGTCAGAAGTTGCCCGGCCTGATGGCAAAGCCAGTTACTTTTTCAACGATAGACGAATCGTCGGACTGGTATTCCGGAGGGCACCTCATCGGACATGGCGGGGAAACGTGGATGGACATGGATCACGACACCGCACTGCGGGGTCTTCACAACGCCGAGAACCTGATGGCTGCGCTCGCAAGCTGTCAGGCCCTCGGGGTTTCCGCGGCGACGATGCGCGAGGCGCTTCATGGGTATGCTCCGCCGCCCCACCGCTGCGAACTCATCCGCACGCTTGACGGAGTTGAGTATCTGAACGACTCGAAAGCTACGAACCTGCATGCGCTTGAAAGTGCTTTGCGTTCGCAAACCCGGCCCGTCGTGCTCATTGTGGGAGGCAAGGAGAAGGGTTTGGATTACAGCTCCGTGGTTCCTCTCCTCGTGGAAAAGGCTCTGGCGGTCGTCACGTTCGGCCAGATAGCACGTCCGCTTGCCGATCTCTTCTCCAAGGCTGTCCCCTGTGAGTCGGTATCAAACCTAACGGATGCTGTTAGCACGGCCCGCGGTCTCGCGCCGCGCGGATCAACCGTCCTGCTTTCTCCTGGAACATCCTCTTTCGATCAATTCACCGGATACGAACAACGCGGAAATTCCTTCCGGGATCTAGTTCACCAACTTCGCTAAACGCCATGAAGCCCCATACCCTGCCCGTCAAACGCCGCCCTGTAACCAAGGGAATTTTCAAACGCTTGAAAGCGGTCACCGGAAATCGCAAACAACGCGTCGCCGCTGCCGCTGCCGCCGAAATGGAGACCGAAGAAGGCGGCTCCAAAATTTCCCGTGCGCTCACAATCATCTTCCTGATTCACATCGTGGCGATCGGGCTGATTTTCGTGCATCAGACTTTCCTCGATGGACGGACACCCGGTATGGCGAAGCCCGCTGCGAAGGAGAAACAAGGAGTTGTTCCACTGGTTGCAAATGTATCCCGGCGTATGGATCTTCCACGACTCGCATCGGGTGAAAAACCCTATGTCGTCATGCAGGGCGACAACTACGCCCGCATCGCGGCGCAAGCGGAAGTGGATGAGGCGGACCTGCGCCTGGTGAACCAACACGTCGAAATCGTGCCGGGTCTGCTACTAAAGATTCCGCCTAAGCGCATCATCGCTGCCGAACCGCCCGAAGTGGACGCGATCCGCAGCCAGACTCCTTTGGACAATGAACGCGGGTTGGTGGAAGCCTTGCCGGTGGATGTGAGCAGCGCGCCCCGCGCCCAGCTGGTGAAACCGAATGTCAGCCTGATCCGTAGCGGGCAAGCGACTTCCACCGTAAAATCCTACGTGGTGCAGAACGGTGACAGTGTCTGGCGGATCGCAAACCGTTTCAAGGTCAACCAAGACGTCCTGATGAAGGCCAACGGCATCAGTGATGCAAGGAAGATGAAGGTGGGTTTGAGTCTGGTGATTCCTAACTAAAAATTCATTCAATGACCCGCCACTGTTCGATCATTCTTTGTGCGGCCGTCGCAGCCCTCGTCGCGCTGGGCCTCATCATGTTGACAAGCACCGGCGCGTGGGTCAAAGGATTCGGAACCTATCACTTCTTGACCCGCCAGGCGATCATGGTGATGGTGGGTTTGGTTGGTGCTGTGGTGGCTTCTCGAATTTCGCTAGAAATTCTGCGCAGAGTTTGCCCGTGGATGTTAGTCGGGGCGTGTTTTCTGCTCGTGTTGTGTTTTGTTCCGGGGATCGCAGAGCCTCAGTATGGGTCTAACCGATGGATCAAGGTGCCGATCATCGGACAGTTTCAGCCATCGGAGGCGGCTAAAATCGTAATCGTGCTGACGCTCGCCTCCTGGTTCGCTCGCTGGCAGACGGAAGTGCATACATTCTGGAGGGGTTTCGTGATTCCCGGAATCATTGCTGGAATCCCCATCGTCCTGATCGCCGGAGAAACCGACGTGGGAACGGCCTTGTCGCTTTCAGTCGCCGTGGGTGCCATCCTTTTCTGTGTGGGAACCCGCATGATCTACGCGATTCCGACCGCACTTGCCGTGATCTCAGCGGCGGCGTTTTATGTTTATCATGATGCTAACCGGTGGGGGCGGATCGAAGCGTGGCTGGATCTTGAAAATCCGGTTCACCAACTTGACCGGGGGATGCAGCAATGGCGGGCGCTTCTGGCACTTGGAAATGGAGGCCCGTGGGGCGTCGGTTTGGGTAACGGGGTGGAGAAATTCGGGACTTTGACCTTCGCGCACATCGATTTCATTTTTCCGGTAGTCGGGGAAGAACTCGGATTGCCCTTTACGCTGGGAGTGGTGGTTTGTTATGTCCTGATCGCTATTGGAGGTTGTGGCATTGCCCTTCAGGCGAACAATGTTTTCAACAGATGTGTGGCTCTGGGCTTAACGTGCGTGATTGTTGTTCCCGCGATGGTGAATATTGGAGTGACCACCGCTTTGTTGCCGAATGACGGGCTTCCACTTCCCTTCGTAAGTTATGGCGGAACCAGCTTGGTTTTCAGTTTGGCCGCCGTTGGCCTTCTGGTGGGCATTCACCGGCGTTCCCATGCGCGTGTGTCTCAGGAGTTCCCGCTGACTCGACAGACGCGGCTTGCGGTACGCTTGTGAAATGAGATCCCACTCGAAAACATAAAGAAGGCACTCCGTGAAACATGTGTGGGCGCGGCCTCCGGTTTTGTCGGAGTTACTCTTCATCTTCCCGAATGGGTTGATCAGGCCCCGGTCAACCGAGGGGGCCAGTTCAAAAACTTCTTCCTCCAATTCCTTCAGACAGGCGGGCGGTGGCAGGACTGCGGCGACGGCTAGTAGGCATGCCCAAGAACTGCGGGGACCGGCTGACGCCGAAAACGACTTTGACGAACTCAAAACCTAATTGGGCTGGGGCGGCTGCACTCCGCGCAAATTCGCCCCTTGCCGCCACAAGCCTATCCGCATTCGCCCCATACTCATGGCCGAAGTCGGACGGCAGGCGTAGCGCAAAAGTCAGCCAGCTGCATACTAAGGGGAAATCGTCGACCGCTCTGTTACCCGATACAGCAAAAAGTTGCATCACATCCGTTTCATCACGGTTGTATAACCCATTGAGCGGAGTCTCTGGCAGGTCGCTAGAGCATTTTAAATAAAACTGTAGCCGGTTTAAGATTCCATGCTACGGTCCGACCATGGCAACGATTTCAATGGATCTCCGGCAGCGTATCCTTAAAGCCTATGATCGTGGCGACACCACCCGCGAACAGGTAGCCCGCCGTTTCGAGGTCTCTGTCGGCATGGTCAAA
>JANPKJ010000069.1:0-6855 GCA_031425955.1 Akkermansiaceae bacterium | reverse complement strand
CTCATCCCCGGGTGAGGTCATTGGCAGTTCGGATTTGGATGGTGCAATTTCGGATGAAGACATGGATGTCGAGATATGTTAAAAATTTTGACTGAAATTCGGAAAGCGGATCTTGCTTTCCTAGGAATATGGAAAACCATTCGATAGTGGCGACTTACTCTTATGCGGCATCGAAAATTGACGCGCTTGCTGCGTTCCTCGCACTTTTTTCGAGGCACAGCAAAATTCTCAACCAAGATCCGAAACCACTCGGGGTCGAGGCCATGACGGCAGCCTGCGCGCCAATGCTTTCTTGCAGCGCGAGTATATGAGAATCGCCCGGCCAACACATGCCCCTAAACCGCCACCTTCAAGTAGATTCAATGCGATGATCCACATACGAACCGCCAGCAGCGTTGTCTCAAGTCTCTTCCTGAATTCTTTTTTTGCATGTGGATTTTCCAAGAGAAACTCCTCCAACACTTTTCTCCAGGCCCTTGAGTGCACTTTTTCTTCCGACATTGCGTAAACTCCGATGCCTGAGACATCGTTGAATTTTCGCACAAGCGGTTGGTTAATGAATGCCCAAGGTCCCAGCAATGACAACCTGAGGGCAAAGTCGTAGTCCTCCAAGAGCTTTAGATTCTCGCTGAAGCCGCCAATCCGATCGAAAGCCCACCTTCTCACCACAACCACCTGATTCAAGAGAACAAACCGGGAGGAGATGATCTCGTCAGCATTAAGCCAATAGCCCGATTCCATCTTCGACCGAACACCGGCGGAGTCGAAGCTGTTTACCTCGTCGTCGTCATTCGAGTGAATCGAAGCACTGCAAATACAACAAGGAACTTGATCTCCACCCTTTACGAGCAATTCAACTTGTTTCGATATTTTGCCTTCCGACCAGGAATCATCAGAATCCAAAAAAGCCAGCATCTCACCTCGCGAAACGCCTACCCCGCGGTTTCTTGCTGCGGAGGGTCCGGAGTTTTCCTGTCTCACAATCGTTATTTTCGAGCCATAGTCCTTGAGTAACTCGGCAGTCCGATCGGTTGACCCATCATCTACCACGATGATCTCACAATTGCTATACGCCTGCGCCAGCGCGCTATCCACCGCTCGCCCAATGACATTTTCCCGATTGAATACGGGGATGATTATCGATACCAAGGGGGTGCTCATCAAATTTCTATTTTGGGATCCGAACGGACTTTTGACTTTATCGTTTGGTTCATGAGATTTATAGACTCGATTCATGGTCTGGAATCAACAGTCGGGATTCCTCCTAGATTCATTGAGCCTGCGATCCGCCGAAAATGAAGAATGCCCCGAAACAGCTTCACATACAATTCTGTTGAATTCCCGTTTTGAGAAATTATGCATTGCATAATCCCGAATAGCCGCCTCTAGACGATGCCGAATTACATGATCCGTCGCCAGTTCGACACATCCACGGGCAACCTCTACGGCATTGTTTGAAAACCAGCCAAATTGGCTGGGGTTAGATACGGCCATTCCTTCGATCGAGTGCTGCGTGCCTACCACGCTCCGCCCATATGCAAATGCCTCCAATACCTTGATTTTCGTTCCCCCACCCCAATGCACCGGCGCGACGACCAGCGTACACTCCTTGTAATGTGGGTCGAGGTCACGGACAAACCCCAGAACCTCGGTCTGGGGAACCGCTGACCATTGTGTTGCGATGGCATCGGGTATGCATCCGATAATCCTCAACTTTGCAGAAGGTAGCTTTTCCAAGACATGTGGCCAACAGTTGTCGAGGAACCACTGACACCCGTCGATATTGGGTGGATAGGAAAAGGAAGCAACTATCAGGAATAACTGGTGGATTTGTCCAGACGGCCCCAGCGGATCGATCACGGTAGCATCAATTTTTGTCGGAGAGTTCGGAAGCAGGGTCACAGATTTCCTTCCGATTTTTCCCGCATCTGTGGGAGATGCCACGAAGACGGTTCTTACCGCTGCCAACACCCGTTCTTCCAAGACTTCCATCTTCCTGAGCCGGGCGCGAAGATACGCCCTTCGAGCCAGATCACCCAATCTGAATCCCTGGCGATCTCTACGATCCAGCCGTGTTTTGAGATAGGCAGATTGCCAGTCGTCTGCATCAATCACGATATCAACCTTACCGAGTAGCCCGTCAAACAGCCCGCAGGTGATTGCGGCTTCCACGTAGCGAAAGATAACCGCCTGAATTTCGCCCGCTTCGACCCGTTCCAAAATCTGGTTTCGAATTGTGTGATTCACCCGATAACCCAGCACCTTCACAAGATCTCGCGAACATCCAATTCCAAACAGGCCTCCGAGCTGGGCCAACTTGAAACACCTCGCGTCGCGGGGTGTCAGTCCGGGATTTACAAAAAACCTAACTTCATCGACATCGATTTCTGAGGAGAGGCGGTCGATCAGCCGCATCCTGTCTTCGTCAGATCTTGACTCAGGCGCGTGAACCTCGAGGAACCAAAACGATGTCCGGCCGGACTCAATCAAGGCATCGAGAAGAAGCCTGGTTCGCTGGTTGGTTCCACCAGCCGCAAACGGGGAGGGCAACTGGGAGGAAATTAGCAGGTATTTCATGTGGGATAATGAAACCAAAAGGCAAGTTTATGCGGGAGGCTTACTCAATCCCCTTGGTGATCACCGGTTTAGTCGATCTTCCACGCCCGCGGAATAGCACATGATTGTCTCACCTTTAACAACTTCCTCGGAGAAGTGGCGGGTGGCGTTGCGGAAGGCATCGCTGCATCCAGGCTTGATTTCATCGTGAAGCTCAATCATGAGCACCCCAACCTGGTCAATCCAATCCGCTGAGTTGGACATCACCTCGCGTTCCGCACCCTCGATGTCGATTTTCAACAGATCGACCCGAGTCTGGGCGGCGTCCCGCATGATGGCATCAACGGTTAGCCCCGGAGTTCCGCCAAGGCGTTCATTCACTCCACGCTGTTCGTCGCCAACTTGGAAACCGTGGTTTCCATGTCCGCTGTCAAAGAGGAAGAGATTCTCATTCTCCCGCCAGAGCGCGGCTTGCAGTGGCGTAATTTGGGGATAAGCGGCGGTATTTTTTTTAAGCATCTCGTAGTTGGATGCTTCCGGCTCGATCGAAACGATCTTTGCGTGGGGGTAACGGTTGGCGAAGTAAACACTTGCCAAGCCGATATTGGCACCCGCATCGATGATAAAACCGGGTGATTCCGGCTTATCGAATTCGTAATGCCGCTCGACAAGCACTTGCTTGAACGTCGCAAGGTCCGTGGTGCCGATCCGAATTGAAACCGGATGAGCGATGCCCGGTACTGGGATTTTCACAATCGGCTTGCTGCCGGTGCACTTCGAGAAAAGAAAGAGGGCGACGCCTCTTACTCCGAGTTCGGAGAAGTAAAAGGGGATGATGTTACAAATCCGGTGGATGATGTTCATGGAAAGACGTCGTTTGATTGAATGCAGATCAAAGCGGGATAATTGGCATGCGAAGTGAGAATTTATGACTCACAGGAATGCGCTGGGGGACGCCATCTCTCACCCTGTCGGATTTTTGTATTCCAGGTGGGCTGTTGTTTCAGTCCAACACCGAAGCATCTGATGCTGGGCTGCATGTTTCTGCAGCAAGGCTCTCAACAGCCCGGACCTGAGGCCATGACGGCAGGCGCCGGCGGATTGCGCCTTTGATGCGCAGCGAAAGCATCAGCAAGCGCCCGGCCCCTTGGGCAAACAGACTGGGTCGGCCCATCAACCCGACCGCCCGAAGCTCAACTCCCACGTTCTTCAAATTCGTTCGGACGCACTTTTCGACCTCCCCTCCAGGGATAAGGGATTCCTTAAGAAATCCCTTCAACGCATTCGACCATGCGTTCACATGCACGGAGGGATCGCGCATCGCGAGCACGCCCACGCCTTCGCTGTCGTTGTATTTTTCGACGAGGGGTTCGCCCACAAAAGCCCAGGGTCCCAGCAAGGAGAGACGGAAGGCAAGGTCGTGATCTTCGAGCAGCCGCATGCTCTCGTTGAAGCCACCTATCGATTCGAAGGCTTCGCGGCGAATCGAGACGACTTGGTTGAACAGCACGAAACGGGTGGCGATGATCGGCGCGGGATTGAGCCAGTAACCCTCGCTGATTCCGGTCTCCACTCCGGAAACTTCAAAGGAGGTCCTGGAAGTTCCGTCTTCAGAGATCAATGCGGCATTGCAAATACAGCAGGGGACTCCGCTGCCGCCACGGATCATCAGTGGAACCTGCCGCTCCAGCTTTTCCGGTTTCCAGGTGTCGTCGGAATCAAGAAATGCGATGATTTCCCCTTTGGCACAGGCCGCACCCGAGTTTCTGGCAGACGAAGGTCCCCCGTTGGCCTGACGGACGAGGGTCACCTGCTCGCCATAACTTTGGATCACTTCAACCGTTTGGTCCGTGGAACCGTCATCGACCACAATCACTTCCATAGGACGGTAGGTCTGGGCCAAGACGCTGTCGATCGACCTCGCGATCGTGCCAGCCCGATTATAAGCCGGAATGATTACGGTAACGAGTGGGGCAATCATCAGAGGGATGAGCTGGTGGCGGATAAGGTGGCACGGCGGACGATCCTGGCAGGCGCTCCGACGGCAACACAACCGTCAGGAACATCATCGCGCACCACCGAATTCGCACCAACCACCGCATTTCGCCCAATGGTCACTCCAGGGCAGATGACCACGCCGTGTCCAAGCCAGGCCCCCTCACCGATGGTCACGGCTGCGATCTTGGAAAGCGCTTGTGACTTGATAGGGACCCGCTGATCCCCGGTGCCGTGGGAATGGTCTGAAATATGGACAAAACGTGCAATCAGAGCACCCTTGCCAATCGTCACCCGGCTGACCGCAGTGATGGTGCAGTCACCTGAGATGGAGACGTCGTCCTCAAGTCGGATCACCGGATCGTTCCCCGGGCAATCGTCACACACCACCTGGATCCAAGCACCGGGCCCCACGAACACCCTGCTGCCGACGAAGATCCGATGTTCATTTCCCGAGCGGAAAGGCCTTACAAAAATGGATCCTTTCCCAAAGTGATGGAATCCTCCACGGATGCAACACATCACCAGCTTGTCGCTTGCCCGTTTGGCCAGTTGATAGACTTTCAGGCCGATCGACATGATTCGTGTTTGCTAAAAGACACCCGAAAATCAACCGCCTTCATTCAACGGCCGTGTGCCCTCCTGCTCCATTCTCTCACGGAGCCGTCGCCGCCATTCCGCATTATCCGTGGCTGGATTCACTGGACCGGCTTCGCCCGGAATTGGATCATCGTCCGGGTAAATCAGGGCCCCTTCCGGACTTGAACGGGTGATCGAATAGATCGAACTGATCACCGCAACCGTCAGCCAAAAGAACAGCATCGATTGATCAAAATAAGCAACGGAGATGCTTGTTGCGGCGTGCGCGAAAAGAGCGGCACCAAAACAAAAAATCATGAAACTCCGTTCCGGATCCACGTCGCCCCACGTATCCAGGATTTTACCCACCCAAGAAAAAGCGATCAGCAAAATCGCAATGATCGCCAACATGGCTGGCAATCCCGCAGCAACCCCAAAGCCAATGTAGTAATTGGTAATATCAGTGTGCTGCGGGTCGCTGGCAATCCCTTGCATTGGCATCCAATGGCGGGTCACATCCGTGCCGAAAAGCCACCATTCCGAAAGATGATTGAATGTCTGCTCAATGAGAAATGACCGATGCCAACCGGTGCTGCCACCCGAGATATCGATCCGGGAGATCAGGTAGTAGGGAGGCTGCTTCATGGTGACCATGAGCACCAGGTAGGTGATGACCGCGGCAATCCGCAATTTATGCAGGTGCGTGCGGTAACGCCACAGCATAACGGCACCCAACCCAAACAACAAGCTCATGACCGGGCCACTTGACGACGATGCAAAAGTCATCACTACCCCAGCCACGATGCCTATGATCGCCGCCACGCGATATCTGGAAAGGAGGCCAATAAAAAGGGGAACACAGGTGGCACCCACCGTACCGGCCAGAATTGCGTGAAGAAATGGCCCTTGGGCGCGAAGCTTACCTTCCCGCATTAGGACATTTTCAGGCACTCCGCCAAGAACCGAGAAGAGGTTCTTGCCGGTGGCCTTTTCCATCAACATCTCCAGCGCAATCGGGACGATAAGGAAAGCGATGAAAATGATGTTATCCCGCACTTCATCAAGATCCGTACACCAGATCCGGATCAGAAAATAGATCATGGTGAGATTGAACACTGTGCCACAAGCACCGATAATACCAAATCGTTCTGGGTCATGAAACAAGCTGGAGAAAATCGCCCAACAACCCCACCCAACCAACATTTTATCGATCAGGTTGAACCCGCCGGGAAGCGTTTCACCTTTGGCAACTACCCGAAGCAAACCTACCAATAGCATTAGTCGATACACCGGCAGTCGAATCGTGGCGATTTCGATTCCCTGCCCCAAGGTCATGTAAATTGAACCTGCCAGTAGGGCGGCAGGGGCCCACTTCCGCGGCACCATCAGTAAAGCTGCCGCACAAATCAAGAAGACCAATAAGGCGATGGGATTCATACCAAAGGTATTTCAGTAAGCGTCGAACCGGTTACTTGTCCTTATGTTGAGGGCACATCATGGTGTGTGTTAATGGAGCTTTTTCCCACCACCGTTGAGTAGATCTCCGCCAACCGGATCCCCGCATCCGTCCACCTGAGTTTATTGGCGGACTCCAACGAAGATTGGCGGAGGCGTGACAACAGCGGCCGATCACGATCCAAGGCCGCTATCTGGGCGGCAAGGGTGGCCACATCCCGCATCGGATGGACCATCGCATCCTCGAGGTGTTCGCAGACGGCGCCCGCC
>JANPKJ010000068.1:0-51259 GCA_031425955.1 Akkermansiaceae bacterium | reverse complement strand
GCCACGCGGGCCTTGAATTCGGGTTCGTGTCTTCTTCGTTTTGCTTTCATTTTGTGTGGTTTAGGTTGGGTTCAAGACCCGCGCCCGACCACCACAATCAAAGCTTAGCCCCTGGCCCGAATTTCGGGGTCCGCCTCACTTCTGGTTTGTTACCGAACTGCTTTGCGTTTCCGGTCGTCCTTTGGGGCTGTCGAAAACGGGTCAGCAGGCATGATTTTTCTGAATTTTTATCTCGGTTCATCGAGGTTGCGGGCGATATGGTGGGTCGCAGACTTTTCCAAAGACCCACTCGATTTCATATGCACCAGAAATGTTTCTTTTACGGCCTTTCCCTGTGGCTTTTCATTTTTGCAGGGTCCCTGCACGCGCAGCAGAACGTCACCGTGGCAGCAGTGGATCCGGCGGACCGCCTTGCTGGAAGCACGGTGCTAGGTGAGTGGACGGCGGATGGCGATCTCGACGGCTGGACCGGAACCGAAGCTGCCGGGCTCACGTCTGCAGGTGGATATCTTACAGGCAGTGACGCCTCGACCACGCTGAATACGTCCGTCAGCCTTGGCGCGATCACCAGCGGTCCGGACCTCGATTTCGGCCTCAATGACTACCTGCAGATCCGCTTGAAGCTGCCCGCATCCTACACCGGCGATGTTCGGATCCCGTTAAGCCCCAGCGTCTTGCGGTCGCGGCCTTCCTGCTCGATCGTGCGGTCCGTGCCGATGCAGACGATCGCGACATCGCAACCCTGACTGAGCGCCGCGGCGGCGGCTATATCATCACCACGTTGGATTTCTCCGGTGCTCGGATTGAGCGATTCGAACTCCGTTTCGACCCTTGCCCCGGATTTGGCGACGAGCGCGATCTTGTCGAAACTTGCAGTGAAACCGGAACTCGACGTCCCTTTTCCAACAACGGTGAATCGCACTTTTTTCGGACCTGCCGTCTGGAGCTTCACGACACCGAGTGATGCTGATTTCCCGTATTCGGAAACAGGTGAGTATTGGTTGATCGCTGCTCCTACGGAATCGCCTTCATGCGACATTTGGAGGATACCGCGATTCGGTCCAGATTTGTAGAATAGCGTGACCTCGTAAGGACCTGGATTGTCATTGGGGACGGTGAATTCGACAAACTGGTCGATGCCGGACGTTTGGATTTTCCATCCCGCACCGCCGCTGAATCCGGATTCCTTGTCCACTTGGGCGGGGATTTTTTTCGCGCGGACCGCTTCCCCGACTTCGCAGCCTTTCGCAGTCACCACCTCCACACCGGTCCCGGCCCGATTGCGGATTCCGGCCAGCGCGGTCACGCAGTCGATGTGCTTGCCGTTGTAGTTGTTAGTTAGAACAGCCTCCGCCAACGGGCCGATGACGGCGATCCGTTTGATGGCGGCGCGGTCGAGGGGAAGCAGGCCGGTGTTTTTCAAAAGCACGATGGATTGCTGCGCGGCTTTCAGGGCGACGGCACGGTGCTTTTCCGAATTCACCACCGCAGGAGAAATCTTCGAGTAGATCACTGATTCGAAGGGGTCGAATTCCCCCAATTTCATGCGCGAGCGGAGAACCCGGCGCAGCGCGTCGTCGAGCCGCTCCATGGTGAGCTTGCCTTCGTGGACGGCGGCAGGGATGTGCTTTTGGTATTCCAGATCGGAGAAATCGCAGCCCGCCATGACGCCATGGGCGACCGCATCCACGTAGGTCATTTTCCCGGCTCCGTGCCCTTCCACCATTTTTTCAACCCCTCCAAGATCGGAAACGACGAAGCCTGCGTGCTGCCATTCCGTTTTCAGGAGATCCGTCAGCAGCCAGTGATTGATGGTGTTCGGCTGGCCGTTGATGGCGTTGTAGGAGGCCATGAGGGATTCGGCTTTGCCCTCGACGACGGCATCTTTGAAATGAGGCAGCCAGTACTCACGCAGCATCCGTTCGGATACCTTGGCATCCAGGGTGTGGCGGTCGGTTTCCACGTTGTTGACAGCGTAGTGCTTCAGCGTAGCCGCTAACTTCAAGTGCTTGGGATCATTTCCCTGAAGCCCCTGCACGTAGGCAACCGCCATCCGCCCGGTGAGAAATGGATCCTCGCCCCATGCTTCATGGTTCCGCCCCCAGTAGGGATTGCGCTCGATGTTGATGACCGGTGCCCGATAGATAAGGCCTTTGTGTTCGCCGGGGGCTTGGGGATCGAGATGCCAGCCGTTGTAAATGGCACGGGCCTCGTCGGAAAGCGTGTCGGCGATTTCACGGACGAGCGATTTATCCCAAGTGGCGGACATCGCGATGCAGGTAGGAAACAAAGTCGTGGGCCGATCCCATTTCACCCCGTTCAGGCATTGGTTCCATTGGTCCGAGCGAATGCGGAGACGCTCCAGAGTAGGACCCTTATGATTGACTAGAATGGCTTTTTCCTCAAGCGAGAGGCGGCCAATCAAGTCATCCAGGCGCTTTTCGAGGGGCAATGAGGTGTCGCGGAAAGGCAGGGATTTTTCCGCACCGGCGTGCCCGCTGAAAATGGACAGGCCCATCAGGCAGATGGCGAAATAGCTTTTCATGGGTATTAAAAAATGGAGGGTTTTTATGGATTGCAAAGCAACCCGAATGTAAGGGAAAGTGTCTATCTTTTTCAGGACAGAGCCGCGCTTGTGTGATTGTCACCCCTCAAGCCCGGCGGACAGAAGGGCGGAACTTTTGAAGCATCCGCCGTTCTACTTCCTAAAAAGGGGTGGCATGCTGGCTGCTTCACCGAGATCGAGGAAGTTCACTTGATGAATTGCTCCATGGTTAAGCTTTCGGAAAACTCCTTGATCCGGAGATTTCGATAATAAATTTCCGCTGTTTCGGACTGCAGGCCGATGATTCCTTCCCGGTGTGGCAACTTCGTGGCCATGTTGACCACCTGGCCATTCAGTTTATGGATGGCGTATTCATCCGCCATCACGATGACCTCGCACTGGTTCCACTGGTCATCCAGCGCATGATGCTTGGCCGAGGCTAGCACGGGGTGTTCGCCTTTTCTGGGAGGCTGCGCGGTACCGCCATCCCGGGGGAGAAGAAAGGCGCCGTCCGGTCCGGCATACCACTGGATGCCGTAAGCCCAGAAATCGCCGGTGTGGTTCTTTTGCTTCAGGTGGTCGTAACGGATCTGATACTCGATGCCGACCGGCCAGATCTTGTCATCGGCGACATGGTAATAACAACCCGCGTCGTATTGGAACTGGTTGAAATTGTTATAGGTTTTCTTCCCCCATTTGTAGTCAAACCGGAAGATGAACCGGCTGTATTTCTTGTTCGTGTAGAAAAGCCCGTGGGTGCTGTTGGTCCCGGCGTTCAGTTCGAGACCGTCGGGCAGGTCTTTGAAGACATGGACCATGCCATCTTCGATGGCATACACTTTTGCTGCCATTTCGGCGTCACCGCTTTTGATCTTGAGATGCCAGCCGTCCCAGTTCCTGCCGTTGAAGAGGGGGACAAAGCCGTCCTCCACGATCGGTTGTTCCCGGGCGATGGAGTGAGAGGAAAGCAGTGCCGATATTGCCGAGATAAGGACAACCTTGATAGGGGGGATCTTGCTTGTTTTCGGGAGGTTTTTAGAAATCATTGGAGAAGGCCACCGTTCCACATGGCCAGAGTCAAGAACGGGTGCCGCATTGAGCGAAATATCATCCGGCCGGGTGACACTTGGGAGCGGCTATTCGGTTTTCTCGGTCGTGCTGCGGAAATCCTTAAACCCGGCGATTTGCGGCGTGGTTTTTTGAGCGCCACCATAGACAAACATGACCATGCGCGAGCGCGGGTCATGGGACCATTTGGTCTCACAGATCGGGTGGAAATCCGGATCACCTGAAATGGCATAGGAGAGCTTGACGTCGAAGTCCTCCTCGCCAGTCGCCGGTGCATCGATGATCATGCGGGATTGTCCCTTCATGGCGAGTTTCTGGCTTCCTAACTGCCCGCCGACGGCATGGTCCGTCAGGTTGTACCACATCATCTGGCCGTTGCGGAATTTCCCCGCCCCGGCGTCGATGATCTGGAACTGGACCGGCACGACTTTGTTAGCCGGATCGCCGGAGACGACAATGTAGAAGTCGGTGACCGCGGCAGCGAGTTTCTGCACGGGTGCTCCGGCGGGGATTTCCTCCGGCTTGAGAATGGCACCAGCCAAGAGGTGGATGCTGGTATCGCCGCCAGCGATTTGATAGACGTCTGAGAAGTTCATCTCCGGCAACTCGACTTCCTGGGACGCGACCCCGTCGAAGAGAGTGAGTTTGGCGGGCGCATTGGGTGGCGGGTTTAAATAAAGAATCCGGCACGTGCGTTTTTGTGGCTTTTCTTGCGCGATGGCGAGAAACGGAAAACACAGGGCGATCAGGAGCAGGTGGCGCATGGGTTTGCGAATGTGGACGGAGTGATGGATGGTGAAACGCGACAGAGAGATGTTCCGCAAGGAAATGACACTAAATTTCATTTTCAGCAACCCAGCGGAAGGAAACAATCTCGAAGCGGCGTCCAAATATCGAATTGGCCGCTTTGCGGGCGGGCAGGGATCCGGAGTTGTTGGAAAGGTCTGCGAGGGCCGCGTCGTCGGCCGGATCAATGAAATTCCGGGTTCGGCGGATGGTCGCTTCGCACACGGCGCGGGCTTTGACTGTATTGCCGGTGGCATCGCGTGCATCGCCGTAGGCGCGGATGGTGAAAGTGTCGTCCCGAGCAGAGAGGATGGGGGCGAGCGGTCGCAGCACGTCGGCCTGGCGGGTCCAACCGGGCAGCCCATAGAGGTTATACCCCGCAGCGGCGGCAGGAAATGCGTAGCGAGTGGCTCCGCCGGGTGGGGTCGCGGTAGAAACGTTGGTCCCCAGCCCGTCGGGTGTCAGGTCCCGCTGCAGCATGCTGAATGGATTCTGCGAGCTGGAAGTGAGCTTGTTGAGGGCGGTTTGCAGTGCTCCGGCGAGAGCGGGTTCGCCGGAGGAGAGTTGCCGGTTTACGAACTCGGAAAGGGAGAGGAACGGGCCGCGAAGGCGCACCTGCTTGACAATTTCGTCGGCCAGCAAATCGAGTTGTGAACTCGTGAAAACCCGGTATCCGACATATTCCGCATTGCCGACGAAAGAGCCGGATGTCCCGGATTTTTTCGTTTCCACGTCGCCGGCGACGCTGAAGCGGCTGAAGCCATAGTCAGTGGCAGCTGCGAGTTCCGGTCTGCCGGTGTTTCCCATGTAGGGGATCTGTTGGTTGCGCGCGTGGCCTAACAATGCGCGCCAGGCTTTCACCGAGGTGGAATTGACGTTGAACATGCCCTCGACCTCAAGCCGGGAAGCGATGGTTTTCCATGAAGTGGCGGGTTTGTCCACGTTCTCGGTGGCGCGTGTGGCGGCGTTGGCCGCGGAGATGGCGGCGAAGCTGGTGTCTTCCGGGATCGCCTTGTAAGCGCGGTTTGCCAGCGGTTTTTTCGGATCCTGGAGGAATGCGGTGTAGGTGGAATTGGGAGTGGACGTGCTAGCTGGCCTGCCAAAGGCGGCGGGTTCAGGCGTGATCGACGAGAAGAACCAATCGTCAAACAGAACGTGATTCAGGCAGTAGGAATCGTCGTTTTGCAGGTTTTCCGCACCTTTGGCGCTGGCTTCGGCGGGATTGACGACATTGTCCGCCGGGATGAGCGGTGTGGCGTCGCTGTTTCCTACCAGATTGAAGGAATAGGGAGGAATGGGATTCTCATAGCGCGCGTCCCAGTTCTGGAGTTCTGCCAGTGAGTTGAGCGGGCGACCCGGCAACTCGGCGATCACACAGCGTGAGAGTCCATCCGCGGCCTTGAACCCTGTAACGATGAATCCGCGGTTGGCGCTGTTCGCCTCCGGCAGATAGGCGCTGTTTGCCTGCAGACCCTGGAAGCTGAATTCAAACGGCGAGTTCACGTTGTGAAGTACGCCGGGGTAATCGTAACCGATCGTGGCTTCGCTAAGACTCTTTCTGCCCATCGCCGTGTAATTGACGAAGGGGCTGGACTGCACGAATCCCTTTGACGGAAGGTGGGTGTTACTGGTCATCCGGGCTCCGAACGTGACAGATAGAAACGGAGTGGTGGAGTTGGCTTCGGCAAGTGTCGGCGATGGGAATTTGGCCTCGCCCAGCGGTGGATAGAACGAGGATGCTAGCGGGGCATCGTAGATCATCCGGTAGGCAAGGACGTTCCCGGAGCCGGCAAGAGTCATGTTCAGGTAAAGTCCCACGCCGTCGGCATTATCTTTGAATTCCGAGTCAAATGTCATGCTGGTGGTGATCTTGCTTTTTCCCACCGGCGTCGCATTCCCTACGGCCTTGGCGATGGGATAGGTGATGCCGCCCGATTTGTAACCAGGCGTGAGCGCGGTTGTACCGTTTTGGCTGCAAAAGACGCGTGTCTCGCCCGGGGCGAATGAACCGGTGGTGAGGGTGTAGTTAACCGGACCTGGAGTGGCGCCCACGATGTTTTTGCCGGTGGCGGCAGGGGTGATGAGGTCGCCTTGCAGGGTGTATTTTTTCGGCAGCGCCACACCACCCACATTGTAGGTGATGACTGGGGGCAGTGAGCCGCGCAACGTGATCGTCAGCGCACCGGGGACTGTCAGGTTGACATTGTAGGGATTCCACAAAGTGATCACGGGCTGGACGACAAGATCCAAATCATACTTTCCGGCCGTGGCGCTCGGTGCGGTCTTGTGAGCGTAGATCCACTGGACGCGGGAGATGACAGGCAGGATGCGGACCTTGTGAATGAAGTCCGAGACATTCCCGTTGATGGCCGTGCCTCGTGCGCTTGTGGTCATCGCGTTAGTGGCGGTGGTCGCGGGAAAGGTGCCGTCCTTGTAGATCGTGGCGTATCGCGCGAGATGGGCCCAGCTGCCGATCGGGGGGAATCGATAGATCGCCTCGTTGCCGGTGATCGCCCCCCGGCGATAGTCCGCCCAGTGATAGAGGATCGACTTGGCAATGACCGGATCCGAGGTCGGGCGGGTGTATAACAGGTCTTTCTCGGGCGTCACCCGGAAGAACGGAAGGTTACTGGACGGTAGCGCGGAACTCTCCCAATTTTCAGTCACCAGGGACAGATCCTTGCGCCAACCACCGGTGGCGGTGTTGGTGAGCAAACCGACGGAATTCGCGGAAAGATCGTGGAAGAACTCTTGGGAGACGTTCGCTGTGGAGCCGAGCAGGTTGCCTTGCTGAATCGTGATTGCTTTGGAGCCTGGGGCGATCGCCGCAGGGTCTTTTAGCGAAGGGTCTGTCAGCAGTTTTTCCAGGCTGAAGGGCGCGGGGTCCGCGATGGAGTGGGATTTTGCGAGATCCGACCATGTCGCCGCATCGGAGTTCGCGGGTTCGTAGGGTCTTGGGATGCGCGCTTTTTGATTTTCGCCGCTGATCCACCAAGCGTAGCCTCCGCGTTGTTGGTTGACGGCGACTTTGGTGGGGACGAGATAAATCTGGCGTCGATCCGGATCGGCGGTTCCCACGGTTTTTTCACCGACGATTTTGACCTTAAGAGCCGCGTTTTTCGTGTTAGGGACCTGCGCCATGGTAGCTTCCGCCGAGGCGGAGGTGAGCCACGCAAGGAATCTCGCGTCCTTGTGATTTGAATAGTCTGGCGCAATCGGCCGCCCTGCGGAGTTGTGATTGGTTCCTTCCCAACTTTTCCAAACGCCAAGAACCGGCGGATTGTTCTCATCAAGCAAGTCCGCGCGGGCGGTGACCCGGGTATCGAGCCCGGCGTGCTTTTGCAATTCGCCGATCGCCAACGTCAACGCCATCCGCGCATTGCTTCGTGCGATGTTCATGTCCGACGATTGCGCGGAAGTTCGGAGGCTGATCGAGCTGAGTGAAAGAAGTCCTACTGCGATGACCGTCAGGAGAATCATCAAGGACAACGTGACGATGAGGGCAAATCCGGATTTCAGGCCACAGTGGGCCATCACTCGCTGAAATTTCTTGGGGTTTTTCATGGGATGTAAATGGGTGGGGTCGAGCGCTTGTATCGACAGTGTAACTCCGCCTTTGGCTGGAAACAATCACCCATAGGGATTAATTTATCCGGGGATTTGGGCACGGATGATTGTGAGCGTCTTCGCTAATCTCCAGTTGTTTTGACCAATTCGGCCTGTCGCTCACGACTGATGATTGCTTGTCGAGGCTTGCAAGAACAGCCAGGACGTCGCGGAATCGCCATCAGCTCAAGGATTGCTGGTGATCTGAATAAGCACCTTGGGCAGGAACACAAAACCCCTAACGCAAAAAAGGAAGCCTCTCGGCTCCCTAAGTTGTTCATCCTGAACGGAAAGTGCTCGAAAGAGGACTCGAACCTCCACAGGTTACCCTACTAGATCCTTAGTCTAGCGCGTCTACCAATTCCGCCATCCGAGCATCCGGTTGGGTGGGCGCACTTGTTACGATCCCGATCCGGGCTTAGCAAGAGAATCTTTGCGAAAAATAATCGTCACGCACTGAAACTGCTTAGGGCTTGTCACCCGGCTCTCAAGCGGAACCATGGGTCGTCAATTGTCATGGAATCCATACGCGTCGAGTCAGTCGTTAAAATCTTCGGAAACACCCGTGCCTTGGATGGCATCAACGTGCTGATCGAGCCCGGCGAGCTGTTTTTCCTGCTGGGTGCCTCGGGCTGCGGCAAAACGACGTTGCTGCGTTGCATCGCCGGCCTGGAGACGCCCACGCACGGCGCGATTTTCTTCCGCGACCGGAACGTCACGGACATGCCGCCGCACAAACGCGAGGCGGCGATGGTTTTCCAAAGCTACGCGCTGTGGCCGCACCTCACGGTCGGGCAGAACATCGCTTTCGGCCTCGAAGAGCGGAAAGTTCCGCGCCCGGAAATCAAGCGCCGCGTCGAGGAGGCTCTGGAAATGGTTCAGCTCCCGGGGTACGGCGACCGGTCGATCGACCAGATGTCCGGCGGCCAGCAGCAACGGGTTTCCCTCGCCCGAGCCCTCGTGGTGAAGCCGAAATGCCTGCTTCTCGACGAACCGCTTTCAAACCTCGACGCCCAGCTCCGTGTGGAAATGCGCCGGGAAATCCGCCGCATCGTGAAGGAAAACGGCCTGACCGGCATCTACGTCACCCACGACCAGGAAGAGGCCTTGGCCATGGCCGACCGGATGGCGGTCCTGACCCGTGGAAACATCGGCCAAATTGGCACGCCCGAGCAGATTTACCGCCACCCGCGGAGCGCCTATGTGGCGAATTTCATCGGTGAAACCAACCTCATCGAAGGAACCGCCATCGAGACGCGCGACGGATTCACGCTGGCAGATACCGCCGCCGGGCCCATCGTCGGACGCATCACCGCGACAGACTGGCATCCTGCTGCAGGCGAACCCCTGAGACTTTCCGTCCGTCCCGAAGCCTGGCGACTCGACAAGGCGGACGGGGATAACACCGTCCCCGGCACCATCGTGGAGCGCAGTTATCTCGGCCAGCGCATCCAATACTGGATCGAAACCGCCGTCGGCCGCCAACAAGTGGTGGAAATGAATCCGCACATCCTCCACGAGCCGGGCGGCGCGCGGGTCGTCCTCCACGCGCGTCACGATGATGTCGTCGTCCTCCAACCCTGAAATTGCATGAAGACCCGAGCATGGATCATCTTCGGACTGTTGGCGCTGATCGTGGCGTTGCCGATGGTCATGCGGCGGCAGACCGCCACCACGGTTTCGCGCAAGGCGGACGACACGCTGGTCATACTGAGCCCGCACAACGAATCGATCCGCCAGGAATTCGGCGAGGCTTTTGCGGCGTATTGGAAAAAATCGACGGGACGCTCGATCTACATCGACTGGCGGACCCCGGGCGGAACCTCGGAAATCCGGATGGTGCTCGACGCCGGATTCAAGGCGGCGGAGGACACCGGCCGGCCCGGCATCGGCGTGGACATGTTTTTCGGCGGCGGCGAACCGGATTTCGCGAGTCAGGCGAAAAAAGGCCGCCTCGCGCCGCTGCGGGTGTTTGAGACTCATCCCGAGTTGTTCGGCAAGGACGGGCCGATTCCGGAGGTTTTTACCGGCGAACGTTACTATCCGCCGGACCACGTCTGGGTGGGCACCTGCATCTCGCAGTTCGGCATCTGTTATAATCCCGATGTGCTTAAACGACTCGGAATTCCAAACCCGGTTTCTTGGAATGACCTCGGGGATCCACGATACGCCGGCACGCTTGCCCTCGCAGATCCCACCAAAAGCGGTTCCGTCGCGCGCGCCTTCGAGCTGCTGGTCCAAGGGGAAATGCAGCGCGCGGTGACAGCACCCGGCGCGGTCCGCGAAGAGGCGCTCGATGCCGGGTGGACGGCTGGGTTGCAACTCATCCAACGAATGGCCGCGAACGCCCGCTATTTCACCGACAGCGCCCCGAAAATCCCGCAGGACGTGGGGCAGGGGAATGCCTCTGCGGGTATGTGCATTGATTTTTACGGCCGTTCATTCGCCGAAGAGCTCAAGTCGAGAAACGGTGAGCCGCGCGTCGTCTGGATCGCGCCAATCGGCGGCACGACCTTGAGCGGTGATCCGATCGCCGTGCTCAAAGGCGCGGAAAATGCCGATGTGGCCCAGGCATTCGTCGAGTTCTGCCTCACCCCGGAGGCGCAAAACCTCTGGTTCGGCAAACCCGGCACTCTCGGTGGCCCAATCAGCAGGGCCCTGCACCGCACGCCAATCCGCCGCGACATGTATGTGCCGGAAATCCTGGTAGATACGACGATGCCAAACGCCAAACCCTACGAGGACTCGGGAAATTTCACCTATCAGCGCGAACTCACCGGCGCATCGTTCAACACGCTGCGCCAGCTCGTGAAAATCATGTGCATCGACTCGCACGAGGAAATGAAATCCGCCTGGCTTGCCATCCGCGACGCCGGCATGCCTGCGGACGCTCTCGCAGTTTTCTCTGATGTTTCGATCGTGGACTATGCCAAGGCCGGCAAGGGAGATCCCATACTCGACGGCCCGGACGCCCTGAAAGCCGCCGACCGCGCCTCGGAAATCGGCGAGTGGTTCCGCGCGAACTACCGCAAGGCCGAGGCCATGGCCCGGGCCAAATCCTCCACCGCCACTACCCGATGAAACGCGGCACCGCCATCACCGTCACGATCATCGTCAGCGTCCTGTTCGCCGTGTTTTTCATCTATCCGGCAGGAATGGTGGTGAAGCAGGCCTTCGAAGGAACACGCCCGGACGGCTCGCACTACTTCACGCTGGATTTCTTCGCCTCCGTGTTCCGGAATCCGATCTATCGGGAAGGACTGTGGAACGCCTTCGCGCTGGGAATCACCAGCACGCTGGTCACTCTGGCAATCGCCTTTCCGCTGGCTCTTATCGGTCATCGCTACGATTTCTTCGGCAAGAACGCCCTCGGCGTGCTGGTGCTCGCGCCGATGATCCTGCCACCCTTCGTCGGTGCCGTCGGAGTCAAACAGATGCTCGGCGTGAACGGCGCTTTCAACGCGCTGCTCATCGACATGGGCCTGATGGACGCTGCACTCCCTTACGATTGGCTGGCGAACGGCCGCTTCGCGGGCATCGTGCTGATGAACGCGCTGCACCTCTATCCGATCCTTTACATGAACATCGCTGCCGCGCTTGCGAATCTCGATCCGGCGATGGAGCAGGCTGCGGAAAACCTCGGCTGCCCGCCGTGGAAGCGGTTCTTCCGGATCACCCTGCCGCTCGCCATGCCTGGTGTGTTCGCGGGCGCTTCCATCGTTTTCATCTGGGCCTTCACCGAGCTCGGCGTGCCGCTCGTCTTCGACTTCGCCCGGGTCGCGCCGGTGCAGATCTTCGACGGACTCAAGGGACTGGATAAAAACCCGATTCCGTATGCGCTCACCGCTATTCTGCTAGTTGTCGCCGCCGGGGTGTTCGCCTTGTCCAAGCTGGTGATGGGGCGCTCGCCGCTGGGCACCGCTCCGAGGCCGAAGGGGCGCGCGTCCTCACAGAAGGTCGGCGGTTTCAAGTCCGCCCTTTGCTCGTTGTTTTTCCTCGGAGTGTTTGTCATCGCCTCCATTCCGCACCTCGGCGTGTTGCTCCTCTCCTTCGCCGGTCGCTGGTATGGCACCGTGATGCCGGATGAGTTCACGATGCGTCATTACATCGAAGCTCTCGGCAACGGTCTGGTCGTGCCATCCATCCAGAACAGCCTGATGTATGCCGGCTGCGCCACGCTCGTCGCCCTGGTCATCGGTCTATCCGTCGCGTGGGTCGTCGTGCGCTCCGACTTGAAATCCCGCGATCTTCTCGATGCGGTGGTCATGCTGCCGCTGGCGGTGCCGGGACTCGTGATGGCGTTCGGCTATCTATCGCTGTCGCAGGAGGGGAAACCATTCCACTTCCTCGTCGGGGCGGGCGGTAGTCCCTTCATGCTGATCGTGGTCGCCTACGCCTTCCGGAGACTTCCCTACATCGTTAGGTCGGCGGTCGCCGGTCTTCAGCAGAGCAATCCCATGCTGGAGGAAGCCGCGAAATCCCTTGGGGCCACACCGTTGCGAACCATGCGACGCGTCGCCATCCCGCTGATCGGTGCCAACCTTGCCGCCGGTTCCATCCTCGCCTTCGCCTTCGCCATGCTGGAAGTCAGCGACAGTCTGATCCTCGCGCAACAGGCCCAGCATTATCCGATCACCAAGGCGATTTACACGCTGCTCAGCACGCTCGGTAATGGCACCGAACTCGCCGCCGCGCTCGGCGTGTGGGCGATGGTTTTCCTCTCGGTGGCCATCATGGGAGCCGCCGTGCTCGGCGGAAAACGCGGCGGTTTGTTCAAGGTCTAGCATTCTCCGGATGAATTCATGGAGCGGGCTGCTTGTCGGGTTTGACGAACCAGACCAACGGAATCGCCAACAAGAGGATTATGCCGAGCAAGGTGAACGCATCTCCGAATGAAAGGACGAAGGCCTCGCGCCGCAGCGTGTGGTCCAGCACTTCCAGCGCACGGTTGCCAGCCGTGGCGGGGTCCGCTCCGCGTGAAGCAAAGTAAGCGGTGGCGGCCCGGATGCGCTCGAGGGTTTCGGCATCGAACAGGCTGACCGACTCGCCGAGGCGGACCGAATGGAGTTTTTCCCGGACATCGATGCGTGTGGCTAACAGGGCGATGCCGACACTTCCCCCGAGGTTGCGCAGCATGTTGAAGAGCGCGGAAGCCGAGCCCGCTCGGTCGGCGGGCAGGCCGCGGGTGGCGAGGGTCGTCAGAGGAACAATCACCAGCGGCATGCCGAGCGCGCGGATGAGCTGGGTGCCGCGCAGTTGGTCGTGCGCCGTCCAGTGGGTCATGTGGCCGTTCATCAGGCAGCTCGTGGCGAACAGAGCGAGGCCCGCTGAGATCAGCACCCGGGCGTCCCAGCGTTTTGCCATGAGCGCGGCCACCGGCATCATCAACAACTGGGGGACGCCGCTCCACATGATGGTGTGGCCGATCTGCCCGGCATTGTAACCCTGGATCTGTGCCAGATAGACCGGCAGCACGTACATCACTCCATACATGCCGAGCCCGAACACGGTGCCGACCAGACACGAAATGCCAAACCCACGCCGCCCTAGCAACCTCAAGTCGATGAACGGATCCCGGACGCGCAACTCGATGATGACGCCGGCGGCAAGCATGACGACGGCCACCACCGCCAGTCCGGTCATGGCAGGCGAGTGGAACCAGTCGTTGCGGTTTCCTTCTTCGAGCAGGGTGATCAGGCAGGCAAGACCGGTGGCCACGGTGAAGATGCCGGCCCAGTCACCATGGCGGAGTTTGGAGAAATCGGCTTTTTCCCGGTCCATGCCCCATGCCAGTGCGGCGAGCATCAGGACACCGGGCACCAGGTTCATGTAGAAGATCCACGGCCAGCCGTAACTTTCGGTTAGCCAGCCGCCGATCGATGGACCGATCGCCGGGGCGAAGGTGGCGGTCATGCCGAAGACGGCGAAGCCCGCGGCATGGTGGCGCTCGGGGAGCAGCCGCAGCACCAGCGTGAGTGCCATCGGGATCATCGCTCCGCCGGTAAATCCCTGGACCACCCGGAAGGCGATCAGGCTGTTAAGATCCCACGCCCAGGCGCAGGCGACGGAGGCTGCTAGAAAGACGAAGGTCGTGCCAAGCAGATAGCGGCGGGGGGAAAAGACGGCTGCGAGCCAGCCGGTCAGCGGAATGACGACAATCTCGGCGACCAGATAGCTGGTGGTAACCCAGGATCCTTCCTCCATGGTCGCCCCGAGGGTTCCGAGGATGTCCTTGAGCGAGGCGTTGGTGATTTGAATGTCGAGCACCGCCATGAACGCGCCCAGCATGGAGCCAAGCACGGCGACCCAGTGCCGCAGCGGCACGGGGGTGTCAGGGGCGGGATTCATCGTTTCGTCAGGTTGGCAGGCGGCAGGACGGTGGATTGTGGGCCGGAGCCGAGCCGCACCCTGACCTTGGCGGATAGACCGGGTGCAAGACGGGAACCGAGCTCCCGCATTGCGGATTCATCCAAGCGGATGCGGACGGGCAGGCGCTGGACGACACGGGTGAAGTTCCCTGTCGCATTGTCCGGCGGCAGAAGCGCGAAGCGGGCCCCACTCGCCGGCGACAGGCTCTCCACAGTGCCCGGCCACTCGCGGTCCGGGAAGGCGTCGAATTCAATCATCGCCGATTGCCCGGGCTGGATCGCACCGATCTGGGTTTCCTTGAAATTCGCGGTCACCCACAAATCGTCGCCGACCAGCGCGATCAACGGTTGGGCGGGGATCACCGGTTGTCCCGATTCCACGTTGCGGCGGCCCACCCTGCCGTCCACCGGCGAGGTGATGACGGTGTATTCGCACTGCAGGGCGGCTTCCTTCAAGACCGCTGAGGCGGACGATTCCTTGGCACGCGAAACGACAATTTCCGCCTTGGCGACATCGATGGAACTGCGCGAGGCCGTGAGCGATGCGTTTGCGGTATCGAATGCGGCCTGCGCGTGATCAAGTTCCTGCCGCGCCACCGCCGCGCGGGCACCGTTGGTTAGGGTCTGCATCCGGTCGAGGTCCTGCCTAGCTTTTGCTAGGGAGATTTCATCGAGCCGGGACCTCGCCTGCGCGAGCATGACGGCGGTTTCCGCGGCGGCGAGTGACGCGCTTGCTTCCGAGAGTTTCGCCTCGCTTTGTTCGCGGCGGGTACGGGCGTCGCGGGGATCGAGGCGGATGAGGATCTGCCCTTGGGTGACGCGGCTGTTTTCCTCGACGAGCACTTCCTCCACGGTGCCGATCAGGCGGGCGGCGATGGGATGGACCGGGCCATCGAGATAGGCATTGTCCGTTTCCACCCAGAGCCGGCTCTCCTGCCAATGACGAATGCCCGCAACGGCCAGACCGCCAACCAGCAGCAATCCGGCAGTCCAACGGGCGACCATTTTCATCCGAACCGGAAAAGCAGAAGGATTCATGCCACATCCAACCATCATCTGGAAGGACCGCTCATACTTCTTTGGCTGGATCTTCCATGCCTGAAAGATATCTTGCTCGCATGGAACTCCGACATTTGAGGTATTTCGTCGCGGTCGCCGAAGAACGCAACATCACCCGCGCCGCAATGCGTCTGCGGGTGGCCCAACCGGCACTCAGCCGGCAACTATCCGATTTGGAAAACGAGGTGGGCGTGAAACTCCTGGATCGCGGGCGGCACGGGGTGAACATGACCGCCGCCGGACGCGAGTTCCACCGGCGGGCCAAGTCGGTTCTCGCGGATGCGGCACGGGCCGCGGATGCCGCGCGGATCGCCGGCGGGGCGATTTCCGGGCGGCTGGCGCTGGGATTCCCCACCGGGCTGCACCTGGATCACCTCTCGCCGGTGATCCGCGCGTTTCGCGAAAGCCATCCGCGGGCCGAGTTCGATTTCACCCACGGCTTGCCCGCGGCGCAGATGAAAGGCCTCCGTGACGGGTCGCTTGATGTCGCTTTCGTGAACCTGCCCGGCCCGCTCACTGGCATGGAGAACTGTGTCGTCTGGCGGGTTCCATTCGAGGTCGTGATGCCTGAAAACCACCGGTTAGCCGGCAGGAAATCGCTGGAGTTCAAGGATCTGGCTGGAGAGGATTTTGTATTCTGCAGCCGGGAGTCACGGCCGGAGTTTTACGATGAGTTTTTCCGCCGTTGTGCCAATGCCGGTTTCCGCCCGCAGGTGGCGCAGGAGGTCGGTGGTTACCCCACGACCATGCTGGCACTGATTGGGCTGGGCGTAGGGCTGAGCGTGCTGCCTCATTTCGAGCGGACCGAAGGCATCCGCGGAATTGTCTGGCGTCCGCTTGTCCGGCCGAAATTGTGGACTGACTTCGCCTTGGTCTGGCCGAAAAAGGCGGGCTCGCCCATGCTGCTGGAGTTCGTCGTGCTGGCGCAACAGATGCTCGGGGTGGCCGCGGCCGAGGGTGGGTCTGTCGCGGGACTCTAGTTCCTATTCGGATAGTCTAACCACCATCTTGCCTACGTTTTTGCCTTCAAACAGCCCGATGAAGGCGTCAGCTGCTTGATCAAGACCGACCACCACGGTTTCGAGGCTCTTCAGCTTTCCGGCTTGGTAATGAGCACCTACTTCCTTTTCAAACTCGCTTTGACGGTGCAGCCAATCGCTGACGATCATTCCTTTCATCGTGAGTCGCTTCGTGGTCATGTTGAACAGGTTGGAGGGGCCGGGTTTGGGCGTCTCCTCGTTATAACCCGAGATGCCTCCGCAGGCGATAATGCGACCGTTTACTCTCAGAGCTGCTAGCGCGGCTTCGAGGGATTCACCACCGACATTGTCGAAATATACATCAATGCCATCGGGTGCTGCCTCATTCAATTGTTCAAGCACGGGACCGGTCTTGTAGTTGAAGGCGGCGTCGAATCCGCATTCCTCCAGCAAGTGCTTCACTTTCTCTTCCGAACCCGCGGAGCCGATGACCCGGCAACCACGGAGCTTTGCCAATTGTCCGGCTACGTTGCCGACGGCACCTGCGGCACCGGAAATATAGATCACATCGCCAGCCTTCACATCGACCATCGTCAGGCCCGCCCACGCGGTCATCCCGGTCATGCCGAGGATGCCAAGGTAAACCGAGAGTGGCTCCACGGCCTTGTCGACGCCATGCAGCTCCGAGGGTGTGGCGATGAACGCTTCCCGCCAGCCATATTGGGAGGTGACGAAATCTCCGACTTTGACTGCGCCCGACCGCGACTCGATCACCTCGCCCACGGCGCCACCCTCGAGGACTTTTCCAATTTCAAACGGTGGCACATACGACTTGCGGTCATTCATGCGGCCGCGCATGTAGGGGTCAACCGACATGAACCGGTTGCGAACGAGCACTTGCCCGTCTTGCAGCGGTTGCAGTGTGGTTTCTGCCAGAGTGAAATTGTCGGCGGTGGGAACGCCGGGGGGACGTGAAGCAAGGCGGACCTCGCGGGTAGTGATGTTCGACATGACGGTGTCAGGATACGGGGTTCCTTTTCACAATGGCTGGATTGGTTTCGATTAGGCCGGAGCATCAATCGGGGCGACGCGGACAAGTTTTTTGTTCACGAACTCGTGGATGCCGTGGCTGGAAAGTTCGCGGCCATAACCGGAGTTTTTGATACCACCAAATGGCAAGTCCGCAGCGGTCCAGGTGGGATGATTGACGTAGACCATGCCGGTCTCGATACGGCTCGCGATGCGTTTGCCGCGCTCGATGTCTTGGGTGAAAACAGAGCCGCCCAAGCCATAATCCGAGTCATTGGCGAGGGCGATGGCGGCGTCCTCATCCTTGACGCGGAAGAACAATGCCACGGGGCCGAAGAACTCGTCGCGATAGGCGGGATTTTCCGGGGAAATGTCCATTAGGATCGTCGGCTGCATGAAGGCTCCGGGCCGGTCGACCCGCTTCCCGCCGAGCACAAGCGTGGCACCGTAGGCGACTGCGTCATCGACTTGCTTCACCAGTTGGACCAATGCGGCCTCGGTGGAGAGAGGGCCGAGGGTGGTGCTTTCGTCCATCGGGTCGCCCGGGACGAGCGCTTCCATGGCGGCTTTGAATTTTGATAGAAATTGATCCGCGAGTTCTTCAACGATGATGAAACGTTTCGCGGCGATGCAGCACTGGCCCATGTTGTTCATTTTCGCCCACACCGCCCAGGTGAGGGTCTTGTCGAGATCGGAGTCTTCCAGCACGATGAAGGCATCACTGCCACCGAGCTCCATGGTGGATTTTTTGACATTTTTGCCAGCTCTCTCAGCCACGCCTCTCGCCGCAGCCACGCCACCGGTGAGCGCCACACCGCGGATGCGGGGGTCATCGATGACCGCGAGCACCTGGTCGTGGGAAACGAGTAGGTTGGTGTAGGCACCCACCGGCGCTCCAGCTTCCTGCCAGAGTTGCTCGAAGGCGATGGCACACTGAGGCACGGTTCCCGAGTGCTTCACCATCACGACGTTGCCCGCCATCAGGTTCGGACCGGCGAAACGGGCGAGTTGGTAGTAGGGGAAGTTCCAAGGCTGCACTCCGAACAACACGCCTAGCGGACTGCTTTCGACGACCGCTTCCCCTGAATCCGGCTTCAAGGTCTCCGGCGCGAGGAAGCGCTCGGCATTGGTCGCATAGTAGTCGAGAATGTCCGCGCTGAGTTCCACCTCGCCGAGCGACTCTGCGAAAAGTTTACCCATCTCCAGCGTCATCGGGCGGGCGAACTCTTCCGCCCGTTCACGCATGATGGCAGCTGCCCTGGCAACGATGACCGCCCGTTCGGCGAAGGTCAGTGTTCGCCATGTGTCGTAACACTTCGTCGCGGTATCGATGGCCGTTTCGAGCTGCTCATCGGTGTGTTCGTCGAAGCTTTTCAGAAGCTCGCCGTTGAAGGGATTGATGGTCTGATAGCTCATGGCAGACAAGCTGCCGCCGTAACGCCGGCGGAACCATGGGGTGTAACCCTACCTTGCCAGTCGCGGGCTTCCGGAGCGACGCCCCTCACCTAACTCTCAAAATGAATTCCCGGCCGATCCGTCACTCGGGCAGAGTGATCTGGAGCACGGTGGATTTCTCCAGCGCCTTCAGCGGGGAACCGTTCCGTGGGAGCAGGACGAAGCTGCCTTTTCGGAATCTTCGCCCGCCGGGGCTTTCCAACTGGCCGCCCACCACGGAGAGGATGGAAAACCGTTCGCCGGGGGGATTGCCCACGGACGCGCCGGTGGCCAGCGGGATCCTATCGGTTTTGAAATACCCACAGGCCGCGAGCGTGTCGCCGGCGGGAGTGTCCATGGTCGGCTCGAAGTCTTCGAAATCGATGCTCGCGAGCGACTCATCCACGTGGAGGTCGCGCGGCTTGCCATCCAGGCCGACGCGGTTCCAGTCGAACACGCGGTAGGTGGTGTCCGAGTTCTGTTGCATTTCATGTATCAGGAAACCCGCGCCGATGGCGTGCAGTCGTCCGGAGGCGATGAAGATCGAGTCACCGGGCTTGGGCGTGATGGCGTGCACGCAATCCGCCACCGTGCCGGCAGCGATGGATTGTTCGAAATCCGCGCGGGTCACCCCCTTTTTCAGACCGACGTAGAGTTTCGCGCCCGGATCACAGTCCGCGATGACCCACATTTCCGTCTTCGGCTCGCCACCAAGGCCAGCGGCGAGATGGACGGGCGGGTGGACCTGGATGGACAGGTCGTCGCGCGCGTCGAGCACCTTGATGAGGATGGGGAACCGCGGGTGGTCGCGGAAGCCGGTGCCGAAAATCTCCTCGCGGTGGTGCGTCCATAGCTCGTGCAAGGTGGTGCCGGAAAAGGAACCTTCATCCACCACCGACTGCTCCTGCTCACGGTCCACGATTTCCCAGGATTCGCCGAACGGTTGGTCCGGATCCGGAAGGTGGCGGCCGTAGACATGCTCAAGTTCGCGACCGCCCCAGACGCGTTCCATGTAGAAAGGGCTGAATGTGATTGGCTCCATGGGAGGAGGAAATAGGGCGGCGGGCGACTTTTGCCAAGCGTGCAGTCTGACCGGATTTCAGGCGCGGACCATGCAAATGACGATGCATGCATCGAGCGATTGACCCGATTGCGAGTCCGGGTGAACCTTTCTCCGCTTTGACAGAGACCGAACCACCGATCGAATCCACCGAACCGCGTCACCGACGACGCAGGAAATGGCGCCGTTGGCTGGTCCTGGTCTTCATGTTTCTGGTGCTCGGCATCGTCTGGCTGAACGGCCCGGGGCTACGCTGGCTCGCGCCGAGTGTTGCCGCCCGGTTCCTGGAAAGAGCCGGCCTGCGAGGAAATTTCAGCGTGCAGGGAAACTTCTTTGGCGGGCTCTCGATTTCCGACCTGAAAATCGAGGGAGACAGGGAACTCGCGGGCCTGACCATCGACAAGGTGACACCGCACTACCAATGGCGCGGACTGATCAAGGGTCGGCTCGAAGGACTAACCGTCGACGGGGTCCATGCGGATCTGCGGCTCGGACTGAAAACGGACCCACGGGAGAGACCACCACTCGATTTGAAAAAGCTCGTAGAAACACTGCGCATGGCGCGCGAGCGGGTGATGCCACTGGAACTGGACATCAGGAACATCAGCCTCTCCGCAACCCGCGAGGGAAAACCGTTCCTCGCGCTCGCCCCCAGCCGGATCTCCCACCCGACTGGGAGCGATGAATTCCTGGTTGAGCTCGGGGCTTTCACGGACGTGACCGGGCGCGAGTGGCCGAGCCAGAATTCCACCATCGGCTGGAGCACGGAAAAACTCTCGGTTGCGCGCATCGATCCCTATCCGGGAGTGAGTATCCGCGAGTTGGTGGTGCCGATGCCTGCCGGTGGCGAACCGTCGGTGGAGGCGGAGTTGCACTTGGATGAGGCGGTGTTTGTGGTTAGTGGCGCACCGGGATTCACCTCCGCCAAGGTGGATCTGCGGGAAGGCAGCTTGCGGATCAGCGAGTCGGCGAAACGCTTCGGCTTCGAAATCCCCGCCTCCGCCACGCTCACCTCGCTGGCCATGGAGCTGGATCAGATTCTACCCGATCCCCAGTCCGCGAACGGCACCGTCCGGTTGCTGTTGGAAGACCTCGCATGGAAGGATTGGAACGCACCGGAGCTGAGTCTGGACGCCACGCTAACGTCGGATCAATCCACCGTCGCCGCCCACGGCACGATGCTCGGCACGGAGTTTTCCATCGACGCTGCAGCCCCGGTCACCCGTGAACGGAAATCGTTCACCTTTGGCGACACCACCGGGAAATTCAACATCGCCGACGTGCCCGGCGCCCTGCGCGAACTGGCCACCCGCTTCCCCGCCATCGATCCCGAGGCGCCGGTCCCGCCGTCCTCGATCAATGGAAATTTCAGCTTCAGTCTTGCTGAAAACAAGCTGCGGACTGCTGCCGCCGATCTGGTCCTGAAGCCGAGGGACGAGAAACTCGCATCGCCCGTCGTGCTCAAGGCCCGCTGGGTTCCCGACCAACCCGTCGCCGCCGAACTCACTCTTGACGGCCTGACCGCCGCCGCGACCTATCAAGCTGGATCCGCCTCCTATCAGGGAAATGTGGAGTTGGATGAATTCACCAATGCGCGCATCGACCGCTGGCTTTCCATCGTGAAAGTGAAACCTGGCGGCATCGCCAGTCTCAGCGGTAAATGGAGCGGCGGCGGGGAGTTGAAAACCGGTAGACACCGCGGTGATCTATCACTTAGCCAGGCGACCTGGACGCGGGAAACCGCTCCGCCCGTCACCGTCATCGGAGAGGTGAAATACGACTGGCCCACCGGCTTTGAAACCAAGGGCCTGCGGGTCCGGATGAACGAGCAGACCGTGGCGCTCGACGCCGCTCTGGCGGGCGGACTGCTAGAGCTCCGCGATTTCCTATGGAGCGACGGCAAGACCGAACTCGCGTCCGGCACCGCCAGCCTGCCGGTGCCGGCGGATTTTTCCAAATGGCGTGACACGCTGGCCAACGACGCCCGACCGGCGTCCGTCTCTATCAATTCACGGGTCCTCTCGCTTGCCCTTCTCAAGCCATGGGTTCCGGCGCTGGAGAAACTCGATGCCCGCTCGACCGGCCAGCTCGACATCGCCGTTTCAGGCACCTACGCCGACCCCGTCGTGGATGCGAAATTCGAGGCCCGGGATCTGCGTTCGCCGGACCAGCCCAAGCTGCCGCCCGCCGATTTGAGAATCACACTCGCCGGTCGCGACGGTCGGCTCGTGTTGGATGGAAGTGCCACTGCGCCGGATTTCGCCCCGGCGGTCATCCGCGCAAACATGCCATTCCGGCCCGCCGATTGGGCGGCGGATCCCGGGCTGATCAAAGGGGAGTCGCTCGACGCCCGCATCGATTTACCACGCCTGGATCTCTCGCGCTTCAGCTCGCTCGTCCCGGCCGCCGAGCAGGTCACCGGCATCGTGACAGGAAATGTTGCCGTCTCCGGAGTGCTCGGCAAGCCGGTCATGCAAGGCACGCTCGATCTGGCAAACGCCGGGCTGAGATTCAAAAGCAACCGGTTCCCCGGCATCGAGGGCGTGACCGCCAAGGTGGATTTCGCCCTCGACCGCGTGGTCCTCAGAAATCTGCGTGGCACCAGCGCGGGCGGAAGTTTTCAGGCAGAGGGATCCCTCGTCATCACCGGCGGCAAACCCGGGAATCTCGACATGCGCCTGCGCGGTGACCACCTGCTGGTGCTCCGGAACGACCTGCTCATCCTGCGCGCCAACGCGGATCTCCGCCTGCTAGGCACATGGGAAAACGCCACGCTCAGCGGCAACGTGGGTGCGGTGGACAGCATTTTCTATCGGGATATCGAACTGCTCCCCATCGGCTCGCCATTCACCACCCCGGCGGCGGCGCGGGTGCCCAAGATCGACGTGGTCCGGGCGCCAACGGCCGCGGTTCCCGAGCCGTTCAAAAGCTGGGGACTGAACGTGCAGGTCCGCAGCCAGGATCCCATGCTCATCCGGGGGAACTTCGCCACCGGGGAAATCACCGGCAGCATCGCCATTGGTGGGACCCTGGGCACTCCCAGCCCTAACGGAGTGGTCCGGATCCGGGATTTCCGCGCGGAGCTGCCTTTCAGCACGCTCTCGGTTCCTTACGGGACGGCGACGTTCACCCCGGCGACCGGCTTCGATCCCATTCTCGAACTCCGCGGCACCGCCGAGCCGCGGCCCTATCGCGTAATCATCTATGCCTATGGCAGGGCGTCGGATCCGCAACTCATCCTCACCTCCACGCCGCCGCTGCCGGAGAATGAAATCATGACCCTGCTCGCCACCGGAACCACCACCCAGGGTCTCGTCAATCCGCAGGCCGCTTCATCCCGCGCGCTCCAGCTTCTGGCAGAAGAAATCCGTCGCGGCCGGTTCCGCTTCGGTAGGCAGCTCCGGCCGTTGTTAGCCGTGCTCGACAATGTCGACTTCAACCTCGACGAGGCCGATCCCTATTCCACCAATTCCTACTCGACCGCCACGGTTTCCCTCACCGACCGTTGGCTGCTTTCCGCCGGAGTCGGGTCGACCGGAGACACCCGGGCCCTCGTCATCTGGCGCTTATCTTTCCGATGATGCATCGCGCGCTTGCACTTTTGATTTTTCTGCTGGCGGCGACGCACGCCGGCGCCCAGACCCGTGTGCGCATTGCCGGTCTGGTTAATGAAAGTGAAGAAAATGTGTTCGAGCTGGTGAGAGGTCGTCTCGCCCATGTGACCTCGAAACCGGCTTCTCCTTCAAGAGCCGACGACGCTGCGTTTCTCGTTCTCCAATCGCTGCGGCGGGATGGTTACGTAGCTGCAACGGTGGCTTGGAGGGTCGCCGGTCCCGGTGAAATTGTCCTAACCGTCAATGAGGGGCCGCGCATGTCGCTCGGTAATGTGACGGTCCAAGGAATGCCTGCGGCAGATGCGAGGCGACTCGCCCGACTTTACGCTCGTCCTGCGGACAAGGACCGGCCGCTGATCGGGGGGACGCCGCCGTTTCGAGAGGAGGATGTGGAAAAAGGCCTCTCGTTCATTCGCCAGGATCTGAATGCCGAAGGCTACTGGAGCGCGGAAGCCACCGTTGCCTCCCGCACGACGGATCCCGCCACTGGCGCAACCGCAATGGTCATCGACGTCAAACCTGGTCCGATGTTTAGAATCGGGAAACCCGAAATCGTGAGTGCGGATGGTCGCGGTGTGGCGGAGACCCAGGCTGCCGTGCAGTCCTACGTAAATCGCCGCGCGACTACTGGAAATGTGAACGCCATGCGCATGTCCGTGGAGCAGGTGTTCGGCAGCAGCGGATATCCGAATGCGAGAATCACCATGGGCCGGAATCTGGAAGTGGCCCAGCGGTTTGTCCCCGTGTTCACGGTCGATCTCGGCAGACGCGTCCATCTCAACCAGGTCCACATCGAGGGACTCGAGCGCACCAATCCGCAGCGCGTCCAAGTGCGCATGACGAAGTTAGAAGGGGACTGGTATGACGAGGCCGCCATGAACCGGCGCATCCGCAGCCTGCTCGCCACCGGGGCGTTTTCCTCCGCCCGCCTGACCACGGAGGATCTCTCGGAGGACACCATTGATGCCACACTTCACTTGCAGGAATCCCGTGCCAAGGAAATCAGTTTCGCGCTGGGCGCCGACTCCTACCTCGGGTTCATTTTCCGCACCACCTACACCGACCGGAACTTGTGGGGAGAACTGCTGGGCTTCAGCGCCGGCGTGGAGGCGAGCTCCCGGGGACTCCTGGGTGAGACCCGCATCACCGAGCCTTGGCTCTTCGGCACCGACCTTTCCGCTTCGGCCCGTGTCTACGCCCTCTCATACTCGCCGGACGGCTACACCTCCCAGGAAAGCGGCCTGGAGGGATCGGTGACCTGGGCGGTGAACGATCACTACGTCATCGAGCTGCTAGCCGGATATTCACTGACGGATCTGAGCCCCGACGGACTTCCCAAGTCCGAACTGGGAGAAACCACCTACAGAAACCCCCGACTCCGTCTCACCCAGACAATCGACTATCGGGACAGCCCCATCCTGCCTAAGAACGGCTGGCACGTGTCGGTGCCATTGGAAATAGGCGCGGCCCTGGGCGACGAATCAAGTTCCTACGCCCTCGCGGAAGTGTCCGGTGGCTTTTTCTATCCACTCGGCAGGCACTATCAGATTGCTCTCGGCGGAGCATGGGGTGTAATCGTGCCGTCCGGAGACGGAGCGGATCTCCCGATCGATCTCCGCATGTTCAACGGTGGTCCACGCAGTGTCCGGAGTTTTCCGGAGCGCGAGTTGGGGCCCAGGGTCAACGACTATCCGACCGGCGGTGAAGCAAAGTGGCACGCGAACGTTGAGTTGATCCGTGGAATCGCCGGCAGCTTGAAAGCCGTGGGCTTCGTCGATGTCGGTAGCCTGGCCCGGAATTTCGACGAGCTTGATGCAAGCAAGACCGACGCCGCCGCCGGCCTCGGCCTGCGCCTGGATCTGCCCATCGGGCCCGTCCGGCTGGAATACGGCTACAATCTAACGAGAGACCCAGGTGAACCGGTCGGCACCCTTCACTTCGCCATCGGCATGGCGTTCTAGCAACACTCCGCCCGCCTGCTGGTTGCCTCCCACGGCGGTGACGACCGCCTGATGGAATTCTCCGCTTCTGAGCGCCGCCACCGCCGCGACGGTTTGTAAGGCGGCGGACACTCCCATGCCTTCCCCAAGTATTTCACGCGGCGACCAGCGCGGACCTTTCCAGTCCGCCCAAGCGGCGGTTTCCGGGCGGTCGAAGCGGGCGATCCCGGTCCGTCCGTCCACTAACAAAGTTTCCCCGTCATCGGTCGCGGCGAGTTGGCTGCGGATGATTTTTGCCGCTTGGATGCGTGGACAAGCCGCCAGCGACACCGGTTCGGGCAAACGCAGCAATCTCGTCGGTCCTTCCGCCCGTTCGATGAACACCGCCGCCGCACCTTCCGAGGGAACGCATTCGCGCGAGTAAAGACGCAGCCCTTCGCCACTCAGCCAGTCGACCTCCTCGGCGGCCACCACCACGCAGCCGTCCACGTCGCCGCGTTCGAGCCATTCCACCGCCAGATCGATGCCGGTGAAAAAACCCGCGCCGTCCGCGATGAGCGTGTCGTTAGGCGCGGCACTGCCGATCAGTGCGGAGAGGTGGCTGGACGGCGCGTTGAAGACGGTTTCCGGAAACAGGATCGGACTGGCGAGCGAAGGATCTGCTAGGACTTCGCTGAAGAAGCGGTTCGAGTAGTTCACGCAGCCGTTGGTCATCGTGAAAATCACCCCGACCTGCCGGTTTCCCGCCACGATGTCCGCCAGCCTCGCCTCGCCCAGCGCCTCTGCCAGAGCGGCCGCTGCGAACCGGGAAATCGGGCTGCTCCGTCGCAGGCGGGCGAATTTCGGAGTCGTCGCTCCTGCCGGCGGCACCCGCAGAACGGGAGTGCGAATCACGGTGTCTCCCAAAGACCGCTCCAGCAGCGATGGCTCGATTGGTGCACCCGAATGCAATGCTTTCATCATCGCCGCCACGCCCCAGCCCGCGGGGGAGACCGCACCGGATCCAGTGATTGAAATGGCCGTGCTCATGCGATTCCCTCCTTGCCGAAGACGAGCGTTGCGTTCGCGCCGCCGAAGCCGAACGAGTTCGTCAGCACCCGCGCAACCACCGCTTCCCGCGGCGTCCGCACCAGGTCGAATTCGCACACCGGATCCGCCTCGCGCACGTTCAGGCTGGCGGGCAGCCACTGGCCTTCCAGCGCCATCAGGCCGATGATCGATTCCACCGTACCGGCCGCTCCTAGCAGGTGGCCGATGGCCGATTTCGTCGAACTCACCCGGATTTTTCCCACCGCGTCGCCCGCCCAGCGGCGGATCGCGTTACCTTCCGCGACGTCATTGAGCGGCGTGCCGGTGCCGTGGGAATTCAGGTAATCGATCTGCTCGGGAACCAGCCCGGCCATCGCGCAGGCGGCCCGCATCGTGAGCAGCGCCGTGTCGCCTTGCGGATTCGGCTGCGTGAGATGGTGGATGTCGGTGGCCGCGCCGTAGCCGAGGATTTCGGCGACTACCCGGGCACCGCGGGCCTTCGCCGAGGCGGCCGATTCCACGATCACGAATCCCGCGCCCTCACCGAGCGCCAACCCGTCCCGCGCCGCGTCGAACGGACGCGGGATACCCGACGGACTGAGCGCCTGCAGCGCATCGAATCCACTGAAAACCAACTGGCATAAGGCGTCATAACCACCCGCGAGCACACAATCCGCGCGGCCCGAGCGGACCAGATGAAATGCCTGTCCGATCGCGTTTGCTCCGGACGCACACGCGTTCGAAACAATGCGCAGCGGGCCACTCACACCGAGTTCTCGGGCCATGTCGGTCATTTGGCGTTGCGATTGATAGAGCTCCACCCGCCGGAGTTGCTCCCGGTGCATGGCGGTGCCTGCGATCGCTTGTTTGAAATACTCCTCACCGACCGGCATCGCGGCGGCGGACGTGCCGACGATCAGTGGCAAGTGCCCGCCGGACAGCCCGGCGGCCGCCAGTGCCTCGCGCGCGGCGAACCACGCGAGCCGTGTCCCGCGGTCCATTCTTCCCCACGCTTTGCGGGAAATGCCCGTCGTCGTTTCCGGCAGATCCGCCACACCCGCCGTGCCCACGCGCTGGCGGGACACATCGAAAATCTTCACCTGCGAGAAAGCCATGCGCCCCTCGCGGAATCCCGCCGTGTTTTCCGCGAGATCCCGGCCCATCGGCGAGATCAATCCCATGCCAGTAATCACCACCGGCCGAGGCGGGGAGGGCGGGGGAGAGTCGGAAAAATAGGCCATGGAGGAAGTCGGCTGGAAGTTGAGGCTCGCCGACAGATTGTCAGGTGGCCAGCGGGCCGTAAATCCCGGAGTGGCGGATCAAGCGATTTGAATTCTCAGATTCGAGTTTCGTCTTTGCCGGGGTCAGTGGTGCTTGTCGCCGTCGTGACAAACCAGATCGATCACCACCGCGGTGGCCAGTAACAGAACAGGATCCACCTCATCGGCGATTTCGATGCCATAGCGATCCGACCAGGTGAACCACCGCTTGGAGACCACCGCCGCGAGCCCGCCGCCGCCACTGATCTCATACTCATGATCGAGGAAATCGCCGCTTGCCTCATAGTCCTCGTCGCCGGGACCATCGATCGCGAACTTGCAGTAGAAGAACGTGAACAGTTCCTTGTTCACAGTTGTCACGGGGTGACCCGGCCGATGGATCTCGTAGCTCGGCCCCCATGACAAAAGTCGCTGCGAAATGAAGGCAAGTTCGTTGCCATCCATGTCCTGAACAGTTAGTTTGTCGCCAAAGCTGAACGCCCGGCCATCCACCCGATAACAGTCTGCTTCGTTTTCGTCCCGGATCACGAAATCATCGCCCAAGCTCCAGAATTCCTGCTTCATTACGAATCGCATGGTGCCGAGTGTAAGGCCCGCTCGCGGAATCGGGAAGGAATTTCCCGTTGCCAGCAAACCCCAGCCCTGGCTTGGTCACCGTATCGGGGTGGTGGAGAATTTTCTCGCCGTCACGGCACCGGTAGTTAGCCTGCGGATAACTGATGCCCGCCCGTAAATCCACCGCCCCCAAGCCCGGGAGTAACCAATTTCTCGACCAACTGCAGTTGGGGCGGCGGTTGGGTCTGGCACCGCGAGCCCGAAGGGTGAGGCTGCGGCGGAAGCAGCCGAATCAATACGTCGCCGATACCTGGGCCATGGCCTTCATGAGCATGATCATCCACGACATGGAGGGCACCATCGAGATCGGCGATACCTTCAAGAACCCGAAGTTCCGGGACAAGCGCGGCAAGCTCCGCACCTTTGACCGCGTCGTCGCCACTGCCCAGCGCGGCAGCGCGTTCTCACTCGCGAAGCCACACCGCAGAGCGTCCCACAGGGAGGATAACCCGATGTGGACCCAGGACTGGTTCACCGAGGCCGATTAAGATGCCGACGAGCTCGACCGCTTCCCTGCCGGAGCCGGTTTCCCCGGGAAATCCTCAGTCCACTGGATCCAGCACATGTTTCTATAGCTAAAGCCTCATGTTAGAATATTAGAAATGGCCAAAAAGCTCCCCCTTATTGATTTCCTCTCAATACGTCCATTGGCTGGAGAATCCAGAAAAGAAGGATTTGAAGAGTTAACCACGCAGATTTTTCGCAGTGAATTGCGTAACGACGGAACCTATTACCGCGTTGAAGGCGCTGGGGGCGATGGCGGCGTGGAAGCATTCAGCCAGCGTCCGGATGGGGCGGTCATCGGCTTTCAGTAGAAATTTTGGACGAAGATAGGCGATTCTCAATGGAACCAACTCACGAAGTCGGTTAAATCTGCGATCAAAAGCCATCCGAAGCTCTCAAGGTATATTGTCGCCACCCCTCTGAACAGAAATCCCACGCAGATAAAGAAGTGGGATGCATTGAAAATTGACTGGAACGACCACGCAAAAAGCGAAGGGCAACGGCCACTACGGGACGCGGCAGGATGTGGTGTTTCTCATTAACGGCATCCCGGTGCTGGTGATCGAGTGCAAGATCGCGACGAAAGATGAAGGGATCCCGCTGGGGATCGACCAGATCCGGCGTTGCCACGACGAGACGCCGGAGGTTTTCGTGTCGCGTCAGCTCTTCACCGCCACGGATGCGATCGGGTTTTCCTATGGGGTGACCTGGAACACGGTGCGGCGGAACATTTTCGCATGGAAGAGGGAAGATATTGAACCACAGATTTCACAGATGGGCACAGATAAGAGCTCTGAATCTGAAAATCTGTGTAAATCTGTGTCATCTGTGGTTGAACCCTCTTGGCTTGGGAATCTGGAACTCAAGGTGAAGACGTTTTGTGCCATCCCGCGGATACTGGCCTTTTTGAAGAAATACATCATCTTCGCGGAGAAGGACGAGGAGCTGAACAAATACATCCTGCGCCAGCACCAGACGGATGGCGTGGAGAAGGTGGTGGCGCGGGCGCTGGATGGAAAGCGCAGGGCAGCGGCAAGACCTTCACGATGATCAAGACGGCGGAGATGCTTTTCCGCGCGCCGGAAGCGGACAAGCCGACGGTGCTGCTGATGATCGACCGCAACGAGCTGGAAGAGACGCCGTATATCTTCATCGATAAGCGGACGCTGGAAACCATCGCCGCGAAGGAAGAAGGCAAGGCTACCAAGGTAATCAACCTGGTGAAGGCCATCGAGAAATCGGCCGAAGAACAGAGCGAGGATCCTTTTCTGGTGGCGATGGCCGAGCGGGCAAGGGCGGTGCAGGAGGCCTTCGAGGAGAGGCAAAGTACGACCGACAAAGCTCTGGCGGATTTGTTTCTGGAGAATGAGAAGAACGCGAAACGGAAACGGGAGCAGGCTGAGAAGGGCCTGGATGGGCTGAGTTATTTCGTGCTTTGCAAGCTGACGGAGGATGGGATCCCGAACGCGGAGAAAGTGATCGCTAAGATCCGCGAGGCTTTCGGCAAGCATCCGGGGTGGAAAGATGGAGAGGCGGAGTTGCGCGAACTGCGGAAGCAGGTGACATTCGCGGTGTTTTCGGAGGAAGAAGATGTAGACAAAGTGACGGCGACGGTGGAGTCGTTGTTTGTGTTGTTGGAGAAAGCGTTCCGGAAATGAGTGGCATGGGAAAAATGAAGAGTTGCGGCGGGACGCCGCAAACACGGCCTGCTGCGAGACGCAGCAGCCACGCCGCAGGCGGCTGGCGCGATCGGGAGGAATTCAAGGGACGGGTATTGGAGTCGGCGCGGAAGCTGGAGGTGGATGCACATTCGATCTACATCCGCCCGATGACGCGGAAATGGGCGTCTTGTTCCACGGCAGGCACTCTCAGTTTCAATGATGAGCTCCTGGCAATGGAGCGGGACCTTGGCGACTCCGTGATTGTCCACGAGCTGCTGCATTTCTCGGTGCCGAATCACGGGAAGCTGTGGAAGTGCCTGATGCGTGCGCATCTGGGAGAGTATGAGATTCTGGAGCAACGGTTGAGGAAACCGGGCGGAGCCAGTAAAACCAAGGAATTCCGGAGCGGAACCCGTTAGTAATTGAGCTCACATGACCACTCCGTATCCTGTCTACATCCGCTGGTTGGACACATGCCGCCGGCATGCCTCCCTTCCCGCAGTTTACGACGGGAATGGGATCACGACGTTTGCGGAACTCGCTGCAGCGGTTTGCGATGCGCCATCGGCGACCGGTCCGGTCATCGCCCGCAGTGGTGGCATCGGTTTTCTCGTGGAAATCCTCCGCGCCTGGCGAGACGGGCAACCGGTCATCCCGGTGGAAAAGGACGCTCCAGATCCGGTCCTGCACTCCCCGCCAGCTCCCGGCACCTGCCTCGTGAAATACACCCCTGGCGCGACCGGCATCCCACGCGGGATTTTCTTCAACGCCGCCCAAATTGCCGCCGACGGCGATCGGCTCGCTGCGGCGATGAATCTCACGCCGGATATTCCGAATCTCTGTGTGATTTCCCCGGCGCACTCATACGGGTTTTCCAACGTCGTGCTGCCGCTTGTCCTGCACGGAGTGCCCGTCCACTTCGCCGCGGTTCCATTCCCGCGTGTCATCGAAGAGATTTTCTCCCATCACCGGGCCTTGGTGATCCCTGCGGTGCCGTCCATCTGGCGGGCATGGCATCGCTCCGGGATTCTCAAGGGCGCACCGGTTTCACTCGCGCTTTCGGCCGGAGCGCCGCTTTCCTTGGAGTTGGAAAATGACATTTACACCGCCTCCGGATTGAAGCTTCACAACTTTTACGGTGCCAGCGAATGCGGTGGGATTTCAGTGGATCTGACAGATGTTCCGCGGACCTCTGCGGATGATCTCGGCACGCCGCTTCCCGGGGTGAATGTCAGCGTCGCCCGCGATGGCAGGCTGCGGGTGGAAAGCACCAGCGTAGCCACCGGCTACGATGCACCGCGCGCGGATGATCTGTTGGAAAATGGAATCTATCTCACCCGCGACCGGGGTTTCATCGATCCCGGGGGGCGGATCCACCTCACCGGCACCGTCGGCAACGCCATCAACGTCTCCGGCCGCAAAGTCAGTCCTAGCAAGATCGAGGAAGCGCTGCTGGCCACCGGGATGGTCCTCCAAGCGACCGTCCATGGCATCTCCAGCAACGATCCCGAGCGCTTCGAGGAAATATCCGCAACCGTCAGTTTGTCACCTGGGACGAGCCTCGCCGCGTTAAAAACCGCCGCCGCCGCGAAATTGCAAGCATGGGAACTTCCCCGCCACTGGCACGAGGCCTGACCTGCCGAGTATTCCCTTCCACTTGCCACTGACCCACGAAGGGGTCGGAGCCGGGCCCCTAACCGGCTTCCAAGCTTGCCCTGGCGGTCTCCAGCCTTATGGTTTGATGCATGAGCGGAAGCCACGCAATCCAAACAGCCTTAGGCGTGAGCGGGTTTTTCATCCGTCACCTTCTCGCGCTGCTAGTTACCGTTGCCGTTCCTTGCGTGCTATGGACGCTCGTTTACCTTGCCCTCCTGCTTTGGGCAATCTTTATGGGCGGCGGCATCGGCGGACCGCTGGCCTATCCGGCGGGAATCCTCGTCATTGTTGTCGCTGCCACCGTCTCGAGTCTCGTGATGTTGCTTCCATCCACGGTGTTGGCAGAGTGGTTGGCCAAGCGTCGGGGGCTGCCAGTGATCGCGCAGATTCCTATCAGCGTGGCCGTGCTCGCCGTGCTTTGCTTTGTCTCTATTGTCGTGGCCATATCGGTGGACGCAGCGCCATCATTTGGGGCCGGTGCGATTGGCTTCGGTGCGCTTTTCATCGGCCAGCTTTTTCCACTCGGGCTTTATTGGTGGACCGCTCAGAGCGGCCCGCTACTGCTCTCGTTGTGGAGACTCATCGGAAAGAAAGCGGAGGATGGATGACTGAATCATTTTTCAGAGGAAGTACTGTAGGCATTTTTACCTCCCCGGTTTGAAATCCATGATTCTGTCTGTCCTGCCTGAGCGGAATCGAAAAGTGTTTGCTTGTGTCAGCATATCAACCATTCACCAGCAACATCTTCACTGCTTCTCCGGTGCAAGGGCTGGGGAGTATGAAATCCGGTTGTGTTTCGAAATGACAAACCGCATCGCGGATGGCTTCACGGACGGAGATGGCGAGCATGAGCGGCGGCTCGCCGACGGCTTTGCTGCCGTGGATGGTGTTAGATTGGGTGGCCTCGGTGAGCAGGGCGACCCGGAAATCGGCAGGTGCGTCGCTGAAGGCGGGGATGGCGTAGGTGCTGGCGCTGTGGGTGAGAAGCTTGCCGTTTTCGTCCCATTTCAACTCCTCGGAGGTGAGCCAGCCCATCCCTTGCACAAATCCGCCTTCGATCTGGCCGCGATCGATGGCGGGGTTGAGGGAATCGCCGACATCGTGCAGGATATCGACACGGCGGACGTGGTGCATGCCGGTGTAGCCGTCGATTTCCACTTCGCTCACAGCGGCTCCGAAGGCGTAATAGTGAAAGGGCTTGCCCTTGCCGACGGCCCAGTCCCATTCGAGATCGGGCGTGGCATAGAATCCGGCCGCAGAAAGCTGGATGCGGCGGGTGTAGGCGATGGCGGTTAGCGTTTCAAACGGGATCGAGGTGCCGGCGGAACCGTGGACCTGGCCACCACCGAACTGCACGGCGGACTCCGAGCATTGCAGGATCTCGGCGGCGAGCGGGGTGAGTCGCTCGCGGAGTTGGCGGCAGGCGTCGGCGACGGCCATGCCGTTGAGATCTGAGCCGGAGCTGGCGGCGGTGGCGGAGGTGTTCGGCACCTTGTCGGTGCGGGTGTGCATCAGACGGATGCTGCTGACCGGCAGGCCTAACTCGCGCATGGCGATGCCGAGGATTTTCGTGTGGAGGCCCTGGCCCATTTCGGTGCCGCCGTGGTTCACTTGCACCGAGCCGTCGGTGTAGATGAGGACGAGTGCACCGGCCTGGTTGTAGTGCTTGAGCGTGAAGCTGATGCCGAACTTGACCGGGGTGATGGCGAGGCCGCGCTTGGTGTGTGGCTGGCTGGCATTCCACTCGCGGATGGCGGCGCGGCGGGTGGTGAAGTCGGAGCTTGATAGAAGTTCGTCCCAGATGCGGTTGAGGCGGTTGCCTTCGACCTCCTCGCCGTAGTGGGTGGTGTTGGTCTCGCCGCTGCCATGATAGAAATTCCGCTGGCGGACTTGCTCGGGCGGTAGGGAAAGTTGGCTCGCGATGCGGCCGAGGATTTCCTCGATGACCAACATACCTTGAGGCCCGCCGAAGCCGCGGAAGGCGGTGTGGGAGGTGACGTGGGTTTTCGCGACGCGACCCTGGAAGCGGACGTTCGGGATGTAGTAGGCGTTGTCGAGATGGAAGAGCGCGCGGTCGGTGACGGGAAGTGATAGATCGAGCGACCAGCCGCCGTCGGAGACGAGTTGAATGTCGGCGGCGTGGAGGCGGCCGTCGGGGTGGTAGCCGATTTTGTATTTCGCGTAGAACGGATGGCGCTTGCCGGTGGACTCCATGTCGTCGTCGCGGTCGAGTTGAAGGCCGACGGATTTTCCGGTGACCAGCGCGCCGAGCGCGCAAATGGCGGCCCAGGCATTTCCCTGCGTTTCCTTGCCACCGAAGCCTCCGCCCATGCGCGGGGCTTCGATGACGACGCGGTTTTTCGATAGGCCGAGGACTTCGGCGACGATGGTCTGGACTTCGGACGGGTGCTGGGTGGAGCTGCTGACGTGGACGCCGCCCTCGCCATCGGGCTCGGCCCAGGCGGCCTGGGTTTCCAGATAGAAATGGTCCTGGCCGCCGATGTGGAGTTCGCCTTCGAGAACGAGCGGGCTTTCTAGCAGGGCGGGTTCGATTTCGCCGCGAACGAGGAAATGGGGATCGGTGTGATAGGAATCGGCGGCGATGGCGTTGGGAATGCCGAGGATGGGCGGGAGCGGGGAGTATCCGATTTCTATCAAGTCGGCGGCTTGGCGGCAGGCTTCGAGGGAATCGCCGATGACGGCGGCGATGAGCTGGCCGTGGAATTGGACGAGGTCGGTGGCGAAGAGCGGTTCGTCGTGACGGGCGGGGCCGGTGTTGTTGAGGCCGGGGATGTCGGCGGCGGTGAGGATGGCGTGGATGCCGTTAGCGGTGGCGGCTTTGGAAATGTCGAGCCGGGTGAGGGTGGCGTGGGCGTGGGTGGAGCGGACGGGCCAGACGGTGAGAGTACCGCGGCGGAGGGCGGTGTCGTGGACGTAGAGCGCTTGGCCGGTGACGTGACCGGTGGCGGATTCGTGGGGGAGGGATTGATTTGGTGATGGCAGGCTGGGGCTGTGGGGCGAGTCGGAGACTTGCGGTCCCGGGGGGGAGTCGATGAACTTGCGGAAGAGGTCGCGGATGAGGGATTTGCGGTAGGCGGCGGTGCCGCGGAGGTCGGTGAGGGGAGTAAACTCGGAGTCGAGCAGGGCGAGGATTTCCGGGGTGGCTTCGAGGGGCTTGCCAAGGAGGACGGCTTCGGTCTTGAGGGCGCGGGCCGGGGTGGCGGCTACTCCACCATAAGCGAGGCGGGCTTCGGTGACGAGGCCGGCGTCGTCGGTGGCGATGCGGAACGCGGCGGACACGGTGGAGATGTCCATTTCGCGGCGTTTGGAGACTTTGTGGAATTCGGCGCGGCCGGGGAGGTGGCGGGGAATGACGATGGCGGTCATGAGCTCGTCGGGGCGCATGACGGTTTGGCGGTAGCCGGTGAAGAAGTCGGCGAGCGGGAGGGTGCGCTCGCCGGTGAGGGATGTTAGGATGACGGCGGCGTCGAGGGCTAGCAGGACAGGCGGGGTGTCGCCGATGGGCGAGGCGGTGACGAGGTTGCCGCCGAGCGTGGCGCGGTGGCGGATCTGGCGGGAGGCGAAGAGCCAGAGGACTTGATCGATGATGGGGAATTCGCCGGCAAGGGATTGTTCGATGTCGGTGAGCGGGGCAGCGGCTCCGATTCTCCAATGGGTGTCGGTGGAGGTGATCTCGTGGAGCGATGGGATGCCGTCGAGGGTGATGAGGGCGGGATAGCGGACGTGGCGCTTGTGGATGAGGACGGCGAGCTCGGTGGCTCCGGCGATGAAGGGGGCTGAGGGGTTTTGGGACTTTTGCGTGAGGGCTTCTTCGACTGTGGTGGGGCGGTGGTAGTTGGGGGAGGAGGGAGGCGATGAAGGAAGAACAGGCAGGAATGCCTGTGTCACGGGGGTGGCTGATAGGGATTGTAACATCGCCTCGCGGATGGGGCGGTAGCCGGTGCAGCGGCAGAGATTGCCGCAGAGTTGGTCGGCGATGGCGGCGGGATCGGTGACCTGGCGCTCGTGGAGCTCGGCCATGGAGCAGATGAAGCCGGGGGTGCAGTAGCCGCACTGGGAGCCGTTGCACTCGACCATGGCTTTCTGCACGGGGTGGAGTTCGCCATTTTTGGCCAAGCCCTCGGCAGTGATGATTTCGCGGCCGACTAAAGAGGGGACGAGGGAAAGGCAGCCGTTGATGGCGCGGGGGCTTCCGTCGTTTTCTAGAAGGAGTAGGGTGCAGGCTCCGCAGTCGCCCTCATTGCAGCCGATTTTCGATCCGGTGCGGCCTGTGCTGCGGAGGAAGTCGAGGATGCTGGTGTGTATGGGCACCGCAGTGACATCGACGGGGGTACCGTTGATGACGATGATTTCAGGGCAGGCGATGGACATCTTTGTAATAGAGGTAGCTGGCAGGCGCGTCGCCGATGGCGGCGAACCATTGCGGACAATAGGGTGCCATCCAGATGGCGTCGCCGGCGGTGACGGGGTAATAGGTTTCTTCGAGTCGATAGATGCCGTCCCCGGAAAGCATGAGCAGGCCGTGTTCCATGATGTGGGTCTCTACGAATGGCAGGGTGGCGCCGGGCTGGTAGGTGAAGATGTTCACTGCCATGTCGTAGCGCGGATCGATGGGCAGCAGGGTCTGGAGGATGGCGCGGGGATTGCCGAGGAAGGGTACGCCGGGAACATTCGAGGCGAGGCCGTGGACGAGCGGAGGCGCGACGAGGCCGGGTTGGAATTCGAAGATTTTCCGGAAGAGGGTGAGGCGGGTTTCGTCGTTGCCGGTGATGGTGAAGGTGGTTTCCGAGGGGATGAAAATGTAGCCGGTTTCGGTGAGGGAGATGGATCTGTCGGCGAGTTCGATTTCGCACTCGCCGGCTTCGACGTAGATGACGTGCTCGTTGTCGTCGCCCGGGAAGACCGCGCTGCCGCCAGCGACGTCGAAGGTGATGCGGATCTGTGAGAGATCGGCCCCCATGGCGGGGGAGATGAGGACGAAGGCGGTGGCGTTTTTCCAACCGGGGAAGGTGGAGGGCACGTGGCCGTCCGGGGCGATCATGGCGTGGCGGTGGGCGACAGTGGTGCGGGTCTGGCCGAAGATGGACATGGTTTTAGAAGGATAGGAGATGGGAGATCGTGGATGGAAGAGGGAATTCTGGTTTCTTACTCTCAACTCTCAACCATAGACTCTCAACCTCTTTGAGGACTGAGGAACTTGCCTTTGGTGTCGGAGGTGACTTTCCGGCCGCGGAGGTAGGTGGCGGCGATGGTGTGGGTGGCGGTCATGCCGAGGTAGGGGGAAATGGCGTGGCGGGTGATGAGGTGGTCGCGGGTGATGGTGAGGGGATTTTTCGTCAGGACGATGAAGTCGGCGTGATGGCCGGGGGTGAGGGAGCCTTTTCCGGGAAGGCGGAAGGTGGTGGCGACGTTGGCGGTGAGCTTGGGGAGGATGTTGAGGGTTCGATCGAGGAGAAGTGGCAGGGCGTGCTGGATGCCGGCGATGCCGCCCCACATGGCGAAGATGTCGGTGCCTTGTTTGAGGTCGGGCGGGGAGGGGGAATGGTCAGAACCGATGGTGTCGATATTGCCTTCGAGGAGTTGTTGCCAGAGGGCGGCGACGGTGGCGGCGGAACGGAGTGGTGGCGCGCACTTGGCGGCGGGGCCGATGCCGATGGCGGCGTTATCGTCTAGCAGGAGGTAGTGCGGGCAGGTCTCGACGGTGACGCGGACGCCCTGTTGTTTTGCGGCGGTTACGAGTTCGATGCCCTCGGGGCAGGTGACGTGGACGATGTGGAGCTGGCAGCCGGTTTCTCCCGCGAGATCGAGGGCGATGCGGATGGCGGAGAGCTCGGCCTCGATGGGGCGGGAATCGAGCCAGGCGCGCATGTCGGTGGCGGTGGGAGGATGGGCTAACTGGTGGAGGTGGATGGTTTCCGGGTCCTCCGCGTGGACGGCGACGGGGAGGTCGAGGCGGGCGGCGATTTCCATGCCCTGGCGGAGGGTGGATGGATTGGCGTGTTGAAATTCGTCGATGCCGGAGGGGCACATGAAGGCTTTGAATCCGATGGCTCCAGCGTCGGCCATGCTTTCCATGTGCTCGAGCGAATCCGGGGTAAGTCCGCCCCAGAGTGCGAAGTCGAGGCAGGAGAGATTTTCGCCGAGGCGGCGTTTTTCCTCGAAAGCGGCGCGGGTGATCACGGGCGGATCGGAATTGAGGGGCATGTCGAAAAACGTAGTCCCGCCACCTGCCGCCAAGGCGCGGGAGCCGGTCGCAAAACCTTCCCAATCGGCGCGACCGGGTTCGTTGAAATGGACGTGGGCGTCGATCCAGCCGGGGAGAATGAGGGCGTCGCGGAAATTGATTTCCTCGCGGGCGGTGCCGGATAGAGAAGGGCCGACGGCGGTGATGAGTCCGTCGGAGATAGCGAGTGAGCCGTTGGCGCCGTGGACGAGGAGATCGTGGTCGCTCATGTAGGTTGGGATTTGAGGAAATGGGTTAGGACTCGGATGCCGGTTGCGATGTCGTAGGTGCTGGCGAATTCGTCCGGGTGGTGGCTGAGCCCGTCGCGGCAGCGGATGAAGAGCATGGCGATGGGGCAGATTTTCGAAATGACGACGCCGTCGTGGCCCGCGCCGCTGGGGAGGGTGAGGTTCGAGCCGGTGATGGCGGTTAGGGAGGCGAGCAGTCTGGCGGTAAGTGATGAATCGCAGGGAGTAGCGTTGTTGTCCTGGACGGGTTGCCAATCGAGTTGGAGTTGGCGGTCGGCGGCGATCAGAAGGAATGAGATCCGGAGATTTTCGAGAGAGGCGCGGCGGGTTGTGTCTTCGGGGTGGCGGAGGTCGATGGTGAAGGTGGCGCTCTGAGGGATGGAATTGGAGGCATCGGGGTAGACGTGGATTTTTCCGACGGTGATGACGAGCGGAGAACTGGATTGAGCTAGGGATTCGGCGGCGAGGATGCAGGCGGCGGCTCCGGTGAGCGCGTCGCGGCGCAGAAGCATGGGAGTGGTGCCAGCGTGGTCGGCGCGACCGGTGAGGGTGGCGGTTAGACGGGACTGGCCGGCGATGGAGCTGACGACGCAGGCGGGCTCGTCCGTTTCTTCCAGCACGCGGCCTTGTTCGATGTGGAGCTCGATGTAGCCGCGGCATTCGCCCGAGGCGTAGCGGATGGGAGCGGCGTTTGGCGCGGGGCTCTCGCTGGCGATGGATTGCTGGACACTGATGCCCGAGGCGTCTTTCGTGCCGAGGGTTTCCGGGTCGAGCGGGCCGGTGATGCTTCGGCTGCCGAGGTAGGTGGTTTGGAATCGGATGCCTTCCTCGTCGGAAAAGGCGAGCAGGTGGACGGGGTAGGGGAGGGTGATTTTTTCCTGCTGGAGGGTTTCGAGGGCGGCGAGCGCGGCGATGATGCCGAGGGCTCCGTCGTATTTCCCGGCGTCGATGACGGTGTCGTAGTGGGAGCCTAGCAGGAGCGGCGGGGCTTGGGGATTTGCACCGGGAAGGATGCCGCGGACGGTGCCGTCGGGGGCTTGGGTGGTTGCCATGTCTAAGGCGGCCATCCATTCGAGGATTTTTGCGGCGGCTTGGTTGTTGGCTGGGGAAAGGAACGTGCGGACGAGGTGGTCCGGGGAGTCGGAGATGGCGCCGAGTTCGTCGATGCGGGTGACGGCGGTTTCCAAGGGAGATTGCATTTTAGCTGCCGCGGTAGGTGGAGTAGGCATAGGGCGAGCAGGCGAGGGGGACGTGGTAATCGCGGCCCGCCTCGATGGTGAAGTGGATGGGAATTTCGTTGAGGAATGGAGAGGCGATGCCTTGGGCGCGGAAGTAATCGCCGATGGAGAACACGAGTTGGTAGTCCCCGGGCGGGGCGTCTGTGAGGAGTGGGGCATCGCAGCGGCCGTCGGAGTTGGTGCGGGTTTCGGCGAGGAGCTCGCCATCGTAAATCAGGCGGATGAGGACTTGGGCGGCAGGATTTCCGGTAGCGGTGTCGAGAACGTGAGTCGTGAGTTTTCCCATCGCTTCCAAATGAGCAGATGGCGGGCCGGGATGCAAGGATGGCGAAAATTCAACTTAAGCGTTCTCATCGGGTGGGGATTGGTGCAATTTTCGGTTTCTACGAGTTCCCGTTCCTTCATCACTCCCATGCCCCCTCCTCAAAAAGGCTACAAAGTCATCAACCACCGCGACGTGCAATACCGCTGGATCATGCAAAATCGGCGGGGCGTGAACGAGTTGGTGATCGAGGCAAGCGCGCCGGTGAACGGGCAGGTGCTGACTGCCGAGCTGCCAAAGATCGTAAGTTACGACATGGTGACGGCGGCGATTGACTTTGGAAATGCGAATGGCTGGAAACCGAACGACTCGGGACCGGTGTTCCGCTGCAAGTGGGCGCGGAAAGCATTTCACCTCGAGGAATCATGAGTAAGGCGGGGAAGACTTGCGGGCGATGGGGCTGGCCGCTGGTCGGCGCGGTGGTCTGCCTGGGACTGGGCACGGCGTCGGGGCTTTCTACGGTGGGTGGGGCGGATTCCTGGTATCGGGAACTCGTCAAGCCGCCTGGCACGCCTCCGTCGTGGGTGTTTGGGCCGGTGTGGTCGGTTTTATATCTGATGATGGGTACGGCGCTGGGTCGGTTGATTCACCGCCGGGCCTGGCCTGCGGTCGGTGCCTTTGGGTTTCAAATGGTGATGAATCTCGCGTGGACGCCCGTGTTTTTCGGCGCCCATCAGATCGGTGCTGCCCTCGGCGTGATTCTTGCCATGTGGCTCGGGGTGTGGGTGACGATTCTCGTCGCGCGCAAATCCGACCCGCTAGCGCCGGGGTTGCTGGGCCCCTATCTGGTGTGGGTGAGTTACGCCAGTTATCTCAACGCCGGGATTTTTTGGTTGAATCGCTGAGCGCCCGACTTGCGATGCGGAAAAGAAATGGCTAGAAGTCCCGTCTATCGAAAACAAGCGGCATGGTCATCGCGTTCCACAAACCCTACGGAGTCCTTTGCCAGTTCACGCCGGACCAACCCGGTCAGCGAACACTGGCGGATTTCGGATTTCCGCCCGGCGTCTATCCGGTCGGGCGGTTGGACATGGATTCCGAGGGCTTGCTGTTGCTCAGTGACGAACCTGGATTCAACAACCGCCTGCTCGATCCGAAAACAGCGCATCCACGGACGTATCTTGCGCAAGTGGAGGGAATTCCCACTGCGCAGGCGATTGCGCGGTTGACGCGCGGCGAACTGGAAATCCAAGGGCACCGGACGCTGCCCTGCAAGGTGAGGTTGCTGGAAATCGAACCGGAGTTGGCTCCTCGGAATCCGCCGGTGCGATTCCGCCAGTCGATTCCGACGGCATGGCTCGAGCTGCAGTTGATCGAAGGAAAAAACCGTCAGGTCCGGCGGATGACCGCGGCGGTGGGTTTTCCGACGCTGCGGTTGGTGCGTGTGGCGATCGGTCGCCTCGAATCAGCGGATCTGCCTGCGGGAAAATGGGAGAAGCTTGATCACGGGTCGATCATGCGGATCTGGCAGCGGTAGCTTTCCTTGAGGCCCTCTCCACTGCCCCGGTTCCTAGGGGGACACCGGGGCAGCTACACACATACTATGCTGGGGGGGCCGTGTATTCCGAGTCTCAGAAACTCGGAAGCGGGCTAAGAAAGTGATGTGGGGATAGAAGCACCAAAACCGGCCGTTGACAACCTACGTGATCGCGGATTTCACCAATCCGAGTATTCCGTGGGCACGTGTTCATCCACGACGTTGCGGTCGCACTGCATATAGAGTTCGCCGACTTGGGGAACTGTATTCTCGCCGCCGGTGGTTAGGCCGAAACTGTAAATCCCTCCCGCCGCGCAGGTCGGGACGGATTCGACGAATCGTCCCATTCCGATGACTTTGCTCCGGAGCCCTGGCACCGAGGCGCCTGGCGAGATATCGTAAAGGTTCGAGTAACCGCGAACTCCCTTCTGGATGTTCTGGATGTTCATGATGCACAGGGCCCGGTCCGAGCCCCGTTTCCAGCCCCTGGCTCCGATGAATAGAATCGTGATCAACGAGAGCAGGACGAGAATCACGACCGTCAGCTCAAGCAGGGTCATACCACTGGGTCCCCGCGGCCGAACCGGGCCCCAGATCGGGAAGAGTGGTACGGATTGCCTGATTAACGGGAAACGCATATTGACTGGTTACTACGAAGGTCATTACGCCCGAAATAATTGCATAACTCAACTGTATTTCTAAAAAACAGGTCCCAAGTTCGGCCATGGGGCGGTGGCGAAATTCGACGCCCGGCGGCGCTCCATTGCTGAAATTCAGCAACTTGAGAGTTTTCAACGGATCGATCCGGCGACAAGACTTTCAATATTGATCTGATGCTCGCCATAGAGTTTTTGTAACTCGCCGACCGTCGGGGTGACTTTCCGCAACCGGTCGAATGCGGTTCGGTTGAGAAATTCCCGGCCGCGATTGCCGGAGGCGAACAGGTCGATCTCAGCCAGGATCCTGGGTCCTTGTGGGGTCTGCAGGACCGGATACAGCGGATAACTCGTTTTTCCCCCGAGATCGATCTTCATTCCCACGGCGGTCCAGTTTTTCCCCTGATAGATCCCCGTGAAGAGCGGTTTTACCGAGCTCTTTCGGGAGCCGGTGATTTCGTAACCCAGGTTCTGAAGCAGTGTGGAGCCGCTTTTCGGATCGCCCAGCCGGGTGACCAAGCCCAGCGCGGTTTTGAGATCGCCGCGGCGGGCGGCATCCAACCACTTTTCCACCACGAGCTGCGCGTCTTCCTTGGTAGGCGCGGTCAAGGTGTCGATTTCCTTCAATGGCGGGCAGTCTTGTAGCAGCAGCTGCTGCCATTGAGTCTGCCATTTGCGGGTTTCGGAAGCCACCCAGACTTCGAAGGTTTCTTCGGTCTCGGGCGTGGGATCCGGCGACCACAGCCAGCCGTTTTTTGATTTCTCAAAATAAAGCGCCCGTGGCTCGAAACGATCAGGATCGCGGGCTGAGAAAAACTGGAAGATCCCGACCGCAGCCGTCTCCGCTGACTTGAAGGCCAGTGGCACGGCATGCCGGACTGCCGATGGGTCTTGGACGGCCCAACCGATTTCCGCCGCCCGGATGCAAGCCCTCCGCGCGCTTTCCTCCGACGCACCGTCGATTTTTGAAATCGAGAGAAGCGCCGGGAAACGACCGCTCCCCAAGGACTCCAAGAAAATCCGGTGGGCTTGCTCGGCACCGGGCTGGGCCTTGAGAGGGTGCGCTTTGATCCATTCCGCCGGAAAAACGTTGAGAAGTTCCGTGTCGAAATCACCTTCCGGCTCATCTTCATGATCCGCGTCCTTGGTCGTTTGGAGAAAAGCCGGCGGCAGATTGACCTGCCAGAGTCCGTCGTCTGATTTGGCGAGTTCGAAATGAATCAGCTCGATCCGTGGCGGCGTCGCGGTCATCCCGGGGCCAGCCGGATCGAGGCAGCCGACGGAAATAAACGCGCTGGTTTCATCGACTTCCCTGCCGACGACGGCCCGGGCGACATCCGGCGATGTCAGGAGCCGCCACGGTCGCGGCGCGGTCGCACCGGAGGCGACGGCCCGCTCGGCGGCTTTCAGTCGCATCGCCCAATCCTCCGGAAAATTCGTCGCGAGACCACCGAGGAATCCCAACATTGATGGCAGGTCGCCCTGCTCGCAGGCAGCCAGGAAACGTCGCGCACTCTGGATGGCATCCATTTTCCGGACATCCTCTGCGAGGAGGGTCGCTTCGATTTTCTGACGCATCCGGCCGGCCGATTCTTCGCGGAGTTGCTCCAGATCGACGACTTGCTCGCGGAGCATCCAGTTTTCGAGGAGTTCGAGACGTTTCCGCAGGGCGAGCGCGTATCCGGCACCGGAGTTTTCGAAGGAGGCCGGCACCGGAGCGGCGGTCCACTTGGTGCCGCGCTTGACCAGCGCCACGGGGAATACCTGCAGCCGGTTGGGATCGAAGCTGCCGACCTTGCGGACCAGCACGGCGGCGAAGTCGTCGTCGAGTTTGACTGCACCCACTTCGAGCGGGTCGGTGCCGAGGTCGCGGGCCATGCGTTCGAGGCTCTTGGCGATTTTTCGTTTTTTACTCTCCGCGGTTTGTGCCGAGAGCGCGGTGTCTCCGCCGGGTTCGAGGTTGAGTTTTCTCAGGCGGACTTTCTCGAGGAAATCGATGGCCACCGTGCCGGGGTCGTTCGGGGCGGCATGCGCGGCGAGGGCTGTCGCCAGCAAAACGAGAATGACTTTCACTGCCGGAATCCATAGCCGAATATCGGCACGACGAAAGCGAAGAATTTTGCGGACGGATTTTCCCGGAAACCGCTTGGGGAAGATCGGGAGAATGATGACTGCGGGTTTGTATTTCCGGGGATTGCGCTACGGTGCACGTGATGCTGCGTTTATTATTCAGATTGCCCGTGATGTTTCCCATGCTGGCCTTGGTGGGGTTTCTCAGTGGGTGCGCCAACCCGGTTGGGATGGTCACAAGCTTGCCCGGAGGGTCGGTCAGACAGGGCTACACGGTGAGCCGGAATTTGGTCTACACCCCGGATTCTTGGCCGGCACCGGTGATGGGCGATCTCTATCAACCGAATAAAATATCACCCGCCCCCGGAATCCTGCTTGTCCACGGTGGCGGATGGACCGGGAAGGACGGCCGATGGCAAATGAATGGCATCGCGAAAAAACTCGTGAAGCGCGGCTATGTAGTGATGAACGTGACCTATCGGCTCGCACCGCGCTGGACGTATCCGGCACCGGTCGAGGACTTGCAGGAAGCCGTGAAATGGATGCGGGCGAATGCGCTGGAGAAGGGGATCGATCCGGATCGCATCGCGGTGTTCGGTTATTCCGCCGGCGGGTATCTCGCGGCGTTAACCGGCCTCATCGAAGGGCCGGAAGATTCACGGATCCGGGCGATCGTGGCCGGTGGCGCGCCCAGCGACCTGACATTTTATCCCGGCGGTGATCTGGTGCCACAGTTTCTCGGGGGGACGCAACAGCAGATTCCGGAGCGTTTCCGGGAGGCTTCACCGGTGAATTATGTGACCCGGAAAAGCCCGCCGATGTTTCTCTATCACGGGACGGACGACCAACTGGTCCGGCCGGAACATCCGCTGGCGATGATCGCCGAGTTGGAACGGAACCGGGTGCGCCTCGAAACCTATTGGATCAAAGGGCGCGACCACATCGCGGCATTCCTGCTGCCCGCCGGCTCGCTCGATGCCGCGGTGGATTTCCTGGACCGGGAAATGCGTTAGCCAGGACATTACTCTCAATTCACCGGAATCTGGCGGGGCTTGGCTTCCTCGCGGATCGGAACCTGCAGCTTGAGCACTCCGGCGTCGAGTGAGGCGGTGGTCCGGGTTCCGTCGAGCTGTGAACCTAACCGCAGGTCGAGTCCATAGCGGCGCACTGAGTCGGTATCACGATGAGTCTTCCAGTTTTCCGGAACCTCGTCATGCCGGTTGGCTTCCACCCGCAGGCTGGACTCCAGCAGGGTGAGCTTCAGGTCCTCCTTGCGCACACCGGGCAGAGCGATGCTGACAGTCGTGCCATCGGCGTGGTCGGTGATGCGGAATTGCGGGCGGTGGATCGTTTCATTGGGCTCCCGGGCGGGAGCGGTTACCGTGGGGTTGTGACAAGCGTTCATGATTGGATGTTGGTGGGTTGGTGGGTTATTGGATCTCGATGGTGGCGGGCTGCGGAACAGCGGGCTTGCGCTTGGGCATGGTCAGCTCAAGGACTCCGTTTTCGAGTCGCGCGCTGATGTCGGTGGCGTCGATGTCGTCACCGAGGTTCCACTTGCGCTCGAGTTTTCCGCCGAAGGGTTGATCGGGCGGGGTCTCCGCGGCGACTTGCAGGACGCGGTCCGTCACGGTCAGCGCGACGTCCGATTTGCTGAAACCTGGCAGGTCGAGGCGCAGAATCCACGCGCTTTCGGATTCATGGAACACCTCGCGCGGACCGGCGGTGATGTTGGAATCGATGAGGTTCCGGTCCATGAGTCGGTTGATTTCGTTAACCCATGCGACCGCGGGTTGGTATCTTTGGATGAAGTTCATTGGATGGTTTGGTAGTTACGGATGCCCCCTTCGCAAGAATCGTGTAAGCCGCCGACCTAAAGATTCAAGTGGCTGGAAATCAGTCGGAACGAAGGATGAGGTGGCGGCGATGGGGAAACCGAATACGGGAGAAGTTGTCACACTAGCGACGAGTTGACCGAGTCACCCTGACGCATTTGAAGCTAGGACCTTAATTACCTTTCATCCCGCCGGCGGCCTTGATTCGGAGAGGGCGAAGTGACAGTGTCCCCGGCATGGAAAGAATTCTGGAATACTGCGAGGGCATGGAAACCGTGTCGTTCGCAGCCGGTGAGGTCATGTTTCCCGAGGGCGGAAAAACCGGTCATTTGTATTTCCTCATCTCCGGCGCGGTGGAAGTGACCAAAGGAGAAACTCCGATCACGGTCATCCGCGAACCGGGCGCGGTTCTCGGCGAGGTTTCGATTCTGCTGGATCAGCCGCATTCGGCGTCGGTGGAGGCGATCGAGGACACGGTCTGTTATATGACGCGGGGCGGAAAAGTTTTTCTCGAGGATCATCCGAAAATCGCCTTGGCAGTCGCCGAATTGTTAGCTGCCAGACTTAGGGGGATGATCGGATACCTCGGCGACCTGAAGGCACAGTATGAGGACCGCAAGGACCATCTGGGCATGGTGGACGAGCTGTTACTCAATCTGGCGCACCGCACGCCGAAGAGGAAGCGCTGAGACAAGGTTCCAAAGTGGAGCGCGGAATCACACCTCCAACACTTCATCCGACTCCATCGAGTTCCACACCGCACGACGGGTGGTCAGATCGAGAATGATGCGGGTGGGCTCGCCGCCGGGTTGTTTCCCGGCGTTGAATACCACGCTCTTGCCGATGCGGGTGTGCCACGAGCCCGCGGCGTAGAACGGCGCGTTGTGGATGTGGCCGCTGAAGACGAAGTCCGGTTGATAGAGTTGGATCCATTCCAGCGCCACGGGATCGCCCCCACCCTCCCGGCCGGTCCAGGCGACGGGCGTGCCGAGCGGCGGATTGTGGTGTAGCCAGATCCACGTCTTCTTCGGCTTGGCGGCATCCGCCATCAGGCATTGCTCGGTTCTCGCCCGGGTGTCCGGTCCGTCCCACCACGGGCAGACGGTGAAGAGGATGTCTCCGCTTTGATAGGATTCGTAATCAGGCTTCAATTTCGGGGATCTGAGAGACTCCATCCACGAGGCGGCGCGTTCGCCGTCGGCAAGGAGTTCCTGGATGTCGTGATTCCCGGACGAGGATAACAACATGCGCTGCCGGGCGAACTTGCGCAGGTATTTTTCCACCACGACTTCCTGCACGTCCAGATCCACCGCGGAGCCGAGGTCGAGCAGATCGCCAGCCAGTACCAGCAGGTCGAAATTTTCCACATGTTCTCCCACCCAGTCGAACTGGCGCAGCGCGTAATGGAGGTCGGCGATGGCCAAGATCCGCATCCGGTGACCATGGCGCAAACCGGGCGTCCGGGCAATCGCCTTTCCCCCCGCACAGCGGTCGAAACTGCGGGCGGAGATGACACGGACTCCAAACCCGAACTTGGCAACAGCGTCGCGCGCAGTTATCCAACCACCTACGTATGAAAATCCGAGTCGCAGTATGCTGGTGGGTGTCGGTGCTGTTTCTAGCAATACCAGCCATGGCCGCGGCGGATAATCCATGGGTGCCCTTGTTCAACGGCAAGACCCTGGACGGCTGGACGCCGAAAATTTCCGGGCACCCTCTGGGGATGAATTTCGCAAACACCTTCCGCGTCGAGGACGGGATTCTCAAGGTTTCCTACGACGACTACGAAAAGTTCGATTCCCAGTATGGCCACCTCTTCTCCAACATCGCTTACTCCCACTACATCCTCCGGATGGAATACCGCTTTGCCGGGAAAATGATGCCGGACGCGCCGCACTACGTGAACCTCAACAGCGGCGTGATGATCCACTCGCAGACGCCCCAGAGCATGGGCTTCAAGCAGAGTTTCCCGGCGAGCCTGGAAGTCCAGTTCCTCGCGGACGAAGGGAAGGGGAAGCGCTCCACCGGCAACGTCTGCACCCCCGGCACCCATCTGGAAATGGATGGAAAACCGGTCACCCAGCACATCGTGGAGTCCTCCGCACCCACTTTTCCCGCCGACGAGTGGGTGCGGATGGAGGTGGAAGTCCGTGGCAGCCGGGAAGTCATCCACCGCATCAATGGCGTGGAAGTCCTGCGTTATCAACGTCCGCAGCTGGATCCGGAAGGCGACAACGCCCCCACGGCCGGCCTCCTCAGCGCCGGCGCTCCCAGAATCCTCGAATACGGCCACATCGCCCTCCAAGCGGAAGGACAACCGGTTTGGTTCCGCAAGATCGAGCTGAAATCCCTAGAGGCGCCTTGATCCTGAATCTCGGGCTAGACCTGCCGCCCTGTTCCGTGTTTATTTGGGTCGCAACCTCTTATGAGCCTCCTTTTCTTCAAGCGTGTCCTCGCAAACCCAATCCGCGTCGGCTATATCGTCCCGAGTTCGGGATTTCTGACCCGGAAGACCGCCAAACGCATTGATTTCTCGAAACCCCGCGTGGTCATCGAGCTCGGCCCCGGCGAGGGCTGCCACACCCGCCAGATCGTCCGCCGGATGAATACGGAGTCGAAACTGATCCTCATCGAGCTGGACGCCCACTTCGCCGCCCACTTGGAAAAGCAGTTCGCCCACGACCGACGGGTGACCGTGGTGAATGCCGACGCGCTGCACCTCGCCGCCACCCTCGAGGAACTCGGCATCACCAACCCCGACTACATCGTCTCCGGCATTCCCTTCACCATCATGGAAAGCAGCCTGCGCGAGCAACTGCTCTCCAACATTTCCATCGCGATGGGGCCGGACACTGTCTTCATCACCTATCAGTTCTCCCTGCAGATTTCCGAACACGAACTCTTCGACCTCTCCCGCAGGGATCTCTGCCTGCTCAACGTCCCGCCACTCACCGTGATGGAACTGCGCAAATCCGCCTTCGCGATGGCCTAGCCCACCGGACCGCGGCCTTCCAGCCCGCCCGCGAAGCGAGAAGCGAAAGAAAAGCCCAGGAAAGCTGAAAGCTGATGGTCGAAAGCGCATGCCCAAGAATAGCCACGCCAGGTAGCGCCCTCTCGCCGAGAGGGCAGCCAATGAGGTGTGAAAGAATCGCCCAAGCGAATGCAGTCCCGCCCCTCTTGGACTTCTGTTTCGCCCCTCATTGGCTGCTGCCCCGGCGGTGCAGCGCTACCTCTGTGGGGCGCCGTTCATTGGGGATTCACGACGCTTCAATCTTCTATCCACGATCGCCCATCTCCTTTCAAACCGCATGGGCGGATCCTAACGTCCCGCTTCGGGCGGGGAAAGCCGGGCTTTCCCATACAGCTCGGCGTTGGATGCTTGAAACTCGGCCTTGAGTCTGACCCGCAGCGTGGAGAGATCGACTAACCGCCAGCCGGTGAAGGTCCAGTGCGCGTCCTTGCCGTCGTGCTCGATGCCGACTAGCAGGTGGACGGCGTCGTCGGTGATTTTGAGGGTTTCGTTCTTCGGCTCGAAGTAGAAGGTGCGAAAGGTGCTTTCTGACGAGCCGTGTTCGACGAGTTTGGGGTCGAGGTAGAAGACGAGCTTGGATTCCACATCGACGATGCGGAGGTCCGGGTAGCCGGAGCGCTGGTGCTCGCCCGCGCGGTTCGGCGGGACTTCACATTTGAGGCCGGGAGTCGCGTTGAGGTGCTTTTGAATGCCGTCTTCGAAGAATTTCGACGCCTCATTGATCCGGCGGAGTTCGCGGACCGGGGAGGTGGGTAGGTTGAGCTCCGCGAGAGTGGACTTGAGCGCGGCCTCAATGGCGGCGGTTACGCGAAGGTGCGTTGGAGCGTCGGTGAGCGGGAGCACGCGTTTTCCTGAGCAGGCTTCGGCGACGGTGGCGAAGGAGAAGGTGCGGGCGGAGAGATTTTCGCCGAGCAGGGATTTGACGAGAGACGCGTCTGCCAGGTCGCTGGCTGGCTCTTGCGCAGTGGCCAGGCTGCTGCCGATGACGAGGGAGAATAGAATAAGTTTCATGGGATTTCAGGGGCGCCGGTGGTTGTGCCAGACCGAGGTGTCTGGCTGGAGCAGTGCCTCGACCGGCATTTCTGCGAGGGCGTGGGTGGCGATGAGATGGGTAAGCAGGACGAGCGAGGCGACAGAGTCGAAAAGCGCGTCATGCCAGGACTTCGATGGGACGAGTAATTGAATCCCCGGGGTGAGGCCGTGTCGTTCGCACAGCGCCCCGAGCGAGTGATCCGGCAGCTCCGGCCAGGCGGCGCGGGCGAGCAACAGCGTGTCGATCCACGGGCCAAAGCCATGGCCGGGAAACGCGCGGAGGAAGCGTTTTTCCGTGCCTTTTCCATGGGCGACGACGACGGCCCCGGCAAGGCGGTGCTTGATCTCCGGCCACAACATCAGCAGGGAAGGGGCATCGGCGAGTTGTTCGGGACCGATGCCATGGACTTTTCTCGCCGCCCACTGGATCGGCTGATCGGTGAAAAGGTAGGAAACAAAAGCATCGTGGTGGCCGTTTTCCGCGCACCACGAAGCGAGGCCGACTTGCACCGGGCTGTCGGTTTTTCCACGCGAAGCCCCCGCCGATTCGAAATCGACGGCGGTGAACCGGCAGTGGCAGACGAGCGGCATGGGTTGGCGGAGATCTTGGCTGCGGACGGGCATCGTGCAAGCTCGGGCCGTGCTTTGCCTTGATTCAAAAACCGGGGGGACATCCTGATGTCGTCCTGCTCGAGGTCGGCGTTGTCGCTTTGCCTTGATTCAAAAACCGGGGGGGACATCCTGTCTTGCTTTGCATAGGTCAGTGTCAGTTGGCTTTGCCTTGATTCAAAAACCGGGGGGGACATCCTGAAGGTGGTGGAATCGACAAGGGCGGAGGGGCTTTGCCTTGATTCAAAAACCGGGGGGGACAT
>JANPKJ010000067.1:0-8041 GCA_031425955.1 Akkermansiaceae bacterium | reverse complement strand
TTGATGATCTGGCGCAGTCTACATGCACCCGAATTGCCAAAACACTCAACAATCGACCCAGGAAACGCCTCGGATTCAAGACTCCGAACGAGATATACTATCAATTACCTGTTGTCGCACTTCAAACTTGAAACTATTCTTCTTGAATTCTGTCTTGGGGAGTTCCCATCATGACGATGATCCTATCTTGCGTCTTCGTCTGATCAAGACGTAAACCTTAGAGCCAATCCACAAAACCGCTAGAGTAATTGCCAATTGGGTAAATGTGGTAGGCCAATCCCAATAACCATCTGGCCAATCGCCTAGAAATCCGCCGACCATTGGGATAGTGTTGCGACCTAGCACATCAAGGGCCGTAAAGACTGAACCAAGAATCAACATAATGATAAACATCAAAGGAATCGATACTCTCTCCAGCTGCGGGAAAAAATTCATACCATAATCTGTCAACAACACAAAGAAAACTGCCGTGGAGAAATAGCAGACATACCAGCTTAGGCCAAACTCAGCCATGAGACTCAAGTATCGGGGGCAGCTAGAACCTAAATCTGCGGAAACTCGACTTGCGAACTCACATAAATAGTTAAGGTAAGGGATGAGCAGTGCGATCAAAGCCGCCGTGCCGATTCGCCTTACCCAACGGATTATTCCAATTCGTGGATTCATTGAGTTCTATTATTTCCAGCCGAACTAGTTGTTTATCTACAGAAGCGGAGGAAAATGTCGAGCTGCTTAATCGTCTGCAGAAGTGGAGAATATTGTGCGAATTTCGGCAAGATTTTAGCGGAGGAATTCGTGAATATCTGAGCAATATCCGACGAATATGGAGATTTGTGCGCAGTTTCGCACAATATTCTGCAAAAAGCAGCTTGTATTCGGTCTCCATAAGCGAAGGATAACACGCGAAATGTGTTGGTATTCCTGCAACTTGAACGGATGAAACTGGAAGACCGGATTCGTGAGATCATGCGCTTCAAGCACTACAGCTTGAGCACGGAAGAATCTTATGTGGGGTAGTACCGGCGGTTTGTGAGATTCCACCAATTGCGCCACCCTGTTGAGGGGGGCAGTCCCAAATAACAGACATTGGCGTTCCGTTTTCATGGAAGCGGGTTAGGGAATGAATGGGGGCGGAGTGATCGGACTCACATCCATCAGGGCATGCGAGTGGGGATGACCCGTCTTCCGAGTCGGCGGTAAATCTTGAAGTCGGAGTCGGTGGTGAGAAGGAGCGGATCGGGCAGGACTTCCGTGAGACAGACCAGACAGGCGTCGGCGATGCTCATCGGGATATTGGCGTAATTGTCCAGGAGATCGAGGACCGGGATGAAGGCATCCTCATGGAGCGGGGTGATCCGGAGAGCCCCGCGACGGCAGGCAAGGCGGAGAGTGGCGCAGCCCTCGGGAGCAAGAAGGTGGTCCGCCTCGGAAAGAACGGACTCGCAGGTAAGCCAAGGCGGAGGATGAAGCTGCGCCTGTTGGACGGCCCATGGGTGGTTCCGGTCGTTCTTCCGCCAGAGGGCGACGAGAAACGAGGCATCAACGATGACGGGATTTCCCATAGCCTTTCGTTTTCAGGTAATCCTTTTTCCGCGCACTCATATCGGCAGGACCGCCCTCGACGGTGCCGACCAAATCCGCGATCAGATCGAAGCCGGATGCCGCAGCGTGACTTTGCGAGCCTGCCACGATGAGCCGCCTGCGTGCGACTTCCGATTTCGTCAGATGGGCCTTCTTCGCCTCGGCATCCAGTTCCCTGGCCAAGTCGTCGGGAATGCGCAGAACCAGTGTTTGCATGGGATACGCGTATTACATGAGGCGAGGCCCGGCAATTTAGAAAGTGATTCTTCGCCTTGGAATGAGTTCGTGAATGGGGTCGGTTTTCGCATTTCTATCGTGGGGAGAGCTGGTTTCGATCGAGTTGTTGAAGCCGGGCAGGCAGGTGTCGAGCGGTTCGGGGAGGGCGCGGACGATTTGGTATTCGGCGATGCCTGAGAGCGCGTATCCGGCGACGTGGTGCTTCTCAGTTGGAAGAGTTTACCGCGAAGGCGCAGAGGTCGCGAAGGGACGCAGAGATTGGGATTTCGAATTTTGACATTCCTCGAAATTATCGCTGTAAATCAGCAGGTTAGGAGCCGGAGACCGATGTGGACAGCACCGGAGATCGATGTGTCCACGACCGGAGATCGATGTGGAAGCGGTGGAGACCGATGTGGAAGGAGCCGGGGGCAATGTTTCGGCAGCGGAGACCGATGTGGAGAACGCCGGGGGGCGATGTGGACAGCGCCGGTGATGAATGTGGGAGCGGCGGGGCGGGTCTGTCGCGAGCGGAGAACAATTCGGGGGCTGCCGGAGACCGATGTGGAAGGGACCGGAGGGTGATCTGAAATGCCTGGCGCTGACCTTGGGGGGCGCGCTTCGTGAAGTAGCGACAGGAATGTCGCTACTCTTTATGACCCCACATATTTCAAAAGCGGATAGTGTTTTGCCCGGCGGCCGAGGGCTTCGCGCAGTGAATCCTCCGTGGGCGAGGCGGCCTTCGAAACGATCACGAACACCCGCTGCGCCGCTGGGTCTTTGGGATCGCGGGGGAGCACGGTGACGGAGACGACACCGGGGATTTTTTCCCAACTCCGGGTGACGCCGATTTGCCGGCCCGGGCAACCGGTGTCTCCCACGGTCACGCGGACGGTATCAGCGATCGCAGCGTCGATCACCGACAAGAGGACCAAGGACATCAAAAACACTTTCACGCCGTGAGGTTCACCCGAAATCGCTGCCGAGCAAGGAGCGTAGATCGGTTGCCAAAAGTATTTGCCGAAACGCGAGGCTTCAAGGAGCGGCGGATTGCCTCCGGCGGTGCGGGATGCGAGTTGCGTATCATGAAGACCCGCTATCGCTCGATCTGCATTCCGCTCCGCCGAAGCCCATGAGGCGACGATGGGCAGAGGCAAGTCGCTCTTCAGCGGCTTTCCATGGGCACGGCGATTCGGAGATCGCCGCTCCTTGTTCTCGCGCTGCGCCACTTGCGGTCTGAATACCGGAACCACCTTTTGGCAAACGGTCGAAATGGGCTTTTCAGAAAACCGCGGGCAAGCCAGCATGCCACCGCCGATGAGCATTTCCGAGATCCAGCACCGCGCCGATTTTTCGGCGATCCGCTATGCGCAGTGTTGGGAGGATTCGCGGTTGCTGGTAGCCGGGCTCGAGCCAGTGGGCCGGCATTGCCTGAGCATTGGCTCGGCGGGGGATAACAGTTTCGCCCTGCTCGCGGCGGGCGCGGCTTCGGTGACGGCGGTGGAGATGAACGCGGCGCAGATCGCGTGCATCGAACTGCGGCGCGCGGCGTATCTGACGCTGGAGCACAGGGAGTTCCTGGAGTTGCTAGGGTCCCGGGCGTCCCCGCGGCGGATGGCTTTGTATCAGGCGTGCCGGGAGAAGATGCCGGTGGAGGCACGGACGTTTTGGGATGCGAAGCCGGATGCCATCGCGGAGGGGATCGGCTCGGCGGGGAAATTCGAGCGCTACTTTGAAATGTTCCGGAATCGCGTGTTGCCGTTGGCGCACGGGCGGAAGCGGGTGCTTTCGTTGTTGGAAAAACGTTCGCCGGAGGAGCGTGAAATCTTTTACAACGAGGTCTGGAACAATCTGCGCTGGCGGTGGATTTTCCAGATCTTCTTCTCGCGCACGGTGATGGGGGCGCTCGGGCGCGATCCGGAGTTTTTCAAATACGTGGAGGGCTCGGTGGCGGACCGGATTCTCGCGCGGACGCGGCATGCGCTGGTGGTTTTGGATCCTTCTGAAAATCCTTACCTGCACTGGATTCTAACTGGTAAGCATGGATCTGCTTTGCCGGAAGCGCTGGAGGAGAAAAATTTCGGGACGATTCGGAATGCGTTGTTGGAGGGACGGATGGTGGTTGCGCATGCGTCGCTGGAAGCGCATCTCTCGCGATTTCCGGAGTGCCGTTACGATGCCTTCAACTTGAGCGACATTTTCGAATACATGAGCGGGGACAACTCGCAGGACCTGTTGGAGAAGATCCTGGGCGCTTCGAATCCGGGGGCGCGGCTCGCCTACTGGAATATGCTCGCCCCGCGGTCGCGGCCGGAGTCGCTGGCGGCGCGCTTGAAATCGTGTGAGGTGGATTTGATATTTGCGCAGGACCGGGCGTTTTTCTACAGCCGCTTCGTGGTGGAGGAGGTCATCGCTTGAGCTCGGGAGAATGGCTTGCGGTGGCGGCCGTGCTGGCGGGGTTGTTCCTTGGCCTGCCGTTGATCCGCGGGTTCGCGCGGCGATCCGGCGCGTCGGCGGAGGTGGCGCGGAAGATGATTCACGTGGCAATGGGGCTATCCTGCGCGGCGTTCCCCTGGGTCTTCGAGCGGGCGTTTCCGGTTTGGGTGCTTGCGGGGATCGCGACGATTCCGTTGGGTTTGATCCGGATGTTTCCAACCTTGAGGAATGGCGTGGGCTCGGCGTTGCATGGCATCGAGCGGCCGTCTTACGGCGAGGTGTTGTTCGCCCCGGCGGTGGCGACGGTGTTCGCTTTGGCGGATGGGGATCTCCATCTCTATCTGATTCCGATTCTGATCCTAACCATCGCCGATGCGGCGGGAGCGCTGGTCGGCACGCGCTGGGGCAAGCGGCGTTATGGCTCTGGCGAGGGGTTCAAAACGGTCGAGGGCTCGGTGATTTTCTGGTTCACGGCGTTTCTGTGCGGCTTTCTGCCTCTGGCACTCGGCGGGCGGGTGGATGTGACGCACGCGCTGTGGATCGGCGTGATTCTGGGAATCCTGGCGATGATGGCGGAGGGGATTTCGGACCGGGGATTCGACAATCTGGTGATCCCGGTGGGGTGTTTTTTCATGCTTCAAAAATTGCTGCCGCTGGAGATGCCGGGGCTGGCAAGTCGCTTCGTGGTGCTGGCTCTTTTGCTCGTATTGGTGCTGGTGGGATCGCGGTGGTCCACGCTGAGCGGAGCGGCTTTGTTAGGTGGTGTGCTGTTGGGCTACGGCTGCGCGGTGATGGCGGACTGGCGGTTCGCGCTGCCGCTGGTGGCGGTGTTCGTATGTCATGTGGTCACGACGCGGAAGCATGGACTCACCGGTAAATTCGATCACCGGCTGGACGCGGTGTTGTCGCACATGATCGCGGGTCTGCCGTGGGTGATCGCGGCGGAGTTCGAGCTTGTTTCGATGTCCATGGCGCTTGCCGGGGTGGCTTTCGCGATGGGTGCCCAACTTGCGATCCTCGATACCGCGACGAGGACGTGGATGCCGCATCTGCTGACGACTCCGATGCGTTCGGTGATGAAGGGGTTTTTGGTAGCATCGCTTCCCGGACTGGTTTGGCTGTGGCCTGAGGGTATGCGCTTGCTTCTGCCGGTGGCCGTCGCGTTGTGCGGGATGTGGCTGGCGACGTTGCTTTTTCGGCGGATTCATTCAAGATACCGCGGGCATGTCACGGGGCTTTGGATCATGGAAGGTCTGCTCGCGCTGGTGGCATCTATTCCGGCTTTTCTCCTAACATGAAATCCTACGAGCTTTATGTTTGTGCGCCACCAGAGGATGGCGATGCCGACGCTGAGATCAAGTTGGTGACCTTGGAAGGTGTTCCGGATGAGACAGCCGGGACACGTTCGGTGGTGGCGAAAGCGGTGCTCTGGTGGCGTGACACGCCGGTGATGGATGGTGCGCACATCGGGGCCATCGGGGAATTCGAAGCTAACGATGGTGAAGCGACTGCGATCCTGCTCGAGTGCGCAGCTGATTTTCTTCGCGAGCAAGGCTGCCGACTCGCAGTCGGACCGATGAATGGAAACACGTGGCGGCCGTATCGCTTCGTGGTGGAGAGCAACGGGCGTGGGCCGTTTTTGCTAGAGCCGCGCAATGCGGCGGAGTTTCCCGGATGGTGGGAAACTGCCGGATTCTCGGTTTTGTCGCACTATTCGTCATCGGTTATTCCACTGGATGGCGGTGGGACGATTTCGCCCGCGCTGAAAGCAAGATTGGAGCGGTCCGGAGTGAAGATCCGGGAACTGGATCCCGTGCAGTATGATCAGGAACTGAGGAAAATTTATCAGGTGAGCCTGAGGAGTTTCGCGAACAATTTCCTCTACACGCCGCTGGAGGAGGAAAACTTCATGGATGCCTATCGAAAAGTCCGCGACCGGGTGGACCCGGATTTTGTCAGAATCGCCGAGCGCGATGGCTCAGTCTGCGGGTTTGTGTTCGGGATTCAGGATCTGGAGGCTTTGGGACGCGGCGAAAAGCCGGCGGTGATCGTGAAAACGCTGGCGGTGGATCCGGACTCGCGCTGCGCGGGGTTGGGCAGCTTGCTGGTGGACGAGCTTCACCGGATCGGGTGGGAAAAAGGCTACACCAAGGCGATTCACGCGCTCCAGCATGAGACGAATAGCTCGCTGAAAATCACCGGCCGGCATCATGGCGAGGTCTTCCGCCGCTACGCGCTTTTCTCCAAACTGTTATGAATCTCGCGTCGTTGCTGGTGGATCGGGCGGGGATGCATCCGGAGCGGCTGGCTCTAGCGGACGCGTCCGGGGGCGTGACGTATGGCGAGCTGGCAAGCAGGGTAAGCGTGGGTGCGGCTGAGTTGCAGGAAATGGGGCTCAAGCGAGGGCAGGTGATTTTGGTGTTCCAGCCGGTTTCCATCGAACTGTATGAAATCCTGCTAGCGGCGTTTCACGCCGGACTGCGGGTGATGCTGGCGGATCCGTCCGCCGGGCGGGAGTTTCTTTCGCATTGCTGCCAGCGGTTGATGCCGGATGCGTTTTTCGGGTCGCGGAAGGCGCAGTGCCTGAAACTAACGGTGGCGGAGATGCGGGGCGTCCGGCTCTCTATTTGCTCCGGTGGGTGGTTTCCCGGCGCCAAGGCATGGCGGACGGATTCGGCGGGTGGTCCCCCGGTGGAGGTATCGGATGATGAGGCGGCGCTGGTGACTTTTACCAGCGGCAGCACGGGCAAGCCGAAGGCGGCGGTGCGGAGTCATGGGTTTTTGTTAGCCCAGCATCGGGCGTTGTCGAATGCGCTCGATTTCGCGGAAGGTGAGGTGGATTTAATCACGCTGCCGGTGTTCGTGCTGGCGAATCTAGCATCGGGACTGACTAGCGTGCTGGCGGCGACGGATCTTGCCAGGCCGGGCGCGCCGGATGTGGCGGCGGTTGCCGCGCAGTGTGAGAGATTCCATGTCACGCGTTGTTCGGCCTCGCCTGCGTTTTTCGAGGGATTTCTGGCGTCGTCGGCAGGGGTTCCCGCGTTTGAAAAGGTTTTCACCGGGGGCGCGCCGGTGTTTCCGGATCTGTTGCGTCGTCTGCGAGATGCTTTGCCGGATGCGTGCATCCACTCGGTTTACGGTTCGACGGAGGCGGAACCGATCGCGCATTTCCCGGTAGATGAGGCGAAAGAGGAAACCGACTCGTTGACGCGACAGGGTCAAGGACTTTGCGCGGGTGTGCCGGTGGAAGAAGTGGATTTGCGGATCATCCGCGATCAGTGGGGTACTGCGCTTGGACCGTTTGCGGAGAATGAATTCACAGCTCTAGCAGTCGAAACCGGGCAGGCGGGAGAGATCGTTGTGAGCGGGGATCACGTTCTGCGAGGATACCTCGGTGGCCTTGGCGATGAGGAGACGAAGATTCACGTCAGCGGACGGGTCTGGCACCGGACGGGAGACGCAGGTTGGTTGGATCCGCAAGGCCGGGTTTGGTTGCTCGGACGCTGCGCGGAAAGAATGCCCGGTGAGACCTTGTGTTATCCTTTCGCGATCGAGTGCGCGATGCGGGAAACGTTTTCGGAAATCCGGATGGCGGCCTTGGATTGGGACGGTCGCAGGACGCTGGTCGTTGGGAGGAAATGCGGTCCTGCTGAGGCCGGTGACATCGAGGCTCGTGCTGGAAATTTCGGAATCGAGCGCGTCATTTTCGTGGAAGCCATTCCGCTTGACCGCCGCCACCATGCGAAGATCGACTATCCGGCGTTGCGCGGATTGTTGAATGCGTAGCGGCGATCACCGGTCGCCGCGA
>JANPKJ010000066.1:0-30672 GCA_031425955.1 Akkermansiaceae bacterium | reverse complement strand
GCCACGCGGGCCTTGAATTCGGGTTCGTGTCTTCTTCGTTTTGCTTTCATTTTGTGTGGTTTAGGTTGGGTTCAAGACCCGCGCCCGACCACCACAATCAAAGCTTAGCCCCTGGCCCGAATTTCGGGGTCCGCCTCACTTGGACCAAATAACTTTATCCAATTCTCCCTGAACATGCTGCGCGCCGTCTTGGATAGGAGATCATTGCAGCAGAATCATTGACAGCAGAATTATTTTTCAGATGAACCCTGAACCGCGAATGCACGCCAATCGACGCGAATGAGACGCGAAAGAACCGATCATCTTAAACGTGGCTGTGGCTTCCAGCCGCTGAGCGAATGAGATGCCAAAGAGGCAGCAGCGAATGGGTAGAGAAAGAAGGGTAGCACTCCACCGCCGGGGGAGCATGCGAATGAGAGGTGAAAGAAGGGTAGCGCGCTCTCGCCGAGAGCGCATGCGAATGAGCTGCGAAGGAGATGCTTAAGAACGCCGGCCCGTCTGCCAGTTGATCAATCCTTTCCCTTCTCATTCTCTCTGCGGCCAGAGGCCACAGCCACTTGTCGTTCCGTCTACCGTTGATCCAAGCTTTCTCCCCGCATCCGCGCTGCAGTGGGACGTCACAGCCGCTAGCCGTTCCGTCCATTTTCAGTCCACCCTTTCGCAACTCATTCGCCTGTGCTCTCGGCGAGAGCGCGCTACCTTGCGCCACCCTACCGACCCTCTGAACTCCGCTTTCCACTTTCAGCATTCGCCTCCCATCCTCCCCATCTTCGTCATGGTTTTTGTTCGAAGGTGAGACCTGACCTCGTTCATCTATCTCTCCAGTCAGAACTTCCAGCTTGTCCACTATCAAACAGACTTCTGCGCCCAATCTGGGTCACAAGACCTTCCAAGGCTTTGCCTGGATGCTGCTGTCCTCGTTCGGAACCAAGATCGTTACTCTCGGCTGCCAACTGGTGTTGGCGTGGATCTTGTTGCCCGAGGATTTCGGCCTCGTTGCTCTGGCTTATTCCGTCACCGCATTCACGGCGGTGATCCAGCGCAACGGGTTGCGGGAAATCTTGATCCAGCGGGCTCCCCGTTTTTCGGAATATGCCAATTCTGCGTTTTGGTTGTCGCTGGTCATCGGGTTCATCGTCGCATTGCTAACGCTGGGAGCAGCTCCTGTGGCGGCGCATATCTATAAGCAGCCAGATCTCATTGGCATTCTCTCGGTTCTCGCGCTGGGTCAGGTGCTTCTGGCGTTGCAGTCCGTGCCGGGGGCGAAATTGCAAATCGACTTGCGCTTCCGCGAGTTGTCGGTGGTGAATTTGTTCGAGGGTATCGCCACGGGGTTGCTCACCGTGGCATTTGCCCTTACCGGATGGAGGGCATACAGCATTGTGTTGCCGATTCCTCTGGTGCAACTCGCATCGTTGCTCATTCAGATGCGCTGGACACGGTTTCGCCCGCAGATGGGATACGCTTGGCCCCTCTGGCGCGAAATGATCGGAGCCTCATCCCTGCTGCTTGGAGCTGGGTTGCTTTACGCCTTTAATATGCAGGGGGCGAATATCGTTCTGGGTTTATTCCACGGACCAGTGGTTGTCGGGGTCTTCTTTTTCGCCTACAACTTTTGCAACCAGATCACGAATCTACTCACCAACAACCTCTACTCGGTGCTCCTGCCCACGTTGAGCAACCTGCAAGACGATGTCCCCCGTCAAACCCAGGCGTTTCTTAGGGTAACGAAATTAGTGAACATTGTAGGAATGCTGGTTTGCTTTTTACTCGCTGCAGTTGCTGATCCTCTCGTTAGCGTTTTGTATGGTCAAAAATGGAGGGCTGCCATTCCTTCAATGCAAGTGTTAAGCTTGGGGATGACCTTTGGCATTTCCTTCGCCCTCAGTATCAATCTTATGACGGCTCAGGGTCTGTTTGGAAAAATGCTACGATTCAATGTTTTTCGCGCAATCGGCTTCATCGCTCTAGTCGCGGTAGGAGCTAGACTCGGGGGTGCGTTGGCCGTAAGCTGGGCCAATGCGATCTTCATGTTAATATTCGGTCCTGCGATCACATATATTGCTATCCGCCCAGGAGGAGGCGGATGGAAAGATATTCTGGATGGGCATGCCCGTCCGTTTCTAATCGGTGCATTATCGAGTGGCATTGCTGTGGGAATTGCACAACTGATTCCGAGCCATCCTGATAAGGCATTCCTGTGGTTCAAAGTCGTAGCCATCGGGACTCTCACCACAGTTTTTTGGCTAATTCTATGCAGACTTATCTTGCCGGAATGTTGGCGAGAAATTCACTGCCATGTGAAACGTCTATTGCCTAGTCGGTTTAAGGTTCCTTTTATCACGGCCTAATTACTCAGAAAAAATTCGCATGAATCGTCTACCTTCTAATGTGACTCGATTGTTTAAAAACCCTTGGATGGCGCTTCAGTATCTGCGGTGGATTAGCGCCCAAGTTCTCCTGGGTCGACCTGCTCAAGCTTCATTTTTTGGAGGTGTTCGGTTTGGTAGTTTTGTTTCTTTTTCTGAATACTGGTTAAGACATCGTGGTCTGGACGCCGAAGATCTTTTGGTATTGCAGGCCGTAATGAAGTTATCCTCTTTGCCTGCAAAAGCACTGGACATTGGGGCAAATCTTGGCCTATTCAGTCTAGCTATGGCAAAGGCGGGATTCAGCGAGATCCATTCGTTTGAGCCAATCCCTGCGACTCACAGCAAGCTTCTTGAAAATATCAAACTTAATCCTGATCTTGCGAAGCGAATACTGCCAAAATGCTTGGGCGTTGGGGCGAAGCGAGGCAATGTTAAGTTTGTTGTTAATCCCACTTCACCGGGTCAAAATAAAATTGCTATATCTAGTTTTGTTGCGCCGGACCAATGTTGCGAAATTTCTTGCGAGATTGTAACGTTGGATTCTTATTTAAAGGAAAATAACTCCGGTAAAATATTGCTGCTGAAAATGGACGTAGAGGGGTTTGAAGCTGATGTTTTAAAAGGGGGGAGCGAGGTTCTTAGAAGCGGTCAGGTTGATTTCATTTATTCAGAGGTAATCGAGAAGGCGCTGATCGATTCTGGGAGTAGTCTAGATGAGTTCTCCGATTTAATAGCTTCATTAGGATTCAACCCCGTCTCGTTAGGTAGCAATGGCTTCTCAAAAATTTCATTTGATGAGGCCATGAAAATTGCAGGAAACCGCCGAAACATACTTTTCCAATTCAACGTCTAAAACATGCATGAGATTTCACGTATTACTTCCGGTTCGTGACGAAGCGGATATCATCAGTCAAAGTCTCGCCCACATGCTCACTTGGGCCGACACCATTTCCGTTTTTGACAGCGGCAGTGTGGATTCAACCTGGGAGATCGTCCAAGACTTCGCCGCTCGTGACAAGCGTGTGCTCGCGATGAAAAAAGATGCGGTCTTCTACTCCGAGAATCGCCTCCGCGGCTGGCTCTTCCATCAGGCCCGCCAGTACATGCGCACCGGTGACTGGTTTTTGAGAGTTGATGCTGACGAATTTCACCACATCCCGCCGCCCAAGTTTGTAACGACCCGTCTCGCACCGCACGAAACGATCGTCTATCACCAATATTACGACTTCCGGTTGCCGCAGAGTGAGGTTGATGATTGGGAGACTGGTCGGGAAACCGTTTCCGACCGTGTCCGACCGATCTCCGAGCGTCGTCGTTGGTTCACTCCCAGTATTTATAGCGAACCGAGACTCTGCCGTTACCGCGAATCCATGCAATGGCCGCCTACTGTCTCATTTCCATTTAACGCAGGCTATACCGCACGGGAACGTATTCCTATACGGCACTATCCGCATCGTGATCCAGAGCAACTGAGAGGGCGTTGTATTCTACGTGCATTTATGATCGCGCTCAACAGCACGCAGCTATTCACGGGTTACAATCGGAACGACGTTCAGGGATTAGTGGATTTCGTGAATGAGCTGGACGAAACGAAGATCGAATCGGAATGGAGGAAATTTGTTGTTCCAGATAACTTGGAAGAGTTGCAGTTCTGGAGGCAGGATACTCCACTGCCAGATTTCAAATTTTCCAATCATTTGCAACCACCACATATTCGATTAATGCAGCGCGTTGTGCATCGTTATCTTTTGAACTTTTTAGACTCCAAAAGAAATCGCTGGAATGAAAATGATTATCCTTCTCGGATACCCTCAGAAGTTGTTTTGAGATTGAATAGCGAATTACAGAAAAAAGCTTATGATACGTCGCACACTTGAAAAAATTATCCCCGCAAGGTATCGTCCAATAGGCTATCTGAACTACCTTGTGCGTGAAAGAACTGACTGTTCTGTGGCAGCAGGACCGTTCGCTGGGATGCGTTATATTGAGCACGCAGCAGGGAGTGCTTACATTCCCAAGCTTCTTGGAATGTATGAGAGAGAACTAAATTCCTGCGTTGAAGAGATCTGCGCCAGAAAACCCGCACTCATTGTGGATATCGGCGCGGCCGAGGGCTATTTCGCCGTCGGTTTGGCCGTACGCAATCCGCAGGCTAAGGTGATCGGCTACGAAATGGCCAACCAGAGCCGTGAATATCTCAAGGAAATGGCGATACTCAATGTAGTTGCAGGCCGCCTTACCATTCGAGGCAAATGCGAGCCTGCCGACCTAGCTGCAGCCCTAGCCGACGACCCGGCTCCGGTGGTGGTATGTGATGTCGAAGGCTATGAACAGCAATTGCTCGATCCTGAGGCCGTCCCCGCGTTGGAAAAGGCAGCCATTCTCGTGGAACTGCACGACTTCATCATCCCCCATATCACCGAGACCTTGCAGCAACGCTTCAGGCACACTCATGACATCGTTCACATTTGGCAGGAACCGCGAAGCCGGAAGGAATTTCCATGGAAGACGTGGTACACTCGCCTGATGCCGGGATCATATTTAGATTGGGCGGTGAGTGAATGGCGCCCAGTCCGAATGGCGTGGCTTTGGATGGAACCCAAACGGAATTGATCGATGTCGCAGGGTTCTCCTATTCGTGTTCTCTTTTCTTGTACCGGGATAGGCATTTGCAATCGGGGAATCGAGTCGTTCTTCCGTGAGGCATTCGACGGATTGAAGGACGTGCCGGGAATTGAAGCGCGTTTGATCAAGGGTGCCGGCAAATCAACTGATGACGAGTGGATAGTTCCATGCATTCGACGAACCGGGAAAATCGCACCATGGTTGGGACGGATTACCAACCGCACAGCTTATGCGGTTGAGCAATGGTCGAGTTTTCCGGCAGTGGTGAGGCATATCCGCCGCTTCCGACCGCAGGTGATTTTTTACAGCGACGCGAATCTTGGATTTCTGCTATACCGTTTTCGCCGTCAAATTGGGGTTCCTTTCCGGCTTCTATTTTCGAATGGAGGGCCATGTAACCCGCCTTTTGATCGCTGCGACTTCGTGCATCAAGTCGCTCCGTTTTATCGAGCGGAGGCTCTGGCCGCCGGAGAGGAACCCGGCAGACATTGCCTGGTGCCTTATGGCATTGGGATTTCGGAGCCTCCGGAAATCGATTTGGAAGAAAAGCGCTTATCCAGAATCCGCTTGGGATTACCGATAGATCGACCCGTGGTGTTAAGTGTCGGTTGGATTGCCCGGCAGCATAAGCGGATGGACTATGTGATTGAAGAGTTGGCACGCTTGCCACTACCTCGGCCATTCCTTCAACTTCTTGGCAATATAGATGAGCACAGCGCCGAGATCATCGAGATGGGAAATCGCCTGCTAGGTTCCGAAGGGTATTCAGCGAAGTCGGTTCCCTACCAGGAGGTTGCCGACTACTATCGGGCTGCCGATGTCTTTGTTCTCGGATCAATCAAGGAGGGGTTCGGCCGGGTTTATCTGGAGGCGCTGATGCACGGTATACCGACGATTGGGCATTGTCATCCAGTGATCGAATATGTCCTTGGTGATGCGGGTATTGTCGCCGACTTGTCGCAACCCGGCGTGTTGTGCCAAGTTCTGACGGATACGCTTCGGCAGCCCACCACAGCCGCGGCAATGGGGCGACGCTGGCAAAGTGTCTCTGATCGGTTTGGTTGGAACGTCCTGTCTGACGAATACCTCAAGATGTTTCGCACATCAGCCGGTGGTGCTTTTCAAAAGGAATAGACCATTCCGCATATTCGGCATGTATGTAAAACTTTCCATCATTATTCCTACGTTCAACCGGGCCGGGATGCTGCGCGAGACACTTGATTCGATTTTGGCACAGTCGTCCGTTTCAATCCAGATTATAGTTGCTGACGATGCCTCAACTGACGAAACCCCGGCTGTCTGTGAGGTATTTAAGATCAGAGCGATCTCGAAAGGCATGGAGCCTTTGATCATTCAATCTGCCACCGTTTAAGTCAAACACGCTTCTCAATTACAGATCAACACAAATATTGTCCATTAAAAAAGTGAAGAATTATGATACGTAACCAAATTCAGAAACTATTCCCAAAAATTGCAGCCAATTATCGCTACATGCGAGACAGTCGTTTGCAGCAGTCAAAAAGTTCTATTAGATATGATGAAGGTTTTGATTTCATTGGTGACGCTGATATTGGAAATTCACGTGAGGATAGTTACGAACTCACAGCTTTCAAAGAATTGCTTTGCGGAGTTGACTGCCTTCTCGACGTAGGAGCCAACGCTGGATTCTTTTCTATGGTGGCGGCAAATCTCGGGAAGCCGGTGATAGCTATTGAGCCCAACCATCTTAATTACGAACTGTTACTCAGAAACATCAGAGCAAACCAATTCCACGCTGTAGAGCCTGTATTTGCAGCTGTTGGCTCGAACGTGGAAGTTGCCGAGCTATTTGGAGGCGGACAAGGGGCCAGCCTCCTGAGAAATTGGGGAGGTATGACTGCAACATACTCTAATTTAGTCTATTGCACTACATTGGACAGTCTGCTAGATAGGTGTTTGCCGGATCATCGCCTTCTGGTGAAGCTGGATGTAGAGGGGGCAGAGCATCTTGTTCTTACAGGCGCACAGAAAATTCTCTCTCGAACTCCAGCGACTGATTGGATTGTTGAGCACGGCTTTTACGAGAATTTCAATGGTGAGATTAATCCCAATTTCCGCCGAGTGTTTGATGCGTTTTGGGAACATGATTACGTAGCGAGAACCATTGATGAAAAACCTCGTATCGTCACACCAGTCGATGTCGATGAGTGGATAAAGAAACGAAAGCGTGGATTCGGTTGGATGTATTACACATTTTGCAAAAAGTAGTGTTCATAACTTATTTTGATATAATGTCACTTGGACTAGATTTTCCAATATGACTTATTGAGTGGATCACAAAAACATGTGCCCAGCTAAGATTAGCCATTTTAAAAGGTCAAGTTTGAAAGAGACTTCCGCCTAATTATTTAAGGAATCAACCTTGCGAAGACTCGTACTTGAAATTTGCTACCTATAATATTCATGGAGGCTACAGGAGATTGTTCAGCGAAATGTATGAAGCCGATGATGGGGTTTCTTTCGATTGTCATCCCGACTTTTAATCGTGGGGGTATGCTTCGTGAAGCGCTTGACTCGATTATTGCACAACCGACTGACAAGATTGAGGTTCTTGTGATGGATGATGCTTCCACGGATGATACCAAGGCTGTATGTGCGGAGTTTGAGCACAAGGCAAATGCAAAAGGATTAGGTTTTAGATTCATACAGTCTCCCGTCCACAGGGGCGCGCCATTTCTGAGAAATGAAGGATTTCGGCAATCCTCCGGAGATTTTGTCATGTTCATGGATTCGGATGACGTCTTGGAAGGGAACGTGATTCACCGTATGCTATCTTGTTTCCTGGGTGAATCTCTCGATTTTGTCTATGGTAAGGTTAAGCTAGTTGATGCAAATCTCAATCCACTCCCAGGTGAGGCGGTCGGGGTACCCTATATCAGGGGCGGATACGACTTGGCAGGTTATCATTGGCAAACCATGGGAGCCATTTACAGTCGGAAACTAGTTGAGCAGGTGGGTCCTTGGAATGAGGAGTTGACTGGTTCTCAAGACTGGGAATTTCAGGCTCGGGTGAAGATGGCGGCAGAAAAATGGCGATTTATCGACATTTTCATAGGATCTTGGAGGCAACATGACGGTTCTCGTATTGGCACTTCTTCGTTCCGGTTAGACTATGTCAGGAGTTCATCTAAAGCTTGTAGGTTGATTCGCAATGCTGCCAAGCGATTGAATCTATTAGATCAGTCACTCAAAAGTCGCTTAGGATATCGACTATTGATTAATGCAGCCGATTTGGAAGTAAACGGGTTCCCTGAAGATCGAAGAATTTTTGCTTCTGAAGCGTTTGAATTGTTCCCAAAAAATCTTCTTAATTCGTCTTTGTCTTGGATACTAACTAATTTTCCAAGCCTTGGTTCAAAGGCGTGTCTATTCGCCTTTTCTCTGGCAAGGCGGCTCCGAGGTAAACCCCGTTTGGTTTGCAATACTGAGTCGCCTCACGAGGCATGTGTGTCCAGTCATCAACGGACTACGAGAATTTCTATCATGATCACGAGTAGAAACCGGCGTGAGGATTTGCTCCGAACCTGCAAGGTGCTTCAAAGATTGGATCCACCCCCCATCGAAGTGCTCATCACCGCAGACGGCTGTACCGATGATTCCGCAGAGTTGGTGAAGGAAGAGATGCCCAATGCTGTCTTAATTATCAACGAGATTTCCAAAGGCTCGATAGCTTCGCGCGTACAAATGATGAAGATTGCGCGAGGTGATCTAGTGCTGTCATTGGATGACGATAGTTATCCAGAGCAATTGGATTGTCTTACTTACATGGCGGAGATTTTCGAGAATAATCCGAGACTAGCGGTTGCAACATTTCCTCAAAGGACAGATGAGTATCCAGAAACACTGACTCAAACTGAATTTGGGACAATCAGGCCAATTCGGAACTTTCCCAATTCCGGTGCATGTTATCGTATGGATACTTATCGACAATTAGCTGGTTTTGAGTCGATCTTTTTTCATGTTTATGAAGAGACTGACTACGCATTGCAATGTTTTGCAAATGATTGGGAAATTGTTATTTTTCCAAAGCTAACGATCCGGCATCATTTTACGAGCGTTGCAAGAAACGAGATTCGAAATCATCATCGGCAAGCCCGCAACGAATTGTGGGGAACACTTATCCGTTGTCCGTTTCCGCAAGCGTTCGGGATGATAATCTACCGGATCTTTTCGCAGGGATTTTGTGCGGCCAAGCGCGGTCCCGGCTGGTTGGTTCGTGAGCCTGTCTGGTGGTGGCAGGCGATCGTGGGAAGTCTCAACGCGCTCAGGCTAAGACGCCCGGTCAGTTGGAAGGGCTACATGAAGTGGTTGTCGGTTCCTGACTAAACCTTTGATAAAGATGCGACGTTTACTTGTGCATTTCGCCCGTTATGGTCCATACCACCATACTCGCCTATCTTCTGCGGCAAGTGTGATAGGTTCGCATGGTTGGGAGGTTATGGGGCTTGAAACTGCCGGTAACGATGCGACCTATGCATGGGATGAGGCTGCGGGAATCTCGGGTGGTCCGCGTGTAATCACCGCATTCCCCAGTCGGGTATATGAGGAGATAACAGCAGCCGAATGCAAGCAGACTCTACATCCCTTGTTGGATTCACTTAGCCCTGACGCCATCGCCATCGCAGGCTGGGCGAGCCCCGATGCTCTCTCCTGTCTTTCCTGGTGCCGGAAAAACGACAGGCGCCGGATTGTGATGAGTGAAACCCGCGAAGCTGATGGCAAGCGGGTCTGGTGGAAGGAGACGATCAAGCGCTATCTCATCTCCCGCTTCGACGGGGCTCTGGTGGGTGGGAAGTCGCATCGGGACTACCTCGTCAAACTCGGCATGTCAGCCGACAAAATCCACTTCGGCTACAACGTCGTTGATAATGCCTATTTCGCGGCGGAAGCGGAGAAGTGGCGGAACGCGGATTGCTGCGGGCTTGCGAACATGAAATCGCTCCAAGAGAGCGGCGATTTCTCTTCGTCCTCTCAGCCATCAACCATCAACTCTCAACTCTCAACTTCTGCACCCTACTTCCTCGCCTCCAACCGTTTCATCGAGCGCAAGAATCTCTCCCGCCTCATCGAGGCCTATTCTTCCTATATCCAACGATCAACCATCAACTCTCAACCATCAATTCCTTGGAACTTGTGCCTGGTGGGCGACGGCGAACTCAAATCGTCTCTCATTACCCAAAGCAAAGCCCTTGGTCTGCATGTCCTTGAATCCGCCCCGTGGGAATCTTTGCCGTCCCCTGACTTCCAGTCCTCCGGCCTCCGATCTCCGACCTCTGGCATTGTCTTCTTCTCCGGCTTCCGCCAAATCGGAGAACTGCCGCGCTTCTACGCCCATGCGGGCTGTTTTGTTCATCCGGCGTTAGAGGAGCCTTGGGGACTGGTATTGAACGAGGCGATGGCCTGCGGTTTGCCCATTCTCTCCAGTCGAAACGTGGGTGCAGCGGAAGAGCTGGTGAAACATGGCCCGAACGGCTTTGTTTTCGATGCAAACAACGTAGCCGAAATGGCGCAATACCTTGAATGTGTGGCTAGACTGGATCGCCACAAACTTGCGGCAATGGGTGCGGCCAGTTCTAGCATTCTCGATGAGACGTGTCCCACCAAGGCATTTGGAAAGGGAATATTTGGAGTTGTTGCCGGAGATCGTCGTTCGAAGTTGTTATGAATGTCCTAAATCCAGTTCTCCCGCAAGGTGATGGTCCATCAGTCAAGTTCGTGACCGTTCAGGCGGGAGCGAGGGATCACTATCAAGTCCCAGTGGCACTTGCAGAAGGAGGTATGTTGGCGCGTTTTGTGACTGACGCATACGCTACGCAAGACGGTTCTTTGAAGACTTCGATTGCGAAAAAATTCTTGCCCGGAATCAGCTCAAGGTATGCGGCGGGTCTGGATGGTTCGCAGGTGGTGATCGATGGCATGGCATTTTCGTGGTCGATCTTGGAGAAGTTAGCCTCCAAGCATCGTTTTTTTCAAAGAGTCCACACTTACGTGCAGTCAGCCAAGGATCGTTCGCTATCCATGAGTGCGCTCAGAGCTTCCTGTGAGACCGGTGCGAAATTGTTTGCGTTGAGCTACTATGCAGGTCCGGCGTTCAGGGAGTTGGATTCGGAAGGAGCCAAGGGTCTTCTTTTCCAGATTCATCCCGACCCTAGTGCCCTGAGAGACCTTTTCCGCGAAGAGATGGAGCTACAACCCCGGGCCAGGTTCTCGTTGCTAGCAGAAAAGGAGTGTCAGCTTTCGGAGTCAGCCTTGGAAGAATTGGCTGATGAGCCTCGACTGGCCGAGCGAATCATGGTGGCTAGTTCGTTTACTAAGGATACATTAGTCCGTAAGGGAATTATTGCATCCAGCATATCTGTGGTCCCATACGGTGTGGATGTTGAAAAGTTCAGTGAAAGGACTGTTCAGGGAAAGTTGGATGGGCCCTTAAGAGTTGCTTTCGTCGGTTCTGTGATTCAGCGAAAAGGAATTTCATATTTATTGGATGCAATCTCAAAAATTGGACACAAGCATGTGCAGTTGACGTTCTATACTAGAGGATTTGTTGACTATTCGTTGCTTAAGGAGTATTCGGAAGGATATGTGAATCTCAGGATCGGATGTTCTAATCACGAAATTGTGAGTGCCTTGAAATCGAGTGATATTTTCATACTGCCTTCACTTGCGGAAGGGTTTGGTCATGTAATCGCGGAGGCGATGGCGGTTGGTCTCCCTGTCATCGCATCGGAGAACACCATGGCGAGGGATATTGTGACTGACGGCGATGAAGGGTTCGTGATTCCGATCCGTTCTTCCGAAGCGATTCAGGACCGATTGGAGTGGGCGATCAAGAACCGAGCTATACTTTTTGATATGGGAATTGCATCGTCGAAGACGATCAGAGCTTACACGTGGGAAGCCTTTCGCAAGGGTGTTCGGGATTTTGCTCGAAACGAGTTGTCACATAGATCATGAGAGTACTCCATCTTTCACCTTCGCTGAGCCGCACCGCAGGCGGGATATTTGAGATTGAGCGCTCGCTCGCACGGGAGCTTTCAAGCTTGGGTGTGGATAATGAGGCGTATGGGCTTCTGGACGATCAGTGGCCCGAGGATCAGCACAGTTGGTCGCCTGTGAGAGCGGAAGTGTTTTCAACAATTGGCCCGCGCGCATTTGGATATGCCCCAGGGCTGCGAAGAGTCCTAAAATCCTCGCCCCACGACCTACTTCACCTTCATGCGCTTTGGATGTATCCCAGTTTCGCGGCTCGTGGGTGGAATCGGAGACACGCTAAGCCCTACATGGTCACGCCGAATGGAATGCTGGAGCCATGGGCTTTGAGTAACTCGGCATGGAAGAAAAGACTTGCTGGAATTCTGTATGAAAACCGAATGCTGCGCAGCGCAGCCTGCCTGCAAGCGAACACGGAAAAGGAAATGAGGGACTTCCGTGCCTATGGACTCAAAAATCCGGTTTGTGTTATTCCAAATGGAATTGAGCTGCCGATTGATCAGCCAGAGACCAAAAACCAGAGACCAGAAAAGAAGATTCTCCTCTTCCTCGGGCGTCTCCATCCGAAGAAAGGGCTAGAGAACGCATTGCGCGCGTGGGCAAAAATCTGGGAACTAGGGGCAGGGGACGGGAGTCAGGAAGAGTGGCAGTTCGTCATCGCCGGCTGGGATCAGAGCGGCCACGAAGCGGATTTGAAGCGGCTATGCAAAGAGCTCGGGCTTGCCTATGCGGAGACCCCTGCTTCTGAATTTCTGAACCTGACTCCTGACTCCTGTCCCCTGAAGTCTGTCAGCTTCGTGGGCCCCGCCTTCGGTGCGACCAAGGACAAGTTGCTCCGCCGAGCGTCCGCCTTCATTCTAGCCAGTTTCAGCGAGGGTTTGCCGATGTCTGTACTTGAAGCGTGGTCCTATCGCCTGCCAGTTCTCATGACGGACGAGTGCAACCTCCCGGAAGGTTTCGCTGCTGACGCTGCGATCCGCATCTGCACAGACACGGAAAGCATCGCTGTTGGGATGCGTCTTCTGCTCCGATCCCCGATCTCCGATCTCCAATCTCTGGGCGATAACGGCCGACAACTGGTCAGCGAACGCTTCACTTGGCCGATGGTTGCTTCCCAAATGAAAGAAGTCTATGAATGGATCCTCGAAGGGGGAGCTAAGCCCGAATCCGTGATCACCCGCCTATGAATGAGTTTCCGCTACCGTTTTATCTTGTTTGCATCGCTCTGCTTTATTTTGGCTGGGATGGCTTTAAGGCGCGACGAGAAGCTTGGGGACTGCCTGCTGTGGCGGTGCTTGCGACGGTGGCGGCTTGGTATGTCGGTGACGCCCTTTACAACGATTATGCAGAATATAGCGGCACGATTGGCGCGTCATCCTTTTGGAATGCCTGGTGGCAGGTTTTGTTGTTTGTGATTGCCTTCGGGTTGATGGTCCGTCCGATCCATCGATCCTTGAACCGGAGGTTAAGCAGGCGGGGGAGTTTTGCGTTTCACGCCTACAAGACAAACGAACTTGACCGGGGGCGAATCCAAAACCAAATCTCCCGGATGACTTGGGGAATTGCGGCTGCATGGAGCATTCTCATGGTAATTGCGATTTCGCGGGTGGACGGTAATGTTATTGGCTTGCTTGCGCCTTATTTTGGGGGGGAAAAGCCGAATCCATGGGCACGCGGTCGGATTGGTGGTGGACTCGACGGTCTGCTCTCCTTGGCCGGATACCTCCAGGTATTCTTGACGGCCGCCAGCGGAGTGGTCTTCGCTCTTAGCCGGAAGCCGGGAACCAGAGTGCTCGCAGGATCGATCTTTTTTTTGGCGGCTCCGTATTTCATTTTTGACCGGACTCGGAATACGATGTTAGCTGCCGTCATCCCGGGCGTCCTTGCTTGGATCGTGCTGCGGGTGAAAGCACCGCTTGTGATCAAAGGAGGTTTGCTTGCTGGAGCCTTTTTGATCGTGAACTTCTGGCTTGCCTTCGTTATCACCAACCGCGGTGAGAGTGGAATCGCCCAAGCTTTCGCGGAAAGAAGCCTGCGGAGCAACACCCAAGCGAAACATCAAGGTCTGAATATGATGGAGGAATTGGGATGGATCAATTCCTTCATTGAAACGGGTGCTTACCAGCCAAATTGGGGACTACGATACCTCGGTGAGCTTGTGAACCCGATCCCGCGTGTGATTTGGAAAGACAAACCAACCATCGGGGTCGATTATGCGATGGCCCGGGGAATGGGGTGGAACCAAGCGGGTGACGAGCAAGGTGGAATCGCCGCTTCAATCTCCACCGGCATGATTGGTCAAGGCGTGGCGAATTTCGGACGGCTGTTCGGTCCTGTCGCCGCAGCTTTGATCATGAGTCTGTGGGTGGCTTTGTTGGCACGGCAGGATCTTCTCGGTTGGCAGGATTCAGCCCGTTTGCTGCTCTATGCCACCGGGATGATTCTGACCTTCAACATGGGTCGGGACATTACCCTGCTGGTGCTCTATCCGTTCGTTTTTGGGGTATTGCTACTTTGGTTGTACCACTTTTATCAGTATAGTTTTCATGGCCTTGATGAATCCGGTGTGAGTTTGAAGGTAAGAAAACCGCGTCGGAAGATCAATGCCAAACGCAAGATCGTAATTGGCATCGATTCTAAGCATCTTAAAGAAAGTGATACATAATGGCCATGCTGGGCTTTCCCCGGAGGCTGAGGATGGAGAGATTTCGGGATGGACTGTATCTATGAGTGTTCGGTTATTTGCCAGACACATTCAAATCCTGAGACTGTTGAATACTGACTATATTCAATGAGCCGCAAATACCGATGTATTCTCGCAGCTTCAGGTGTGGTTGGCATATTTTTGATCTGGTGTGTTTTCTTTTCGTCATGGCCGGATCCTAGGCCTGCATTGCTTACCTGGGAGCCTGATGTGATCGTGATTCTCGGAGGAGGAGACGATGACCGCGCGCGCCAAGGCAAAAGGCTCGCAGATGAGTTTCCCGAAGTAAAGGTTGTGGTCACCGGCGACGGTGGAATGATTCGCAATGGGCTTCGCAATGCCGGATTGTCGGAAAGCCGGATGGAAATGGAGCCAGATGCTGAATCGACTTATGAGAACTCAGACTTTACGGCCCCGATCCTTGAAAGACTCGGAGCGAAACGGGTGGTTCTGGTGACGAATTGGTTTCACGCGCCGCGCTCGCTTGCTGTTTTCCGAAAAGGCCAGCCGCAGAAGGAATTCGCGGTTTCCTTCGAGCCCAAGCCGGAACCGCTGACGCCTTGGGACCGGGGAGCGCAGCGGAGAGAGAGACTAGCGGCGGTGTTCTATCTATTTCGTTACGGTGTTTGGAGCTGGTGAGGCGTGGATAGAATTCTGAATCCCTAAATCATGGACATTGATCAAAACCGCGCGGCCAGGAAGTGGACGCGCAAGGAACTCGCCGGGCGGGTGTTATGGACGGCCTGCGGGCCGTTTTTTCGTTTCAGCCCCCGGTTGTTCTGGGGTTGGCGGTGTTTCCTGCTTCGCTTGTTCGGCGCGAAAGTCGGCAGGAATGTGCAGGTTTTCCCATCGGTGCGGATCTTCATCCCGTGGAACTTGGAGATCGGCGATTGGTCGTCGGTCGGATTCGATGCACTGATCTACAGTCTCGGGCCGGTGAGGATCGGGGAGAAGGTGACGATTTCACAGCGTGTGCATTTATGTGCCGGCAGCCATGATTTCCGAGACCCTGCGATGCCGCTGACCAAGCCGCCGATCATCATCGGGGACGAAGTGTGGGTCTGTGCCGATGCATTCGTCGGGCCGGGCGTGAGTGTCGGGAATCGGGCCGTTGTGGCGGCGAGAGCGGTGGTCGTGAAGGATGTGGCGGAGGCGGTGATTGTTGGAGGGAATCCTGCTAAGGAAATTGGAAGAAGATGAGGGGTAGCGCTGCCTCGACGTAGGCAGCAGAGAATGCGTGGAGAAAGAAGAGCCCAAGAGAAGACGGATGGGCATTCTCTTGGGCGGATCTTTCGCACCTCATTCGCATGCGTTTTTATCAAAAGCGCGCTACCGACATTCGACTTTGGAGCTTCGAGGTTTCCAATTTCAGTTTTAATCGTTTTAGTTTTTCAGCATTTTTTCTTCCCCATGCTTCCCATCACCGTCGTCATCCCAGTTCGCAATGAGGAGAAGAACCTTCCATCCTGCCTTGAGGCCTTGGGATCGGAGTTCGAGGAGATCGTCATCGTCGATTCCGGAAGCACGGACCGGACTCGGGAGATCGCGACCGGGGCCGGAGCGGTGGTGTTGGACTTCGTGTGGGACGGTAAATTTCCGAAGAAGCGCAACTGGGCGCTGCGGAACCATGAGTTCAAGACGCCCTGGGTCTTGTTCCTGGATGCCGACGAACAGGTGACGCCGGACTTCGTGCAAGAGCTGCGCAAGACACTTGCAGATACGCCGCACGTGGGATTCTGGATCTCGCTGACGAACTGGTTCATGGGCAGTTCGCTGCATCATGGCGATGTGTTTCACAAACTCGCATTATTCCGGATCGGGGCGGGCGAGTATGAATGTTTTCCGGAGGACAGCTGGAGCCATCTGGACATGGAGGTGCACGAGCATCCGGTGTTGGAAGGAAGTATCGGTGAGATCCTAGCCAGACTGGAGCATCACGATTTCCGTGGGATGAAGCATTACATCGCCAAGCACAACGAGTACTCAAGCTGGGAGGCAAATCGCTTCGAGTGGCTAAAGAGCGCAGGACCGGAGGAGTGGGAGAAGCTGAATACGCGGCAGCGCTTCAAATACCGGAATCTCGACAAGTGGTGGCTCGGGTGGGTGTATTGGTTCGTCGCCTACGGGCTCAAGAAGGGGTTTCTGGACGGCCGCGCCGGCAGGACATTCAACCGGCTGAAGCGAAGGTATTTCGACGAGATCCGATTGAAGATCCTGGAGAGAAGAGGGGGAGATTGATGATTTTTGATTGACGATTTTTGATTTTTGAATGGGAAGCGCGTTTCGCTTGGGAAGAGATCGCCCGGCAGTTTGTGGGATGTTACCGGTGGTTGTTAGGCGAAGGGGAGAAGCCGGGATGTGTTGTCGAATTTTGAATGCTGAATTTTTAATTTTGAATGAAAGAGGAAGAGTCTGAAGGTCTGAATGCTGAAAGTCTGAAAGTCGGAGAGGAGTCGATCTCTGGAACGTGGCTGCGGCGTCCCGCCGCTGGGAGAATGTGGGCAGGCAAGAACTGTCTGAGGACGCCGTCCCGTCGAATTTCAGTCCAAGCTTGCGCAGTTCATTCGCTCTGCGGCGGGACGCCACAGCCACTAGCCGCTTCGGCAGCCTTGGGTCTTTTCTTTCTCTCCTCATTCGCGTGCGCTTTTATCAAAAGCGCGCCACTTGGGAAAATTCTTGTAAACATGCGTCTGTGACATATGGTTTTCATCGAATCACATGAGTTCAGCCAAGCTATCTTGCGGTTTTCGGACCTTGATTATGCTCGATTCCAGCACGATCTGGCGGCAAATCCGGAAATCGGAGATGTCATGCAGGGCTGCGGAGGATTTCGCAAAGCCCGGATGGCGTTTCCGAGCGTCGGAATCGGAAAAAGCGGAGGTGCCCGTGTGATCTACCTGCCCATCCCGGAAAAATCTCATATTTACCTCATTCAAATTTATGGCAAAAGCAGCAAAGCCAATCTCACCAAAGCCGAGTGCAACGCGCTCCGGCAAATCGCCGGACAAATCCGCCGTGCGGCAGGCGCTTGATTCGATGCCCTTCGACCCAGGCTCTCTTTTGCGCGCGGCCAGCGGATTGTCCGCAGATCTGGCATCAGGCAGGAAATTGACCCGTCATCATGTCAGCGTCGGTCAACCTGATCCATTTGCCCCGGCGGAAATTGTGGCGATTCGCAAGCATCTGGACATGAGCCAGTCGGTATTTGCATCGGTGCTTGGAGTGACGCCGGCGAGTGTGATGAACTGGGAGTATGGTCGCAGGATTCCTTCGGGGCCGGTCAGACGACTGCTCCTAATCGCCTCACGGCGGCCGGAGGTATTGCTCGATCTCGGGTGATTCTCGTGATTAACGGGTTTCACCCGCCATGGTCGCTGGTGATCTTCCGCAAGTATCAACCGGGGCGGGAGTTTTTGGTCTCCTTCTCCCCCAAGCCCGAGCCGATGGGGAGAATGTTGAATTTTGAATGTTCAATTTTGGATAGAGAGAAAGAATCCGAAAGTCGGAGGGGAGAGAAGCTTCTCTGGAACGTGGCTGCAGCGTCCCGCCGCTGGAGAATGGGGGGAGAAAGAGATGCTCATGGGAGCCGTTTCGTCTGCTTTTGATCCAAGCGTTCGCAGTTCATTCGCTCTGCGGCGGGACGCCACAGCCACCTGGCAGCAGAGCATGTGGGGAGAAAGATGAGAAGGTAGCGCTGCACCGCCGGGGCAGCAGAGAATGTGGGGAGAAGGGTGAGATCAAGAGAAACGGAACGGTATTCGCTTGAGCCGTCCTTTCTCACCTCATTCGCGTGCGCTTTTATCAAAAGCGCGCTACCTGGTGCTTGGCGCTGACCACTGACCTCTGCCTTGGAAACGAGTGAACCAACCATGCTGGGATGTGTGGATGAATTTTGAATTTTGAATGGGAGTGGAAGAGGGAGAGATTGAGGATTGAGGATTGAGGATTTTTGAATGAGGATCGTGATTGATACGAATGTGTTCATTGCCGCATTGCGTAGTTCTGCAGGGGCTTCTCATGCTTTACTCCAGTTGATCTATCGACGGAAACTGGCACCATTGCTTTCGGTGCCGCTTTTGATGGAGTTCGAAGAGGTCGCCAAGCGGCCCGGGATACTGCCGCATCTGAGCACCGCCGAAATCGAGGCGGCTCTGAATATGGTGGCGAATCGAGGGATTGAGCAGAAAATCTACTTTTCCTGGCGTCCATTCTTGCCCGACCCCGACGACGACATGCTGGTCGAGCTTGCAATCGCGGGCAGAGCAACCCACATTGTGACCGGAAACCTTCGGGATTTGATACCGGCGAGAAGCCTTGGCCTGAAGGTTTTAACGCCGGCGGAATTCCTCCGCGTATTCCAGCAATCATCGCCATGAGCTCCTTGACCATCCATTTGCCGAATTCCATCCGCACGCATGTAGAGCGCCTCGCGGCGGATGATGGGATCACCGTGGACCAGTTTATCGCCACCGCGACAGCCGAGAAGCTGGCGGTTTTGGAGGCTGGGAACTACATCCGAAGCCGCGCGGACAAAGCGGACGATGCGGAATTCGAGAGACTGCTTGGAAAGATTCCTGCCGCCCAACCGGCGGAGGATTGGGATCGCCTGTGACAAAGTGTCTTCCTGGCCCCACATGACTGTGGCCTCCGGTGGAGAATGCGAATGGGTGGAGAAAGAGGTGCTCAATGGAGTCGTTCCGTCTGCCCTTGATCTTAACTTTCGCACCTCATTCGCTCTGCGGCGGGACGCCACAGCCACTTATCGTTCCGGCATCTCATTCGCATGCGCTTTGATCAAAAGCGCGCTACTGATCACTGATCACTGATCACTGATCTCTGACCTCAGACCTCAGACCTCTGATTTCAAAATGGAAACGAGTGAACCAACCATGCCGGAATGTGTGGAGGAATTTTGAATGATGAATTTTGAATTTTGAATGTGTGGAGAAAAAAGGGTAGCGCTGCACCGCCGGGGCAGCATGCGAATGGGTGGAGAAAGAGATGTTCAATCGAGCCATTCTGTCTGCACTTGATCCAAGCTTCCGCACCTCATTTGCATGCGCTTTGATCAAAAGCGCGCTACCTGCCCCACCGCTAACCGACAACCGACAACTGATCTCTGATCCCTGTGCTCAGCTGACCGCAGGTCGCCGCGCGGCTTCATCTTTCCCATTGTTCGCACTCGAGATTGCGGATACCATCCCTCTATGCAAATCACCCTCGAAATCCCCGATGAACTTTCTTCGCCCCCCTTCGGCGATCCCTGCAGGATAGCCTTGGAGGCTTTGGCGGCAAAGGCATACGAAGAGGGAATTCTATCCGAAGAACAGGTCCGTCGAATGCTTGGACTTCCCTCCTGCTGGGAGGCAAGAGAAGTGCTCTCAAAGCACGGCGTCTGGCCCGGCACCACCATGGACGATGTTTTGAGCGACTTGGAGATGCTTGAATCTCTGCGGGCCGAGCAACCGTGATCGTCGTCAGCGACAATTCCGCATTGTCCGCGCTTGCTGAGGCAGGGTTGACCGATTTGCTGCCGCGTTTGTTCGGCACTGTGGTGATCCCAGAGGCGGTTTACCGGGAGACCTTACACCCTCGGGCACCGGGGCTTTTGAGGGAATGGAGCAAATTGCCGCCGAAGTGGCTCAATGTCGTTCCGAATCCCACTACCCTCTTGGCCGAAACCGAAGGTCTCGGTCCTGGCGAGGCGGCAGCTATCACGCTGGCTTGGGAAAACAGGACTGCATCAAGGCTGATTCTCGATGAAAAGCGGGGCAGACGGGTCGCCGAGGCGCTTGGTTTGCCAAAGACCGGAGTTCTCGGCATCATTGGCGAGGCGGCCGTTCGCGGGTGGCTGGATTTTGACGAGGCCATCGAACGGATCATCAAAACCGGCTTCCACATTCATCCACCCTTGATCGACTTGGTCAGAAGCCGCCTGAACATTCCCTGACTCCTCGTCTGAACATCACCTTTCCGTGGAAGCTGGAAATCGGTGACCACGTGTGGATCGGCGACGAGGTGCTGGTGCTGAGCCTGGATCGGGTGAGGATCGGCTCGAACGTGTGCATCTCGCAGCGGGCGTTTCTGTGCACTGGAAGTCATGATTTCCGCAAGGCGACGTTTGATCTGATCACCGAGCCGATCGAGATTGGCGACGGCTGTTGGATCGCGGCGTGCGCGTTCATCGGCCCGGGGGCGGTGGTGCCGGCCGGGACGATGGTGAAGGCGGGGGAGGTGTGGAAGAGTCATTGAACATCGAACGTCGAACGTCGAACATCCAACATTGAACGTCGAAGGGAAGAGGGAGAGTAATTTTGAATGATGAATTTTTAATTTTGAATGGGACGAGGAAGAGTCGGAGAGAAGTAGATCTCTGGAACCTGGCTGCGGCGTCCCGCCGCTGGGAGAATGAGGGGAGAAAGAGTCTTTGAACATCGAACGTCGAACATCCAACATTGAACGTCGAAGGGAAGAGGTAGGGAAATTTCGAATGATGGATTTTTAATTTTGAATGGGACGAGAAAGAGTCTGAAGGTCGAAATGTCGAATGTCTGAAAGTGGGAGCAGGGTAGCGCGCTCTCGCTGAGAGCGCATGCGAATGGGTGGAGAAAGTTGAGATCAAGAGGAGCGGAACGGCATTCGCTTGAGCCGTCCTTTCTCACCTCATTCGCCTGCGCTTTTATCAAAAGCGCGCTACCTGAGCTGCTCCCTGACCTCCGCCCACTGACAACTGACCTCAGCTTTCAGCTTTCCACATTTCCGCTTTTCTTCCTCTTCCCTCCATGCACCTGGTCTTCCTCAACCAATACTATCCGCCGGACGCGGCTCCGACCGGGGTGATGTTGCAGGCGGTGGCGGAGGAATGCGCCCGCCAAGGGCATCAGGTCACGGTGATCTGCGCGGACGGCGGGTATGCGGAGGGGGGGAAGCTGAAAACTGAAACGCTGAAAGCTGAAACCGGAGGGTTGAGAAGCGGAGGGGACGTCGAACATCGAACATCGGACATCGAACATCGAAGGGAAGAATCCTGTAGCGGCGCGTCTGCGACCGTCGCGGGTCGGTCTTCCGATCTTCAAAATCAACAATCCACAATCCACAATCATCAATCGTCAATCGGTGATCAGGGATCAGGGATGAGAGATCAAGAACAGGCAACTGCACAAAGCTCCTCCGCCTCTTCACACTCAACCATCAACCCTCAACCCTCAACTTCTCCTCTCCCCGCCATCCTCCGTCTTCCCGCGACGCGGTTCGGGCGGGGGACCTTTGTCGGGAAGCTGATGGATTACGCATCGTATTACGTCGGCGTGGCGTGGCGGCTGGGGACGATGGATCCGCCGCCGGACCGGATCGTGGCGCTGACGACGCCGCCGTATCTATCGGTGCTGGCGCGGGCCGTTTCCAAGCTGCGCGGAGCGGACCACGCGCACTGGGTGATGGATTTGTATCCGGACGTGATGGTGGCGCACGGGATGCTGGCGGAAGGCGGATGGAAGTACCGCGTGTTAGCCGGCCTGGCGCGGTGGGGTTTCAGTGGACCTCGCTGCGCCGCCGTTCTAACCCTCGGGCCGGATATGGCTGAGAGATGCGGAGGAATCATCAGAACCCAGAGTCCAGAGTCCAGAGTCCAGACCGAGGTTGAAATTCATTCCGCCTCATCTGTTGGCTCTTCCCACGCCGCTGGCGACAAGTGCGACGGTCACAGACGCGCCGCTCCAACGCATCCTATTCAAAATTCAAAATTCAAAATCCAAAATTGCTCTCCTCTCATCTCCTGGGTGCCGCTGTGGGGGACGCGTGCGGACATCGGGCATCGGATATCGAACATCGAACATCGAAATGAAGAGGAAATTCACGCTGCGGGACGCAGCGAACACGGCCTGCGGCGGGACGCCGCAGCTACGGGCATCCGCGCGCAACGCGGCTGGGCCGATGACGAACTGATCGTCATGTATTCCGGCAACATGGGCCTGGGACATCGTTTCGGGGAGATTCTTGAGTTGGCGGGAGCGCGGGTCTCCAGTTCCGTAGAGCCGATGGAAGGAAAAAGCGCCGCCCGGCAGAATCGGCTGACGTCATCTCCGGGCACCTCTTTCTCCGCACATCGACAGGGCGAGTCTGGAGACTCGCAGTCCGGCCTGGCGTCTTCTGCCGCCTCTCCAAATCAACGATCAACACCCAACTCTCCACTTTCTTCCAAGGACACCTCGCTTCGCAGGATGAATGAAAGCCGGGATGAATCCCGCGGTCCGCTGTTACCCTCTTCCCCTTCCTATCAACCATCAACTCTCAACCCTCAACTTTCTTCCGTCCGTTTTGTCTTCTACGGCGGCGGGAAGCGTCGGGGGGAGATCGAGGCGTTCATGGCGGCGAATCCGGAGGCGCCGGTGGAGTTGCACGACTACGCGCCGGCGGAGGAATTGACGGCGCACCTGATGACGGCGGACGTGCATCTGGTGTCGCTGGAACCGGCGTGGTCGGGGACGATGGTGCCAAGCAAACTCCAGGGGATCTTCGCGGTGGGCCGGCCGGTGGTGTTCGTGGGCTCGCGGGAGTCGAGCATCGGCCGCTGGGTGGAGGAGAGCGGCGGCGGCTGGGTGGTCGCGGCGGGCGATGTGGACGGGCTGCGGGCGGCGCTGGAAGAAGCGCGGGATCCCCGTGTGAGATTGGCCCGCGGCGAGGCCGCAGGGCGGTTTGCGAGAGAGTTTTTTGATCGGCAAACCAACGTGAAGCGGGTGGTCGAGGCGCTGGTGTAGTAGACGCTGAAGGGCAGAAAGGTAGCGCTGCCTCGACGCAGGCAGCAGAGAATGGTGGGTGAAAGTGAGGATCAAGAGAAGCCTGACGGGCATTCCCTTGAGCGATGCTTTCGCACTTCATTCGCCCTGCGGCGGGACGCCGCAGCCACGTGGCTGTGGCCTCTGGCCGCAGGGTGAGTGCGTGGAGAAATCAGGTAGCGCTCCACCGCCGGGGGAGCATGTGAATGCGTGGAGAAAGAGGTGCTCAATGGAGCCGGTCCGTCTGTGGTTGATCCAAGCTTTCGCACTTCATTCGCCCTGCGGCGGGACGCCGCAGCCACGTGGCTGTGGCCTCTGGCCGCAGGGTGAATGGTATGCGAAAGGGAGGCCTGAAATTTGACGGGACGGTTTCGCTCGGTCGCGTCTTTCTCTGCTCATTCACACAGCGGCGGGACGCCGCAGCCACCTTAAGAGAAGGCTTTTCTTTCGCAGCTCAGTCGCGTGCGCTTTTATCAAAAGCGCGCTACCAAACCTCTGACCTCTGCTTTCTGCTTTCTGCTTTCAAATTCCCCGCTCTCCTTGACTTGATCGTGCCGAGCATGTATTCAAGATCGTATGACAAAAGTGCTGACGCTGCGGATGGATGCGGAGCTTCTTGGCAAGGCCGAGGCGAGGGCCGCACGGCTTGGGTTGGATCGCGCGAAGTATGTAAGAACTTTGATTGAAGAGGACTTGGCCGAGGGGGCGGGGGAGGCGCCGTGCAAATTTGCCTCTGAGGATTTGGCCGGGATGTATGAGGGCCCGGGCCAGGCGGCCTGCAATGCGGTCGTGCGGGAGCGGATCCAGCGTAAAATTACTGGAGGCGGGGAGTGAGGGAGATCGCCGACACGGGATTGCTTGTTGCCTTGTTGGCGCGCAATGATCCCCACCATGACTGGGCGTTGGATGCGTTCCGCAAACACAGTCCGTTTTTCACCTGCGACGCCGTATTGGCCGAGGCGGGGAGTTTTTTCCCGGATCCCGTCGGGCTTTTGCGCTTGGTTTCCCGAGGAGATCTCGTGATCGATCCAGACTTCATGCTGGCGAGGGAATGGCCGGGCATTTTGGAACTGGCGACGAAGTATTCCGACCGGCCGATGGATCTGGCCGACGGGTGCATCGTGCGAATGGCCGAGATGTGTGTCCGATGCCGCGTTTGGACCGTGGATCGAGCGGATTTCTCGGTGTACCGGCGGAACGGGAAACTGGCCATTCCGTGTGAGTTTCCTCCGGATTGAGCCCGGCCACAGGGCGAATGCGTGGACAAAGTAGGTAGCGCTCCACCGCCGAGGGAGCATGCGAATGCGTGGAGAAAGAGGTGCTCAATGGAGCCGGTCCGTCTGTGCTTGATCCAAGCTTTCGCACTTCATTCGCCCTGCGGCGGGACGCCGCAGCCACGTGGCTGTGGCCTCTGGCCGCAGGGTGAATGGTATGCGAAAGGGAGGCATGAAATTTGACGGGACGGCTTCGCTCAGGTGCGTCTTTCTCTGCTCATTCACCCAGCGGCGGGACGCCGCAGCCACCTTAAGAGAAGGCTTTTCTTTCGCAGCTCAGTCGCGTGCGCTTTTATCAAAAGCGCGCTACCTACCCTCAGCCCTCTGACGACTTGCCTCTCCCTCAGGGTGCCTACACTAGGGAGAAGTAGCCAGGATCATGAAGCGTTTGACCACGGATTTCACGGATGGACACGGATGAAGAGGATTTGGATGGCAGGATTTTGATGGTTTTTGGGTTCGGATGCGCGGTGATGGCTTGAGGGTAATTAAAACTCAGAATCTTATCCGTGATCATCCGTGCCATCCGTGGTTGAAGATCTTTTGTTCTCCCTAGTGTTGGGACCCTGGCCTCTCCCTCTCCACATCTTCCTTGCCACGGCAGCAGGTTCCTCCTACTACCCATGTCAGGTGCCGTATGTCGTATAAAAACTCGTAATCCATGTATTTCCAATTGTTTGCAGCGGGGTTGGTCGCCTTGCTGGTGTCGCTGGTTCTGAATCGGGTCATGCTCGCGGTGGCACCGCGGCTGGGCCTGATGGACGAACCCGGCGAGCGGCGGATCCATGCCAATCCGATTCCCCGGGCGGGCGGGCTGGCGATCTGGCTGAGCTTCCTGATGGTGATGGGCATCGGCCTCGGGGCGGACCTGCTGGACTATGGCGGCCAGCTCACGTGGTCGTGGCTCGCGGCCTTCGCGGCGGGATCGACGGTGCTGGTGGCGGTCGGGTTTGTGGATGACCGGCAGGGGCTCTCGCCGTTGGTGAAACTGGGCGCGCATGTCCTGGCACCGTCGGTCTTCTTTTTCTTTCATCCAATCGTGACCGGCTTTTTTTCGGTGGGTTGGCATTGGGGGTTCGACTTTTGTTTGTTCGTCGGCTGGACGGTGGTGTTGATCAACGCGTTCAACCTGATTGACGGCTTGGACGGCTTGTGCGGCGGGCTGGCGGCGGTGGCGACGGTGGCGCTGGGTGGACTTTCGCTCATCAACGAGCGCTTCGACGCAGCGATCCTGATGTTCGTGATGGCCGGGGCGATCCTGGGGTTTCTCAAATACAACATGAACCCGGCCCGGATTTTCCTGGGGGATGCGGGCTCGATGTTGATGGGGTTTTTCCTGGCGACGGCGGCGACCGAAGCGGTGGGTCGCAAGGCGGTGGTGGGGGTGATTCTCCTGCCAATCGCGGTGGCGGGGGTGCCGCTGCTGGACGTGTTGCTGGCAATCTGGCGGCGCGGTGCGCGGCGGTTCGCAATGCAGTTGCGCGGCGAGAAGGTGGAGGGTGGGATTTTTTCGGCGGACAGCGACCATCTGCACCACCGGCTGCTGCGTGCCAGTGGCTCGCAGGGCAGGGTGGCGCTGATCATGCAGGCGATCGCGATCGTGCTGGCCTTGCTGGCGTTCCTGCCGATTTTCCTGGGTGACCGGTTGCTGGGGCTTTCCCTGGTGGGGTTCATGATCATCGGCCTGGCGGGCCTGCGCAACCTGACGCGGGTGGAAATGGAGCATACCGGGAATGCGATCCATCTGGCGATCAAGGTGCCCGGGCGGCGGCGGCGGGTGGCGGCGGTGTTGTTTATCTATGATCTGGCGGTGCTGACGGCAGCGGGATTCGCGGCGGTGATGATGGAGACCAACCTGCTGGTGCGCGGGGCGGACCCGCTGCAACTGGCGAAGTTCGTGGTAATTTTCGTGACCTTGGGGAGCTTGTCGTTGTTGATCGCGAGAGTGCACCAGCGGCTGTGGGTGCGGGCAACCATGCGGGACATCCTGGCGCTGCAGTTCTGGCTGTTGATGGCGGCGTTGCTGACCTTCGTGCTGTTCAGTCTGATGGATGCGTCGCTGGAATGGAGCGCACTGCGGCTGGCGGTGTTGATCTTTGTATTTTCCTGCCTCGGCGTCTGCCTGCCGCGGGGGGGGCTGGAGCTGCTGCGAGAGCTGGCGCTGGAGGCGAGGCACCGGAGCCCGGCGCGCGAGGGCGGGGACGCGGGCTATGGCCCGGTGGTGGTGTTCGGCGCGGGTGATCTGGGCTCCTTGTTTCTCGAACACTTGAAATCAAGTTCGGAAGATTTTTATCCCAAAATGCGGGTGCTGGGGTTTCTCGATGACACGCGAGTGCTGCACGGCCGGCAGCTCAGATCGTTCAAGGTGCTGGGCGACCTCTCCTGCGTGCCGCGATTGGTGGCGGACGAGGGGCTGAAGGGAATCGTGGTGGCGATCCGCAAGCCGCGCCCGGAGCTGCTCGACCAACTCGCGGAACTGGCGGACGACCATGGATTGAAAATCTATCGCTGGCAGGTGGGAATGGAAGAGATCGGGTGATGGGGGGGCGCGAAGGTAAATGGGTTGATCGATGATTGAGGATGGAGGGGCCACACTCCTGTGGTACGTGAGAATGAGTGGAGAAAGAGATGCTCAATGCGCAAGTGGCTGTGGCGTCCCGCCGCAGGGCGAATGGGAGGGGAAAGAAGTGTCTTGAGAAGCCGTTCCGACTATTTCCAGGACACACTTTCGCACCTCATTCACTGCTGCCTGCATCGAGGCAGCGCTACCTTTTCTCACGTCATTCGCATGCGCTTTTATCAAAAGCGCGCTACCTACCCTCCGGCCTCTGACCTCTGACGCTTCTTCCTTTCAGCTTTCAGTTTTCCGCATTTCAGAATTTACCTCCCCCATGCAACCCCACGATTCCCCCCGCTCTTGGCTGCCACTGGCAGGTGCGGTGGCGTTGTGGGTGCCGGCGATGGTGGCCGCGTCCTATGAATGGGGGCATGGGGAATATTACGACTACGGTTGGTTCGTGCCACCGGCGGCATTGTGGCTGATGATCCGGCGGTGGCGGGAGCTGCCGGGGCCGGTGAGCTTACCCGCGCGGTGGTGGGTGATCGCGGCGGTGGTGTTGCTGCTGCCATGGTTCACGATCCTGCGCATCCTCGGGTATGCCGACCCATCCTGGCGGATGCCGATGGGGCTGCTGGGAATCACGGCGGTGTTGGGCAGCCATGTGCTGATCGGGATGACGCGCGGGTGGCGGGCGTCGGCAGCGTTTGTGTGGATCACCTTGCTGTGGATGTCCGCGCTGCCGTGGCCGAGCGTGGTGGAGAGCCGGATCGTGGCGGAATTGACGGACAGCGTGGTGGCGGTGGTGGCGGAGTTGTTTCATATCCTCGGCAAACCGGTGGAAATTCTGGGGGACCGCCTGCAACTGCATGCGACGACCGTGGAGGTGACCGACGGCTGCAGCGGGGTGCGATCGTTCCAGAGTTTCGTGATGGCGACATGGTTCTTCGCGGAACTGCAGCGGTTGCGCTGGCCGAAGGCGCTGATCCTGCTGGCGGTGGCTTGTGCGGTGGCGTTTGTGGTGAATGCGGCACGGACCTACGCGCTGGCGGAAATCCGCTTCACCTGCGGGGAGGAGGCGTTCCACCAGGCTCACGACATGCTCGGATTGGTGGCGTTTTTGCTCAGCGGCTTGATTTTCTATTTCATCTCGGGCTGGCTTTCCGAAAGTCCCCGCCGCAAGCTGGTGAAAACCGTGCAAACCCGCTGATCCACAGGGTATTCCTCCATTTTCGATGATTCGCAACTTCTTCAACACCCTCTGGGACCGCTGGGCGAACCTGCATCCGTTCGTGAGATTCGTCTCGGTGTCGGTTGTCCTGGCGGCGACGGGACTGGTTGTGTTGAAACCGGCCTACCGGGCATTCAAATCCTGGCGTCTCGAGCGGAATCTGGTGGCCGCGCGAGTGGCGGTGGACGAGGTGCGGATGGACGAGGCGCGCGACCTCTCGCTGACGGTGCTGCGGGCGGGCGATCCGCGGATCGAGGCGTTCCGGATTCTGGAAAAATCCATGGAATCGCTGCGCGACCCGCGGCACGCCGATATCGCGCGGGCATTGATCAGCCATCCGGAAGGATCCGATGCGGACCGGCTGAACGGATTCAGCGGGATGGTGAAGGAGGCTCCGCTGGGATTGCTGGGGCAGGGGTGGAGTTCGCTGCCCAAGAGCTGCCAGACTAACCCGGATTTCGCGGTCCTGTTCGCAGACCGCCTGACCGCGGGCAACCGGTTCAACGAGGCGGCAAGCGTGCTGCTCGGGGTGCCCGAAACGGCGCGGAACGCCGCAGTGGAACAGGGCTTGGCGCGGATCCTGATCCGCAGCGGGAAGCGGGAAGGTTTCGAAGAGGCGCAGCGGCGGATGGCCGCGCAATGGCCGGCGACCGGTGATGCTTTGGACGGTTGGCTGGACCTGCTGGAAGAGATTCCGCCGGTGAGTCTGCGGCCGGAATACCTGGTGAGGGTCAAAGGGGCGTTGGCGACTCCCGGCACGGGAGATCCCGCGCGAGCGGCGCTTGCGCTGGCGCGGATCGAATACGCGGCGAATTATGCCGCCCGGGCTGCTGTGATTGAACGGACGGTGGGCCGCTGGCAGGCGGAAGCTCCCGAGTTGCTGGCGAAATTTTTGCACGATGTCGGGCTCCACGGACTGCTGCTGGAGACCTTCCCGCCCAAGCGGGTGGAGGAAAATCCCCGTTTGTTTCCGCGGGTGCTGGATGCGATGCAGCGTACCGGAACCTGGGACCAGGTCGGTCCCTTGCTGGAGGCTCATGGCCCCACTCTTCCCAAAACCGAGTGGCTGGCGCAGCGCGCGCTGCTAGGGAAGAAAATCGGGGATTCCGCCGGGCTGGTCCGCGACTGGAACGAGGCGATGGGCGAGGCGAGATCCGGGGCCACCAGCAACCCGTTTCTCCCGCTCTATCAATTCGCTCGCACTGCGGGCATGGAGGCCGAGGCCAGCCAGGCGATGTTGGAGGCGATCCGCTACGGGCGCGGGCCGCTGCCCTTGTATGAGGACCTGAAATTCCTGCTTAACCAGCTCGCCTCCCAAGGTCGCGAGACCACGCTGCTGGAGATTTGTGCGATTTACATGTCGTTCGAGCCCGGAAATCCCGCCCTGCTCACCCAATACGCCTATCTCGCCTGCCTCAACAACCTGGCCGCGCCCAAGGACATCCTCCGGGCGATGGAACCCCTCGCCAAGGCATTCGCCAAACAGCTACCAATCCAGTGTGTGATGGCGACGGTCTATCTGAGTGACAACCAACCGGCCAAAGCCGCCGAGATCCTCGACCCCTTCAAGCTGAACGCCGCTTCGCTCGCGCCGGGCTATCGCGCCACCTTTCTCGCCACCCAACTCCTGAACGGCCGGATCCCCAAAGACGCGCCCGAGATCGACGGGTTTCCCATGAAATCCCTGCTCCCATCCGAACGCAGGAAATTCAACGAATGGATCTCCAAGGCTGAACTCTAGAGGGCGTCGCCGCCGCACATTTGAATCTCGACCACCCGGCAGGCTTCGGCCTTCCGGGTTTTTTCGTGCCGCCAGCGCCCGGTCTGATAGGTCGTGCCGGGGCCGGCAGAGTGGGAAGAAATTCCGTGGCCCTCGCCGGTGCCTGCCTGCACCGTTTACCAAAATAGAATTCCGAAACGGAATTGCATGAGATCCGTCTAGCAACGGTCCCGAGTTCAAGCTTCAGAGGCTGTCGGGAAACTCCCTCCTTGCAGCTTTTGTTAGGAGATCCGGACTCGCGGCATGGCCCAATACATCGAAGGAACCGACCGTTACCAGCCGATGCTGTTGCCCGCCGCAGTCGATGACTACATCTCACCCGCCAG
>JANPKJ010000065.1:0-87608 GCA_031425955.1 Akkermansiaceae bacterium | reverse complement strand
CCGGATCAAGCGAGCTACTGGCAGAAGGCGAAGAGCAACCGCGAGTTTGACCGGATGTTTTAAGGGTTCTTCGTTTCTTCCACCCGATAGAATTTTAAAGGAGCCGTCCTCAAATCGCTTCGTTTCGCCCGCTTGCCATCGCCGCTGATTCGCGGCCCGAAGTCCGCGAAGGTGCCGAGGCCGCCGGACGACTCAACCTGATAGTCCGAGCCGACTTCGGTTTGCCACGAGATTTCAAGGCCGGGCGCGGCGGCTGCGGGTAGGATGGACCGGGTGCCGGGAGGGACGCCTGTGGTTTCCACCACTTGGTAGAAAGGCGATCCGTCCGCGTGAAACACCGTGGAAACGGAGTTGCCTTGAATGGCGGTTCCAAGATCCGCCCACGTGAGATTGTTCTGCGACCGCTGCGGCTGATAGGTGCTGCCGGAATTGGCTGCGGTCCAGCTCACCAGGTTCCCGAGGCGGATGTCGACGGCCAGCGCCGGGTGGCGATTGAGCGCCCAGCCGTTTGCGAGAACCGTCCAGCGGGCTCCGCGGTCACCGCCGTCGGGCGCATCGGAGCCTGTCTGGACCGCGGGCGGGTAGGTTGCGTTATATCCGTTCCAGCCGGAGGGTGAGTGATTGCACCAGTCCCACCCGTACTCCTCGAAGAGCTCGATGCAGTCCCTCAGCCATTGGTCCGCCCCCGGAGCCCAGCGAAGCACGCCGAACTCTCCGACGAGGATGCGCTTGTCCGGATGGGCGTTCTTGAACTGGATGACATCCTGGATCTCACCGCGCAGCGTTTCCTGATCCCAATTTGTATAAGGAGCCGTCCCCCACATGGAGTTAGGTCCCGGGTAGGTCGCGGTATAGCCGGGATAGGATAGGATTCCCTGGTTGCAATAGCTGTGCGGGGAATAGAAGTGGAAGCTGTAGATGACATGCGGATCATTCAAAACCGGCATGGTCGTGAATCCTCCGGGCGCGCCTTGATACTCGGACTCGATCACCAGCCAGACATTGGTATTCACGCTGCGGATGGCGGCCACCGCAGCGGGCATGACGTTGTTATACCAGGTTCCCCGGGAGGGCCAGTCGGTCACCGGTTCGTTCAAGACGTCGTAGGCGACGATTGCGGGCTCGTTGAGATAACGTTGCGCCATTGCTGTCCAGAAGGTCGCCAAATGGTCCCGGTAAGTCGCGAGTGCGGTCGCGTCGCCCTTGAAGACGTCCCTGGACCAGCCATAGGTCTCGGCGGCGCAGAGGATGATCTTGATGTTTGCGGCCCGGGCCAGCGGTAGTGCGGCGTCCAGGATTGCTAGATTGGTGAAATAAGGTGCCAGGGGATTTTGCGCCGTGGGAGGAGTCGGATTCGAAGAGTCCACACTGAAACCGAGTCGAATGACGTTCACATCCGTCTGGGCCAACAGCGCGAAAAGATCCGCTTTCAGATACTTGTCCGAGGTGCTGATGCCGCGCATTTTCGCTGGCAGCCCGACGACCACTCCGGAAGCCCCGGCAGCGGGTGATAGGGCGCATAGGCAAAGCCAGGCGGCGATGAATCGGGTCATGTCGGCTGATCCTTACCCCGGAGGCCGGAGACCGCCGCGGGTCCACCGGGTGTTTTAGAAATTCCGCTGGCGGCGGAGCCCTGTTCTCACTGGCCGCTCACGCGGGTGCCGCCCCAGAAGACGTTGTTGATGCCGCCGTATTTGTCGATGCGCTGCATGTCTTTCATGGAGATGGTCTCGGCATGCCCGTCGTAGAAGGCGGCCACGGCCTTGTCCTGATGACGGTAGGCGATCTTGCTGTCATTCGACTTTCCTTCGACCGGTGATTTTTTCCAGAGATAGCGGCCCCCGTAGTTGGCGATCCAATCGGTCGCGGTGATGAAGGCAAACGATTTACTGGGATTGGCAACGGAAGTGGTGGTGTGGGCGCGGGAGGTTCCGGGTTGCCCCCAGCCGCCGCCGGGCACGTTTTCGTTGTTGTAGGCGAAGCTGGCGGAGATACGGCTCCAGTATTTTTTCTTGGCCCGGACGACTTTCGGATCGAGCACCTGCTCGGGCAGTCCATCGTATCCTTCGAACTCCTCAGGCTCGACCGTGGATGGATTGTCGCCGATCAACGCTTCGAGATAGGAGGGATTGTAGTGCCACGGAGTCCCGGGAAGCCCTTCTTCGTCGAAGGAGTAAGCGGGGACATACTTGCCGTTGTGGTCGACCGCATACATTGCGTTGGCTTGGGCGAATCCGGTGATCCGCCTGAGCGTCGTCGCGGTGTCGGCACCTTCCCGCAACCGCTTCGTCCCAAACGCGGCCAAGGCGGCGAGGGTGATGATAATCGTGATGGTGACCAGCATCTCGACCAACGTGAATCCGGAGGATCGGGTGGATTTTGATTTGAGTGACGTTTTCATGGTTTTCCGATTTTGCGCCAAGTCGGTTTGTCGATTTGCCGGCTTGAATGTGGATGATTCGCACATCCTAAGTTGGGTTTTCGATCAGCCGTCGGCCGCCGTATATGGGGTGAAGCTAAGAGGCGATTGGGCGGTCCGCAACTACAAATTGCATATATTTGCATTAATCCGAAATGTGCGGTGGATGAGAGAGTTGCACCGATTGAGATCGCCGGCGAGGAGGGAATCCGCATCCGAGCGGCTGCGGCGGCTCATTTGCCGCCCTTTACCGCGGATGGATGGGTCTGCTTAATCTGATCGAGCTCTTTGCGCGCGGTCGGGAAATCCGGGGTGATCCGGAGCGCGCGCTGAAGGTAGTCGGCGGCTTCGGGCATTTTTCCCAGCCGGGCCATCACGGAACCGACGAAGTAGTGGGGCCAGGATGCATGCGGCAGGAGTTCGCAAATCAAGGTGCCCTGTTTGGCGGCATCCGGCAGACGCCCGGTCCGTTCGTAAAACTGGGCGTAGTTCCATCTCACCAGCGTGTCGTCGGGATTGGCCGCAAGCGCCGCTTCATACATTTTTTGATCCTGGACGGGCGACTGTGGCGTTGTCCGGGCATCGACCTCTTTCATACGATCCTTGCAGTATTGTAGATTGCGCGGGTGGCTGGACTGCGAGGTGAACGGAGCGCCGGAAATCCGCCCGAGCGCCACGTCCCAGACCCGTTTCTGATCCCAAACCGTCGCTGCCAACCGACGCTTGCAGGCCTCGGCTTCGATTTCTGCAGGCTGCTCGCCACCGTGGGCGGTGATCGAAGCCGGGAGCTGCCCCGCGACTTTTGCTGCAAGGAGGCGGGCGAGCAATTCATTGCCAGCCATGGTGAAATGGACGTGTTCGTAAAACAGCTCCTTGCCCGGAATCCCATCGGGGGTGTGGCCGGAGAACTCCTGAACGGCGTCCACCCCGAGCGCGGATCCGGGTTGCGCGGCCTCGGTGATGATGCGGTTGATTCGCGTGTCCGCCCGCACGGCGAGGACGTCGTGGTCTCTGGCCAACTCGAAGGATTTCAGCGTGCTGACGTGGTCCTTCATGGCGAGCTGGCAGGTGCCGATGCGGAATTGCAACTCAGCGAAATCGGGGTCGATCGCGGCGGCTTTTGCATAAACATCGAGGGCGGTCTGAAACGATCCGCCGGCTTCCAAAGCCAGGGCTTCCTTGAAAAGGCGGTCCCACTCGGCCAGTCGAGCGGGCTCCAGTGATGCGGTATGCAGCGAGGCAAACGGCGAGCAATCCCTCAGATTGACGGCCACCGTGCTGAGGACAACCGGGACGCCGGCATCTTTCCCTACGCTCAGAATATCAGCCAGGTTGGTCCGGAAGTTTTCGTAGGCTCGCAGCCGCTTGGGATCGTCGTAGCGCAGCTGGTTTTTGCTGAACATATTGATGCCATCCCACGATTCCGGAGCGGAGGATCCGCCGCGAGCCCCCGCGACCATCTGGTCCATGAGTTGGCCCACCCGGGTGGTCTTGAGCGCCAGAACGGTTCTCACGAAGGCCAACCGCGGGGCTTTTTCCCCGAAGACCGTGCCCGCCCCGAAGGGGCCGATCATTTCGTTGTTTCCCATGTAGACGACCCACAGGTCGCCGTCGTGTTTGGCACACTCGCGGGCGATCGGGAGAATCACATGCGAATTGATCGCCGTGATCGCCGCGCAGACGACTTCGAAATCGGTTTTCGGATACCGCGCTTCCAGCAGCGCCTCCAGGTAGCGGCCCACCCCGAACGAAGGGTCCGGGTCACCGTAGGCGGCGGACTCGCCGAGCAGGAAGATCCGATAGGTGCCGTCCGGCTTGTGCGCGGCCATCCTGCCGGACAGCGGCGCGCGGGCGAGCGCCGGCGGGAAAAAGCGGTGAGTGAACTTTTCGTTAGGAATGAGGAACTCCTCGCCGCCGATCGTGCGGGGGAGAAACAAACGGGTCGAGTGGCCGAAGCCCGCCAGCCGCAGGCCGAGCTCCAGCACGCCTAGCAGTAACAGGGGGACCAGCGTGGCGGCAGCCAACCGCATCCACCGGCGGTGGCGTCCCGAATCACGAGGCTCCTCCCGGACGGCGTCCACGTTAGCGACGCCCGGGGATTTCACCGCCCGCGTTTTCATGGACTTTCGTTTCACGCTGTTTCAGAGCCACTGATTTTTTCGGGGTGTTTGTGCCCCTGTTTTTTCCGAATCAACATCTGTAGGCCAGTCAGGCAAAGCGCGATGAGGCCGAGGCCGAGGAACAGGATGTAAAATGGCCGCCAGGTGTTCCCCAACCACGTGCCCTGGTGGAGTGACATCAGCAGCTTGAGAGTTCCTTCTCCCGCGTCGAACCATTTTCCTCCCGCCTGATAGGCGATGCCTGTGGTGGCGCTGAGCAGTAGCGGCAGCGAAAAAACAACCGCCAGCACGCGGTGGGTTTTGCGTACGGAGGCCTTCGGGCTTTTCGAAGTGAGCAGCATCCAGAGCCCGGAGAGAACCAGGAAAATCAGGACGCCGCCGACGATGGAGAGATAGATCACGGAGCCATTGACCCCGAGCCACTCGCCGGAGTGGAGGTGCATGACTTTTCCTCCGGTTTCCTTGCTCATACCGAACCAGGCCCGGCCAATCCGATGGGTGAGCCCGGTTGCGGCGATCAGCAAGATGGAAGGCAGCAGCCAGGGCGAGATTTTGCGATGAAAGGCGCGGAGTCTGGAATGAAGATTCATGATGGGGGTTCCGAAGACAATTTAATGTCCACAGTCCAATCCCTCACCTCGTGCGGAGCAAGTAGCGAAACCGCAGAATGCTCCTGAATGTCGGACAAGCGGTCCACCGGCGCGTTGGTCGGTTCGATGGCCCAGTGGTGCAGTCCCTTCCAGAAGCCACGGGTGATCCAGATACCGGCGTAGGGAAACAGCGATGACGGCCACGACAGTGAAATCCGGGCACCGTTCGCAGCCTGAATGGCAGCGCGGCCTTTGGCTAATGGACCGAGAAACACCTTGGCGGCGGGCGTCGCGCCTTTTGGGAAATAGGCCCGCGACAGGTCGTTGCCCGGCCACGGGAGCACTTCCTCGCCGCCGGGGCTGAGGCAGGTTTTCTCGGTGCTAACAATCTGATCGCCGCGTTTCCAACTGAACAAGGGATGCCATGCCCACAGGAACGGCGTCGGTGCGTCCGCCCGGTTCTCGAGGCGGTAGTCGAGGCGGGTGCCGTTTTTCGTGAGCGAGATCCGGCGCTCGAATGCTAACGGCAGTGACCTGAGAATCCATCGGCACGTAATTCCGCCCTTTGGATCAACTACGAATTCCGGCACTTGGTTCCAAAGTTCGCCGTGGTCCGGCAGTGACTTTCGGCCAACCTTGCACGGCAGCACCGTGGGCAGGCACTCGTCGATGCCCGCCCCTGGTCCGGTTTCGAAGTTGGCGGGATCCGTCGGCTGCCAGATCCGGCGTTTGTTAGCAGGTGCCCAGCCGTCCAGCCACTCGCGGCGGGAAATGCGATCCTTCAGCGAGACGATTCTTCCTCCGAGTGCGGGCGCGATCGAGAGGTAGACGGCGTCGTTCGACAGCGTGTGGATCTCGAACTCGCCGACCGTTTTCCGGCTGTGGCGGACTGGCATGGCTTCAGGGTTTGGCTTTTTGTAGTGTCAGTGACTTGGGTTTGGCAACCAGTTTGGTGCCGTCTGAGAAAGCGACGTTCAACGGAGCGTCGCCGAAGTTGTAGGCGGCGTAGGTTTTCGCGCCGTTGCGATTGAAAACATTGGTGAACGGATGGTCCGCGATGATACCGGTATCGTTGATGCCAAGCGTGTTGAGCGTCTCGATCCAGTGATACATGAAGGCGTGGGTGTTCCCGCCCTCGAGGCTACAGTTAGGCATCTTATCCATGTAGGTGGCTGCCGGGGCTGGGTCGTTGAGAGCGCCGAACATGACGACCAGATCGCCCCAGCCGTTGTTGAAATTATTCCCTTCCTTCCGTCTCTCGACGATGCGGTTGAAGTTCTTTTTCACATAGTCGGGATGGCGGCCCATGTAGATGGAGGCGGGGGTGAAAGGCAGCCAGTTGATGCCGTGGATGCAGTCGATGTCGCCGGAGAACCAGGTGGCGAAGGCACCCTTGCCGCCCCAGATCATCCCGAGTGCGACTTCCTGGAAATCCTTGGGAAAGTTCGTACCGGAAACATCGAACCAGTATTCCTCGACGGCTGTGCGCTCGATGTTGAAGAGCGACAGGCCGGTGTCCCGCACCGTTTTGTTGCCGGTGGCTTCGCCCCACAGCATCATGCCATACCAGGCGTTGAGCGATTCAGAGGAGGATTCCTGGTTGTTTCCATCAGCGAAATTCGCATCGCCGGACGCCCACGAGTGGCCCGCGTATTTGTCGAAGCAGCGGATGTAGGGAAACATCTCGTCCGTTCTGCTAGGCGAGGCGATGTCGCGGATGAGCATCATTACCATGGGCTCCCATTTTTTCGCCCACTCGGGATCGAGACGGGCGATCTCACCGGCTGCGCGGATGAAATAACCGTAGTGGAAATGGTGGTCGTTAAGCGGATTGTCGCTACCGTAGGATGCCTTGCTGCCGATCATCGAGCCCCAGGTGGAGTTATAGTAAAACAGCGGTGAGGTCTCACCGGGCGAGGCGGTGAACCAATCTTCCAAGCGCCGTTTCAACTCGTCGACGAAGACCTTCTGTAACTCAGGCGCGCCTGCCGCTTCGGCGATTCCGCTGAGGGTAGCCAGACGTCCGAGAATCTTGCCGTCCCAGTAGGTATCCGCGAAATCTGCGGGTGCCTTGTCGGCCTCCTTTTTCAAATAGGCAAGCATGCGGGCCTTGTCCCTGATGCCCTCCGCCGGAAACATCGGCAAGACTCCCTGGACCGGAACTTCGGTGATGAATTGCGTGCCCTGTCCGACTTTCATTTCACCGCGCACGGACTTGTAGCTCATGTCTGTCAGTTTGGCGGAAGTGTTCTTCCACTGGTGCGGATAGAGTGAGAAAATTGTGCCGGTTTCCGAACCTTCGAGAGCCTTGGTCTTAAAACTATAGGTGGCCTTGATCTTGCCGGGAATCACCTGATAGTCGACACGCGTGTCGATGACGTGGTTGTAGGCGTAGCGCTTGAACAAGGCAAGTGTCTCCGGTTTGTCATCCGGCAGCAGCGCCACGGATAGATAGGGTTTTCCCGGTGCGACGTTTGTGAGCACCTCGCTGTCGAGGCCGGTCCAGGTCGAGCCGGTCGGGCCGAACAACCCGTAATGGTTTCCCCGGATGGTCACTCCCAACACCGGGTCCTTCATCGTTCCCGCCCAGACCCGCGGTGGCATCGCACAGCGCAAAATCGGATCACCACCGGCATATGTGCTATACACAAACGGGCTGCCGTGGCCGAAGCTTGTCTTGAGCGACGCCTCACCCGCCGAAAATGCCGCGGTCACGAACCAGTCGGAATAACCGCCGCATTCCGCGACCTTGAACAGCGAACCCGCGGAGAGCTCGATTCTGAAATCCCCATCCTTGGTGACTCCTCCACCCATGATCGCGTCCTTGCCGCCCACCAGACCGGAGCCCGGATAGCTGATTGCCAACCCTTGCGGCGTGCAGATCATGCCCAGCGGGTGGGCGAACATGTTGTTGGAGAATTCCTGCCACAGCAGCGAACTCCACCATTGGCCGGTCACCGTCGGCCCTTTCACGTCGGCGGTCTTGAAAATCCTTTCCGGCAGCGGCTTCAAGCCGTCAGGCAATGTGGTCGTGTAACTGCCGGCTCCTGCCGCGATGATTTCACCCGTGGAAGTCTGGGGTGAAGTGCAGGAGAAGATGGCCACGGCGACCGCAACTCCTGAGATGGAGCGGAACACGGGGACTTTCAGGGAGTCTGGAGCATGGGTTTTCATGGGATTGAATGGGGTTATTCGTGATCTGGGCCGTGGGTTTACGGTGACACATTCGATTTAATTGCATAATTTTGCAATAATTTTTAGCATGCGATTTTTGGGTTGCCCATCGCGCGATGAATCGGTGAGCAGGACGCGCGTTGATTTTCGCTCTGCTTGGAAACGACAAAAGCGCGATTCTGCCGGCTGCTCAGCGCTGCCCGGCGTCGGTTTCGATCCAGGACCAGAGGGTCGCAAGGCCGGATTTTACGGATTCCTTCGCTTCGGTCAGATCGCCGCCGGGGGCTTTTTTGCCGAAGAGGTAGAACTTGATCTTCGGCTCGGTGCCGGACGGACGGACGGCGAAGGAACGACCGTCGTCGAGATCGACGAAGAGCATTTTTTCCTTCGGCAGCAGGTCGCCTTCCTGGTCGAAGAGATCCTGCTTCGCGAAATCGCGCACGCGCAGGACGGCGGAGCCATCCACTTCGGTCGGCGGGTGCTCGGCATAGGAATTCGCGAGCGCGGCGATTTTTGCCGCGCCATCCGCGCCCTCCATGACGAGGGATTTGCCGACTTCGAGATAGTAGCCGTATTCGGTGTAAATGTCGTCCATCAGCTCGGGCAGCGTCTTGCCGACGGATTTCGCGTAGGCGGCGACTTCGGCGAACATCAGCGCGGCGCCGTTCGCATCCTTGTCGCGGACGGCGTCGGAGCCGAGGTAGCCGTAGCTTTCCTCACCGCCGAAAACGAAGAAGCGCGAGTACTCGAGCCGCAGCGAGCGGGTCTGGGCCTCGGTGAGCGAGCGGTAGTCGCCCCGCTTGTCGACGGGGATGGCGTTCTCGTATTTGCGGAGTTTTCCGGCGATGTATTTGAAACCGGTGAGCGTGTCGACGATGCCGACGCCGAAGCCATCGGCGATGGCGTGCTGGAGCTCGGTGGTGACGTATGTTTTCACGAGCACCGCGCGGTTGCGGTTCGCGTTGGTAAGCCAGCCGAGCTCGAAGCAGGTTTTCAGGCGATACCAAGCCATCAGCGAGCCGATCTGATTTCCGGTTAGGAGAATCATTTTCCCGGCGGCGTCGCGCACGGCCACGCCCATGCGGTCGGCGTCCGGATCGGTGCCGATGACGATTTCCGCGCCGGATTGTTCGGCCAGATCGATGGCCATTTGAAGGGCCGGGCCGTTTTCCGGATTCGGTGATTCCACGGTCGGGAAACGGCCGTCCTGGATGTCTTGCTCGGGCACGGTGAGTACTTCGAAGCCGAAATCGCGCAGCATCGGGACATTGATGTGGCCGCCGGTGCCATGGAGATTGGTGAAGACGATCTTGGTGGAAGCGCCTTCCAGCAGCGAGGGCTTGAGCAGCAAGGTCTTGAGGCGGGTGACGTAGAGTGCGTCCATTTCCGCGCCGAGGATGGTGACGGTGCCGCGCTCGGGGGCATTTTCGTAACGCTCGCTGGAAATGGAGTTCACCTCCTTGATGATGCCGTCGGCGTGGGCGTCGACGATCTGTGCGCCGTCGTTGAAATAGGCTTTGAAGCCGTTGTCGTGCGCCGGATTATGGCTGGCAGTGAGGACGACCCCGGCGTCCGCGCGGAGTTCGCGCACGGCGAAAGACAGCTGCGGCGTGGAGCGCGCGCCTTCGAACAGATAGGCATCGCAGCCGAGATCCGCGCAGACCTTGGCGCAGAATTCCGCGAAATCGCGCGAGAAATGCCGCGTGTCATGGGCGAAGACGAGCACCGGCTTGCGGTCCGGCCCGGCGAATTCCTTCGTGTAGGCGATGAGCCCCCGCACGGCGCGGGTGAGGTTGTAGAAATTCATCGTCGCGGTGCCCACGCACGGATGCTCGGGGCGGTCGTTAGGACCGCCGGCGCCCTGCTCGGCCTGAGTGATCACGCGGCCGATCGTCCGTCCGCGCAGCCCGCCGGTACCGAAGGCGAGAGTTTTGAAAAACCGATCGTTGAGTTCCTCCCAAGCTCCCGCATCCACCAATTCCTGAATGGCCAGCGGCGCGATGGCGCTCGTCGTCCCGCCGAGCAGCGCGGTGATGTTGGCTTTTGCGGATTCAAGCAGGCTGCCGTTTGCGACCGCGGCGGTGAGAGATTCGTTGATGGTGCTCATTTCGGGAAAAATCCTAGGTAAAACCCCGACCAAGGCAATCCCCGCAACAGTCGATTTTTCATGACGGAATGCCAAGGTCACCACCTGCCCACAATTAGCCGCGCCTTGAGGATACCGAGGATCCGTTCACGGTCCGAAAACTGGCACTGGAGAAGAAAGGCGTCCAAGGTGGATAGGACCGTGTTCCCCTCCTGCGCGACAAAGACCCAGCCCCGGATTCTGTTCCCTTGCACCAGCAGATTGCTTTCGACCATCACGGCGTGCTCGTAGATTCGCCCCTGAAACCCATAGCGCCGTCCCAACTCGAAAATGGAGTTGGAGTCGTATTTCAGTGTCGAAGCAATCAACGGATTCGCGGCGATCCGTTGCTTGACCTCGTCCTGCGACAAGCCACGATCCAACAGGATATTGAATCTAGCGGCGTGCATCAGTTGGCTCGGCGTCGTCACATCGGAGCTGGATAGTTTCATGGTCACTCCGACGGTCCGGAAAAGATCGGAAACATCAATCGCATGATGGGTGCCGATCAACGGATCCAGATGCCGGGCAACCACGCTTGCTGACACCAAACGCTGGTGCGAGCCGACATCCTCGCAACGCCGGACAACCACCACGTCTCCCTCGAGTAGATTCTCCAGCCGCTCTCCCGCCACCGCCTGGAGAATGGACGCGGTCCCGTGCGTGTTACAGGAAACGATGTTCACAAACCGCTTGCCCCGGATCGCCTGTGGATTGACCCCGGACATGAACGGTAGTCCGAATCCCTTTTCGCTGCCTTGGGCACACACCCCTAACAATCTTGGGAGCCCGTCGTAGTAAGACTTCATGTCGCGGGCCGTGCCTTCCTTGGCACAGTCGAAAGCATAGTCCACCGACGATTCGATCTCGTCCAGCAGAACGGCACCCGGGTAACTCGTCCGCGTGCAGATCACCGCACCGCGATCGCGCAGGAAATCGAGATCGGGCGACTGCCAGGGCCGGAACTCATTTTTGAGCACCCATAGGTTTTCGATAGAGAATAGCTCGCGGTGGGCGAGCAAAACGTTCGCGAGAGTTGTTCCGATGTTTCCGGTGCCGACAATCAGGATGTTCATGGATTCGAGGTATGAGGAACTCCACCTTTTCCGGCGGAATTCACTGATGCAACTCATCACGGCCCGCTCCCGTGAAGACCTTGTGATGACCGGGAGAATTCGCGGTGAAAGTTCCAAGTCACTTGCCTGAAATATCAGCCTCGTCGGCCGGATATTCAGGGTTTACCCTTTCCCGCTTTCATGATCGATCTCCTGCAAAAAGCCGTCGCCAAACGTTCCCGCCTCCTCACCCCGGAAATCAACGCCGTCCGCCTCATCGACGGTGGAGGAGACGGCTTGCCCGGGCTGATTCTGGAAACTTATGCCGGGCGTTGGCTAGTGTCTACCAATGGCCCGCAACTCGCGCCTCAAGTCCGCGAGTGGCTCCGCGATCAGGGTGTTTCCTGCTATTGGAAACGCCTCGACCAGCACCAGAAGGAATCACCGGCCCACCTCGCCGGACCGGAGGTGACCGAACCGTTTATCATCCTGGAAAACGGCGTCGCCTTGGAAATCTCGTTCCAGTCCGGATACTCGCAGGGCATTTTCCTCGACCAACGCGACAACCGCGCGGAAGTCCGGCGACTGATGGCTCCCGGGCTGAAACTGCTCAATACCTTCGCCTACACCGGTGCCTTCTCCGTCGCCGCCGCCATGGCCGGCGCGGAGACGACCACGCTCGATCTATCACAACCTTACCTCGACTGGGCGAAACGCAATCTCACCCACAACGCGCTCGATCCGGCCGACCACCACTTCTGCAAGGGCGACACTTTCCACTGGCTCCGCCGCTTCGCGAAACAAGGCCGCACCTTTGACGGCATCGTGCTCGATCCGCCGACGTTCTCGCGCGACGAAAAGGGCAAGGTCTTCCGCGTGGAGGAAAATTTCGGCGAGCTCGCCGCCCTCGCCGCCGATATTCTCAGTCCGGACGGCTGGCTGCTCTGCTCCACCAACTGCCGGAACCTCGCCCTCAACGATTTTCAGAAACAACTCCGCAGCGCCATCCGCCGCCCGATGAGCCCCCGCCACTCGCCGATGCCGGAGGATTTCACGGATGAGTCGTATTTGAAATCTGTTTGGCTTGGATAGAATCGGACTAACGCCCCTCGCTTCTCCCCCCAGATCGACTTTCTCACACGATCCCTTTTTGCAAGTCTCTCATGCTCCAGAGCTCACCCGCTGCGGGCGCGCCATTCCCCCGCAGCTTCCGCGCTCCGTCCTTCCGCTTCCCCGGAAAACGCTCCCTTGCGGCGGCGAACGCTTCGTTCACAAACGCCCTGCTGCCGATCACTGCCCCATCCGTGAAATACCTAACTCGGCATCGAAGCATCCCTGCGATCCCGAGTTCGGGAAAAACCGTTCCATTCTCTCTCACCTCTAACGACTCCGCCGTATTCATCGGCAGCTTTCGAGGGGCTTTTCTGCCTGAACAAGTGGGCTTCACCTCCGCCTTCCCGCTTTTGCGCTCCAGCGCCAGCCCCATCAACCGCCGATACAATCGCGAAACCTCGCGCCACCGCTCCGCATCGAATCCCACTCCCTGATCGCAGAAATAAGCCCGCACCAACCCTTCACGGGCCTTCTTGCCGTTCCCCTTCTTTCCACCGCCCACCGCTTCGCCGTAACTGCTCCAGCGATACTTCGCCGGATCCTTCACCATTCCAGCACGCACCGGATTCAAGTCGATGTAAGCCGCCATCGTTCGTGCTGCGATACCACTTTCCACAATCACGCTCTTAAATCGGTCTTCCCAAAGCGTTCCTGAGCGCGAGTGCATACGGTTGAACCACTTGGTAAAGCGTTCCAACAGCGACTTCATAAACTCGCTCAAATCATGCATCCGCCGGGTATATCGGTTGCGAATTTCTTCCACCCTGCGTTCCGCCTGCTGCTTGGCCATCTCCTTTTCCTGTGCTCGTATCGGCCGCACACCCATCTCATCCACTGGCGGCAACTCGAATTCCCCTATCTTGCTCCTCGAAGCAGCCTCCTCGATCTCCCGAGCAATCTCTGCCACCTGCGCCTCGCTGTAAAAAACGCCCAGTCGCTCGAACAACACTTCGTTCGAAATACCCCCCTCCGGCATCGGCGGCACCTCCAGCAAGACGTGGAAGTGATTGGACATGAGACAATAAGACATGACCCGACAGCCCGTAAACTTCTCACACATTCGCATCAGCATCCGGAAATGTTCACGTTCTTCCACCTCCAGAACGAATCCCCGATCCACCACCCGAGAGATGCAGTGGTAAATCGCCGGCTTCGTCGCCGAATCCTTCCAAGGCACCTTCCATCGTTTACGGTTATTCACACTCATGACTTGAGTAGGCTACCTCGCGAAAACCCCAACGCAAGAAAGATTCTATTTAAAAGCCTGACTTTTAAATAAGATCACTTTTATATGAGATCGGGTTGTTTGACCAGAAGAAGGCGCAGCTCGCGGCGATGGGAGTCGACAATGAGGGGCTTGCGGCCGCTGCGATGGTGACGGGGAGCGATGTCACCGGCGTGGTGGCGCTGTTGAATGAGCTTTTTGATCATCCCTACAGAGACCTCGAAACGGCGGGCAACCTGTTCACGGGTGGTATCGCCACGATCATAGGCTTTAAGGATACGCTGCCGTCGATCCATTGAGATCGTTGCCATGTGCGATCCATAACGCCGAATCCTGAAACGGCTATGCTTTTATTTGAAGTGATCTAGCGCACCCGCAGCTTGGAGAACAGTCTTCCGGCGACCTCGGCGTTTTCGCACTCGGCGGTGGCCTGATAGGAGCCGGTTTTACCGTCGGGAGTGGTGACGGTGAAGGGCTCGGTTTCCCAAGTGTCGTTGGTATCGCCGAAGGCCATGGTGGTGAACTGGTAGCGCAGGCCGCGTTTCAGGCCGAGGACTTCGACGCCGGCCCAAGTGCGTGGAGATTCGTCGAGCTTGCCTGGCAGTCCGGGCTCGAGCACGGAACAGGCATCGCCGAGAATGGGGGCGGGTTTTTCACAGCCGAAAACCGAGAGGCCGTAGCATTCGCCAGCAGGGGTTTTCGTGTTTTCATAGTGGCCGACTCGGTATTGACCGCCCGGAGCGGTTCTCCATTTGGGTTTGCCGAAGGCGGCAGGCATGTTGCCGAAGTCGACGAGAGGGATTTTCGAGGAAATGGGTTCGCGGGACTCTTCCAAATCTCGTCTTTGATCTCCGATCCACTGCTCCACTTTCACCCGGCTGTCAGATCCCGTGACCTTGGGTTTGGACACCGCGCAGGCGGAGACGAGCAGGCAGAAAACGGCGGGGATGAGAAATCGCGGGAGCATGAGGTTTTTTGGAAGAGAGGATTCAGCCTGCCAGTCCGAACTGTTCGACAATGGCGGCGGCGCAGCGGTCCGCCTCACGCAAGGTTTCCGGCGGTGCGGCCAGTTGAAGGGATTTTTCCCAATCGGCGAAGCGGGTGATGAATCCGCTTTCGATGATTTTTTCGAGTCCCTGGAGCACGCGGGTGCCGGACTTGAGGCGGGGCACGGGCAGCAGTCCGACCTTGGCTCCCGAGCTGAGTGATTCGTAGACCATGGAAACGGAATCTTCCGTGACCCAGACTTCCTCCGCGGCGGCGAGCTTGCCGGGCAGCCAGGTGGGGGCGGTTTCCTGGTGAGGGAAGATTTCGACGTGGGGCAGGCGCTTGCGCATCTCGTCGGTGAATCCGGCGGGTGTGCGGCGGGAATCGGTGAGCTGCCAGCCGCCGGAAGCGGTGATTTTTTCGAGTGCGGCGAGCAGGGATTCGCCGTTCCAGCTGTGGATTTTCGACGGGCCGCCGACGAGGATCATCCGGTGGTTGCGGCTTGCGACTTGGGATGGTGGCACCCGGTTGAGAGCGCCGCGGGTGAGGAGGAGCTTTTTCCGCTGATAGCCGGTTTTGAAATCGTGCTCCGGCGTGATGCAGAGATCAAACAACTGCATCGGCAGGCTGGGCCGCATCAGCAGGACGCTGGGTGCCTTGAATTTTCTCGAAAGCAGGAGCAACGGCACGTGGGTGGCGTGGCCGGCGCTGATGATCAGATCCGGCGGCGGCAGGGAACCCCCGGTCCGGACGGCACTGCGGATGCGGGCGATTCGCCCGCGAACCTCCGCCAGGGAAATCCGGTGGACCTCGCAGGGGGCGATTCTCGCGATGGCGTCCGCCAAGCCGAGGGATTGGTTTTCGTGACCCGGCTTGCCATCGCCGATCATCCAGAGCGTCCGGGTTTTATTAACCACGGGCGGATCCTGACATCATGCGGGCGGCGATGGCTATCCCGGAATCACCGCATGACATGCTCCAACAACAGCCCTTGGATGGCGCAGTAAAAACGCGAACGGACGAACGCGGAGCGGCGGGCCGGAGTGAGGCCTTCCTGCGAGATCGAGTCGCCGGAGCCGAAGGCATAACGCTCTTCGATCGCGAGGCGGGCCTGGTTGAGCGCGCTATACCAGGCGGAAACATCCTCGCGGGTGATCCAGATGGGGCCCGGCCCTTCCTCGGCGTGGAAAATGGCGGATTCGATGGAAGCTCCGACTTGGGCAAGCTCGTCCTGAAATGCTTCCCGCAAGTCCGGGACCACAAAATCCTCCCAATCCTGCGCGCCGGCTTCCTCGCTGATAAGCCCGCCGAGGCGACTCGCGAGATCGATGCCGTTGCCGTTCGCATCGCTCACGATCGTCCGGAGAATTTCCCAGTCCGCGGCGTTCTCGGTGTCGATGCGGAGGCCGCCTTCCAGCGTGGGCATCGCTTTCATTTGGCTTTTTCGAGCGAGGTTTTCAATTGATGCGCCTGTAGTTGCTGTACGTAGAACTCGGCTTTTTCGCGCTCGCCGGACCAGACGATGGAGCGGCCTTGCTGGTGGACCTGCATCATCAGGATGGCGGCCTTTTTCTGGTCGTAGCCGAAAATCTTCATGAGCACGAAGGTGACATACTGCATCAGGTTCACGGGGTCGTCGTGGACGACCACATTCCACGGGACGTCGAGCGCGGTCTGCTCGTCGGTGCGGGTGAGCGTGTCTGAGTCTGCCATGAGCTGTGATTTATACGATGGCCGGTTCAGGGGCGTCCACCCATTTTCCGTGCTCGCGGATGAGGTCGGTGAGGCGCTCGACGGCTTCGGATTCCGGGATGTTGAACTTCACGGCGGTCTTGCCGACGTAGAGGTTGATCTTGCCCGGCGCGCCGCCGACGTAGCCGAAATCGGCGTCTGCCATCTCGCCCGGGCCATTGACGATGCAGCCCATCACGGCGATCCGCACGCCCTTGAGATGGCCGGTGGCGGCGCGGATTTTTTGAGTCGTGTGCTGGAGGTTGAAAAGCGTGCGGCCGCAGCTCGGGCAGGCGACGTAATCGGTCTTGAAAATGCGCGTGCCGGCAGCTTGCAGGATGTTGTAGGCGAGACGGAGCGATTGGCCGGGAGCGGTCTCGCCCCGGACGAGAATGGCATCGCCGATGCCATCGCACAGCAGCGAGCCGATATTCTGCGCGGCGGGAAGCAGCGCCGCGATGAAATCCGTCTCGCCGACCGGCGGATGGAGCGTGTCCTTCAAAAGCACCGGATGCCGCGGATCGACGCGGAAAGCGAGCTGCCGGAAAGCGTGGATGACTTCCAAATCGACCCCGTCCGCCACCGTGACGAGGCGGGGCTCCTGCTCGGAATTGATCGCCGAAATCGCTGCCTCATCGCGGGGGTCGATTTCCACCACGCCGGATTTTTCGAAAATGATCTCCGGCTTGAAATCACCCATGCCGGCGATTTTGTGAGCCAAGGCGTTCCAGCGTTCCTGAGTGGTGAAAACGCGCACTGTTTTCTCCTCGCCGAGCTCATGTCCCATGATCGTCAGCACCGAACTGGCCCGGCGCTCATAGGAAAACGGATCGTAGGAAGGCGTAAGGGTGGTTGGGACTTCCAGTCCCAACCTAAAGCAACTCCCTGTCCACTGCGCAGTCGCCTTCCCCGGATTCGCGAGAATGTATTTCACCTGATGCTTCAAATCCTCCCCATCCCGGACGACGTGGTCATAATATTCTTCCTGCCAAAAGGTTCCGGATTTCCCGAGCATGCGGTTCGCCTGCGTGGCCGAGTGCGTTTTCCAAGACTGGATAATTTTCTCCAATTCATGGCCTTCGCGCGGGGTGAGCAGGACGTGGACATGATTGGGCATGACCGACCAGGCCAATAGCTCGTAGCGGTCGCCGTCGAAGTGTTTCAACGCGCTCTCTACCATTGCGGCGATCGCCGCGTCGGCCAACGGGCGAGGCCCCTCCGCTGCGTGCAGGGCGGGCTCGATCACTGATTCCATGAGTTCGCGAAATTCCTCGCGGAGTCGTTGCGGCGACTCACCGGGGTCCACAAATTGTTCCCCGCGACCAAGCTGCTCGAGAATGCGGGATTTTTCCCGCTCGTATTCCTTGACCACGGAGGTAGGCAAAGAATCTTTGATGCGGAAGGTGACGGAATAAGTCGCGCCGGGAATCCGCCAGTGCGGCAAGTAGGTCGAGGTGCGTTTTTCGAGTTTGGACCAATCCGGACGGATGGTGTGAGCAAGGGTGTTGAGAATCGGCTGGGACTGGAAGTCCCAGCCACTTTTATCTTCTCCTTCCACTTTGCTGCGCGCGTTGAAAGGTGCCGCCAGTGCTTGTGCGACTGGGATTTCGTAGATCGAATCCTCTGTGAGCGAGACGCGGATGGTGTCGCCGATGCCGTCCGCTAACAACGACCCGATGCCAATCGCGCTCTTGATCCGGCCGTCCTCGCCGTCGCCGGCTTCGGTCACGCCGAGGTGGATCGGATAATTCCAATCCGGGCCTTCCGCGTCGAGCCGGGCGACGAGCAGGCGGTAGGCCTCGATCATCACCTTCGGGTTGCTCGCCTTCATCGAGAAAACAAAATTGTGATAGTCGTTATCTCGCGCCAGCCGGGCGAATTCCAGCGCACTTTCACACATCCCGAGCGGCGTGTCGCCGTAGCGGTTCATGATGCGATCCGAAAGCGAGCCATGGTTCGTGCCGATGCGCATCGCCCTGCCGAGGTCCTTGCAAAGCATCACCAGCGGCGTGAATTCCTCGCGGATGCGCTCCAGTTCCTCGGCGTATTGCGCGTCGCTGTATTCGCGGATCTCGAATTTCTTCTTATCCACGTAGTTCCCTGGATTCACCCGGACTTTTTCCACCCACTTCGCGGCTTCCAGCGCGGCGTCCGGCTTGAAATGGATGTCCGCCACTAACGGCACCTTACATCCGGCGGCCCGCACCTCGCGTGCGATGTTTTCCAAATTCGCCGCATAAATCCTCGTCTGCGCGGTGATCCGCACGATCTCGCAGCCCGCCTCCGCCAGCCCGAGCACCTCCGCGACGCAGGCCGGAGTGTCGCGGGTGTCGGAGGTGATCATCGACTGCACGCGGATCGGATTGTCGCCGCCGACCCCCACATTTCCCACCATCACCTCGCGGGTCGCGCGGCGGGAGTAGTGCAGCAGGTCCGGACAATAGCGCAGGAGGGCGGAAGAAGTCATTTCTCCGGTCGATATAGCCGAGAAACCGACGCCCGGCAATGGTTGCTTCCACCTGAAAAATCCCTCGCCCCGCACCCGATCACGTGCAAAACTCCGCGTCATGGCCAAGGGAAACCGACTCGCAACCGCCGTCACCTTCACGCTGCTCGCCATTTCGGCCAGCGCCGGCGATTTTATTCGCGTCGATGAGGATGACTCCGCCGCCCGCCTCCAGACCGCCGTCACCCGTTACGAAAAGGACGGTGCGAAGGTCGACCTCATCGGAGCCATCCACATCGCAGACAAGGCCTACTTCGAGAATCTCACAGAGCGCTTTGAAAAATACGACGCACTGCTTTTCGAAATGATCGGCGGCGAGAAATTCGCCGACATGAAGGAAATGCCGGAGGAAACGGTAGTTCCGGCGGAAAAACAGAAGAACCTCGCCGGGCTCCATCAGATTTACAACATGGTCAGCCGTTTCCTCAAACTCTCCGGTCAGGTCGAGTCCATCGACTACACCGCGAAAAATTTCGTCCACGCGGATCTCACCGTTGAGGAATTCAGCGAGATGCAGGCGCAACGCGGCGAGTCGGTGCTCGGATTCGCCATGAAAGCCGGCAAGCCCGACCCCGATGCACCGAACCAACCGGACCCCGCCAAACTTCTCAAGGCCATGCTCAGCGGGAACTCGAACTTGATGAAACTCGAAATCGTCCACACCCTCGGCCGTGGCGACGACCAGATCGCCGCATTCGCCGGCGAGAGCGTGATCATCAGCGATCGGAACGACCGCTGCCTGCAAGTCATGAACCGCGAGCTCGCCGCCGGTCGCAAAAATCTCGGCATCTTCTATGGTGCCGCCCATTTTCCCGACATGGAAAAGCGCCTGCTCGAACTCGGCTTCAAGCGCACCGACCGCGAATGGCTCACCGCCTGGAACATCCCGAAAGCCGCGCCAAAACCCGCCGCCATCGAGCTCCAGGAGGCGTCGTGAAAATCGCTCACCACGCCGGGTCCTGCTGGCGCACCGCCTCGTAAAGTACGATGGCGACCGCCGTCGATAGATTCAGGCTGCGGGTGCCGCCGGGCGACATCGGGATTTTCAACGCCTGTTCGCCCGCCGCCGCGATGAGATCTTCCGGCAGCCCGCGCGTTTCCCGGCCGAACACCAGATAGTCGCCGGGCCGGAATTCCGCCTGCCACGGCGAGCGGTTCGCCTTGGTGCTCAGAAACCAGAACCGCGCCGCCGGATCCGCCGCAGCGCGCAGCTCGTCGAAATTTTTCCAGACGTGCTTCTTCACCTCCTGCCAATAATCCAGTCCGGTGCGGCGCACATATTTGTCCTCCAGCGAAAAACCAAGCGGCTTCACGAGGTGCAGCGTCGAGTCCGTCGCCAGTGCAAGCCGCCCCGCCGCCCCGGCGTTGTGCGGGATCTCGGGCTCGATGAGGACGATGTGAAACATACCGGCGATTTCAGAAAACCTCCTTGCGCCGTGCAAGAGTGATGGAAAGCCCAAGCGCCCCAAGGAAAATTAAATAACACGCCAGCAGCTCCAGATAACTCCGACAAATCCGCGGAATTTCCGGTGAAAAAGCTTCGTTGCCCAGCGTTGCCCGCCAGAACTTCGAACTTCCGATCACGTGGTTGAAAACATAAAGAATCAACAACGCCGAGCCGATCAACCCGGAACCCGCATGATTTCCCAGGGTCGAAAAAAAGTGCAGCATGATCTTCCGGTGCTTGGCGATGCTGACGATCGCGACCACCAACAACACCGCGACGATCCACACCTCCGGGAAATGCCGGCCCAGGATGTCCGTCACAAAATCATCGATCTCGCCCACCAGCGCGATCAGCAGCCCGATCGTCAACACCCGGCAAACCGGCCGGTTGTGCCCGGCATGAGGCGAGCCGCCCAACATCACCGCCACCGCCGCCGCTAGCAACAGCGCTTGCAGCAGCTCGACCGTCCCGCGGCTAAGCTGCGCGGAATTCCGGTCCGGGATCCAGGCCGGCAGCAAAATCGCCACGCAGCCCCCGCAGATCAGGGTCGTCTTCACCAGCGTGTTCGACCAGGAGGAGTTCCGTTGGGATTTGAGAGTTTCGCCCTGCATTCGCCCGTGGTTTAGAGGTTCCGGGATTTCCATGCAAGGCTTAGGAATCGGAGAATAGTGTCATAAGGGTTGGATTGCGATTGTGGTCGTCCCTGAAGTTATTACGGTGCCAGCAACTTCCTAAGCGCTTGGTCCACCGCGTTGAAAGCGCTTTTCCGATTGGGCCATTTTTCCACGGCCTTTACGTTTCCATTGCGGTCTCCGGGAAGAATCTGAAGATGATCGAATTTCCGCTTTCTTCCGACGGCATCCACCTTCCAAGCGCAGTCCTGCTCCAGCAAAATTGGAACCACCATCGGAGGTTCTTCCGTCAGGGCACCCCGTGAAGTCGGATTCAGAGCGTATTCAAGCTCCACCTCCTGGATATACTTGGAACCCAGTGATGCCGTGCTCACGAGGAAGAGAATCACATCTGCCGCGCGCATCGCACGGCGGATTTCCTGATCAAAATCCTGCGATGCCAGCACCTTGCCGTCGTACCAGGAATCGATGATGCCGTCCGATTCCATCAACTTAAGATTCTGCATGAACACATCCCGGTAGGCGGCATCCGAATGTGAGTAGCTCAGGAAAACCTTGTGGCGCTTCTCGAAAATCTCCCGAGCCGTATTTCTCCGTTCCTTACCCTGCGGAGCGGCTACCCGGTCGAGAGCCTGTTTCTGATCCACCGGGAGACTTCCCTCCTCGTCGGTGGAAATGGTGCTCACGTTACCCTTTTTTTCATCCACCAGCAGCGCCTTTACGCTTTTGAAGAAACCCGGCTTCTCCTCCAGCTCCATCAGTTCCCGGGCATTCAGATTGTTTACCCGCTTTCCATAAGTACGCTCGGCACGCTCGAAGTCCTCGTGGATGTCTTGGAAATGAGCACGCACCAACTTCGTCAATCGCAGTTGGGCTGCCGGAGATCCGATTACTGTCACCTGGATGCGTTCCCGGCCAGGCTCTGCAATTACCAAAGCATGCGCCGTACGCCCGGATTCGACGTCATCCATCTCCAGCACTACGCCTTGTCGCCAGACCAGATTTTCGGAAATGAGCGGATGGGCCCGAACGATGAACCGTGGCAGCATTCCCTCTGGCAGCACATCATACTCGTAGCGCAGGCGGGTGGCCTTTTCTCTAAACCACTTGTCCCCTAAATTTTGCGGTGTGTGCGGGGAGAGTAGTTGTGGGATCAGCCAGGTTTCTGCATTTCCCTCCAGTGGGTAGCACAGTTCGAAGCGCTCCATAAGCCCCAACAAATATTTCACCATTTCTTCTGCCGTGCCTTGCGCGGTGAGTGCGCTGCTGGCCTCGGTAAGCGCAAGATGGCCGGTAAATTTTCCATCACGCTTCTGCCGGTTCTCCACATGGCGCAGCAGTGTATAGACACTGGCCGTCACTCAACGCGGGTTCAGCACCGTGGTATCTGAGAGTCGCTCATCATCGGCGTAGTGGAGGATGATGCCCAGATCGTGCAAGTATCCGGCCAGTGCGTTTTGATCTTCCTTCGCCGGCACCCCGTGAAGTTTGCAAATCTCCCGGTAGCGGCATAGCGGTAGGTAGTTCTCGGGCATCCACGCCATCTCCTCCTTCACATCGAACCACCGCGTAGGAAACACCTGCTTTACGCTATCCATATCTGCAACCGTCTCCCGAATCATCTGCTTCAGTTCCAATAGCCCCAACCCGGTCCGGCAATCCGTGCGGACGAAGGCCCGGATGTGGGGGAACTCTTGCTGCAGGGTAAAATCCGCTACTGCGAAAGGTTTCTCATCCCACTTATTCAGCACCACGATGACCGGAGAATCCGCGCCGAAGGCCCGGATCAGCCGTAGCCAATACTCGGCATCCCGGTCTTGGCTATCTTGGCGGCCCTCCAGCACCAGCAGGTAGAGACTGCGTCGGGTGAGGAAAAACTGGTGAGTGGCATGGGTGATGTCCTGCCCGGCGAAGTCCCACAAATGCGCCGTAATTCCGTCCTTCTTCCGCTCCAACTCCCAATGATCGATCTCGATGCCTGGGGTCTCCTTCTGTTCCGCATCGAAGTTGTCTTCGATCAAGCGCTTGCGGATCGAGGTCTTCCCGGCCCCGCCACAGCCGACGAGGATGATCTTCACCTCGTTGAGCGCCTTCGTCCCGCTGGATTCCTTCGCGAAGTAAATCGCGAGAATTTCTTGCGGTGGCCTGACTGCTGCTCCCATGGATCCGGCTTCAGTCCAGGTCCGGACGAGAGCTTCGTCACTTAGACCTAGTGACGGATTTCCCTCCAAAAAAAGAAGATCAAGGAATGCAAGGTTCCGCAACTCCTCCGGAAGTTCCGTCAGTGAATTGGCTTGAAGTTGCAGTATTCTGAGGGCTGAGAGCATCCCAATTTCAGGCGGGAGGGTCGTCAGTAGATTCTCGGTGAGATTTAGGTGCCCGAGAGCGGAAAGATTCCCGATCTCTGGAGGCAGGGTCTCCAGTTGATTTCCCCCAAGATCTAGAGTCATTAGAGCGGAGAGCTGACCAATTTCCGGCGGGAGGCTCGTCAGTTGATTTGCTTCGAGCTTTAGTTCCTTGAGAGTGGAAAGCTGGCCAATTTCCGGAGGAAGACATGCCAGTTGATTTCCATAAAGGTCTAGTTTCCTGAGAGCGGTGAGTTGACCTATTTCCGTAGGCAGGCTCGTCAGTTGATTCTCTGCGAGGTCTAGCAACATGAGTGTGGAGAGTTGGCCAATCTCCGTCGGCAGGCTTTTTAGTAGATTCCCAAAGAGATCTAGTGTCCCGAGTGCGGTGAGTCGGCCAATCTCCGGTGGTAGGCTTGTCAGGGACAGTTCTCTCAAATTGAGAGATGTCCCTTTATTGCCCTTCTTCTGGCATGCTCTAATTCGCCTTAGCGCTTCTCGATAGCCGGTCTTCGCGGTCCATTCACTCATCGTGCTCGGATCAAACCACGGGTGACGGGGTCACGCCATCCTCATTGTTCCGCGGGACTTCCAGCAGGGACTGGTTAAAATAGTCCGCGGCGCGCCCGGGTTGGGCGAGGTGGTGGGAGGCAATGGCGAAGATGTTTTTGCCGAGCTGGGGGGCATTCATCGTTGTGGCCGGTGAGCTGACAATCTCCTCGCCTGGGTCCAATGAAGAGCGTAGGGTAACTCCATGACAATTGCGGAGATTCAGACCGGGGCTCTCAATCTTCCGGAAGACCAACGGGCGGCATTGGCTGCGGAGTTGCTCGGCTCGCTTCCGGCGGTGCTTTCCGACATTGATGACGGGTCTGAGGAGGCGGGCCGTCGGATCGCCGAGATGAAGGCCGATCCTGCTTCAAGGAGGACCTGGGATCAGGTGAAGGCCGAGCTGGGACGATAAAATGGAGGTTATTTATCACCGTCTCGTCGTCCGAGATCTGCGTGTAGCGTTGAGCTACTACGAGTGGGAAGGGGGAACGAAGCTGGCGGATCGCTTCTTCGCGGAAGTCGAGGAGGGTGTCGCGAAAATCATTTCTCAACCCACCGCCCAGCACTTCTCCGACGGCGGCTATCGTCGCAGGGCACTTCGTTCGTTTCCCTACCACCTCCTCTACGATGTCGATTCACTCGGGATTTGGATAGGAATCTTGAGGCACGACCGCCGTCATCCCAGCTACGGCCTGCGGCGGAAACGGCGGGAATAGCGGTGATGTCGCTATGCTGTGCTAGTGAATACAGAGAAGGTCTTTTAGGCGGATCCTGCGACTTGTCTGTGGCGATGCGGACAAGAGTGCCCGTGCTCCTTATGTCGGGGCAAGTTGGGAGTTCAACGCACGGTAGAGCCGGAGCTTTCCGTAGCTGATGCGGCCCTCGAGGTGTTCGAAAACCGGCTTCAGGGCGGCGTCTTCGTAGCCATCGAATGCGCGTCTCATCGTTTCTTCCTCCTCGGCGGAGTAGAGGCCGCGCGGGTCGAGTTGCGCTCCGTTTTCCAACGCTTGGCCGAGGTGGGTCTCGATGGTGGACTCGGCGAGGCCGCGGGATTTGGCGATTTCGGCGACGGACTGGCCGCTTTTGTAGAGTTCCAGACTGACCGCCGCAGTGCCCATGGTGATGCCCGTGGCGGGTTTGGAGAGCGGGGCGGAGACGGCTTCCATCGGAGAAAATTCCTGGCGTTCGTTTTCCGTGAGCCACTCGCGGATTTCTGCGCTGAAGACCTCGCCATAGTCGTCGAGTTTTTTCTCGCCGACGCCGGGAACACGGAGCAGCGCGGCGTCGTCGCCCGGATAGTCGCGGCAGAAATGGCGGAGCGTGACATCGGAGAAGACCACGTAGGGTGGGACGTTGCGGGCGTCTGCGAGTTCTTTGCGCAGGACCCGCAGTTTTTCGAAAAGGCCTGGATCACACGGGATGTCGCCGGTGCGGACGGTCTTCGCCTTGGGCGTGCTGAGAGCGCGGGTGAGCATGACGGTCTCGCGCTTTTTCAACACCTCGCTGCCGCGCTGGCTGACCGAAACGGTTGGAAATTTATCCTGACTCGCGGCGAGCAGGCCGGCGCGCAGCAGCTGTCGCCCGAGATCGACCCAATACGGCCGCGGCTGATCTTTGCCAATGCCGTGGGTAGTGAGTTGGTCGTGTTTCCAGCGTTGGATTTTCTCCGACTGGCCGCCGGTGAGGACTTCGGAAACGTGGTTGAGGCCGACGTTGAAGCCCCCGGCCTGGCGGATGCGGAGCACGCAACTGAGCAGCTTCTGGACATCGATGGTGGCATCCCATTTTTCGCGGGGATGAAGGCAGTGGTCGCAGGCACCGCAGTTTTCCTCGGCCCAAATCTCGCCGAAGTAGCCCATCAGTCCGACGCGGCGGCAGGCGTCGTTTTCGGCGAAATGCGTCATCTGGTCGAGCTGGTGGTGGGCGACGTTCCGCGCTTGCTCGTCGGGGATTTCTTCGAGGAATTTGAGGTATTTCGTCACGTCGCCGCGGGAGAAAAGCAGCAGGCAGTCGGCGGGCAGGCCGTCGCGTCCGGCGCGGCCGGTTTCCTGGTAGTAGCCCTCGATGTTCTTCGGCAGGTCGGCGTGGATGACGTAGCGGACGTTCGGTTTGTTGATGCCCATGCCAAAGGCGACGGTGGCGCAGACGATCTTGGCTTCGTCGCGGAGGAAGGCGTCCTGGTTTTTCGCACGTTCCAGTTGGTCAAGCCCGGCATGGTAGGCGACGGCGGAAAATCCCTGCGTGCGCAAGGTGGCGGCGAGCGTCTCGGTGCCTTTGCGCGACTGGCAATAAACGATGCCGGAGTCGTCGGGCCGAGCGCTGGCGAAGTTGCAAACCTGCGCGGCGGCACCGGATTTCGCGACGACTTGGTATTTCAAATTCGGCCGGTTGAAGCTGGCGAGGAAGATGGCGGGGTCGCGAAGTTCGAGTTGCCGGACGATGTCCTCGCGTACCCGCTCGGTGGCGGTGGCGGTGAGCGCGAGCACCGGGATGTGCGGGAGCGTCTGCCGGACTTCCTTGAGGCGGCGGTATTCCGGGCGGAAATCGTGGCCCCACTCGCTGATGCAGTGCGCTTCGTCCACCGCGAGCGCGGCGATGTTCCAGCCCTTCAACCGCGACAGGAAATCCGGCAGCATCAGCCGCTCTGGGGCGACATAGAGCAGTTGGTATTCGCCGGCGTTGATGCCGTCGAGCCGCCGCCGGGCCTCGTCGCCGTCGAGGGAAGAATTGATGAAAGTGGCCGCCACGCCGCTGGCTTCGAGCTGGTCCACCTGATCCTTCATCAGTGCGATGAGCGGGGAGACGACGAGCGTCAGCCCGTCCCGGACGAGGGCGGGAAGCTGGTAGCAGAGGCTTTTCCCGGCACCGGTCGGCAGGATCGCCACGGCATCGCGCCCGGCCAGCGAGGCGTCCATGATTTCCCGCTGCAACGGGCGAAAGTCGTCGTAACCGAACGTTTGCTTGAGGCGGCTGGAAAGCAGGTGCTGGCTCATGCTTCCTTTAAAGAATGATCATTTGAACACGTCAAGACCGATTTGCACGTCCGGGAAAATTGTCGGCTTGGGGGGAGGTAAATCCGAATCGCAGACGAGGCCGATGAAAAGGACCTCCGGCTTTTCGAAGCACTCTCTGGATCAATGGAATCCAAGATTCTACCGGGTCGCAGGTGCCTGCGCGAACGGCTGTGCGGTCTCGCGACGGTTGACTTCCTCGGGCATCCAAGTCCATGGATTTACGTCCTTTTGGGTGAAAACAGCGAGGCCGATGATCCCGACGTTGTGGGTGTTTCCATGGCGCATGTTCGCATAAGAATTTGAAACGCTCGAAAACCTGAATGCGGCCACACGGCTGTAACTGGTGCGAAAGCCCTCGATTTCAAGGGTTCTTCCGGGCTCCACGATGTAGCCGCGCTTCTTGAAGGAGGCTGCTTGGCCGTCCTGAATATCGAGCCCATCGACACTGGCGACAATTTCCAAGGCGCTCTTGCAGCGGTTCTTAACGACGATGGAATAGGTGCAATCCTTCCGTCCGGCGACGAATCGGCGACCGCGCCAGCCTTCTTTATAGGTGGGTAGAAATCCGAATTCACCTTTCACTCCCCATTCGACGAGGTCTCCGGCAGCGGTCTGCATCGGGTTCACGCGCACTGTGGAACCGGCCATCGCATGGATGCCTTTCGGGTCGTTGTAGTAGATCACGTCTGTGCCGGCGGGTTTCGGTGAGGCCCGGGTGAACGAGCCTTGGGAAAGTTCAGATTTTCTTTCTTCTCCCCAACCTGTGGCGAGCCCCGGGCGTTCCTCTGTTTTGGTCTTGTTTACGATCTCATCAATGTTTGAACGGTTGATCGCTGAATCGCCAGCTGGTGAGGCAGTCGCGGGTGCTTCACTCGGACCGCTGCCACCGTTCGGGGCACAGGAGTTGACCAAGAGGGCGATGAGCAGAGCTCCCAGCGAAAGCGCGACCTTGTGTTTCATGGTGCTGGAAAAACAGCATTTCAGATTCAGGGTGTCAATTTTTAATTGCAGTTTTTTCAGCATTTGGCAAGTTGTCCGCATGAAACGATTTGAGGAAGGCCAAATCTCGCGGCGCGAGCGGCAGGTGATGGACATCCTTTTCCGCAAGGGCAAAGCGACTGCGGAGGAAGTCCTTGCCGAACTGCCAGATCCTCCCAGCTATTCCGCAGTGCGGGCGCTGCTGGCCACCCTGGAGCATAAGGAACTGGTAACGCATTCCAAAGACTCGCGGCGCTATGTATACCTTCCCACAGTGACGGAAAAGAAGGCGAAAACGACCGCACTCAAACAACTTCTCACCACATTTTTTGATGGAAGTCCGGAAAAGCTCGTCGCATCCTTGCTCGATCCCAAGGATCAGAAACTCAGCACCGACGAGATCAACCGCATCCGTAAACTGATCGACGGCAGCGGCGGAAAATGATTCACCCACCCATCGGATGATTCCCGTTCTCACATTCTCCATCATCGCCGCCGGACTGGTATTTCTGGCTGGCAGGAAGGATGCCGCACGCGATCCAAGACTGACGGTTTTGCTCTTGATCCTGCTATCAGTATTTCCGCTGATGCTTGTGATGATGCCGAAGTTAGCAGTCCTTCCCGCCACCGGAGGTGCGGCGAACGTAGCTCGGTTTCCGTGGGGTATGATTCTGTCAGGGATATGGGCGGTGGGATTTTCGGTTGCGCTCAGCCGCTTGGCGCTCGCCGTATGGATCTTGCACCGCTGGATTGGCCGCTCGGTGCTTGTGGATCGCGTGGCCGGCGTCGAGATTCGCGAACTTCAGGGTCTGCGGGGGCCTGTGGCGGCAGGTATATTAAAGCCTGTGATCTTCGTTCCAGTGACATGGCGGAATTGGTCAGAGAAACGTCGGCAGGTGGTTCTTGAGCACGAGCTGGCACACCATCGCAGACGTGATCCGCTTTCGCGTTTGTTCGTTGAGCTGGCTTGTGCGGTGCATTGGTATCATCCTCTTGTCCGCTGGATGGCCCGGCGGTTTACACTGCAATGTGAAATTGCCTGCGATGCGATGGTTTTGGGAAAGGGTATCGATGCGCAGAACTATGCAACCGTGCTCTGTGATTTTGCAGAGGATCGTTCGGCTTCACCTCTGGCGCTTTCAATGGCGGAGACGTCCTCACTGGAAGCCCGCGTGAGACGGATCCTGATGCCAGCTAGAGCGTTCAGTCGGCGAGCTCCGTTAGCTGCAGGTGGACTGGGCTTGATGGCTGCGTGCTCGCTTTCGATGGTCGGTCAAAAGGTCGGGAACGACATCCAAGTTCCTGCACACGAAGTAGAGCTTCGCTTGTCGGCAAATCCGTTTCCAGGAGAGGGTTGAGTGCTTTGTAGAATCCATCGCTCATCCTCAGATTCCGCATTTCAATGATGTTGTTTTTGGTCCATCCGCTGAACCACCCACGTTCGAGCCGACCGAACATCGTAACGGGCATGGTAGCGTGTGTCGCCATTTGGAAATCGAGTCTGATTGACCCGGTCGGGTCTTTAGTAGGCAAATGGGTTGAGCCGTGATACTCGTTCACCAGTCCATGAAATTACGCCATCACCTCTTTTGCGTTTACGCTGTCATGGTGTGCATCATGCCGGCAAATGCGCAGGACGAAAATTTGGAAACGCTCGTCGAGAAAGCGCAGGTGGCAATGAAGGCAGGCCAGTGGAAGCAAGCTTTAGATTTCAACACGAAGGCGGTGGAGAACTTCGGACAGGACCGTCCCTTGCAAGAATTCGGCGCGCAGTTCGGGGCGGTTTTCTATCACAAGGGCGTCTGCGAGATGAAGCTGAAGAAATGGGCGGAGGCGATGACGTCCTTCGAGACCTGCTACCGGGATTTCCCAAATACCGGAAAAGATCCGGGAAATCCGTTCCAGCTTCTGGCGCTTTGCAAATGGGGCGAGGCGGCGATGGGCGCGGAAGACTGGGAACTCGCCGCCAGCCGGTTCGCCAAATTCGTCAGCGAGCGCGACCGGCTCCGCGACAAGTTCCCGCATGGGTCGTTTTACGTGAACAACGCCGTCTGCCAATACAAGCTGGGTCGCATCCCGGAGGGCAACGAGAACCTGGAAATCGCAATCCAGAACAAAGCGGATTTTCCCACGCCCGAGAGCGGGATCGTCGCCGGATTCGAAGTGCTCGTCGGCGCGGCCATCGCCGGGCGGAACGAGCAGGCGCTACTGGATTTCATCGGCAGGAACCGCGGCGCGCTGGTCACCGACCTGCCGGAAGACGCGGGCTATGCCAATGTGTTCCTGAAACTGGCGGGCGACGCCTTGGCCGCGGGGATGCACCGCGCGGCGCTGGCGATCTATCAACTCCTTCCGCCTCCATCGGGAAACAGCGCCGGGGCGGACACACCGGAAAGCATCCGGCTGGCCGCGATCGCCCTGATTCACGAGAAGGCCGGCAACATCCGCGGGGCCTACGCCTGTTATCTGCAACTCGAAGCGAACCACCCGGACGCGAAGAACCGCGAGCACCATCTCTATCAACTGATCCGCACGGCTTCGGTCATCGGCGAGTTCCAGTGCGCCCGGAACCATGCGTGGAAGCTTCGCCGGGATTTCCCGGATTCTGCCTTGCTCGCCGCGGTCCGGGCCAGCGGGGTCGATCCGGCGGAAGACGCGCCGGGGGGAATTTCAGCGGAGAAACCCAAGGCGGACGAAAACATGGCCCCGGCGAAGACGGTTCCACAATCGCGTGCGTTTGCAACAGCACTCGATCTCTATCAGGGACGGAAATACGCGGAGGCGATTGCTGCGTTTCTGCAAATCAAGAACTGCCGGGAGCCCGCCGCCGGACCGGAGACAGCCGCGTTCGCCGGGTTTTATGAAATGGAATGTTTGCGTAAATCGGGCGACTTGAAGGGGCTGGGCAGGGCGCTCGCGGAATTCAAGGGCGCTTCCAGCCTCGACGCCGGTCGTCTGCGGCAGTTGGAAATAAACCGGCTTTGGGTGGCCGTGACTGCGAAGGACTGGGACCGCGTGAATGACCTCGCGGGCCGCCTGGACTCGGGGTCTTTGGCCGCCGATCAACGGGCTCAAGTCGCCTTTTGCCGGGGCCTCGCGCTCAAGAGCCTGGGCCATCCCGCCGAAGCGCTGATCGCCCACAACATCGCGATGACCGCGGACGCCGGAACTTCGGAGGAAATCGCCCGCCAAGCCGCGCTCCAGGTGTTGGCGATCCACCGCGCCGATCCGGAAATCCGGGCGGCGATGGATGGCTGGGCGACCGCGGACGAAAATCGGAATAGTCCGGGGTTTTTCCGGCTGCAAGAAGCCGCGGCCGTGGCGGTGCTTTTCGAACTCTCGCTGGGAGCCGGAACCCCGCTGCCTTCCGAGCTGAGCGGCTTTCTGAAATACAGGAGTGATGCCCAAGCTCCGTCTCCGCCCGAGTCCGGCGGTGAATGACGTTGATATTTCGAAAAAGTTAAGCAAGTCTCCCGCATGGCGTCCGAGCGGCAGATCACCCTGATCAAAAGGATCGTTTTTTTGCTGCTGTTCCTCGCGATCGCCGCGGGGGTTTGGTTCTATGATCCGAACAAGAAAGCTCCCGAAGAGCCAATCGCCATGGAGGAAAAAGAGGAGCTCCCATTCGAAAAAGCTCCGGTCAAGGACGGCGCCGAAACGCCTGGGGAGGGCAAAGGCGTCATTACCGTCCATTCCCAAATCCCCGAAAACGCTTCTGCCGAGGAACTCGACACACTTCTCAAAAACGTGGTGAGCCCGGACAAAGGGGTCGCGATCGTCCATTTCCACTTGCCAGGCGATCCCGCCAGCGAACAACTCGCCGATGTTTTCAACGTGATTCAAAAGAAATACGGCAAGCTGGTAAGTGTGATCCGGGTCGGATTTCCGGCACAGCCCTTGGATTGGCAGGCGCAGAAAGGAATCAAGCTGCCCTATGTGATAATGATCGTCGGCACGGAAAACGCCTTCCAATTTCAAGGGCTATGGCCCCAGCCCAAGGTCGAAAAGAAGGTGGAGGAACTGATGTTCGGAGTCAGGCGGGTGGGCAAGGATTGGCGCCCTGTAGTCCCCGGAATGATACCTAAAAATCGTTAGAGCCTCTCGAAGGGAAAATTTCCGGTTTTCACTGCCGTCCCACAGACTGAGCACGGCGCGTCCTGAGCCTTGAATTTACAAGGCCATGAGGTCATTTCGGGGAAATGGCGATTGCGACTTTTTTTGCGAGCAGTTGATATATCTTGGTATTCATGTTCCGATGCTGTCCCATGAAATTACGTTTTGGCGGGTGTAAAACCCGGCAACGACGCGGTATTAAGCGCCCCGATCACCTTGAATCGCCCGGATGCTGTCCCATAGGATTTCAATAAAGCCAACAGGTCGATCCTCTCCCATAGCGCCGAACGCGTAACGGCAAACAACCGCGTGAAGCTGTGGCCCCATCCTGACAGGTGCGCCATGAACCGCAGCAGCACGTAAACCAGCAGCGCCGTGTAAACCTGCCATCTCACCGCGTTGGCGCTGTGGCCGAGGAAGCTGCCGAGCTTGAGGCTCTGTTTGACCTGTTTGAAAAAGACCTCGATGTCCCAGCGGCGGCGATAGAGATCGCACACGGAGCGCGGACTCCAGGCCGTGTGGTTGGTCATGAAGACCATGATCCGCCACGCCCCATCTACTTCCACCCATGCCTCGACCCGCCGCAGTTTCATCCCCTTGTGGCTGCCTTGCAGCGCGATGGTCTGATCTTTGAGAATGTTCTCATCCTTCGTGGGATGGTTTTTCACCGCCCGGTATTTCATGTTGTCCTTGGCGCGGGTGACCCACCAGACGCCGCGCTGGTCGAGATCCAAGAGGTGGTCGAAATCCACGTAGGCCTTGTCGAACACGACGATTTCGCCCGGCAGGATCGTCGCGCAGACCTCGCGGGCGCGTTTGTTGTCATGCTGGCCGGCGGTGTCGACGATGGCGAACGACGGCAGGAAGCTGTGCAGATCGAGCCGCCGGTGCATCTTGGCGGCCGCCTTTCGTCTGCGGTGCTTCGCCCAGTCCATGCAATTGGCGACCAACTGGATGACCGTTGAATCGACCGCATGGATCCTGACCTTGAAGCGCCGCAGCAAGCCTTTGCCCTTGCGGCCCGCGGCGAAATCCGGACTGGCGTGTTGGAGATGACCCAGCACCGACCAGAACAGTTTTTCCGCAAACTCCGCACTTCGATCCTTGTTGGCGTGGGACAGGCCGTTCTTGGATGGAGGGGTGACGCCGAACCGTGCCAGCACGCCCGATTTGAGCCGGAGCCAGTCACAAACGTCGTTCAAGCCCATGGCGTGGGAGAGTTGGGCGAAGATCATCGCTGAAAGATGGTTCACCACGCTGAAGGAGCGGGCCTTGGACTCCACGCCGGTTTCGAGGGCGTGGCGGTTGATCATTCCGCGAGGAATGAGGTTGAGCATTTGCTTGAGGACGACCACATTGGCGCGGGTTGGTGTAGTTTTGTTCATAACACCCTACCGAGTGGCAGGGATTTCAACTCAACACCAGCCCGCTTTTCCCGCCGAAGTTATGCCATCCTGTGGGATGGCTGTGTCCGGTTTTGTTGGTCGTGGCCGGTTATGGGACCAGTTGTCCGGTTTTGAGCGGTCATTATTGTTTCACTCATCCGAAATTTCAGACATTCTTGAATCAATCCGCGACTTCTTGGAAATAACGTGGTAACATTGACGATTGAGCCTCGGGGACAAGTGACTTCGTGTGCCGCCACACCTGGATCCCAGCAAGAAATTGTCGGCTCTGGGTGAGACAGAAACTTGATCCGGTTAAACTCATGTACGACTCCAAACCCAGAACAATCACCGAAGAGAAGCCCGCTTCGATTGTGAGGATGGAGGAGGAGGCGCGGATGGTCATCGACGAGGCGAACATGGCCATCGAGGCGAGACTTGCCGCAAAAGCAAAGGCAAAAGCGGAGGCGGAACTCCGTGAAACTGAGGCCAGGGCGAGAACCAAGGCGAGGGCGGCTGCCAGAGTCCAAGCCTTGGCGGAAGAGGAGGCCCGGATCGAGGCCGCCGGAGGGGATCAGTGGTATTACATTCAGAAGGAAGAGCAAATCGGGCCGGTCAGCCTGGCCGAGATGAGGGAAAAAGCCGCGGATCTCTCGCTTGAGCCCTCCGTGAAATTGGTGTGGACCGAGGGAATGGATGCGTGGAAGCCCGTCTACGAGGTGCGGAAACTTTGCGAACCGGTCCCCTCGACCGAAGCGAAATCCGCTCCAACCGCGGAGGTCACCCAAGTGGCACCGATCGCCGAACCCAAGCCCGAAATGGCTCCACGCTCCGTGTTCGCCGCGGTGAAGGTGGAAGACGAGCTGCGAGCCAAAGCTGCCGAAAACGCCAAAATCGCTGCTGCGGAAAAGGCCCGTGCCAAGGCCGAAGATGTGGAGAAAGCCGCGGCAAATGCAAAAGCCGACGAAGAAGCCCGGGCCCGCACTCAAGCGGCCGCAGCGGATCGGGAAAAAGCCAAAGCCGACGAGGCCGAAGCGAAACTCAAAGCCGCCGAAGCGGCCACGGCCAACGCCGAGGCCAAGGCCACCGAACAAGCCAAACTGCGGGAAGCGGCCGAGGCGAAGGCGTTGTCGGAAACCAGGCTCCGGGCGCTGGCCGAAGCCAAAGCCGCCCAAGAGATCCGAATCGCCGCCGAGGCCAGAGCACAGGCGGAAGCCGAAGCCCAAACACGGGCCAAGGCCGAATTCGAAGCCAAACTCAAAGCCGCCGCGGAAATCAAAGCTACGGAATCAGCCCGCGCCGCCGCCGAGGCGAAAGCCGCCGAAGAATCGAAGCGCCGGGCACTCGCCGAGGCCAAGGCTGCCGAGGAAGCAAGAGCCGCCGCGGCTGCCATAGAAAAGGCGAAAGCCGAGGAGGAAAAAGCGAGAACCAAGGCCGACGCGGAAGCGAAACTCAAAGTCTCCGAAGAAGCTCGCGCCATGGCCGAGGCCAAGGCTGCCGAGCAAGCCCGCCTCCGGGAAGCTGCCGAAGCCAAGGCAGCGTCTGAGGAAAAACGCCGCGCGGCTGCGGAGGCGAAAGCCGCCGAAGAGGCGCAAATCGCCGCCGCCGCCAGAGCCCGCGCGGAAGCGGAAGAACTCGCGAGGATCAAAGCCGAAAAAGAAGCCAAACTTCAAGCCGCCGCCGAAGCGAAAGCCGCGGAAGCCGCCCGCCTTGCTGCCGAAGCCAAGGCCGCCGAGGAGGCAAAACACCGCGTGGCCGCCGAGGCAAAAGCCGTCGAAGAATCAAAACGACGCGCCCTCGCCGAGGCCAAGGCCGCCGAAGAGGCCAGAGTCGCAGCCGCGGCGATCGAAAAAGCCCGCGCCGAAGAGGAAAGAGCGAAAGCCGCCTCCGAGGTGGAGGCAAAACTCAAAGTGGCCGAAGAAGCGTGTGCCAAGGCGGAAGCAAAAGCCGCCGAGGAGTCAAGACTCCGCGCCATCGCCGAAGCCAAATCCGCCGAGGACGCCAAAGTCGCCGCCGCGGAAAAAGTCAAAGCAAGGGAAGAGTCTCAGGCCAAGGCCGAGCAGGAATCGAAACTCCGGGCGGCCGCCGAGGCCAAGGCTCTCGAGGAAGCGAATCGAAGGGAGTCTGCCGAAGCCAAAGCCGCCGAAGAAGCGAAACTCCGTGCTGCTGCCGTAGCCAAAGCTGCCAAAGAAATCAGAATCGCCGCCGAAGAGAAAGCGAGAGCCGAGGCGCAGGCAAAGGTGAAGGCCGACCAAGAGTCCCAGCTCCGGGCAGCAGCCGAGGCGATGGCCCGCGAAGAAGCAAATCTCCGGACCGCTGCCGAACTGAAAGCTGCGGAGGAGGCGAAACTCCGTGCCGTGGCCGAAGCCAAAGCCAAGGAAGAAGCCAAACTCAAAGCAATCGCCGAGGCCAAGGCCGCCGAAGAGGTCCGACTCGCCGCCGCCGCGAAGGCCAAAGCGGAAACGGATCCAAAAGCTCAGGCCGAAATTGAGGCCATGGCAGCGGAGGAAGCCCGGGTGATTGCGGAAGCTCAGAGGAAGGCAGAAATCAAAGCCAAGGCCACCGAAGACGCCAAGGCAACTGCCGCCGCCAGGAAAAAAGCCAGACAGGAAACCCGGGCCAAGGCACTGGAAAACTCCAAAACCCGAATCCTCGCGAGGGCCCAAGCCGCCGAGGCGAAAATCAAATCGGAGGAAATTCCCGCCCCGCAGGAAAAAACCGCCGCCCCGGCGGCAATCCCTGCTCCCGCCCCCCCTGAAAAAATTTCGAAGCCCGTCAAAAAAACCGCCAAGAGTATTTGGTTTTACACCAATGAAGGAGAGCGTCTCGGTCCGGTGACCTTCGAAGAGTTGAGGGCGATGGCCGCCAACTCAAACTTGGATCCGCGGTTGGACATGGTTTGGAGGCAAACGATGGACGCATGGATCCCCGCCGGGAAAATCGATGGTTTGTTCGAACGCCAGCCCGTGTCGGTGAAGACCGAGGAAAAACCTGCGGCATCCGCCAAAAAGCCCGCCCGCACCCCGCGGCCACGGACCCACCCGACGCTGACCGGGGACGGATCCTGGCCGGGAGCTCGCCGACGCAGCCTTTTTCTCGTCACGCTGCTTTTCCCCTTCATCTGGGAATTTGCGCTGGCCTTGGGAAGTCCGTTTCTAACCAAGCACGCCGGGCCGGTGATCATGGGGGGAATCCTGCCGTTCGCCTCTTTTGTGCCACTCATGGTGGTCGCCTGGTTCTGGCTCCAGCGTTTGGCGAATCTCGGCATGAGCCGCGCGTGGATTCTAGCGGTTTTTGCGCCCGGACTGAACCTGTGGTTGGGCTATCGCTGTTTCGTCTGCCCGGCGGGTTATGCCTATCACAAGAAACTCGACGGTCCGGGAATCCTCCTCGCAACCCTTTACGGACTCATCATGCTGGCCGGTGCTTTGATCCTTGCATCCATGGTCGCGCTGCGTTTCGGAATGATTGACAGCCCCGAACTCCAGCAGCAACTTCGGGGTCTGATCCGCATCGTCACCCGCTCCTGAAAACTTACGCCAGATCCGGCCTCACTACCAGGCTGTCAGCCTGGCAGCTTGCCACGAATGCCTCACAACCGCGGTCCGTGTTGAACGCCCGCGCCAGCTCCGGTTCCAGATGCGCCCGGATCCGCCTGCGCAAATGACGGGCTCCATAACGCGGATCGTGCCCGTCGACCAGGTGAAGGCGCGCCTTCTCGTCGAGCCGGATGGAAACCCGGTGCCTCGAGAGCCGCTTGTTCAGCATCGCCAGCTCCACGGATAGAATGTCGTCCAGGAACCGCCGGTCCAGCTCCTCGAAAAACACAATCCGGTCGATCCGGTTGATGAATTCCAGATCGAACTTCCTCTGCAAGGCACCGTTGAGGATCCGCTGCTCCTTGTCCCGCGTTGGCCGGCGGCGCAACCATCTTCTCCAGCCACGTTCGAACTTCCGGCGGTAACCGTCGAGTTCCCGCGCGCCTTCGTTGCTGGTCATGAAAATCAGGCAGTTGTTGAAGTTCAGCCGCTTCGTTCCTGCCGAGAGTTCGAGCCTTCCCGAGTCCAGCACATTGAGCAGCGCGCGGGCCACCTCCTTGCTGGATTTCTCAATCTCGTCGAAAAGCACGATCCCGGGTTTGCTATAACTTCCCTCGATTTTCTCGAAATCAAATAGCGTGTGGTTCTCCTTGCTGCCGACATACCCCGGCGGCGCACCGGTGAGCGCGGCGGTGTAATGCTCCTGCGCGAGCGTGTTCATGTCGATCCGGCACATCTGGTCAGCACCACCGAGGATGGCTTCCGCCAGAACCCGCACCGATTCGGTTTTTCCAACTCCCGTGGAACCCACAAACAGAAAAACCGCCAGCGGGCGGTCGCCCGATCCGAAATCCGCCTTCACCACATGCAACATGTCCGCGATCGAATCATGCATGTCCTCCTGCCCGATGATCCTTGCCTTCAACAGGTCGATCGCCTGCTCCGGATCAAAACGGAAACGCGAGGCGCGGAAGCGGTCGTGCACCAGCTTCGACTCGTCATTGAGCTTCTTGTTATTCTCGATGACGTCGTTGATGTAAGGCACGATTACTCCCCGGTTGGTGGTCAGGCGGTTGTTTCCTTGCCCTCGAACGGCAACGTCCCGACCGGACAATCGGCCACGCCGATGGTGCTGCGCGTGAACGCTTCCACATCCGCCTGGGTCTTCTCGGCATCGAGCACCCAGCTTCGATAGAAATCAAACGGACAGGTCGCCACGCCCTTGTCGCCGTCGCCGGAATTGTGAACTCCGGTATAGCCGCGGTGCAGCAGCTTGAAGAGATGGTTCTGCGACTGGTCGTTCGCCCGCGCGTCGCGGATCTGGCTGACAGAGAGCTGGGCATACTGGATTCCCATGTCCTCCTCGCCGCATTCGCCCAGCGTCCGGCCATCAAAGCCGATGATCGCGGAGTGGCCGAAATACGAGTAAACACCGTCGAAGCCGGAGGCGTTGGCGACCGCGACATAACAATTGTTTGCCCATGCCATGCTCTTGGCCATCATCACCTGCTGCTCCTTGGCAGGATACATGTAACCCTGGCAGCGGACGATCAGCTCGGCTCCCTTCATCGCGCAGTCACGCCAGATTTCCGGATAGTTCCCGTCGTCGCAAATGATCAGGCTGATCTTCATTCCCTTGGGGCCTTCCGAGACATAGGTGCGATCGCCCGGATACCAGCCTTCGATCGGACACCACGGAATGCACTTGCGGTATTTCTGCACGATCTCGCCCAGGTTGTTGATGAGCACCAAAGTGTTATACGGAGCCTTGTGCGGATGCTCCTCGTGGCGCTCTCCGGTGAGCGAGAAGACTCCCCACGTGTTGGCGGCCTTGCAGGCCTCGCTGAAAATGCGGGTCTCATCTCCGGGAATCGTGGCCGCGGTCGCCATCATCTCGTCGCGATCATACATGATGCCCATCGTGCTGTGTTCCGGGAAGATCACGAGATCCATGCCGGGCAGTCCGATCTTCATGCCCTTGATCATTTCCGCGATCTTAGCGGCATTTTCCAACACCTCCTCCTGAGTGTGGAGGCGGGGCATCTTATAGTTGACCACCGCTACTCCCACCGTGTCCTTGCTGCTTGAAATGTCGCCGTGTCTCATGGAGTGATATTGATGAGACGATTTTAAGCAGCATCCATACCAAAACAGTGGGTGAGGGGATTCGACGGATGAATGTGAACGCGGGACTACGGTCTTCATGCCACGTCAACGACTAACATCGATCAGACGCCGCTCAATCAGCCAGTGACTCGCTCCCGCTTGGTTTTCCAGCCAGCAGAAAAGCACCCGCAACGCCGGCGAAAAAGCCGCTCAAATGCCCGAGCCATGAGATGCCCGGCTGTCCCGGCAGCACGCCGTAGAGCATTCCTCCGTATCCTAACAAAATGACGAGCGACACGAGGATTCCGCCGATGCTTCTCTCCGCGATACCGCGGCTGAGGAGAAATCCGAGGTAGCCGAAGATCAGTAGGCTGGCCCCCGCATGCACCGAGCCGCCCGCGCCGAGCAGCCAGACACCGAAGCCGCCGATGATCGTCACCCAAAGGCTGAGCAGGAAGAACCGGCGGAGCCCGCCGATCATGACCAGCCCGCCGAGCAGCAGGAACGGGATCGAGTTGGAGACAAGGTGCCGGAAGCCGAAATGCAGGAACGGCGAAAGTGGAATGCCCCAGAGCCCCGGTTGGCTGCGCGGACGGATGCCGAAGGTGTCGAGACGCGCGAACGGCAGGATAAAATCCAGGATTTCCACCGCCCACATAATGGCTAACAAGCCAAGCAGCAGCGCGGCGTGTTCCTTCAACGATTGCAACAGCGGACGAGCGACGGCAGGCACGGGCTGGAGACTACCCAACGCGGTGCGTTCGGCAAGCCAACGACTGCTCCGCCTCGATTGGCTGAAAAACGAGGCACAGGGCCCGCGGATCAGTTGAATTTGGCGCTCACGAACTCCACCAGCTTTTCATCGCTCATCTTGTTCGAAGTGCTTTCCGCGGTGACGGTGTTTTTGAACTGCGGTGTTTCTCCCAGATAATGGAGGAACTGCTCCTGGATCGTGCCGGTGCCCGTGATGTGGACCTCGGCGGCGTTCTCCATGAGGCTACCGATTTCGCGGAAGTATTTCTGAAGCAGGGTTTTCTCCAGGTTGTTGGCGGCGTTTTCGTTCGAGTTGCCGCCCGGGCCGGGATTTTTCGCGTGGCCGAGGACGGTGAATTCCGTGGCCTCCGCGTTTTCGTAGCCGACGACGGTCGCGTGGTGGTTGTCCATCCAGACTCCGAACTGCTTTTTGGTTTTCAATGACATGACCCCCACCAACCGCTCGCAGCGCGCGAATAGCAAACTGAAGTTTGTGCGAAGGCGAGGCATCAAGCTACCAGCTCTTTCAACCTGCGGCAGACTTCCTCCACATTCGCCCGCGAGTTGAAAGCGGAGATGCGGAAATAGCCTTCGCCCGCTGAGCCGAAGCCGGAGCCGGGAGTGATGACGACTTGGGCTTCGCCGAGCATTTTGTCGAACATGTCCCAGGAAGTGAGCCCAGCCGGGCAGCCGACCCAGACGTAAGGTGCGTTTTCACCGCCGAAGACCGGGAGTCCTGCGGCAGCGGCGGCTTCGCGGAGCAGCTTGGCGTTGCCCATGTAGTGTTCGATGAGGGCGCTGACCTGTTGTTTTCCTTCTTCGGAGAAAACGGCGGCGGCTGCTTTTTGGACCGGATAGCTGGCACCGTTGAACTTGGTGCTGTGGCGGCGCGACCAGAGCTGATGGAGCGGGATGGATTCGCCGGTGTCAGCCTTGGCACTAACGGTTTTCGGGATGACGATGTAGGCGCAGCGCACGCCGGTGAAACCGCCGTTTTTCGAGAAGCTGCGGAACTCGATGGCGCAATCGCGCGCGCCTTCGATTTCGAAGATGGAGCGTGGGATTTCCGGGTCCTGGATGAAGGCCTCGTAGGCGGCGTCGAACAGGATGATGGCATCGTTTGCCTTGGCGTATTTCACCCACGCTTCGAGCTGCGCTCGGGTTGCGACGGCTCCGGTCGGGTTGTTCGGGAAGCAGAGGTAGATGAGGTCGGCCTTCTCGGTAGGAACGTCGGCGACAAAACTGTTAGCGGCATTGCAGGGAAGATAGAGCAGGCCGGCGTAGGCACCCTTTTCATCGGCGTCGCCGGTGTTGCCGGCCATCACGTTGGTGTCGACGTAGACCGGATAGACGGGGTCGGTGATGGCGATCACATTTCCTTTTCCGAAGATGTCGAGGATGTTGCCGGTGTCGCACTTGGAGCCGTCCGAGATGAAAACTTCGTCGGCGGAAATGCCCAGATCGGCGAACTGGTTGTCCACGATCGCCTGGCGGAGAAATTCGTATCCCTGCTCCGGGCCGTAGCCCTTGAAAGTGTCGCGGCTGGCCATTTCATCGACGCCATCGTGCATCGCTTTCACCACGGCGGCGGGCAACGGCTCGGTCACGTCGCCGATGCCGCAGCGGATGATGCGGGCGGCTTTGTCGGGGTTTTCTTCGGTGTAAACGCGGACCCGGCGGGCGATTTCGGGGAACAGGTAACCGGCTTTGAGTTTGAGGAAATTGGAGTTGATCGTGGCCATGCGGGCGGACGTTTAAAGGTCGCCGGGCGGTCGCGCAAGACCGGAACTCACGGTTGGGGGGGAGGAAAATGTCGAGTCCGCGCTTTCCTTTCCGGACGGGACCGGGTTCGCTCCGCGGAAATGTCGGACCGAGCCGGATCAGAAAACACATGGACGCGCGGACAGCGCTGGGTGAGCGATGGCGAGCCGGAACTGGGCCTCGGAATCATCCGGAAAAGCGGCGACGGTCGGGTGGAAATCGCCTTTCCCGCCGCTGGCGAGACTCGGATCTACGCCACCGACACCGCGCCGCTGCGGCGGGTGCGGTTCCAGCCGGGCGACCGGATCAAGGTCCACTCGGGCGCGGAAATGACGGTGGAACGGGTGAGGGAGGAACGCGGACTGCGGATTTATGAAACCGACGGGGGCGAGGTGCTGGAATCCGATTTGTCCGACTCCATCAGCTTCAGTAAACCGGAGGAACGTCTCTTCGGCGGGAAACTCGATGATCACGGGGATTTCGACCTGCGTGGCGAAGCCCTGCGGCGTCGGGCGGAAATGCGGCGCTCGCCGGTGCGTGGCTTGGCCGGCGCGCGGATGGATTTGATTCCGCACCAGCTTTTCATCGCTGACGAGGTGGCGAACCGCCCGCGGCCGCGGGTTTTGTTAGCAGATCAGGTGGGGCTGGGGAAAACGATCGAGGCGTGTTTGATTCTGCACCGCTTGATTCTAACGGGACGTGCGGAGCGGGTGTTGATCCTAGTGCCGGAACCGTTAGTGCATCAGTGGTTCGTGGAATTGCTGCGGCGGTTCCAGCTTTCATTCAGCCTTTACGATGAAGAGCGCTGCGAGGCGATCGAGTATGGCGATCCCGGGTGCAATCCGTTTCTCGACAGCCAGTGGGTGCTTGCCGCCGTTGATTTTCTAGCAGGAAGCGAGGAGCGCACGGCTCAGGTGCTGGAAGCGGGCTGGGACGTGCTGGTGGTGGACGAGGCGCATCATCTGGAGTGGTCGCCGGAAGCGGCGGGACCGGCGTATGAATTGGTGCGCGGTCTGGCGGAAATCACGGAAGGACTGCTGCTTCTAACGGCGACGCCGCAGCAGCTCGGACCGGAGGGACATTTCGCACGACTGCAATTGCTGGATCCGGATCGTTATGTGGATCTCCAACAGTATCGCGAGGAGACGTTGCACTATGAGGAGGTGGCGGACGTGGTGGAGGCGCTTGCGTCGGAAGAACAGGCAGGAATGTCTGTGGCACGGCTGGAGAGTCTCGTGGCGGGACGTGAGCGGTTGGAATGGCGGGTGAAGGATTTGATGGCAGGAAAACCAAATGCCCGCGAGCGGTTGATTTCCGATCTGCTCGATGGCTTCGGCGTCGGGCGGGTGATGTTCCGGAACACGCGGGCCAAGCTGGGCGGATTTCCCCTGCGCGAGCCGCGGATCGTGGCGGTGGAGGGCAAGGTGAAGTGGTTGATCGGCTTGCTAGAAAAGCTGGGTGAGGAGAAAATTCTGGTGATCACGAAGACGCGCGAGCTGGCGGAGGAGGTGTTGGAAGACATTCGTTCCGAGACCGGCGTGGTGGGGGCTTTGTTTCACGAGGATCTCACGTTGCTCCAGCGGGACCGGAACGCGGCGTTTTTCTCGGAGAAAGACGGTGCGCAGATTCTGGTGTGTTCGGAGATCGGCAGCGAGGGGCGAAACTTTCAATTCGCCCGACATCTGGTGCTCTATGATCTGCCAGAGGACGTGGATCTGTTGGAACAGCGGATCGGACGGCTCGACCGGATCGGCCAGAAAGGCACGATCCAGGTGCATGTGCCTTATCTGCCGGATACCGGGGAGGAAACGCGGATGCGCTGGCTGGAGGAAGGGCTCGATGCCTTCCGTGCCAGCCCGCCGGGTGCGGCGGAGATCCAGCGCGAGCTGCGGTTCGATCTCGAGGAAGCCATCGGCGAGCGCGAAGGCATCGAGGAGCTCATCGGGAAAACCCACGCCTGTCGGAAACGGATTTCCGAGCGCCTCGCCAGGGGGCAGGATCGCCTGCTAGAACGGAGTTCGCACCGGCCGGAGCGGTCGGCGTGGCTGGTGGATCGAATCCGCGAGTGGGATGAGAATCCGGGCTTCGAGGATTTCCTGATGCGCTTGTTCGAGTTCTCCGGGCTGCACATCGAGGAGCTCGGCAAGCGCCGCTATTTCCTGTTGCCTGGCAATTTAAAATCCGACGCGTTCCCCTCATTGCCGCCGGATGGCATGACGGTGACGCTCGACCGCCAGCGCGCACTGGAACGGGAGCAGGAAGCATTTCTCACGTGGGATCACCCGATGGTGCGCGGTGCGCTGGATCTCATGTTAGGATCGGAAGCGGGGAACGCGACATTCGGAGTGTGGGATTCCGCCGGGGAGAAAATCATTTTGCTGGAATCATGGATCGTCGTCGAGTGCGTGGCCCCGTCGCGCCTGCACGTCGAGCGGTTCCTGCCGCAGACGCCGCTGCGGATCGTGGTCGATCACAAGGGCGCGGATCACACGGAGAACGCCGTTTTTGCGAGGCCGGTGCTGCGCAAGGGCGATCCCGCCAGTCTGATGAGGAACGAGGCGGTGAAGCGGAAATTCCTGCCAGAAATGCTCGAGCAGACGCGGGCGCTCGGCACGGCGAAAAGCCATGCTGTCATTGAAGAAGCGCTCGCCCTGATGCACGTCGAACTCGCAGCGGAAACCGCCCGCCTGCGCGACCTGGCGGAAGTGAACGACCACATCAAACCGGAGGAAATCGCCGCGCTGATCGAACGGGAGACCGAACTTGCTAGCGTCATCGCAAACGCCCGTGTCCGGCTTGACGCGGTGCGGTTGATCTGGAAGGCGCCGCCAACGTGAGATGAGAGCTTGCGCATTTGCTAGATCCTGCAAGGTTGCGCTATGAATCAAACCCGACCCAGCAAGTCGAACCTCTTAATAGCGGCAGGGAGCATCGCATTCATCGTCTTGGGAGGGGTTGTGGCACTCAAGTTCGACTGGGTTACGACTCCACCGGAAGTGGTCGCAAGTCCGACTCAAGTAGTCAACTTCCCGAATGGAGAAACGCTTGAGCTACTCTGCACTTCTTTGGGAGAGAGGTTGATTTTGGATCATCCGGCGAAAGGCATCTTCAAATACTTCGTGAGACAAACTGGAGGTTCCCTTCACTCATCGGGAGGTAATAGCAAAAGTCTCATGGTCGAGAGAAAGATGGAAGATGGTCGTGATGTCAGCTTCCGGACATACTCCGACTCACCCGGCGGCATGCTGTTGGAAATACGACTCAAATCGAGCAATGGCATGCCGATGAAGCTGCCTTTTTATATGGTTGAGCGAGACTTTATCCTGGATGATCAGCGCTTGACCGGCACCCAAAGTGCAATTGCCAAGCTGGCAACTCAAAGTGATAGTGTAGTGCACTTAGCTGAAGCCATGACCAAGACAGGTCTGCAACTACTCATCCAGCAGCGCGACCCACTGTCTGGATGGATCGATCTCACAGGACCATTCCTTTTCAATGAATCGTGGACGGATCGCTACGTCATGATCCTCACGGCATGGCAAAGAAGTCTGGCAAGTCTCGACTTCCGCGCGATTCTGGCGGATGGGCAAGTAGCGGAGTTTTCGCTGCCAAACCCGGATTTCCGGAAAGCTCCCGCCCCCGCTAGCGTCAAGACTTTGCCGTTCGTTCACACCGCTCACGACTACTCATTGACACTGCGTAAAGTTGAGAGATTCAGCACACCGGGAGACCACCCTTTTACGGCGGTGGAAATGGATTTGGTTTATACGGGAACTCCAGTCCGCGGCATAAAAAACGGTCCTGTTACGCTCAACAATCAAGGAGTGCACGCAAAAGATGAGTGGGGAAACGCATCGAAGGTCCAATCGGAGTCGATCGGAAAGAAATACAGATGGGGAACATCTCTGCCCGCTGAATCGAAGCGGATGACCTTCAACATTCAGGTAGCACGCACCGAACACTATCCTCGCAATGCCAGGGACGGATTCACCGTTCTGGAGGGAGTCGTCAGCGCGGATGGGACCAAGGTCGACTTCAAGCCCGGGCCGGATGCGGCCCTTTTCGGAATCAGCAAAATGCCTGCTTGTTCGATCAAAAGTGCCTCGTCCGGGTGGGATGGAAAGGAGACGAAAGATTGGAAAGAATTGAGACTCGAAATTGGTGGTGAGAATGACGCCAAAGCAATGGATGTGATCCGAAAAAAGGTGGGTGACCAACCTATGCAGTGGACGCTTCCCATTTTCTCAGGCGAGAGTGACGAGTCGATTGGAATTGCCGGGCCGGGCCTGGGCGGTGGTGGAGGTGGTGGTGTCAATTGTGATTTCAACTTTACCAAGGGCTTCCAGTGGCTCGTTCCTCCAGAGCTGCTGGTTCCAGGCGCGAAGATCCGGATGGGAATCCATAGTAAACTAAAACATGACGATCTAAGCTTCGATCTTGAGCTCCCCGAGCTGGTCCAGCCGCGGTGAGCCGATGCGACCTATGCCGGCACCTTGGCGGCTTCGGGTGGATTCTCCAACAGGCTTTGCCGCATGTAGCGGTCGAGCTTGTCGGGCTGGCCGGGGAACATCCCGGCGATTTCCAACAGATTCACGAACAGCACGTCCTGCAAGTCGGCGCGGGCGGCGTTTTTGCTTTCCTGACTGCTCGTGTTGCGGGTGGTGGAAATCTCGCTCGCCTTGTAGACGGTGGTCCACGCGGCTTGTAAGTTGCTAGCATCCGTCACCGGAACCGGCCCGAGCGAGGGCTGTAACGCGGTCACGCCGTCGATGAGTTTCTGAAGGTGGGCGGCGACCTGGTCGTCCCGGCACTCGCTGAAAACCGCATGGCCGTGTGGCAGGCAATCGGTGATTTCCGGAGTGTCGGCACCGAATTTGCTGACGACCACCGCGCCGATGCGGGCGACGTTTTCAGCTAGATTCGCGTGGAAATCATCCTTCACCTTTTTTCGCGCCTTGCGCAGGCCGAGCTTGGCCTTGGGATCCGAGACGCCGTCCTCGACGATCGCGAGGCAGGTGGAAGTGACGGCGATTCGCGCGGTGAGCGCGCCGTCCGTGTCGTGGGTGACCATTCGCTGAAGGTGGTCCGTGGAGAAGGCGAGCAACTGGGCGACGCTGGTTTTCCCGCTGTCGAACGGGTTTTCAAAGAAACAACTGAGATCCATGATGATTGATTTTCCGCCCGGAAGGGCATGCGGGGGTCACGGCACTCCCCGGGAGACTCCGGGAAAGAAAAATGCCATGACCCGCGAATGCAGCTTTCACAAGCATCCGGAACGTAGGCTTGCTTGGTAAGTCCGGTCAAACAAAAGCGAGTGCGAGTTGAAAACAAAGCCCATGGTACGGGGAATTGACGCTTGAGCCTTTGATAGATCCTGCGACTTTGGGACATGAGCCGAGCGAACTCCCTGAAACCGAAGATCCTTCTCGCAACGGCGGGCCTGATTCTGGTGGTGGGTTTAATCGCGGTGGCGTTGAAGCTGGAGCTGCTCACAACTCCGAAGCCGCCGCCGAACAGGTCACGCCAAACTGTGGTTTTCCCGGACGGAGGAAAACTGGAAATCCTCGGGGTTTCCGTGGGCGAGCGGGTGGTGGAGATTTGCCCGCGAAAGTGGTTTTTTCAGCGGCTTTTCAGCGGCAGCAAGGATTCCGGGGGGGGGAGATGGGGTGGACTTAACGTGGATTCCGAATCGGAGGACGGCAAAATCATCCGCTTGAAGCTGAGTTCCGATTCGCGAACCGCGATGTTGATGGAATTCCGGATGGTGGAGAGCGACGGGAGGGAAATGCAGTTGCCAAACTATCTCGCGCTCAATGACATGGTTTGGCCAGACAACCGGATCGGTGGCAAGAGTAGTTCCCCTCATTCATTCAATCTGAAGGATGACAGTGTGGAATCCGTGCGTGCTGAAGTGGCCAAGTCGGGATTGAAAGTGCTTATCCAGCAGCGGGATCCGCTAAGCGGATGGATCAATCTCATGGGGCCTTCCATGTATCACGAGCCGTGGCCGGGTCGCTACATTGCCTCGCTGACGGCGTGGCAGCGGAATTTACCCACAATGGATTTCCGGGCGATCCGGGCGGATGGCGAGGTGGCGGAGTTCTCGCTGGAGAATCCCGATTTCCGGAAATCCCCCACGCCGGGAGCGACCAAGCCGCTTCCCCAGATCCACCATGCTGGGGACTTCACGCTGACAGCGCGGACGGTGGAAAGATTCGCGACCACGGGCGATCATCCGTTTTCACAGGTGGAACTGGATTTCATTTCGGGCGGCAAGCCGATGGGCCGGAACATCGGCGAACCGGTTAGTTTCGAAGGCGGGACGGTGGAGGACGAATGGGGAAACGTGGTGAAGTTCCAGCGGGAAACGATTCGCAAGAAGACGAACTTCGGCGCGTTTCTACCGGCGGCCTCGCAGCGGATGACCGTAAATCTGACGGTGTATCGCACGGTGAACAGCCCTCGTTACGCGACCACGGGATTCGCAGTTCTGGAGGGAGTGGTGAGTGCGGACGGGCTCAGCGTGGAGTTCAATCCGCTTCCGGATGCGGCGCGGTTCGGCATCGACAAGATGCCAACCGGACGGATCAACCGGGTCGGACTGGCGTGGGCGCAAGGCGTGCCAAAGGATTGGAAGCAGCTGACTTTCACAGTGTCCGGAGAGAACGGGACACAAGAATTTGATGCCATTGAATCACGGATTGGTAAGCTCGGACAGTGGCAGTTCTTGATTTTTCCGGAAGGGAGCAGCGAATCGGGCGGAATTCTGACCCATCCTGACGACGGCGGTTACGGGAGCGGTGTTGGACGGTCTCACTTCGACAGACAAGTCACTTGGCTGGGTCCGCCGGCCATGCTGATTCCCAGCGCGAAGATCCGGTTGGGTGTCCATGAGCCGTTGAAAAACGACGATGTGCGTTTCGATCTGGAACTGCCCGCGCTGATCCAGCCGCGGTGAAGTCACGCAGGCGGTTTCATTCTCTGGAATTGGCATATCGCACCAGTTTCCACACTCCGTAAGCCAACACGGGCAGCAGCAAGGCGACCACCAGCGAGGAGTTGAAACGAAGCCCGAACGCCATGATGCCGTCCAACCCGATTTTCAGGAAGCCGGCGAAGTAGTAAGTCAGGATCACCACCAACAGGATTTCGACACGGCGCTGCAGGCGCAACGGCGCGACGGCTCCGCGGTCCACATTTGCTGGAAGTTGGTGGTTTTGGCTTAGCATGCCGACTTCCGCCCGCGTGCGCAACAATCCGGCGGTCGATTGCAGGCGTTCGGAAAGCGCGTTCAACCCGGTTTCCGCCCGTTCGCAGGTGTGCCAGGAGTGGACGAGGCGCTGGTCGAAAAACTCGCTAAGCGTCTGATAGCCCGGCACGGGTTCCTCGTGGAGTTCCTTCACCCGCGCCGAGAGGATGCGGGCGTAGGATTCGGTCAGTCCGAAGCGGGATCCGCAGCGTGATTGGAGGCGTTCGGTGGCGAGCGAGAGGTGAGTTAGATTTTCTAGCGGTGATTGCTCGCCGCCGCCGGGGCTGTCCATCAGGCCGACATGCTGAGTCTCCAGTTCCTCAATCTGCGGCAGAATCTCGCGGGCGAGAGGCAGGCTCAGCATCGCCGCCATCCGATAGGTTTCGATTTCCACCAGCCGTTGCAAGAGCCGGCCATAGCGCCCGGAGGTGAGCCGGTGGATTTGCACGAGAAACCGTGTGGCTCCGCGTTCGTCCGGCCGGAAATGGCTCCACACCGAAGCAACCCGCTCGACGACCCAGCCGCCGACGACCTGCTCCTGGCCAAATGTTTCCAGCACCCGCTCCATGGTCTTGGTGGTGCCCGCGTCACTGCTAGCCACCAACTCGCTGGCGATTTCCACTGCTGCGAGAATCCGGCCGGGGATGGCGTCGAGCCAGCCTTCCGGCAGGAAATCGATGGCGGATCCGGAAAACGGAGCTCCCGTCTGCGGCGCGAACACGGTGAAAGTCGTATACTCCGGGTGCCGCTCGATTCGCACTTCCGCGCCATTCCAGCGCAGGAGTTGGATCCCCAGTTCTTCCGGCGTCGCCACCACATCCTCCCGCCCGGCCAGCGCTGCGACCGCCGCGCGGTGGGAATCCATTTCGCTTGGCAGAAAATGAATGACCCGGTGCGACACAATCACCTGCCCCGAGACGACCGGATAGGGCCGCGCAAGAAGCTCAGCGTGGAGTTCGCGATACTGGGGATGAAATTTCTCCATATCCGCGGCGTGGGTCATGGCATCTGGAATGAAGGGAAATCGGTTGCGCGAAAAGGAAATTCCCGAAGACCTGTTAGTCCGCAGCCGCCGCGCGCACGTCCTGGATGATCAATTGCAACGTCGTCCGCCCGCGGAAGGTGTTGCGGTCGATGGTGAAGGCGATGTCCCATGGCGGATTCGGCAGAGGATATTCACCGCCGCCGAAAAAGACGGCGTCCTGCTCGTGATAGCCCTGCCGCAGCATGAAGCGCAGGTGGTTGTTCTTCATGTGCAGCGGCGAACGACTCAGACCGACGTCGCGGGAAATGAAAACGGGCTGCGGGTTTCCGCTGCCGAAAGGTTGTAACAGGTCGTAGCTGGCGAGGAATTCCAGGGAAAGCTGGTCGAAGCTGATTTCCGCGTCGTACATCAGTTTGGGCAGGCGTTGCTCCGGGCTGCTGTTGTTCAAAACGTAATCCGCGAAACGGGTACGGAAGCCGTCCAGATTGTCCTCATGGATCGAGAGTCCGGCCGCCATCGCGTGGCCGCCGCCAGCGATCAGGTCGTCCTCACAGGCCCGGATCGCCTCCACCAGTGAAATCCCGTCGATGCTCCGGCCTGAGCCTTTTCCCACGCCGTCCTCGTCGATCGCGATGACGAACGTCGGCTTGTGATATTGTCGCATCAACCGCGAGGCGACGATGCCAACCACGCCGTGATGCCATGAGCGCGACCCGAGTACGATCACTGGATCCCGCTCCGGATTGAAATCCCGCGTGAGCATTTCCACCGCTTCCCGGCGGATCAGGCCTTCGTGGGTCTGGCGCTCTTTATTGTAGGCATCCAGTTTTTGCGCGAGGTCGTGGGCGAGGCGGCGGCAATCGGTCGTTAGGGTCGCAAGCGCATCCTCCGGCACATCCATCCGCCCGGCGGCATTCAGGCGCGGGCCGATGCGGAATCCAACGTCCATCGAAGTCGCAGCGCCGTTCATGCCGGTGACTTCCTGGAGTGCGCGCAGGCCGGGATTGAGCGTGCTGGGCAGGTGTTTCAGGCCGTGACGCACCATCAATCGGTTTTCTCCGATCATCGGGACGATGTCGGAAATAGTCGCAACCGCCACCAGATCGATCAGCTCTTTGAGATCCAAATCGACCGGCCGGGTCTTTAAAAGAGCGTGGCCGAGCTTGAAAACGACTCCTGCGGCACAAAGATAAGTGAACTCGGTGCCGCATTTCGGGTTCACCAGCGCGCAGCAATCCGGTTTCCCGCCGGGATCCGGTTCGTGATGGTCCACGATCAACACGTCGACCCCGTCTGCCCGCAGCGCGGCGATCTCGTTCACCGAGACCGTCCCGCAATCCACGGTAATCAGCAAATCCGGCTTCGGCCCCTCCGCCATGCATCGTTTCAGCGCGGCCGTGCTCAGCCCGTATCCCTCCGGCCCCCGGCGCGGGATGAAATAGCGCGGCGTCAGCCCGTAAGCCATCAGGATACGGCGCATCAGGGTGATGGAGGTCACCCCATCCACGTCGTAATCGCCGAAGATACAGACTTTTTCCTTCCCGTCGATGGCCGCCAGCACCCGCTCGACGGCGATTTTCATGTCGGGGATGAGAAACGGATCGGCCAAGTCCTTCAACCGCGGGCGGAGGTAGCCCTCCAGATCCACGCCGACGGGGAGCCCGCGCTGACGGATCAGATGCTCGAGGATCGGCGGAAATGAGCCCGACGAACCGTTCGTCTGTTTTTCAAACGGTTCACCGCGCGCAATCCATTTGAACGGCTGGGCTCGCATGAAGTGGCGCGGACCTTAGGAGCGGTTGCCGAGTTCACACAAGGCCCAAACGGAATTCCTCTGCTGGAATGTTTTCCCGCAGGTAAGTCGGCGGGGCTGGAACCGAACATACTGGCGGGCAAAAATTCAAGGAACGCGTTCATCTCCAGACGCGCTGATCCGCGCACCGCGTCATTCTGACACTGACTAAGTGTGACATCTTGTCGCGAATTAGGCCATTTTTCCTTCACTGGATTTTCTCATAGAAACTTAATCCATTGATCTACAATAAATTGAAATTTTCCGAACCCCCGCGGCACAAACCCTGCGAAAGCGCAGGCATCATCACCGCCCACCCGGGCAACCCCTGAAAGGAAACCAACTTATGTCCAAAATCCTCGGAATCGACCTCGGAACCACCAACTCGTGTATGGCCGTCATGGAAGGTGGCGAATCCACCGTCCTTGAAAACTCGGAAGGCGCACGCACCACCCCGTCCGTCGTCGCTTTCGCGAAAAACGGCGAGCGTCTCGTTGGCCAAGCCGCCAAACGCCAAGCGGTCACAAACCCGCAAAACACCATTTTCTCGGCCAAGCGCCTGATCGGTCGCAAGTTCTCGGAACTCAAGGATGCCGACAAGCGCATGCCATACACCATCGTCGCTGCCGCAAATGGCGACGCGCACATCCAAGTGGAAGTCGCCGGTGAAAAGAAAACCTACTCGCCGCAAGAAATCGCCGCGATGGTCCTCGGCAAGCTTAAAGCCGATGCCGAAGCCAAGCTCGGCGAAAAAATCACCCAAGCCGTCATCACCGTCCCAGCCTATTTCAACGACTCCCAGCGCAATGCCACCAAGGCCGCCGGAGAAATCGCCGGCCTTGAAGTGCTCCGCATCATCAACGAACCCACTGCAGCCGCCCTCGCTTACGGCCTCGACAAAAAGTCCGACGAAAAAATCGCCGTCTATGACCTCGGCGGCGGCACCTTCGACATCTCCGTCCTCGAAATCGGCGACGGTGTATTCGAAGTCCTCGCCACCGACGGCGACACCTCGCTCGGCGGAGACGACTGGGACAACACGCTGATCCAGTGGATCGTCGGCGAGTTCAAAAAGGACCAAGGCATCGACCTTTCCGGACAACCCGACGCGCTCCAGCGCATCAAGGAAGAAGCCGAAAAAGCAAAAATCGCCCTTTCCTCCACCCAGTCCTACGACATCAGCCTGCCCTTCATCACGGCCGATGCCACCGGACCGAAGCACATCCAACTCACTCTCACCCGGTCGAAACTGGAGCAACTTACAGATTCCCTTTTCGAGCGCACCAAGAAACCGGTCAAAGACTGCCTCAAGGAAGCCGGCCTTACCCCCGCGCAAATCAATGAACTCGTCCTCGTCGGTGGCATGACCCGGATGCCTAAAGTGGTCGAAATCGCCCGCGAACTCGCTGGCCAGACTCCTCACCAAGGCGTCAATCCGGACGAAGTCGTCGCCATCGGCGCGGCCATCCAAGGCGGTGTTCTCCGCGGCGATGTCAAAGACGTGCTGCTTCTCGACGTCAGCCCGCTCACGCTCTCCATCGAAACGGAAGGCTCCCGCGCCACCGCCATGATCGAGCGCAACACCACCATTCCGGCCAAGAAGTCCCAGATCTTCTCCACCGCCTCCGACAGCCAACCCGCCGTCGATATCCGCATCTGCCAAGGCGAGCGCCCGATGTTCTCCGACAATAAACTGCTCGGCAACTTCAAGCTCGACGGCATCGCCCCGGCCCGCCGCGGCGAGCCGCAAATCGAAGTCACCTTCGACATCGACGCCAACGGCATCCTCCACGTCTCCGCCAAGGACAAACAGTCCGGCAAGGAACAGAAAATCTCCATTCAAGGCTCCTCCGGCCTCTCCAAGGACGAGATCGAGCAAGCCAAGCGCGACGCTGAATCCCACGCCGAAGAAGACAAGAAGCGCGTCGAAAAAGTCGATGCCAAGAACAAGGCGGACAACCTCGTTTTCTCCGTCGAAAAACAACTCGGCGAACTCGGCGACAACGCCCCCGCCGAACTCAAGGAAATGCTCAACGGCAAAATCCAAGCCGTGAAAGACGCGATCTCCAGCGACAACGTTGACACCATCAACAGCGCCGTCAGCGACCTCGAGTCCTCGCTCCAAGCCCTCGCCGAAGCCGCCCAACAAGCCGGTGCCGGTGCCCAACAAGACCCCGACGTCGAGCCAGCCGCCGAGTCCGCCTCCAACGAGCCGAAACAAGCCAAAGGCAAAGTCGTCGATGCCGAAGTCGTCGATTGATCTGGAGGATAGTCATCCCGCCTGTCTCGAAAGGCGGCCATCTTGGCTGCTCTCCCTCCCGCCCCACCGCTCATTTTACTGACCTCAGGAAAATGATCCCAAACGAAAATGACCCTAACCACCAAACACCAACGCCTCGCCGCGCTGCGCCCGCTCTCCTCGGAGTCGGTCACAAGCCTTGCGGCGGCGTGGGATGTGCGGATGGTGTACGAGTCCAACTCCATCGAGGGCAACTCCCTCACGCTGCGCGAAACCGAACTCGTTCTTTCCAAAGGCGTCACTGTTTCCGGCAAGCCGCTAAAGGACCACCTCGAAGCCGTCAACCTCGCCCTCGCCTGGGACCGCGTCAAAGCCCTCGCCCAACCCGGCTCCTCACTCACCGAGTGCGACCTTCTCGATCTGCATCAGATCGTCCTAACCCGCGTCGAAGACAGTCACGCCGGTTCCTACCGCACTGGAGCCGTCCGCATTTCCGGCTCGAACCACATCCCGCCGAACCCGATCAAAGTCCCGGATCTCATGACGGGGCTTTTCACCGGCCTCTCCGCCATCGCCGATCCCGTCGAAGGCGCCGCGAGACTCCACCACGGCATCGCCTCCATCCATCCCTTCACCGATGGCAACGGCCGCACCGCCCGCCTCGCAATGAATTTCATCCTGCTCGCGGCCGGATACCCGCCGATTTCGATTCCCACCGAACTCCGCCAAGACTACTACAGCGCCCTCGAAGCCGCTGACGCCGGCGATTTCCAAGCTTGGCAGAATTTCCTCGATACCCGGCTCGACCAGGAACTCGACACCTGGCTTGAAGCCCTCGAATCCAATCTCCCCTGAACACTTTCCACTCCGCTCCGGCGGCGTGGCTTCTCACAGAAAAACAAACGAACACCACCAAAAATATGGCTAACATCAAACCACTCGGACAACGCGTCCTCGTCAAACGTCTCGAAGCCGACGCCATCAGCGCCGGCGGCATCGTCCTCCCGGACACCGCCAAGGAAAAGCCCCAGGAAGCTGAAGTCCTCAGCCTCGGCACCGGCGGCAAGGACGACAATGGCAAAGACATCGCTTTCACCGTCAAGGTCGGCGACAAGGTCCTCATCTCCAAATACGGCGGCACCGAAGTCAAACTCGACGGCCAAGAAGTCCTCATCCTCAACGAATCCGACATCCTCGGCATCGTCGGCTGAATCTTAATCTAACTATCAACTCTCAACCCCTAACTCTCAATCTATCATGGCCAAACAACTCCAATTCGACGAAGCCGCACGCCAAGCCCTCCTGCGCGGTGTGGAAAAACTCGCGCGCGCCGTCAAGGCAACGCTCGGACCCGCAGGACGCAACGTCATCCTCGACAAGAAATTCGGTTCCCCAACCATCACCAAGGACGGTGTCTCGGTTGCCAAGGAAATCGAGCTTGAGTGCCCTTATGAAAACATGGGTGCCCAACTGATCCGCGAGGTCTCCAGCCGCACTTCCGACATCGCTGGTGACGGAACTACGACTGCTACCGTACTTGCCGAGGCTATCTACAAAGAAGGCCTTCGCAACGTCACCGCCGGTGCCAACCCGATCTCGCTGCAACGCGGCATCATGAAAGCCACCGAAGCGATCGTCGCCCAACTGAAAGTTCTTTCCAAGCCCGTCTCCGACGCCAAGGAAATCGCCCAAGTTGCATCGATCTCCGCCAACTCGGACATGGAAATCGGCGGCATCATCGCCGACGCCATGGACAAGGTCGGCAAGGACGGAACCATCACGGTTGAAGAAGCCAAAGGTATCGAAACCACCCTCGAAGTCGTCGAAGGCATGCAGTTCGACAAAGGCTACCTCAGCCCATACTTCGTCACCAACCCCGAGTCCATGGAAGCCTTCCTCGAGAACGCTTACATCCTTATCAACGAGAAGAAGATTTCGTCCCTCAAGGATATGCTTCCGCTCCTTGAAAAGGTTGCCAAGACCGGCCGCCCGCTCCTCATCATCGCCGAAGACGTCGAAGGTGAAGCCCTCGCGACCCTCGTCGTCAACAAGCTCCGCGGCATCCTCAACATTGCTGCCGTGAAAGCTCCAGGTTTCGGCGACCGCCGCAAGGCCATGCTCGAAGACCTCGCCATCCTCACCGGTGGTCGCGTCATCACCGAAGACCTCGGCATCAAGCTCGAAGGCGTGGAACTCAGCGACCTCGGCGAAGCCAAGCGCATCACCATCACCAAGGAAAACACCACCATCGTTGAAGGTGGCGGCACTTCCGAAGGCATCACCGGCCGCGTGAATCAAATCCGCCGTCAGATCGAAGACACCACCAGCGATTACGACCGCGAGAAGCTCCAGGAGCGCCTCGCCAAGCTCGCTGGCGGCGTCGCCGTCATCAACGTCGGTGCAGCCACCGAAACCGAGATGAAGGAAAAGAAAGCCCGCGTCGAAGACGCCCTCCACGCGACCCGTGCGGCCGTTGAAGAAGGCATCGTCGCCGGTGGTGGCACCGCCCTCATCCGCGCCCAGGCCGCCATCGGCGACCTCGGCCTAACGGGTGACGAAGCGACCGGAGCTGGCATCGTTGCCCGCGCCGTCGAGTCGCCACTTCGTCAACTCGTCGCCAACGCCGGCCGCGAGGCTGCGTTGATCGTCGAGCAAGTCAAAAAAGGCAAAGGTGGCGAAGGCTACAACGTCGCGACCGACAAGTTCGAAGACCTCATCGCCTCCGGCGTGGTCGATCCTACCAAGGTCACCCGCACCGCGCTTCAAAACGCGGCGTCCATCTCCGGACTCCTGCTCACCACCGAGTGCCTCATCACCGACCTTCCTGCCAAGGAAGCAGCCGGCGGTGGCGGCGGTGGTCACGACCACGGCATGGGCGGAATGGGCGGCATGATGTAAATCGCGTAGCGGCGATCACCGGTCGCCGCGAATTCATTCATCAAACAAAGAAGCCGGGCAGGGAAACCTGCTCGGCTTTTTCGCGTCATTGACCCATTCCCGATGGTTCCGGTTTTCAAGTTGCAGGAATTTCTTTCCCGGCGTCGTTGAGATACGGATCCAGCGGCGCGGTCGGAATGGCGCGAAGGCCGGACACGACGGTCTTGGCATTGAAAAGCGCACCCGCCGCGCTGGTGTGGGTGCCCTTGTCGGCGAAGTAACTCTCGACGATGGATGGGTCGAGCTTGTCGTAGGCATTGCCAATGAGATCGGCGAGGTCGAGGAACGCCGCACGCTCCGCCTTCGCGCAGGCCTCGACCCAACCGCGGTATTCCGCCCAGTCGCGGACGAATTTCCCCTCAGCGTCGAATTTCTTGTGGGGGATGGGCGAGCAGAGGATGACCTTGGCCTTTTTCTCCCGGGCGCTGCGGGCCATTTCCCGGAGATACCAGCCGTAGGAGCGCACTTCCTCGACCGTGCCGTCCGGCTTGGTGACTTTTTCGGTCTCCTCGCCGATGCCTTTGACGGAGCCGCGGAATTTTCCACGTTCGTCGAGCGCGCCCACGTCGTTGTGGCCGAACTGGATGATCACGAAATCGCCCGGTTTGATGCGGTCGAGAATTTCCTGCCATTTGCCCTCGGTGAAGAATGTGCGCGACGAGCGGCCACCGATGGCACGGTTCATGACATTGATCTTCTTGGGATCGAAAAACGTGCCGAGGTCCTGACCCCAGCCGCGCATCGGGGCATTCGAGCGGAGGGTGGAATCGCCGGCGATCCAGAGCGTCGGGAGATGGTTCGTGCTGACTTTTTCTTTCGGAGCATCCGGAACATTGACGACCGGGCGATCGTCCTGCGCGCTGACGGGTAAAATGGAGGTGATTAGGAGGCCAACCAGGAGGAGAAGGGTTTTCATGGCTGGAATTTTGGCGGAATCGTATGGCGGTGTCCATCCCGCGAACGGGTTGGTTTCCCGCCGGGAACTTGGGGCTTGGATCGACGTCGGCCGGCCATAGCATGCGGCGCATGTCGCCACTGAGCTTGGATCTCGTCATTATTGGAATTTATTTCGCCATCATTCTCTGGATCGGATGGCATTTCAGCCGCCGGAACAACGACGTCTCGGAATTCGCCTTGGGCGGAAGGTCGATCCCGTGGTGGGCGGTGTTGGCGTCTATTCTGGCCTCGGAGATCAGCGCGGGGACATTTTTCGGATCACCCGGCGAAGGTTTTCGGCTGCGGAACTACACATACGCGCAGTTAATGGTGGGCTACCTGCTGGCGCGACTGGTGGTCAGCGCGGTGTTCATTCCGGCTTACTACAAGCACAACGTGGTGAGTATTTACGAGTTTCTGGAACTCCGGTTCGGACCGCGCACCCGCAGCATGGCGAGCGTGATTTTTCTGATTACCCGTTCGTTGGCCAGCGGGGCCCGGCTGTGGGTGCCCACGCTGCTGGTGGTGGTGATTTGGAACCAGTTGAACCCGGGACGGCCACTTGGGGTTTGGGAACAATTCTGGGTGACCGGCGGCGCGCTGGTCCTCATCAGCCTGCTCACCGCCGCCTACACGGCTGTCGGCGGAATCAAGGCGGTGATCTGGACGGACGTGCTGCAAATCGCCGTGCTGTTCGGCGCCCTCGGCTTTTCCGTGTGGTACCTGCTAGGGCACATCCCGGGCGGCTGGGAAGGCGCGAAAACCCACCTCACCGGAGCGCATGATTTGAAACTCTGGGAGTGGCGCGGAGACGTGCCCCCGACGGCGGAATTCGTGAATCAGTATGGATCCGCATGGGGTGCCATCAAGAGCGTGCTGGAAAGCGAGTTCACCGTATGGGCGGCTTTGTTTGGCTCGCTCTTCGTCACCCTGGCCACCCACGGCACGGACCAGGACATGGTACAGCGCATGTTGACCGCGAAGAACAAACGCCAGAGCGCAGTGGCCACAATTCTGTCAGGACTGGCGGATATTCCGGTGACCTACGCCGTTCTAACCATCGGTATCCTGCTCTCCGTTTACTACGGCAACGTGGTGAACGACCCTTCACTGCCGATGGCCGGCGGCAAGCCCGACAGCACGCGGATTTTCCCCTACTTCGTCATCGACGTGATGCCTGGCGGACTCCGAGGCCTGGTGGTCGCCGGTGTGCTCGCCACGACGATGGGCTCGCTCGGCACGGCCATGAACGCGCTCGCTACCAGTTATTCCCGCGACTTCCATTTCCGCTGGTTCAAGACCCCGGCGGACGAACACGCGAGGGTGAAAATCATCAAGCTCAGCACGGTGGGTTTCGCGCTCATCCTCATCGGGGTGGGTCTCGCAACGGCCTTCGTGAAGGCGCACAATCCAGGTCTTAGCATCATCGGCATCATCCTCGGCAGCTTCGGCTACACCTACGGCTCGCTGCTAGGTGTTTTCATCGTCGCCCTCTTCACCACCACGCGCGGCAACGAGATCGGGAACATGATTGCGATGGTGGCCGGCATGATCGCAGTCGCGTATCTGAGCAATCTGCCGAACGACGTTTGGAAGATGTTTGCCAGTGAGCCGCTTTACCGCAATTTCGACTGGCTGCCAGTGATCGAGTTCCCTTGGCGGATCATGGCAGGCACCATCGTGACGACCGCTGTGGCGCTCTGTTTTAGGACACAACATGCGTTTGGAAGAAACTCACGGTAAGGACCGGTTCTCGCAATTCTTTGATTCTCGTGGAGTAAGACCGGAGCGGCTCCGGGCGTTCTCCATCCTGCGCCGAATTAAACGGAATTGTCACATTGTGAGTCACTCGATTTCAATCGCATACGTTGATTCGCTCGGATTGATGGCGTTGATACTTCGGAAAGACGAAGCAAATCGGGGGTCAAGTTTTAAATAAATCGAACTGTGGAACCCTTGTGGAATACGGCCCGCCGCGAGGGATTGTTAGGAGTGTGAAAAAAGCTTTCCCAGAAAGGCATTGAGCCGCGCATCTTTTGGACCTCGTCGTGCGACGTGGATCCGACCGGAGAACGTATCACACGACTTGCGAAATTTCAAAAAAAGACTGATCAGAAATGGAACCCGAAGTAGCAGCAGCGCAGGAATTGGCAGTCGATCCCGCAGAGTGCCCGATGGAGAACGGTGGCTGGGGAAAAGTCTGCACGGCCTTGCGGGCGACAGTCAGCGATGACGCTTTCACCCGTTGGTTCCGGGCCGCCGAATGGATGGGCGTCGAGGACGACGTCGCTTCGATCGCAGTGCCCGGAGAGATCCATCAGGTATGGATCGAGACGAACTACCTGCCGGAACTCACCATGGCGGTGACCGGCGTTTTCAATGAAGTGCTCGATGTGCGGATCGTCGTCAGCGATGCCAGCGGCGCTCCTAACGAATCAATGGCGGACTTTCCGAACCACCACTCGCCGGCGGCGCGCCCGACGAAAGCGGCGGCGCTCGAGGGCGAGGCACTCGACAAACGCATCAAGAGCGCCGGTCTCAATCCCGCCCACACGTTCGCCAGTTTCGTCGTCGGCGATAACAGCCAGTTCGCCCACGCTGCCTGCGAGGCGGTCGCGAAGAAATCCGGCATCGGTTATAATCCGCTTTTCATCTACGGCGGCCCGGGGCTCGGCAAGACCCATCTCATGCAGGCGATCGGCCACGAGCTGCTCCGCCGCCAGCCCGGCACGCGGGTGATCTATCTGACATGTGAGAAATTCACCAACGAGTTCATCGACGCGATCCGCCGCGGCGACATCGAGAAATTCCGCCGCCGCTACCGCAGCTCGGACGTGCTGCTCATCGACGACGTTCAGTTCCTCGCCGGCAAGGAGCGCTCGCAGGAGGAGTTTTTCCACACCTTCAACACCCTGCTCGACGGCCGCAACCAGGTCGTGCTCACCAGCGACCGTGCGGCCAGCGAAATCAAGAGCCTCGAACCACGACTGATCTCCCGCTTCGAGTGCGGTCTCACCGTCGAGATGCAGCCGCCGCAGATGGAGACGCGTATGGCCATTCTCAAGAAAAAATCCCTCGACTGGAAAGTCCGCGTGGACCACTCGGTCCTTGTTTTCCTTGCCGAGAAAATCCGCACCAACGTCCGCCGCCTCGAGGGCGCGCTGATGCGGGTGGCCACATACGCCTCACTCGCCGGGGAAAGCGTGACCGTGGAAAAAGTCGAGCACCTGCTCCGCGACCTGATCCGCGAGGAGGCCTGCCGCCAGGTGAGCATCGACTCCATCCAGAAGGCCGTGGCCGAGCACTTCGACGTCCGGCTGGCGGACATGACCAGCCGCCGCCGGCCTGCAAGCATCGCGTTTCCCCGCCAGATCGCCATGTATCTGAGCCGCTCGCTGACCAAGGGCTCCCTGATGGAAATCGGCGAGGCTTTCGGTGGTCGCGACCACGGAACGGTCATCCACGCGTGCAAAAAAGTCGCGGAACGGGTCGATGACGAGCCGGGATTGAAGGAAAGCATCGCCCGGATCGAGTCGCAACTCCGGCGCTGATCCGTTCACTTTTCGGGATTATTCACAGAAGGCTTGCCAAGGGGCATCGAAAGCGGAAACTGCACCGCAACAACCCCTCAGGTTCCTTATCTTATGAAGTTCCGCATCTCCAAGGAAGCATTTCTCGACGGTCTCCAAAAAGTCCAGCACGTGGTCAGTTCCAGGACCACACTCCCCATTCTTTCCAATGTCCTGCTGGTGGCCAAGGACGGCCGCATCCAGTTCACCACGACCGACTTGGACGTCGGCATCACCGGATCCGTCGAGGCGCAGATCGAGAAGGAGGGCGCCACGACCCTGCCGGCCAAGCGTCTGGTAAGCATCATCCGCGAGCTTCCCGCCAGCGAGGTGGAAGTATCGGTGGATGCCAAAAACCACGCCTCCATCCGCAGCGGCCCGTCGTTTTTCAAAATCATCGGCCTCGGTGAGGCGGAGTTCCCGCCACTGCCTGATTTTGAAGGAGCCAAGGTGTTCAAAATCCCGCAAGCCACCCTGCGCGACGGCCTCAAAAAAACTTCTTACGCCATCTCTACCGACGAGACCCGCTACGTGCTCAACGGTATTTTCGCCTCCTTCCGGGACGGGAAAATGACCCTCGTCGCCACCGACGGTCGCCGCCTCGCCATGGTCGACGCGGACCTCGAATTCCCCGCTTCCCACGAAACGGACGTCATCATCCCGACCAAGGCCGTGCAGGAACTCCAGCGCCTGCTAGGCGATGCCGGCGAGGTGATCGTCAAGCTCAGCGACAGCCAGGTTTCATTCGCCGTGGGTGACAGCCTGCTCGCCAGCAAACTCATCGAGGGCAACTACCCGAACTACCGCCAGGTCATCCCGGGCGACAGCAATGAGCGCGTCGTCATCGGCCGCGAGGCGCTGCTGGAAACCGTTCGCCGCGTTTCGCTGCTTTCCTCGGACAAGTCGAACTCCGTGAAACTCGTCTTCAGCGAGAACCACATCGAAGTCACCGCGAATTCGCCGGACGTCGGTGAGGCGCAGGAGTCAATGGACGTGATCTATCAAGGGCCGCCGATGCAGATCGCCTTCAACCCCGAGTTCCTTCAAGCCCCGCTCCGCGCGCTCGACACTGCGGATGTCTATCTGGACCTGATCGACGAGATGAGCCCCGGCGTCCTGCGCATCGAGGGCACCTTCCTCTACGTCCTCATGCCGATGCGCGTGACGAACTAACCTTGTCCGCTTTGATTCAATAAAAAACGCCTGTCGCGAGACAGGCGTTTTTTTGTCGGAACGTCTCAACTGCGGAACTTTGCCCAAGCGGATCGAAGCGGCCAGCGCGACCGGACCAGGAACAACCCGGTGGCGAGTGCCAGAGTTGGATCCACGGATTGCCCTGTAGCGGAAAGCTCACGCGTCATTTTTTCCTGATCCGCCGATGGGGTGAAAATCACATCCCCGGGAGCTTTGCCGTAGGGCCAGATATCCTCAAACTCGGTGAGCCATGACTCGGAGGGAGCAGTGGATTCCGGCAGGTTGAAATGGCGCAGCAGCTCGGTGCGATGGTCCTCCCGAAGCGGTTGGGTGTAGCGGGTTTTGCCCGACCATTTACCTTCCGATGAAAAGCGGCCTTCGTAACGGGATTCTGCAACGAGATAGATCCGCAACAAACGATGTCCAACCCCCAATTGCGCGGCGTCGCTGCGGGAGTCCGGCTCGCGGTAGGGGAAGATCGGTCGGTCGGTTTTAAAGCTGATCCGCAGCGCCGCGGCCGAGACCTCGGATTTCAGACGTGCTTCGCGATCCTTGGTCACTTTCATCGCCGTGATGTGCCAGCCATCTGTCAGATAGGGCTGCGCCCAGGCAGCGGCTTCCGGAGTAAAGGCATAGTCACGCTGGCGCAGCCATTCGACCAGTTCCTTGCCAGAGTCGGCGGCCAGGACGACTGCGTCGAATCCGGCGACGGTTTTTTCCTCGATCAACCGCACTCCGCGCGACTGCGGCGGGGGTGAAGCCATCGAGCAGCCTATCGGAAAGCCGCCGCCGCTGGACACCTTTGGCGCTGTGATGTTAGCCAGATGACGAAACGCCTCATTGCCCGATTCCTCCAGTTGCGGGCGACTCGGTGTGGGGACGAGGAATCCGATTGATTCCCCGCCGCCACGGAAGCTGGCCTTGCGGATGAAGTGTTCCGTCAGGTTGGCCTTGTCCCACCAGATGATTACCGTTTGGTCCGCGTTGACGACGGGGACTCCCGCAGCTGCAACGGCGCAACACGCTTGAGCGCTGTTAGTGATGGCGAGGGCCAAGATTAGAATCCACGCGTGTCTGAAATATTTCCCCATGGCCTGAAATGAATCACGCTTCCGCCCCGCAAGTCCCGTCAATTCTTCAGCACGATCCGGTGTCTCGCCTTGCCGGCGCGCAGGTGGTCGAGCGCGGCGTTCACGTCCTTCATCGCGAAGGTCTCGGTGACCGGCGCGATCTGGTGGCGGGCGCAGAATTCCAACATTTTCGCAACCGTCGCCGGCGAGCCGAGCGGGGAACCGGAAATCGATTTGCGTCCGCCGATCAGCGAGAAGGCGGCGACCGGCACGGGCTCTAACACTGCGCCGACGAAGTGCAAGCGACCGTCCGGGGCAAGCGCGGCGATGAAGAGATCCCAGTCGAGCGTGACATTTGCGGTGACAAGGATGAAGTCGAAGGTGCCGGCGAGTTTCTTCAACGCGTCCTTGTCGCGGGTGCCGACGACGTGGTGGGCGCCGAGTTTCCGGGCTTCGTCGGCCTTCGACTCGCTGGAACTGAAGGCGGTGACCTCGCAGCCCCATTTGTTCAGAAATTGCAGCGCCAGATGACCCAGCCCGCCGATGCCGATCACGCCCACGCGGTCGGTCGGCTTCACGCCGAAATCGACGATCGGCCCGAAGACCGTGATGCCGCCGCAGAAAAGGGGACCCGCGCTGGCGGGATCGAGGGCGGCGGGCAGTTTGATCGCCCATTCCCAATCCGCGCGCACCCGGTCGGCGAATCCGCCATGACGGCCGACGATGATGCCCTCCGCGCTGGCGCAGAGCTGGTGTCTGCCGGATAGACACGGCTGGCAGGAAAGGCAGCTGCCGGAAAACCAGCCGAGTCCGACGCGGTCTCCTACGGCGAGGCCCTTCGCCTGATCGCCGACTTTTTCGACGATGCCAATGACTTCATGGCCGGGGACGAGTGGGTAGGTCGAATTTCCCCAGTCGTTGTCGAGCATCGAGAGGTCCGAGTGGCAGATGCCGCAGGATTCGATTTTCACCTGCACTTGCTCCGGGCGCATTTCGCCGGGGTTGAATTCGAGTTCTGTGAGGGCGGCTCCGGAGGTGGTGGCGGCCCAGCCGTGGAAATTTTCAGTCATCCTGGGAGGATGGCGAGATTTCCTGAGCACTCAACCTTGAAACGGCTCAGCACCGGGAAATTGTTTCGGCATGACATCTGCTCATGGGAAACCGACCATGGCGCAGCTCTCATTCATCCGCTGAAAATGCATCTGATTCAACGTCTGCTCGCCGAGTCCTCGACCCTGCCGCCCGAAAGGCAGGTGACCTTGTCCGCCGAACGCCGCCAGTTTCTCAAACGCCGCTGGCGTGGAATCGCGACGGATGGCACGGAATTTGGATTCGATCTGGAGGCCCGTCTGACCGACGGAGGCGTCATTTTCCACGAAGGAGGAAATGACTACATCGTCCGGCAGCTGCCGGAAGTGGTTTACGAAATCCCGTTCGAGTCGCCGGCCCAAGCTGCGTTGGTCGCGTGGAAAGTCGGGAATCTCCACCTCCCGGCGCAAATTCTCGGCGGCGCGATCCGCATCCTCCACGACGAAGCGATGACGCAACTTCTTGAGCGGGAATCCTGGTCCTACTCGGAGCCCGAGGTTCTATTCACCCCGATGAAAGCCATGGCCCATGCGCCCTGACCCTTGGCTCTGGCTGTTTCAAGCCAACGATACCGCCTATCCGTCCGGGGCCTACGCGCATTCGTTCGGGCTGGAGGAACTCGTCGAAACGGGCGTCGTCCAAAAACCGGCGGATTTGGAAAATTTCCTGAACTCCCAAATCCTGCCCGCGCTGCTGACGTTTGAAATCCCGTTTTTCGTCCGCGCCCATGCCGTCGCGGTGGTGGGGGATTTATCCGGACTCTTGGAACTGGACGCCGAGCTCGACGCCTGGCGGATCCCGGCGGAACTGCGCGACGCGTCCCGCCGCATCGGCTCGCAGCGGCTCGATCTTCTTGCGCAGCTGGACCCGGCGGAACTCGTGTCGCGCTATCGCGAACTCTCGCCGCGCAGCCATCATCTGGTGGTCGCCGCGCTGGAACTTTCCGGGGTGCCGGTCGGCCAGGCGGCGCGGGCGTTTGCCTTTCAGACCATCGCCAGTCTCACCTCCGCGTCGATGAAGTTGATGCGCATCGGCCAGACGTCCTGCCAGCAGATCCTCCGCCGCACGCTCGTCGCGCTCGGTGAAAAAATCGACGATTCCCTTTCCCGGCCTGTGGACGGCTGGTTCAATCCGCTCCTTGAAATCGCCTCACTCCGCCATGCCCGTGCCCACTCCCGATTGTTCATTTCCTGATTCCGCGAAACGCCCCTTCCGCCTCGGTGTCGGCGGTCCTGTCGGTTCCGGAAAAACCATGTGCGTCCTCCGCCTGAGCCAATGGCTCAAGGATGAGATCTCGCTCGCCGTCATCACGAATGACATTTACACCCGCGAGGATGCCGAGTTTCTGCTGCGCGAGGGCGTGCTGCCGGCGGACCGTGTCATCGGAGTGGAAACCGGCGGCTGCCCGCACACGGCGATCCGCGATGACACGAGCATGAACATGGCGGCGGTGATCGATTTGGAAAACCGTCACCCGGATTTAAAACTGATCCTCATCGAAAGCGGCGGCGACAATCTATCAGCGACGTTTTCGCCGGAGCTGGTGGATGCTTATATCTATGTCATCGACGTCGCGGAAGGAGACAAGATCCCGCGCAAGGGCGGGCCGGCGATCCGGACTAGTGATTTGCTGTTGATCAACAAGACCGACCTCGCGCCCTACGTCGGGGCGGACCTCGAGGTGATGGCGCGGGATGCGAAGATCCAGCGGGGTGCCCGGCCGTTTCTGTTTGCGGATTTGAAGTCGGAGAAAGGGAAGGACGATTTGATCAAGTGGCTGAAACATGAGTATCTGTTTGTTTAACTGGAGTGCGGAATTGATTCCGCGCGAAACCTCCAATTCTCGCGCGGAATAAATTCCGCGCTCCAATTGTCATGACCCACAAAGGCATCCACACCCGCGGTTATCTCCCGCATTGGGACTTCGCGGATTCCGTGCAGGCCATCACGTTTCGCCTGGCGGATTCGTTGCCGAATCAGTTGGTTAGAGAGTGGAAGAAGGAACTGCTCGAAGCGATCAAGAGCTCGAATCCTCAGATATCACAAAAGGCCCAGGCCGAGCTTCAACACCGAATCTCCCGGCATGAAGATGCGGGGCACGGTGCTTGTTTGCTCGGCAAAGCGGATCACGCGGAGGTGGTGCAGGATGCTCTCATCAAGGGCCACGGCACCCACTACAAGCTCATCGATTGGTGCATCATGCCGAATCACGTGCATGTGCTCATCCGGCTGACGGGTGATGTCGCATTGGGGAAAATCATCAAGGATTGGAAAGGTCCGACTGCGATTGCGATCAATCGGCTGGAAGGGCTAACCGGATCACTTTGGATGGCGGAGTATCACGATCGGTTCATCCGCGACTTGGATCATCTTCACAACGCACAGGCGTATATTCGGAACAATCCGGTGAAAGCGAAGCTGTGTGGGAAGGCGGAGGAATGGTCGTTCTCGAGTGCGGGCCGGAATTGGAGCGCGGAATTTATTCCGCGCGAAGATTCCGGGTCGCGCGGAATAAATTCAGCGCTCCCGGTATCTTCCACCGCTCTCAGCGGCCACCTGCATCTCCGCTGCGAGAACCGTGCGGATGGCGTGCCTTATGTCTCCGAGCAGAGCTTCCGCGCGCCGGTGCACCTCAGCAAGTCCCACGTCGATCACGGGCACCTCATTCAGAGCATCGTCAATCCAACTGCCGGATTCTTCGACGGAGATCTGTTGGAATCCAACATCCACGTCGCCCCGGGTGCGAAGCTGGTGCTCAGCACGCCGTCCGCGGCGCGGGTCTATCGCACGCGGTCCGGCGCGGCGGCGGTGAACTGCCAGAAATTTACCGTGGAGGAGAACGCCTCGCTCGAATGGATCCCCGAGCCGTTCATCCCTCACGCCGGGGCGCGGTATGTCCAGCGCACGGAAATCGATCTGCATCCCACGGCCAGCCTGTTGTTTTTCGACTGGATCGCGCCCGGGCGGGTGGCGATGGGCGAGGTTTTCGCCTACCGGCATCTTCGCTGGGAGATGGATGTCAGACTCGGGGGAAAACTCGTCGCCCGAGAGCGCTACGACCTCAATCCGGAGGATGACAGTCTGGCAGCGCTGAAAGCGAAATTCCCCGCCGCGCACTATCTCTCGGTGTATGCCGCCGGGGCCATGGCGGAAAACTGGCCCGCCGAGGCGCTGGACGCGCTTTCCGGCGAGGATACCTATCTTGGCCACGGGCCGCTCAACGGCGGGCTTCATGTGATCCGGGCGCTTTGCCGCGACAGTCTGGCGGCCCGTCGGTTGCTGGAAACGCTGCGACGGGAACTTTACTCCGCCGCCGATCGTAAGCCGCCTTCGCTGGGGCGGATCTTTTTCTGATTGAAATGGAAAAGGCGCGGACTCATTTCCAGAGTCCGCGCCTTATACATCTCCCCTCACGCGGGGATAGCGACAATCTGTGCAGACCGGTTTCCCCCCGGAACCCTGCCTGCATGTGCGCTGCGTGAGGCTGGTCGGAGAATATAATTTACTTCGGACATGTAAATAATTAAATTTTATAAAATAAAAAATTGGTATCCGAATTTATTGAAAATAGTGCTTGAGAGCTTCAATCGAACCGTGACCGTGCGAGGCTTGGGTGACCAATCCGCCGGTTTTGCGGATTTTTTCCTTAATCGCTTCGACGGAATTGGCGGGGCACGCGGTCATACCCGCGTGGGCGGGATCGAGCATTTCCAAGTCGTTATGACTGTCGCCAATGGCAAAACAGCGGGCGGCATGCAGGCCGTAGTCGCTGGCCACTTGGCTCAGGCTGCTGCCTTTTTGAAAATCCCGGTGGCCGAAGCGCAGGTAGATCGAGTTCCGCTGCCAGGAAAGGTGGGGTTCGGCGGCGGTGAGCGGTTCGATGCGGTCGATGATCCACTCCATTTCCTCCTCAGTCTGGGAGATGACGCCGGCGGGTTCGCCGTCCATTTCCATCCACTGCGCGCCGGTGTGGGCTTCGATCTCGTGGCGGATGTGGAGCAGCAGTTTGCGGAGATGTTTGAAGAGCGCGTGGATTTCCTTCTCGCAACGGTGGTTCCAGGCGGCGTGGGGGATCCAGCGGCCGTTTTTGTCGGGGAAGTAAATTTCGCGCTCGCGGGCGACCACCCAGTCCGGAATGAACGGGAAGCGGCTCTCGACGAACCCTTCCACCGAATGAAGCAGGGAGCGGCCGGTGTTCACGCCCCAGACGATGCCCTTTTCCTCACGCAACTTCCGGATGACCTCGAAAAACTCCACTGGCACCGGAGGCTCGCTCGCGGAGTGGTGCAGGGTGCCGTCGAAATCGAACGAAAGGATCGCGGTGGGCGTGGCTGGAAGAGGAAGCGTGATCATGGAAGAGAACTCGGCGACCGGTGATCGCCGCTACAGGAGCAGGGCGATCTGCTCGCCCGGGCCGTGCACGCCCTCGATGAGGATGCCCTCGACGTCGGCGGTCTTGGACGGGCCGGTGCACCAGATGATGTTCGGGCTTTCACCGAAGGCGGCGATGGCGTCGGGGATGGTACGGAGGACCTCCGACCGCTCCAGCACAGCGACATGCACCCACGGTGAAAGCGCGGCAAGGCGGCTGGACGTGCGGTTGTCGTCGATAATAACGGTGCCGGATTCCGCGATGGCTCCGGTGGCTCGGGTGATACCGAACTGATAGTCATCGTAGCGGTCGCGGTGGAATTCAGTCTCCACGGTGAGTCCGGCGCTGGCGAGTTGGCTGCCAATGGCGTCGTAGAGCGCGGGATCGCAGTAGCCGTGGAGTTGTTTGGTTTCCAGGAGGAAAGCGATGAGCTCGCCGACGGAGGTCATCGTCTTGCCGTTCACGTATTTGAAATTGCGTGAAAAGATTTCCCAGAGGTCGCTGCCTTCGAGTTTCGGCAGCGAGTGGACGAGAGACATGTCATAATCCGGGTAGGCGGCTTTGGTTTTCAAAGCGGCGTTGGCGGATTCGATTTTGGCGAAGATATCGGCGCGGGACATGAGTGAATCAGTTAGCGGTGGCGAGGGCTTGGTCGAGATCGACGAGGATGTCGTCGATGTGCTCGATGCCGACGGAAAGCCGGATGAGCTCGGGCGGAATGCCGGCGGCAAGCAGTTCCTCCTGGCTGAGCTGCGAGTGGGTGGTTGTCGCCGGGTGGATCGCGAGTGACTTGGCGTCGCCGACGTTGGCGAGGTGCTTGAAGAGCTTGAGGGAGTCGATGAATTTCGTGCCGGCCGGAGCCCCGCCTTTGATACCGAAGACGACCATCGAGCCGCCCTTGCCGCGGAGGTATTTGTCGTTGAGCGAGGCCTGGCTGTCACCGGGCAGGCCGGGGAAGCGGACCCACTCGACGGCGGAATGCGCTTGCAGGTGCTTGGCGACGGCGAGCGAATTTTCACAGTGCCGCTCCATCCGCAGCGGCAGGGTTTCGATGCCCTGCAGTGATTGCCAGGCGTTGTCGGGGGAAAGGCAGGCACCGAGGTTGCGCAGCGGGCCGGTGCGCATTTTCAAAATATAGGCGAGCGGAGCCAGTGGTGCCGGCAGGTCGTGGCCCCAGCGGAGGCCGTGATAGGAAGCGTCCGCCTCGTCGAAAAGCGGATGCTTGCCGCCGGCCCAGTTGAATGTTCCGGAGTCGATGACGATGCCGCCGATACTGGTGCCGTGGCCACCGAGCCACTTGGTGAGCGAGTGGACGACGATGTCCGCGCCGTGCTCGATGGGCTTGGTGAGATAAGGTGTGGAGAAGGTGGAATCGACGATGAGCGGGAGGCCGTGGGCGTGGGCGATTTTTGAAATCGCCTCGATGTCGGAGATTTCGAGTGATGGATTCGAGACAGACTCGCAGAACAACGCGCGGGTCTTGCCGTCGATGGCGGCGGCGAAATTTTCCGGGTTGTTGGAATCCACGAAGCGGACTTCGATGCCAAGCGCGGGCAGGATGTTTTTGAACTGCGTGTAAGTGCCGCCGTAGAGGTTTTGCGCGGAGACGATGTTGTCGCCGGCTTGGGCTAGATTGATGATCGAGTAGAAAATTGCCGAGGTGCCGGAGGAGACGGCAAGGCCAGCGGCACCGCCTTCGAGCGCCGCGACGCGCTGTTCGAGCACGTCGTGGGTGGGATTCATCAGGCGGGTGTAGATGTTCCCAAGTTCGCGCAGGGCGAAGAGGTTGGCGGCGTGTTCGGTGTTCTTGAAAACGTAGGATGCGGTGCGATAGATCGGCACGGCGCAGGCCTGGGTGGTCGGATCCGAGGAATAACCGGCGTGAAGGCAGAGGGTTTCAAGTTTCATGATTTGTGAACGGGTTTGCGGTTTTTCATCCACTTGCGGAAGTCGCCGCCGTGGGAATCCGGCAGGGTGCGCTGGCCTAACCAATCTTGCAGCGGCTTGATGGGCGCGACCTGGATGGGCAGGTGGTTCATCGCCTTGGACATGGTCATCGCGGTGCGCCAGAGCGCCGGCGAGGTCGCGAGCACGGCGAACGGCGACATCGGAATGGCGGCCGGCGAGTGGATGTGCTCGCGGTGCGCCTTGTCGCGCAGGCGGAGCAGCAAGTCCGGGATCGGGATGTCCACCGGGCAGACTTCGTTGCACGCGCCGCAGAGCGAGGAGGCTTTGGGCAGATCGGCGAGTTCGGGGAAACGGCTGCCGAAGAGGATGGGTGATAGAACCGCGCCGACGGGGCCGCCGTAGGTGGAGCGGTAGGCGTGACCGGACGCCTGTCGATAGACCGGGCAGACGTTCTGGCAGGCACCGCAGCGGATGCAGCGGAGGATTTCCTTGCAGTTCGAGGCGAGCACATCGGTGCGGCCGTTGTCCATGAAGACGACGTGCATGTGCTCGGGGCCGTCCGGTTGGTTGGCGGACTTCGGGCCGTTGATGAACTCAGTGTAAACGGTGAGCTGCTGGCCGGTTGCGGAGCGGCCTAGCAGGTTGAGAAAAATCGCGAGGTCCTTTTCCTGCGGGATGATTTTCTCGATGCCGATGAGCGCGATGTGCACGCCGACGGGAGCCATGCCGAAGCGGGAGTTCCCTTCATTGGTGACGAGCGCGATGCGCCCGGTATCGGCGCAGACGAAATTGCCACCGGTGATGCCGGCCTGCGCCTGCATGTATTTTTCCCGCAGATAGACGCGGGCTCGGCGGGTGATGGTTTCCGGATCGTCGTTGTAATCGGCGGCGATGCCCTCGCGCTGGAAGGTCTTGGCGATCTCCCGGCGGTTCTTGTGGATGATCGGCTTGACGATGTGCGACGGCTCGTCGCCGTCGAGCTGGATGATGAACTCACCGAGGTCGGACTCCAGGCACTCGACACCGTTTTCGATCAAAAACGGGTTGAGGTGGATTTCCTCAGCCGCCATCGACTTGGACTTGGTGAGCTGGGTGACGCCGTGGCCCTGGAGGATGGATAGAATCGTCTGGCGCGCGTCCTCGTCGGTGGAGGCGAAGTGGACGTTCACGCCGCGGGAAACGAGCGCTTCCTCGGCCTTGGCGAGGTAGTCGCCGAGGTGGTGGAGCGTGTGGTCCTTGATGGAGGCGGCGAGCTTGCGGATCGCATCGGGATCCGGGTAATCCTTGTGGAGGACCTGGTAGCGCTTGTTCGTCCCCGCCGCGGATCCGGTGATGACGGATTGTTGTTTCTCGTCGGAAATGTTCCGGGCGTAGTCGTCGATGAGTTGGGTGCCGATCATGGAAGTGTGTCGCGGAGGACTTGGATGGCGTGCTGGTGCTTGACGTGGCGGCCCTGGGTCTGGGCGAGGCCGCTGAGGTGCATGAGGCAGGACATGTCGATACCGACGAGCAGGTCCGGTTGGATTTCGAGGATGCGGTCGAGCTTGAGGTTCCCCATCCGCCCGGAAATGTGCGGGAAGGTGACGGAAAAGGTGCCGCCGAAGCCGCAGCATTGCTCGGCCTCACCGAAGGGGACGACCTCCGCGTTTTCGATGGAGGCGAGCAGGGTGCGGACCGCCTCGCCGGTGCCGGTGCCGCGGGCGTGGCAGGAGCGATGGAAGGCCAGGCGGGTGGGCTTGTCGAATTTCCCGGCCCAGGTTTTTACGCCGAGGCCGTTGTAAATGAAGTCCATGACTTCCCAAGTGCGCTTGGCGAGCGAGTCGATGGCTGGGTCCGGGTTTTCCTCGAACTGGAGGAGATTTCCGTGGAAATTCATGGCCGCGCAGGAGCCGGACGGGACGATCACGGGCAGATCCCCGGCGAAAACACTGGCGGTGTGGCGCGCGACTTTGCGCGAGGCGACCCAGTCACCGGAATTGAATGCCGGCTGGCCGCAGCAGGTTTGGTTCTCGGGGAACTCGACCGCGATGCCGAGGTGTTCGAGGACTTCGACGGTCGCCTTGGCGGTGTCGTCGTAGAAGGCATCGCAGAGGCAGGTGCCCATGAGGAGCACGCGTTTGTTGAGAGGGCGGGCGATCGGATTGGCCATGGCAGATTCTTTTCCGCAGGCTAGGGCTTGGGGCCGCCGCCGCAACCCGGAAAAAAAAATTTAAGGGTGATTTTTATTACCTCAGGGCGACAAATTCCACTCTGTCAGGAGAAATACTTCAATACCTCCTCCGTCGCCGCTTCCGCGGTGAGGCCGTGGAGTTCGCGGAGGGTTTCCGGTTTGCCGTATGCGATGAATTCTTCCGGCCAGCCGATGCGCTTGACCGGCGTGTGGATGCCTGGGATGTGACGGAGTGGGAATTCGCCTGTCGCGCGGGTTCGTCTCCGGTCGCCGGCGGATTTCCCGAATACGGTGCGAAATCCAGCCCGGGGAATGCGGGCAATGCGTGGTCGATCCACAACAAGCGGAGCAACGCCGGCGAATGGTGCCGGGATTCCGTCAGCCCGAATCTGGGAAGCTTTGCTGCCCCCGCAAGCGGCGCCAAGCCCGCGCCCTGGCGGACGCGGTCCCGACTTCCGGCTCCAGCGTTCCAGCAAAATCGGTTTCCATGTTGCTTTAGTTAGATGCGGCACTCCGTTTTCGAAACCCACCGCCACGGTTTCCGGATCATTTTCAACAGCACTCTCTAATTCCGCTTCCAACCGTCCGTGTTTCCGATGGGATTTTGCGACGGGGTCATTACCGTAAAGAATTCATGTAATCATGCAAAATTTGCAGGCCCATCATCAATGTCATTTGAAAAGTGCCGGGTTCGAAAAATAGTTTTGTGATAAGCAACAACGGTCTCCGCAAAACCTGCCGATGTTGGAACGAGGTTTGCGACATCGATCTCAGAAATTGCTACCGGGCTTGGAGTCCCTTTCCGTAAGCCTAGGCCGCTCTTGTCATGCTGTATCAAATCGAATCATTCGAACGTCCGCCCTTGCGATTTTCAGTTCTTCCTTGGGTTCTCACCGTGACGGCCGGGGCAACGCCTGATTGACTTGATCGCAAACCCTAGGACACCTACCGATGATCAAGTATCTTCCCGCACACGGGTCACGTTCGTTTGTCACAAAGCTAGGCCTGTGCATCGCCTTCGGTCTGGCACTTTCCTGGTGGGGTGCGCACGCCGTCCACGAAAATTATAATCTTGCCGCGCAGCTGCGCTTCGGGCGGCTGACCGATCGACTGACCACCGATTTAAACCAGCGGGTCAACCTCGCCGTTTACGGACTCAAGGGTGCGCGTGGCATCTTCGCCGCCAGTACCGCGGTGGACCGTCGCGAGTTCGCCAACTACGTCAAATCCCGCGATCTCGCCGTCGAGTTTCCCGGTGTGCTCGGCTTCGGTTACATCGAACGCGTGCCACGCGCCGGGCTCGACGCCTATCTCGCCGCCGCCCGCGCCGACGGAGCACCCGAGTTCTCAGTTAGAACCTCGGGAGATCATCCCGACCTCTACCTCACCAAATACATCTACCCGCTCGCGGAGAATCACGACGCGCAGGGCTTTGACGTCGGCTCCGACCCCGTCCGCCGCGCTGCGGTCGAACAGGCCATCCGCACGGGCCAGCCCACGCTCACCGGGCGCATCAGCCTGATGCAGGACAAATCCAACCGTGCCGGGTTTCTCTACCTCGTGCCGGTGTTCCGCAACGACGTTCCCGTCAACACCGCGGCCGAGCGCGAGGTGGCGCTTAACGGCCTTGTGGTCGCACCGATCATCATCGACGACGTCTTTTCCACGATCATGGCGGGCACAGAGAATATGCTCGATGTCGAGGTGTTCGACGGCGCGGTCGCCCCCGGAGTCGATCCTTCGCCAGCCGCGCTCCTGCTCGACGCCGACAACATCCTCGTGGCCAACCAGGCCGCCGCTCCCGGTGGCCGGTTCCTCGGCGGCCGGCTGTTTCACCGCCGCTTGCCCATCACCATCGGCGGGCGCACTTGGACGCTCGTGCTTACCTCCACCCCTAAATTCGAGGCTACCGTGGAGCAGCGCATCCCGCTCTACCTCGGCCTCGCCGGCAGCCTCGCCACCTTGTTGGTCGCGGGCATCATTCACAGTCTCGGGCTCAGCCGGGCCCGCGCCCTGCGCCTCGCCGCGGAGATGACCGCCAGCCTGCGCGTCAGCGAGGCTGCCGCAGCGCGCCTCGCCATGGTCGCCAGCCACACCAGCAACGCTGTAGTGATTACCGATTCGTTGGAAAAAATCGAATGGATCAACGAGGGCTTCACCCGCATCACCGGCTACACCCTTGACGAGGTGCGCGGACGCCGGCCCGGGGATATTCTCCGCGGCCCGCTCACCGATCCCGCCACGCGTAAAATAATGCGCGCGGGTATCGCCGCCCAGATCGGTTTCAAAGTGGAAATCGTCAATTACCACAAATCGGGCCGCCAATATTGGCTTGCGATCGAGCTGCAACCGCTGCGCGACACCGCCGGCACCTTCACTGGCTTCATGGCCATTGAAAGCGACATCACTGAGCGTAAGCATGCCGAGCAACTGCTTCTCCTTGGCGAGCAACGCCTCCGCGCCCTTACCACCCACGCGCCCGGCGCTCTCTTCCAGTTCGAGATCTCCCCCGAGGGCCACTTCATTGTCCCTCTGCTCAGCCCTGGCTTCCGCACCCTTCTCGGCCGCGCGCCCGAAGAGTTCATGCGCCGGCCCGCCCGCCTCTTCGCTGCCGTGACCCGCGCCCAACGTCGCAAACTCCTGGAATCCCTCCGCCGCGCGGTCGCCGAACTCAGCGACTGGAACGCCACCTTCTCGCTCCGTGCCGCCACCGGCGAGACCCACTGGATCGTCGCCCGCGCCACCGCACTCTGCCAGGCCGATGGCTCCCGCGCCTGGTTCGGCGCCCTCACCGACGTCACTGCCCAGGAAAGCGCCCGCCACGCCGCCGAGCGGGCCAACGCCGCCAAGAGCGAGTTCCTCGCGATGATGAGCCACGAGATCCGCACTCCGATGAACGGTGTCATCGGCATGACCTCGCTGCTGCTCGACACGCCGCTTGATCCGCAACAACGCGATTTCACCGAGATCATCCGCTCCAGCGGCGAATCCCTGCTCAGCCTGATCAACGACATCCTCGATTTCTCAAAAATCGAGTCCGGCCAACTGGAGCTCGAAACCGAGGTATTCAATCTCGCCGACTGCATCGAGAGCGCGCTCGACCTTTTCGCCCTCAGCGCCGCAGCGAAGGGCCTCGACCTGCTCTACGAGATCCAGGACGGCGCGCCACGCGAACTCCGTGCCGATGTCACCCGCCTGCGTCAGATCCTGATCAACCTGATCAGCAACGCGCTCAAATTCACCGAGCACGGCGAGGTGCTCGTCTCAGTCAGCACCACGAACGAGCCCGACGGCACCCACCAGCTCGTTTTCGCCGTACGCGACACCGGCATCGGCATTCCACCCGAGGCGCGCGACCGCCTCTTCAAGGCCTTCACGCAGGTGGACGCCTCCACCACCCGCAAATACGGCGGAACGGGACTGGGCCTGGCGATCAGCCGCCGCCTCGCTGAGATCATGGGCGGGCGCATGTGGGTCGACAGCATGCCCGGCGAAGGCTCCACTTTCAGCTTCACCCTCTGCGTCGAGTGGGTCGCGGCCAGCCGGCGTCGCGTCACCGTCGAGCCCCGCCCGACCCTGCGCGGCTTGCGCGCCCTTGCGGTGGACGACAACGCCACCAACCGCCGCATCCTCACCGAACTCGCCGCCAAATGGGAGATCGAGCTCGTTGCCGTCCCGGGCGGCGAGGAGGCTATTGCCCTCGTGCGGGCCGACGCGTGTTTCGACATTGGCATCCTGGATATGCAGATGCCCGAGATGGACGGAATCATGCTCGGCCGCGCCCTCCGCGCATTGCCGGTCGGGGGAGCTTTCCCGCTCCTGCTCCTCACCTCGATCGGTCAACAATTCGGGGAGGAAGCCCACGCGCTCTTCGGCGCCATCCTTTCCAAACCCGCCAAACCCGCCCAGATCTTCGAAACTCTCACCCGCCTGGCCGGACCTGTTCCCGCCCCTGTCCCAACGCCCGAGTCCGCCGCGCCCGCAACGCATCCGGACGAGTCTCGCAGCGAGCGCATCCTGCTCGCCGAGGACAACCCGGTGAACCAAAAGGTAGCCATCCTCATGCTCGCCCGCCTTGGCTACCGTGCGGATCTTGCAGCCGACGGCCTCGAGGTCCTCGCTGCTCTCGAACGCCAGACCTACGATATCATTCTCATGGATGTGCAGATGCCCAAACTCGACGGTCTGGAGGCGGCCCGGCTCATTCGGGCGGTGCCCCCACCCGGCGGCGCGCCGTGGATCATCGCCCTCACCGCGAATGCCATGGGGGGCGATCGGGAGGCCTGCGTCGCCGCCGGCATGAACGACTACATCCCCAAGCCCCTGCGCACCGCCGATCTGGCCGCCGCGCTCCTTCGCGCCGCCGAAGCCCGCGTCCTGGCACCGGTCTAGTCCGGCGGTGCGATGCCGCAAATGGGGCCAAGTTTCGCATTTCAACAAAGGTGATGAGACATTCAATCCAGCCAGTTCTCGACCCGCAATCCCGGAACCAGAATTAAAGGTCTGTCCCGCTGTCATGTGTCCCGCTGTCATGCCGCTGTCATGAGCAAGAGGGGAGCCTTCGGTGGTTTTCTCTCCTTCGGCCAGCAGGCGACCGATGGAGACTTGCCTCCATTTGTTGAAATGCGAAACCCGACCCCATTTTCGACCCCATTTTCCGACCCCATTTTCGGAAAACAAAATTTAAGGGTGATTTTTGTCAGTCCGGAGCGACCGCTTTGAGGTCGTCAGGAAAAGTGCCTAAGCACTTTCGCCGTCGCGGCTTCCTTTCATTCTGCCAACAGGCGGCCGATGAAGACTTGGCTCGATTTGTTGAAATGCGGAACCCGACCCAATTTACTCCCTGGATTTCAATGTGATTATCCCTCTGACGACGATGAGATCTGCATTCGCAATATCTGCAATTTTTGCCAAGAGATCGATCCATAAAATATCCCTAAGATTCCAATTCACCTTTATATCCAGAGTTTTCCTAGGAAGTCCGTGCATGAGCTTGAGCGGGGTGAGTTCGTCGGCACGAAGAAAATTGATCGCATCCTCTATTGTTGCATTTTCGAAATCCACCCTGGCGAGCTCACAATGAGCTTGTTTGATAGTCCACTCGTATGTGAGTGCATCCGGAAGATGCCGGTCGACTGCTTGCCCTAAGCAGCAAGTTCCAAGAAAAACCAGGAATGTAAGACTGCGAATCATGGTTTGCAGCTGAACTGACTTACTGACGGACTGATCGATATTCAGGGTGAAACCCGACCCGGAATAACGGATCTCGGCAAATTCTTTCATGAAGGCTTTGATAGAGTATTCACGCTTGCAGGCCAAGCTGCAAATCTGGCTCGGGTAAAATCTTGATCGCAGCACCCCCGGCTTTGATCTTCAAAACCGTGCCCACCGCGAAGCTGGCTGGAACTCGCTGATTGACACGGAATTTCCCGGTTTGGCTGCGAATATCGGGTGGTTCAGGCGGGGTGTTTTCCGGGGAACTTGCCGGGTATGTTGTCGCGCATGAAGATTTTTGAATTTGGGTGCAATATGGAGAAGGGGTTTGAACCCCCTTCTTTCACGAAGCACCGGGAAGAGCTCTGCCAGTGAAAGGGGTTTTCTCCATGACCACGTCCACCCCGCTGGGATTCCACAATTCTTCATGCGTGGCAGTTTAGCGGATCGACGCGCTAACCTCAGGAAACCGATGTGGCAGGCACCGAGTTGCGATCAAAAATGCCGCAGCACTTTCTCCGTCGCGGCTTCCGCGGTGAGACCGTGGAGCTCGCGGAGGGTTTCCGGTTTGCCGTGTTCGATAAATTCATCCGGCCAGCCGATGCGCTCGACCGGCGTGTGGATGCCGGCGTCGTGGAGATTTTCAATCACGGACGCGCCGAAGCCGTTGAAGAGCACGTGGTCCTCGAAGGTGCAGACGACCTTGCATTTTTTGGCGTATTCCTGGATGACGTTCGCATCCAGCGGCTTGATGAAGCGCGGGTTGATGAGGGCGACGGAGATGCCTTTTGCTTCGAGTTGCGCCTTGGTGCGCTCGGCCATTTCGAACAAGGTGCCGAGGCCGATGAGCGCGACGTCGGTGCCGTCCGCGACGACTTCCGCCTTGCCGATTTCCAGCAATTTTGGCTTGGCCTTGATCGGCGTGCCTTTGATGACGCCGCGCGGGTAGCGGATGGCGGTGGGGCCGTCGTCGTATTTCGACATGGTGAAAAGCATGTCCACGAACTCGTCCTCGTCCTTCGGCTGCATGTGGATGATGCCGGGGACGTGGCGGAGGTAGCCGATGTCGAAAAGCCCGTGGTGAGTCGGGCCGTCATCTCCTGATAGTCCACCGCGGTCCATACAGAGTCTGACGGGAAGTCCCTGCAGCGCCATGTCGTGGATGATCATGTCGTAGGCGCGCTGCATGAAGGTCGAGTAGATCGCAAGAAACGGACGGAAGCCCTCGGTGGCGAGGCCGCAGGCGAAGAGCGCGGCGTGTTCCTCGGCGATGCCGACGTCGAAATAACGGTCGGGCAGCTCGTTTTTGAAAATCTCCAGCTTCGTTCCGCCGGGCATGGCGGCGGTGATGGCGACGATTTTCGGGTCCTTTTTGGCGAACTCGGTGACGGCGCGGCCGAAGAGATCGGAGCAGGTCGGGGTGGTGACGGAATCAGTGGAGCCGTCCTCGATCTTGTAGGTGCCGAGTCCGTGGAATTTCCCGGGATTGTCGAGCGCGGGCTGATAGCCGCGGCCTTTTTCGGTGATGATGTGGAGCACGACCGGCTCGTGCAGCGTCTTGAGGTGCTCGAAGGTGCGGACTAACAACGGTAGGTCGTGGCCGTCGATGGGGCCGAAGTAACGCATGCCGAATTTTTCAAACAACACGTTCTGAAACAGCAGGTTCTTCGCACCTTCTTCAACCCGGTGGGCGAGCGTACGGACGGCTTTGCCCGCGATTTTCTCGACAAAATCGGCAGCCTGGCGGCGGACGGCGGCGTAGGTGTGGTGGGTCTGGAGCGCGTTGAAATAACGGGCGATGGCACCGACGTTTTTGTCGATGGACCACTCGTTGTCATTGAGCACGACGATGAATTTCTTGGTCGTCTCGGCGATGTTGTTGAGCGCTTCGAGCGTGGGTCCGCAGGTAAATGCGGCGTCCCCGGCGACGGCGACGATGTGGTTGTCTCCTCCCGACAGATCCCGCGCGGCGGCCATGCCGAGTGCGGCGGATAGAGCGGTGCCGGCGTGGCCCGCGCCGTAGGAATCGTGCTCGGACTCGCTGCGGAGGAGGAAGCCGTTGAGGCCCTTGTAAGTGCGGATCGTGTGGATCTGGGCCGCACGGCCGGTGAGCATCTTGTGAACGTAGCCCTGGTGGGAAACGTCGAACACAAACTTGTCCTGCGGCGTGGAGAAAATCCGGTGCATCGCTACGGTCAACTCGACGACGCCGAGATTGGGCCCAAGGTGGCCGCCGGTTTTCGACAAGCGGTCGATCAGCGTGTGGCGGATTTCGTCGGCGAGCTTGGGAAGATCTTCGTCGGCGAGTTTTTTGACATCCTCGGGACTGTGAATCGTGGAGAGGAGCGGGCCGAGGGCCGGAGGAAGATTAGAAGAGGCGGATGTCATTATCGTCGTCGTCGTCAGGCTCATCCGGGGTGGCGGCAGCATTTGCGGTTTTCCCTCCGGCATCCAGCCCAATCTCATTCTGGTTGCGCAGAGTGATGAGCTCGATCCGCTCGCGGGCGGACTGGAGAATTGATTCGCAGCGGGTCAGCAGCGCTGAGCCTTTTTCGTAATGGGCCACGAGATCTTCGAGCGACAGGTGCTCGTGCTCCATCGCCTCGACGATGGATTCCAGCCCGCCGAGTGCTTCTTCGAAATCGGGCGGCGAGGTTTGGTTCGTTTCAGAATCGGATTTGCGTCGTGCCATGTTCGTTAGTTGGAGGGGGTCGCGCGGATCGGGCGGTCGCTGTAATAGACCATGTCCATGCCGACGAGTGGCTGGCGGTGGGAATAGCGTTTGGCGACGCCCTGGATCTTCGGGTCCCGGTCGAACAGGGAAACCCCGGACGGGTAATTGGTAAAGAAGGTCCTGCCGTCGAGAACCATGAAGGTGAAGTCCCGGTATTGGGCGGCGATTTCGGCAAGTCCGCCCGAACCGTGGGACAGCGGGGAAATCAGCACGCCGGCAACTGGCGTTTCAAGATCGGAGGCGTAGTTCTCGAGTTTTTCAAACCCCATGTAGGTGGGTGGCAGCCAGATGCTGATGCGGTCGGCATACCAGGCGACCGCCCACGGTTGGTCGGCGAAGATGACTTGATCCTTTTTGGTCCAGCCTTTGATGCCCGCCAATTTGCTGTTCAGCGCGGGGGCGTAGTAGGGCGGCCAGTTCGGCACCCCGCCGCGGTCGCGCAGGTGCATGCCGAGTTTTACTTTTTGCGGCAACGACAGCACCAATGGCAGGGCGCAGACGCCGATGATGACGAAATGATGGACGTTGGCGAGGAGCGGCGTGCTGGCGACGAATTCCAGGCGGCTCCACAAGATCGAAATGAACGCCAGCCCGTAAGCCGTCATGATCGGCGCGAACAACAGGTGCAACTGGTTCGGATCCAGCGGGTCCTTGGAAATTCCGAAAAATGCCAGACCCAGCGCGGCGAAGACCCACATCAGCAGGATGGCCCAGCGGAAATTCGCGATCGAAGCCCGCTTGAACGGATGCAGCAGCGAGAGGAAAAACAACGGCGCGATGACGATGCCGGCGAGCAACCGGATGATGTCCGTGGTTTGAAGCAGGGTGGTCCCCAGGACTTTCGCGATGAGGCCGTCCAGGACGAGCGGCTGTTCTTCCAGGTTGGCGGTCCGCATCACGGCGGCTTCCGAACCACTGCCGAGGCCGTTGTAGAGCGTGAGAAACGCCGTGCCGAATGGCGAATCCGTGATGCTCTGGTTTCGCAGCATCGGACCGATGGCAGCGATGAGCAGTAGAAGCACGATCACAATTCCGACGATCCCCCGCGGCCGGAAATAGACGGCGGCGAAGATGATGTAACCCAGCGCGATCCACACCGTCATCCAGTGGGTGAGCGCGAGTAGGGTGAAGAACACCCCGGCAATGATCGCCGGAGTCATCGCGATGCGCCCCTCGACGGTCGCCTCCACCGCGCGGTAGACGAAATAAATCGCGCTGGAAAACAGCAGCAACATCAACATCTGCGGCAGCCCGCTGAGCGAATAATTCCAGAACGTCTCACAAAACAGCATCAGGATCGCACACACGCCGGCGATCTTGGCGTCGAAAATCCGCGAGATCAGCAGATAATTCACGCCGATGGCCATCAGGAAAAACAACGTGGAAACGGTGGCGATCACCCGGTCGAGCGGGAACACCATTTCGTTTTCATTCATCTGCCAGGCGTCGGAATTGTCCGCGCCGATGACTTTCAGCACGGCGGCGTTGAGCAGCGGATTGAGCGGCGAGTGGTAAGTGTCCTGGAATCCGACCATCGAGACCGTCTGGTTCTGCGCCCGCCGCACTTGGTCGTAGGCGACCGGGCGGATCATCTTGGTGGTGAAGCCATTGCCACGGGCGATTTCCCGGGAAATCTGCGCCTGGTCCATCGCTTGCGGCGAGTTGAGACCCCGGAACAGGACGAACAGGTTCCCGAGAGTCAGAATGATCAGAACCAGGAAAAACAGGCTGCGGCGGATGATGATGCCCGTGTCGAGCTGCGGTGAAGTGGAATTCATGAAAAATGGGAAATGGGGAAGACCGTCGGAAAAATCAAAGTCCCAGTTCCTTCAACTTGCGTTGGAGGGTTCTGCGGCTGACGCCAAGAAGATCCGCTGCGTGGGTGCGGTTTCCTCCGGAGAGGTTGAGGGCAGCCCGGATCGTATTGGTTTCGAGCGCATGCAAGTTGAATTCCGGCATGGCATCAAGGGTGTTTTTGGCAGGTGACGGCATGACCACCGGAGCAATGGCTTGAAAATGCAGGAATTGCGGAAGGTGGCGGGCCTCGATGACCGGGTCGTTGCTCATCACCACACCGTGTTCGATGGCGGTCCGCAATTCGCGGACGTTGCCGGGCCACGAATAGTCGAGCAGGAGATTCATCGCCGCGTCTGACAGCGGTTTCACCGGCCGGTCGTTTTCCTTGGCGAATTCCTGGAGAAAGCTGTTTGCCAGCAAAACGATGTCCTCCTTGCGGTCCCGCAGAGGCGGCATTGTGATCTTTACGACATTGAGCCGGAAATAGAGATCCTCGCGGAAAGTGCCGTTCGCCACCAACTCCTTGAGGTTCTTGTTCGTCGCGGCGATGACGCGCACGTCCACCTTGATCGGTGAGTTCGACCCGACGCGCTCCAGCGTCCGCTCGGAAAGCACGCGCAGCAGTTTCACCTGCGTGGCGGCGTCGATCTCGCCGATTTCATCGAGGAAAAGCGTGCCGCCGTCCGCCTGCTCGAAGCGCCCGATCCGGCGCTGCGCAGCTCCGGTGAATGCGCCTTTTTCATGGCCGAACAACTCGCTCTCCAACAACTGCGCCGACAGCGCCGCGCAATGCACGATGACCATCTTCGCCGCCGGTCTGCCGGACAGATGGTGCAGCGTGTGCGCCACCACCTCCTTGCCGGTGCCGGATTCGCCCTCGATCAGCACGGTGGCGCGGGTCGGCGCGACCTGTTGCACAAGCTCGGACACCCGGCGGATGGCGGGGGACTTGCCGATCAGCCGATCGAGCTTGTGGGATTTTTTGACCTGTTGGACGAGCTGCTGGTTCTCCACCTCCAACGTCCGGCTGCGGAGCGCGCGCTTGAGCTGCATCTCCACCTCGTCGAGATTGAGCGGCTTGGTGACGAAATGCCACGCGCCCCGGCGCATCGCCTCCACCGCTGTGTCGACCGAGCCGTAAGCCGTCATCATGATGGCGACCGGCGGCTCCGGCAGCGCGAGCGCCGCGTCCAGCAGGTCCATTCCGGAGTCGCCGCCTAACCGGAGGTCGGTGAGCAGTAGCTTGATCGGCTCGGTTTTGAGAATCGCCAGCGCCTCGCTGGTGCCGGACGCCGTGTAAACGTCGAATTCCTCTTCCAAAGCACTGCGCAACCCCTCGCGGGTGGCGCGCTCGTCTTCGACTATCAGGAGGGTGGGGAGCATGGGCGGAAATTTCAAAGATCGATCACCGGATCGGCTTCCGGCGCGCCTAGCAGGCGGACGCGCCGCTCGGCGTGCGGCAGGTGGATGAGCACGCGGGTTCCCTGGTTTTCCTGGCTCTCGATGGCGATCTGCCCGCCGTGCTCGCGGATGATGCGCCGCACGATGAGCAGTCCCAGCCCGGAGCCGGAGGACTTCGTGGTGCGGTAAGGCTCGAAAATCGCGCCCATGTGCTCGGGGGAAATGCCGGTGCCGTTGTCCTCGATGGAAATGATCGTTTCAAAATCATTTACCCGGGTGCGGATGGTGATTTGGCCCTGGGCGACCGGCAGTGCCTGATAGGCATTGCGGATGAGATTGTAGAATACCTGTTGGAATTGCCCGGGATCGATCATCGCTGGCGGCATCGATTCCGCGAGATCCAGCTCCACGGAGAGTTTTCGCGATGCCAGTTCCGGTTCCAAGAGCTTCAGCGTTTCATGCAGCAGCGCGTGCAAATCTTGCCGCTCACGGTGCGGCGTGGTCGGGCGGACGGCATGCAGAAACTGTTTGAGAATCGTGTCCAGCCGCTGGATTTCCTCGCGGGCGGTGGTCAGGTTTTCCTCCAGCGGTCCGCGGTCGCCGGGCGGCAGTTTGCGCAACTTGCGGCCGAGAAGCTGCAGGTGAATGTCGAGCGAGTTGAGCGGATTGCCGATTTCATGAGCCACGCCGGCGGCGAGCAGCGTCAGCGAGTTCAGCCGCTCGGATTCCAATGTTTCCTCCGCCTCCGCGCGGGTGGACGTGAGGTCGCGGACGAGCATCACGTAGCCGAGAGGTCCCTCGTCGCCCTCCGCGCCGTCGATAGGCGCGAGGTAAAAATTCAGATAGCGGTTTTCCGGATAGAACACCTCGAGGTCCCGGCTGATCGTGCGGCCCGGTTTCCCCAGCGCTTCCCAATCCAGCCCGCGGATCTGCGAGGAAATCACCTCGCCAATCGCCCGCTCCGGATCCAGCCCGAAGAACTGGCATGCCGCGCGGTTGAGGAATCCGATCACTCCCTGCGGATCCAGGATGATGACGCCTTCGTGCAGCGCCTCGAACACCTTCTCCATGAACCCCTTCTCCCGGATCAAGCGGGTGACGATCTGCTGGACGTCCCCCGGCACCACACGGTCAAGCCGCGCGACGAGTTTTTCCAAGAAGCCGGATTTCACCTTGTGTTTGATGTTTTTGGGTTTTCGATGTTCCGAAAGAGCCATGTCCGAAGTTCTCGTGATCCTTTGCACCTTCCCCAGTCCGGAGCAGGCGCGACAGATTGGCACGCTGTTGGTGGAAAGGCAACTCGCAGCGTGCGTCAATCTCCTGCCGGCCGTGGAATCGATCTACCGGTGGCAGGGCAAGGTCGAAACCACCGCCGAAACCCTCGCCCTATTCAAGACCCCCATCGCCGCGTTTCCTGCCTTCGAAAAGGCCCTGACCGAGCTCCATCCTTACGAAGTCCCGGAAATCATCGCCCTTTCCCCGGAAAAAATCTCCGCGCCCTACCGCGACTGGGTCTGCGCCGAGGTACGCAAACCATAAGGGGGGGGACGAACGGCACGTAGTTGAGGACTGTTTCGTCTCTAAATTGAACCTCATACCGCCGCACATGCGCCCAAGGAGCGGCGGACTCCGATCTGCCGAGCCCATTAGAAGTCGATGAGGTGCAGGCACTTCAGCCCATCGTCACTTCATGGGCTTGGGCGATTCGGAGATCGCCCCTCCTTGCTCTTAACTACGTGCCATTCGGGTGGGGACGTCTGGTCCCCAAGGTATCGACGAGACATCCATGTCCGCCGGAGTGCTAGTACTGCCGCGCGTCACCATTGGTTGAAATGGGTCTGGAGGATGGCCGTCTCGGCTGTCTTCGAAGTTGGGCGTTTCGCCTGTCGCTTTCTCACGCATTTCCACAAATCTTGACGCGCCGCAGTACAATACCATTTTCCATAGATAACATGACATTCATTGAACCGCAGAGCCGCAAAGGTCACGAAGGGAAGCAGAGAAGATCAGGAATCCTATTCTTTAATATCACTTTGCGTCCCTTCGCGACCTCTGCGGCTTTGCGGTAAATCTTTTTCTTCATTCATCGAACAGGAATGTCACATTATTTTTTAGAAATGGTGTAACAAGCGCGCCGGAGTGCTGAAATTCGCCGCTTTCCTACTTGCCCCACGCCACCGCTTCCAACAGCCTCTTGCTACGGTCCAACCCTAGGAAAAAATGCCAGCCACCTTCCGCGAAATCGCCCGTGCCGCCTTCCCCGCCGAGTCCGACCGCATCAGCCTCAGTCTCAAGGGTGAGGTCCCTGAAGACACCGGCCATTTCATCACCACCGCCGAGACCTCCTACGCGGCCGCCGGCAAGCCCACGCACGCCGCCAAACTCACCAAACGCGGCTACCCCGCCACCCGCCTCACCACCCTCCTCGAGAACCTCGACGACCTCACCGGCACCGGCGGTGATCAGGACACCGCCCTCGGCAACGCCATCGAAGACATCGCCGAGCGCGCCGCCGCCTACGAAGCCCTTAAGACCTTCATCAAGGAACTCAAAGGCACCGCCCGCGGCGCCCTCGGCGGCAAACACGGCCTGCTCGCCAAGCTGGAGTTGTAAACTCCGCCGCCCACACCCACCTCATCAGACTCCAACCTGTCCCCAAAATTTAGTGATCCACCGTTTTTCCAGAACTGCAATGATCCATGTCGCATTTGTCCTGAATATACAGCGCGCTGTTCAATAATACTGTTAGCCAAGAAACAAATCATGAACAAAATCAGACGCGTTAACTGGCTCGATATGATTGTAGCCAAGCCCGACGAGACCTCACTCTTTTACGAGCGAGTGTTCGGATTCGTGCGAGAGCCGTTAAAAGAAGACGAAGATCATACATCCTATTTCGTTAAGGACGGGACCGAGAATGTGCTGGGGATTTGTGACGCTGGCGTCTTTCCCAATTGGGTTTCTGGCTGGCTTCCTTACATTGATGTGGAGGATTTCGACCACAGTGTTTCTCAGATCGAATCATCAGGTGGTTCGATCCACCAACAGATGAAGATGGATTTCAACTGGAAAGACCAAAGGTTTTGTTTAGCGATTGATCCATCAGGAGCACCCGTGATGATCTGCGAATCCAATCCAAATGAAGAAGAATAGTTTCAAGTTTGAAGTGCGACAACAGGTAATTGATAGTATATCTCGTTCGGAGTCTTGAATCCGAGGCGTTTCCTGGGTCGATTGTTGAGTGTTTTGGCAATTCGGGTGCATGTAGACTGCGCCAGATCA